>NZ_JBLVUL010000001.1:7040000-7436734 GCF_048282725.1 Mycobacterium sp. 48b
CACGCCATCAAATAGCCGGGAACCCCGCACGAGGTCGATGGCCATGACGGTTACGGTTCCGCGGTGAACTCTGCGCCCCGGTGCAGTTCATAGCTGCTGCGGGCGCCACCGGGAAACTCGACGAACTCGACTGCGGTGCCGTCAGGATCGTTGACGAAGAACATCCGGACCCGGTCGATCGGGAAGGGCTCCTGAACGGGCTGGAAGCCCGCATCGATCACGGCGCGGTAGGTGGCGTCGAGATCGGTGACCGACAACGCGATGTTCTGGTTGCCGATGATGCCCCGTTTCCCCGGTCCAGGCGGGGTCGTCGAACCGAGGCTGACCAGTTCGAGCATGACGCCGCCCACCCTTCCCCCGACGACACGGCCTTCCTGCTTGCGGGACGAGTGGAGGACGGCATCGAACGGCTCGCCGGAAATCAACTGATCGAACACCACATCCATGCCCAACAGGCCGCGGTAGAAATCCAGCGCCCGATCCATGTCGGTCACGCCGACGACCAGGTGGCAGAAACGTAGATCAGACAGCATGGCGTTCCTCGACTTCCTCGTCAGCGCTTGAGCGTATCGGCTAGCGTGCCAAATCTGGCCGACTCCAGAAAGGCAACCCCAATGTCCTCCTACAGCCATCCGCATTCACTGGACGGCCACGTCGCGATCGTGACCGGGGCAGCCCGCGGTGTCGGCAAAGGCATCGCCACGGCTCTGCTGTCCCGCGGGGCCCGCGTGCTCGTGACCGACATCCTCGATGACGTACTGGCAAACACCACAGCAGAATTCGCCGAAGCCGGATTCGACGCGGCGTCGGTGGTGGCCGACCTACGTGACGCCGACAGCGCCCAGCGCATCGTCGACGCCGCGCTCGACGCATTCGGAACGGTGGACGGACTGGTCAACAACGCCGTCGCCAGCGCCGGTCCCATCCCCTTCGTCGACATCCCCGCCGACGAGTACGAGCGGGTCAACGACACCGGGCCGCGGGCAACCTTCCGGCTCATGCAGGCGATTCATCCCGTGATGGTCAAAGGTGGCGGCGGGTCCATCGTCAACCTCGGTTCGGCCGCGGGCACGGTCGGCACTCACTCTTTCGGCGCCTACGCGGGCGCCAAGGAAGCGATTCGCGGTATGTCCAAGGTCGCCGCACTGGAATGGGGCGTCGAAGGCATCCGCGTCAACGTGGTCTGCCCGCTCGCCGAAACCGACGGCCTGAAAGTGTTGCGCGACATGGCGCCCAAGCAGTACGAGGCGGTCGTCAGGAGCACCTCACTCAAGCGAATCGGTGATCCCACCGACGACATCGGCGCCGTCGTGGCCTTCCTGCTCGGCGACGACTCCACCTACCTCACCGGCCAGACGCTGCTCGTCGACGGCGGGGCCGGCTCGTTCCGGTAGCGGCAATCCCCGCCAAACCGCTGGTCACCCTTGTAGCTTCGGAATTGGAGACAGGTAAGCACGAGCGAACAAGGAGGAAGACCAATGACGAATCGTTCAGGAAGTGCGTTCTCCCGACGCACGTTCATCCGCGGCGCCGCGCTCACGGTGCCCATCATCGGAGCCGCGGTCGCTGCGCCAGATGCCCTTGCGGCACCCCAGGAATGCGGTGATCCATCCGGCAAGGTCGGCAATTGCGCGGCACAACTGCCGCAGGAGTTCACCTCGACCAGTTTCAGCACGACAGCGATCGTCGGCGCCACGAACTACTCGATCCTGTTCAGCACGAACATCAGGCGCGGCCCACTCATCCCGTCCGGCACCACCGGCTATCGCATCAGAAGTGTCAGCGTGTCCGGCACCAAGCTCGACGGTGCCCCGTTCTATCTGACGCCGGGGATCGGTGAGGTCGGCCCGCGACTGCTCAACGCCCGGTCCGGGTCATCGTTGGGTTTCGCCCTCGACGTGTCGTGGGACGCGAACCAGTTGGTGCGTTCGTTCCTCTACACCTACGACGTCGAGTTCCTCACCGGGCTGACGGTCAATCAGACCTGCCGCTACACGACGACGATGACGCTCGCCGACAACGGGATGACCCTGGGCGGTGTCGGGTCGGTCAACTTCTCGACACCGATGCTCGCCGAGTGCGAGGTGGCTCCCCCACCCCAGTAGGCCACCTGCCGTGATCGGCTACCCGTGCGCCTTGCGGACCAGGTCGATGGCGTACTGGTTGACGAAGGTCCCCGCGGAGGCCTCGCCGGTGCCACACGCGCCGTCGGACTCACCGGGACGCTTGACCCAGAGGAACGCGTCGACATTCCCGTTTCCGGTCGCGGTGGTCGGCGCAGCGCCGAGGGCCCGGCCGCTCGGGTTGCACCAGTACATCTCGCCTTCGGCCGGTCCGGCACCGTTGCGCGACGTGTCGATGACGTAGGGCTTGCCACCCGTCTGACCCGAAATCGCGTCGCCGTAACCGATTTCCTCTTCGGTGGTGAAGAAGTTCGCGGTGTTGAGGCTGAAGCCGCGTGCCTTGGCCACACCGACCCGGTTGAGCCGGTTGGCCATCTCGCCGGCCGCCGTCCACCGGGAGTGGCCCGCGTCGACGTACACCGCGGTGCCCGGATTGCGGGTCAGCGTGTCGACGGCGTAGCTCATCAGGTTGTAGCGCTCCTCGCGCTGATCGCCCGACAGGCAGTCGGCCATGGCCAGTGCATCGGGCTCGAGGATGACCGCAGCCGGCCCGCCACCGATCGCGGCGGCGACGCCGTCGATCCAGCCCTTGTAGGCGGCAGCCGATCCGAAGCCACCTGCGGCGTAGCTCCCGCAGTCGCGATGAGGAATGCCATACAACGCGAGGATCGGCATGGTGCCGGCGGCCTGCGCCGCGGCGATGTACTTGGCGTCCACCGCGGGGCTGGAGACGTTGTCCATCCAGTACGCCGTGGGCGTGTTGGCAATCGCCTGCAGCTCGGGGCTCGGGTCACCCTGCGCGGCGCGCGCGGCCTTCGACTGGGGGTTGACGTAGAACGAGTGCCCCTCGAGCGGGTTGCCATCACTGGCCAGGCGCACCGTCGGCGCCGGCTCGGCGGCAAGACCCGCGCCGACCACGGAGGCAACTGTCAGAAAAGGGACGATCAACCGCGCGACTGCGCCAGCAGCTGAGGACATCACCTCAGGGAAAGTAATGGCGCGACGCGATAAGCGCCAGTCGCTGCCCACCGGGACGGCGCGTCACGACCGCGCGCAGCCACCGTCGGACGTGTCGAGCGCCTGCGTGTAGAAGCTCATACGCTCGCGCAACTCGTCGGGGTTGATGCCGAACTCCTCGGGCCGATAGCGGTGCCTGCCCTTGCCGTCGCGCGGCTGAGCGCGGTGATGCTCGGAGAGCATCCCGGCGATGTCCGGCGGCTCCACCTGTGCCCCGGCATAGATGCGGCGCACCGTTGCCTCGGGATCGGCGATCAGGTCGGTGTACCGGATGTCGAGCCAGGTCACGCCTGTCGCCGCGGCTCGGGCGGCCAAGGCTCGGCGCAGCCACAGCTCGGTCTGCTCGGTTTGAAACCGGCCCACGTCTGCCCCGTCGACATGGTCGCTGTAGGTGGTCCGGTAGGTCGCGAACAGGCTCGCGCCAGAGGCGACGGTCTCGACGATGTCGCGGTGCAGCTGCACGATGCAGGCCCCCGGGTACGTCGCGATCACGTGGCTGAGTTCTGCGGTGTGCGCCGGTGCCTTGAGGACCCAGCGGCGCCCGTCACCCGCATCGAGGATCTGGAGCATTCGCCGGTGTTGCGCGTATTCGGACGCGAAGTCCTGGCCCGCAAGCCAGGACGCATAGCTGTCCAGCCGAGTGGTGGCCGCGAATCCCCAGTTGCGCAGGGTGGTGCCCATCCCGAGCACACACTCCTCGGGCAGGCCGGGGCCGGAGTCGTGCACCGCCGCCATCGCCGGGTTGAGGACATGCAGCATGTACTGGCCGGCGGCAGCTGCTTCGAGGCGCCGAGCGCGCTCGTCGGGGTCGAGGTCACCGGGAAACCGCCACGGCGTGCCCAGCTCGGCAGGCAACGGTGCCCGCAACCGGGGATCACGGTCGAGCAGCCGGAACAGGAAGGTCGTGCCGGTGCGCCATCCTCCGGTGATGATGATCGGCGGACGCAGCGGCCGGGTATCGGCCGCGGGATTCTCCTGCAGATACCGGGTGATCGCGATGCGGGCCGCCAGTCGGCCGGCCGCCGTTCGATTCGCGGTCAACGCTCCGAGCGCATTGAGCCGTCCGTCCTCCTCGGCCGACGCGAGGTACTGGTGCAGGCCCGGACGCCACTGGTCGGGCTCGCCAAGTATCCCGGCGCCTGCACCGCGGGTGCCGCGGTCGATCGCGGTGTCGACGGCGTCGGCGCCAAGCCGGTACCGGTCAGGGCGGACCGTCCGATCCTCTTCCGCAGCCGCATACGCCTTGCGCGCCTCCGGTGTGCGGGTGGGCGCGGCCCATCCGGTCATGAGTGCCCTGCCAGATCAGCCAGCCGGACAACGCGCGTCGAGGGCACCACGGGTTGTCGTTCGGGCTGCAGGAACCTCATGACGATGATTCCGAACGCGCGGCCCTCGCTGTCGATCCAGTCGCCGGCGGCCGGGCCGGGATCGGTGGCCGAGACCACGAATCGGTAGCGCCCGCGGTCGAGGTTCGCCGTCGCGCCGGTGTAGGAGACCCGCCGGTGGCGGTAGTCGAGTGAGTTGAGAAATCTGCTGTACGCCAAGATGTTCCAGTACCGGCACGGAACCAGATCGCCTTCGATCAGCAGCGCTTCGTCAGGGCCCAACTGCCAGCCGCCACGCACATAATGGATGGCCGGTTCGGTGTACACCGCACCACCGGCCATCTCGGTCCAATGCCGAAGCTGGTTCGGTTCGGCGCGATCAGCCGCCGCCGCAGCGCTCCAGATCCGAGGCAGGTGCGTTACCGCGACAGAGGCCTTGGCCAGCTGCTTGCCGAACCGCGCAGGATCGATCGGCGCCGGGACCGGCGACGGCTCGGCCGCCTCGATGACGCACCACCCGATCCGATCGGTCTGCGCGTCATCGTGGAAGTGGCGCACCCAGATCACGGTTGCGCGATTGGGCAGGTCCAACCCATCCCCGGCCGGCGAGCGATCACCGCCGACCGTCACTTCGTAGCCGCCGTCCTCGTCGAAAGTGATGGCATCACTGTCGATCCGGGCGTTGGCCTGCGCCTCGGCACCGCCGGCACCGGCGTATACGGTGATCGACACGTACGACGCGTCGCCCCGGTTTCCCCGGATCCGGTATCGGCCGTCCGCGCTGATATCGGCCACCCAGTACTGGAAGTCGGGGTTGTCCATCAGGAATTTCTGACGCCAACCGTTGAACGCGACGAACTCGGGCTTGTCCCGATCAACTTCCAAGCGTCCCAGTTGATTTGACACGGCACGCAGCAACGCACGAAAGCCGTCGGCGCGCTCGTTCTCCGACAGGTCCGCGGTGTCGACCGCGAGTTGCTCACCGGCCGTGCGTAATCCATCGACGAATGCGTTCCAGGACGTGACTTCGGCGCGAGGTTCACCTGCACTGGGCGCGGCCACGGGCATCCCTCCCCTATCCGGAAGCAGGTGCTTCCGAAATTGGATGGTGCCCGCTATGCTCGCGACATGTCAAGGCCCTATCGCGGCCAGGCCGCCGATGCGCGGTCGGCGGATCGCCGCGCCCGGCTGCTGCGGGCAGGCGTGGATCTGGTCGGCACCCAAGGGGTGTCCGCCATGACCATGCGCGCCGTGTGTCGTGAGGCCGAGCTCAGCCAAAAGTTCTTCTACGAAAGCTTCTCCGACACCGACGACTTGCTCCGCGAGGTGTACCGCAGCACGTTCGAGCATGCGCGTCGTGTCATCAACGACGCCGGAGATCCGGCGGCCGATCTGGCCTCACGCATCCGCGCGGGAGTCCGCGCAGCAGCGCAACTGGTCAGGGACGATCCCCGTATCTGCCGAATCCTGTTGGTAGAGCCCATAGCCGACCTCGGTCTGCGACAATTTGTGCGCGACACGATCGGCACCATGACGCTGGGCGGGCTCACTGCTCCGATCGAGGGGGCCGCCGCTACACCGGAGCGGGCGAAGATGCAGTACGCCACCGTATTCGGCGCCATCATCTCGCTGTTCATCGAATGGACCGAGGGCAACCTGGGTTCCGACCGGGAGATGTTCGTCGAGCACGTGACGACCATGCTGCTGTCGTCGCCCTTGTTCAGCGACGCAGTCAGATAGGCCCAACCGGCCATCCTGCCAGGACTCCCCGGATCAACCGATCGAGCTGATCAGCGTCGTCCACAAGAGGTTGCCCGATGACGAAGGTCATCATCACCCCGTTCACGAATGAGAACAGGGTCTTGGCCTGGTCATCGATGACTTCCGGGGCCATCGGATTCTCGTCGGCGGCATGCCATTCGGTGACGACGGCGCGAGCGAGTCCGTAGAACCCTTCCACGGAATCGCTCAACGTCGCGGCGAGATCATCGTCGCGACCGGCGTGCAGGGCCAACTCGTAGCGGGCTTTGGTCCGGGTGAGCCAGGGCTCGGTCGCCGAATACATGATGAGGGTGGCGAATCCGCGCGTGCCCGCGAACTCCGTCGGATCCGCGTCAGTTGCCTCGGTGAGCAGGGACAGATCGGCGAGGTCGAGTTCGTTGAGTCGCGCGGCGATCGCATGCATCAGCGCCTGTCGGGTCCGGAAGTAGAAGGACGTGCTACCCGCAGGCACCCCGGCCTTCTTGTCGACCTTTGGGTGGCTGACACCGCGCGCACCATGTGCCCCGAGCAGTTCAATGGCAGCGTCGGCCAGTTCGCGGCGACGCTGGGCTGCGTTGTACTTCCTGCGTTCAGCGATGTACCGCAGTGTATCGACCGGTCACCCGCGGCTCCGGATACGCCGCGGCCCTCAGAACTGCCCGCAGTTGGGTGTGGTCGGCTCCCCGTTGAAGCGAGCGGCGATCCACTGCATGGCCGGCTCGCCATCGACGAACATCGGCAGCGCGTGGTTGATCACCAGTTTGTTCAGGAAGGGCGGCTCTTCGTTGGTGCGGAACTCGACGTCGGCACCCTGCGCACACCAGTCCCTGCCCAGCTGGTTCGCGGCGGTCCACGGCACCAGCGGATCGTAACGGTTGCTGTTGATCAGCACCGGCGCGTTCGGCTTGTACCGGCCGAGCTTCTGTAGGTCGAACAGGCTGCTGAACGGTTCCTCGTTGACGAGTTTCCCGATGTCCTCGTTGAAATAGGGCTGCAGATGACGGAAAGCGAAATCGACGATGGTCTGACCCACGCATTGGCGCGACACCGATTCGAGCATGTCCTTCCCGCGCTGAGTGAGCTTGGAACGAATGGCATCGGCCGCTTCGGGATAAGCGGCCATGACGCCGTTGAGCGCATACCCGACGACCCCGACGAGCGCACTGCCGTCGGCGTAGGGCAGCAGTTCCTTGAGGTTGGCCGGCGGCGCACCGGCGTAGGTGCCGACGATGTTCAGATCGGGCGCGTAGGCAGAGGCAAGCTCGGCCGCCGAGGCCGTTGCCCCTCCGCCCTGAGAGTATCCCCAGAAGGCCACGGGCCCATGGGGATCCAGCGACGTGTCGGGAAGCTTCTGGGCGGCGCGGGCCGCGTCGAGAACGGCGTAGCCCTCGGCCAGACGATTCACGTAGGTGTGCATCGTGGAGGTGCCCAGGCCCTCGTAGTCGGTCATGACGATGGCAAAACCACGGGCCACCATCGTGGCGACGAACGCCTCTTCGTAGTTGACCATGATGTCCCAGCCACCCGAGTAGTGGATGCCCTGGTTGAACTGCCGCGACGGCGCACACTGGTTGCCCTGCCCCTGCGTACCCGGCGCGTAGACGATCAGCGGGCGGGGCCCCTTGCCGGGCCAGTCGTTGTACGGCTCGAAGTAGGTACCCGTGATGACATTCGGTTTACCACGAGAATCGGTGCTGCGGTACATGATCCGCGTCCCGGTCGCCATGATCGCGCCCAGCTGACCGGACGGCTCGAGCACGAGCCGACTCTCCTCGGTGCGGATCACATCGCCGGGAGAACCTGGCGGCAGCGGGTCGGGCGGGAGATAGAAATCTGCGTACTGCGGCTCGTCACCGGTGTCGGCCAACGCCGTCGTGGTAGATGCGACGAGCGACCCGATCATCAGCATGAGGACGACGACAATCCCCCCGGCGTTGCGCATTACCGGACAGTAACAAGAAAGTGTCTTGCTGTGCCACTTTTCCTCTAACTTGCTAGAGAAATCGCGGAAACGTGCAGTTCAGACGCTCACGGAGCCGGAGCGGGTTCCAACTGGACGGCATGTTCGGCGGCGCGGCGCCCCGAGAACACGCAGTCGGCGATCGACAATCCACTGACGTAAGAGTTGGCGCAGATCCCGATCGCCGTGCGTCCCGCCGCGTAGAGTCCCGGAATCGCCTGCCCCTCAGGCGTTGTCACCGCCCCAGTGAGTTCGTCGACGACCAGGCCACCGAGGGTGAACATCGGGCAGGGGTTGATCAAGCTACGTTTGATCGATATCGCGATCAGTGAGAATGGTCCCTGTTCAACAGGTTTCACGTACTCAGCCGGCTTCCCCATCGGATCCGGCAACCCCGCCTCGGCCGCGGTGTTGTGCGCCTCGACGGTGGCACGCAAGCCGGCCGGATCGATACCGGCCTTGGCCGCCACCTCGTCCAAGGTGTCCCCGGACACCCGGTCCGTCCGCAGCATGGCTTCCATCTGCAGGCGCTGAAACCAGATGGCCTGCTCGGGAAGTTGGGCGCGCGCCTCGTTGAGCAACCGCTGATCGGCCAGAATCCAGCCGCGGCCGCCGTGCTCCTGAATCATGGCGTGTCCCACGGCCGCGCCGTAGCGGGTCTCGTCGATGAATCGTTGCCCAGCTTCGTCGACGACGAGGGCGCCCAGGAACGCGCTCGGCGGCGTGATGAATCGCCACGCTGATACGTTGTCGAGGCGATCGACTGCGGCGCCTACATCGGCGGCGAGAGTGATTCCGCTGCCGTCGTCGGCACTGGTGCCGAGCTGGAGTCCGTCGCGGTACTCCGGTGCGTGCTCGGCGATCCATTCACGATTGGCGATGTAGCCACCCGCGCTGAGGATGACCGCCTGGCGCACATGGATGTCGACCGCGCGGGCATACCTCCGCTCCAGACGGTTGAGGAGCTTCTCCATCGCGGCCCGCAGCGGCGGGTAGTAGATGCCCGGCTTGATCGCGAGTTCGGCGTAGGCGCGATAGCGGTGCCGAACCCAGGCCGGCGCATCGGCAAGCGTGCTGGCCCGCACGCCGACCACGCGGCCCTCCGGGTTGGTCAACAGTGCGAGCGCACGAGTGTGGAACTGCGTGCGCACGCCGTGCGTCGCCGCCGACTCGGCCAGGGGTTGATAGATCTTCTTGCCCGAGGCCCCCGGCCCCTTGGCTCGGTGACCACGTTGGGCAGGCGGCGTGATGGCGCGGAAGCGGCCGGAATTCTCGCTGCCCGAGTAGTAGAGGTAGTACTTGTTGTTCGGGTAGGACGTCTTGTACGGGCACACCGACGCTTCGAACGGCACGCCGTGTTCGGTGAGCCAGTCGATCATCGCCGGGCTGGTGTCGACGAAACGACGAAGCGTTTCGGGGCGCACGGCATCGCCGACCTCGGCCTGCAGGTAGGCGTACATCGCATCGGCATCGTCCTCGACGCCGGCTTGTCGCTGCACCCAGGTCCCGCCACCGGCATAGATGATACCGCCGGACACCTGAGTCGCGCCGCCACCGTTGAAGCGGTCGATCGCCAACACATCGGCACCTCTCGACCGTGCTTCCAGGGCGGCACACACCCCGGCGGCTCCGTATCCGACCACGAGAACATCGACTGTGCGCGCGTCTGGCATGACTCTCCCTGAAAGTGATCGGCCGCCACTCTTAAACTCATAGTTTGTACTCAAAGTACAAGCTATGCGCAAGGACGCTCGTAAACTGCCCTCGTGGCTGAACAGACCGGGCGGACCGTGCCCCCCGCGGTGGCCGAGAAGCTGTACACCGCGACGGACCTGATCGCCGCCCGCGGGCTGGAGAAAACCAAGATCGAGGACATCGCAAAGGCGTCAGGCGTCCCGAAGGCAACGCTGTACTACTACTTCAAGGGCAAGGACGACATCCTGGCCTTCCTCTTCCGGGATTCTCTCGATGCACTCGCCCGCGATGTCGCCTCGGCTGCCGACGCCCCCGGGCCGGGCAGAGACCGATTGGCCGCCGTGATCCAGGTCCAGGTTGCGCACACCATGAACCGTCCGGGCACCGCCCAGGCGCTCGTCGGTGATCTGGGCCGGGCGATTCGACTGCCCGAACTCGCGTCGGCTGTTCAAGAGGCCTTCTACGAACCCATCGCCCGAGTGCTGCACGCCGGAGCCGCCGATGGCTCACTGCGGAACCTCGCCGACCCGGAGAGCGCAGCGATCAGCGTCTTCGGCGCCATCATGATGACCGCGATGCTGCACAACGTCACCAATTCCGAGAAGACACAGGACGACGTCGCCGGCGAGGTCATGCACCTCATCGAGCACGGGCTCGCGCCGTCACGCTGATCGGTTCAGACATGATGGAGCCCATGAGCCACACGCGAACCCGATCCGGACACCGGTCGAGAGGTATCTCGATTGCCATCGCGATGACGCTGAGCCTGCTGGCAACGGTTCTGCTGTGGGGGCCCGGCGCCGGACGCGCGTACGCGGCGGAAGCGTCGCCGGCCGGGGACACCCTCTCCATCGGCGACCCCGCCGCGCCGGGCCAGATCGACCTCTACCTGGATCCGCTGTGCCCCTACAGCGGAAAGATGGTCCGCGAGCAGGGCGCCGAGATCGGCCGCCGCATCGAGACCGGCAAGCTCCACATCAATCTTCGGCTCGTCAATTTTCTGGAAAAGTACTCAGCCAGTGGCACTTACGACAGCCGCGCGATCTATGCAGCCTTCATCGTCGCCGATCACTCGAAGTCGAGCGACGTCACCTGGCAGTTCATCGAGCAGATCTTCTCCGCCGATCAGCAGCCGAAGGAGGAAGGCCCGACCGATCTGAGCAACGATCAGCTCGCCGGGCTGGCCGATCGCGCCGGCGCACCGCCGTCAGCGCAGGACATGATCAAGCTGGGACTACCCGTCCCCTTCGACGGACATCTCATCGCCGCCAACAACCTGCCGCTGCTGCGGGCAATCCCCGACTCCGGAGTTCCGATGGTGGTCATCGACGGCGAATCGGTCGACGGCAATTCCGATTGGCTCGATCGCCTGCCGCGCTGATCATGTTGGCGGCAGGGTGTCGGCGAGGAATGTCTTGCGGCCGCTACCCTTCAGCAATGCCCACCGGCCAAGCCCCACGCACGAAACCGGGCCCGCTGCAGTACATCGGGTATTGCTACGGCAAGCGGCTGCCCGACTCGATGCGCGACTGGGTGGCCAACGACCTGGCAGGCCCCGGAGCCACCATTCGGATGATGGTGCGCGTCGCGATCCCGGCCCTCCTCGTCCTGGCGCCGATCTGGTTCATCCCGATGTCGCTCTATCTGCACGCCAGCATGACGGTGCCCATCTTCATCCCGTTCGTGTATTTCTCCCACGCACTGAACAAGGTGTGGCGGCGTCACATGCTCGTCAAACACGGTTTGAACCCGGCCCTCATCGACGAGCTGTCGCGCAAGAAGAATGCGCACATCCACCAGGCCTACGCCGAACGCTACGGACCGCGCACCGGCCCGAGCAGCAGCGGCGACATCTGACCCCTGCGCGTCAGGACTGGAGGGTGCACATGGTGAGCGCGAGGGCAGGTGCGGCCGCAGTCACCATGACGATGAGCACCGTCGTCAGCGACCGCGCGTGCCACCAAAACGCTCGCCGGGGTTGCATGAGGCGGGTAACCCGGTCGGTCACCGCGGTACCGGTCGCGGCCAGCACTCCTTCGGGGAGGCGCAGCCGGGTGCTCAGCGTGACGAGACCGGCCAGCAGTGGCTCACGGCCATGCCTGCGGGTGGCCGCATCGTCGGCGCACATCTCCAATAATGCCGGTACCGCCTCCGCCGCAGCGCGCATCAACGGCAGTCGCGGCAGCGCAGCCGCAAGCGTGCTGAGTGTCGCGATGATGTGGTGATGGCGGCCGCGTAGATGTGCCCGCTCGTGGGCCAGGACGGCGGCCAACGCCGGCGGATCCAGTAACTCCAGGGCGGCGGTCGTGACGACAATGGCGCGCCGGCGGCCGCCGGATACGCAGTAGGCCGTCGGTTGGTCGGCCGTGATGGCGACGACGCCCACGTGGTCGGTAGGCCTGCCGATGATTCGGACCGCGTCCACGTGACGGCGATTGGCGCGCCGCGTTCGGTACAACGTGACGACCACCCGGCGCGTGGTGTTGGTCGCCACTGCCGCGGTGACCGCAAGCAGGGCGACGACCAACACGGTCGCCACGGTGGGCGGCAACGTCACCGCGCCGGCGATCCCCAGTGTTTCGACGCAGAACGTCGGTGCGCTGCGAGTGATCAGGCTGTGCGCGGCGCCCACGATCAGGATCACCAACGCGGCCACCCACGCGAAGGACGCGGTGGCGACGACCACCAGCCAGCCCGCTACCGAGAGCCGGGGATGGATACCGGCCGAGATCGGGCCGGTGAAAAGTACCGGCGCCAGCCAGCTCAAAGCCATCGCGTAGCCGAGCAGAAACGTGACCGCGTTCATCGCGACTGCCCCTCGGTGAATCGCTTGAGCGCCTGCCGCAGCTTTGTCGAGTCGTCGTCGACGATCTGCTCGAGGAAGAAGTTGAGGATCAGCTCGCTGTCACCGCCGGATTCGAACACCGTGCGCATGAGTTGCGCGGAGTGTTCCTCGCGGCTCATCACCGGCCGATAGCTGTAGGCCAGACCTACCTTCTCCCGCTGCAGCCACCCCTTGCGAAACAGGTTGTCCATCGTCGACATGACCGTGGTGTAGGCGATCTGGCGCTGGGTGACGAGCTCATCGTGCACGCTGCGCACCGTGGAGGGCTCCGCACGCGACCAGAGCACTTCCATCACCACAGCTTCGAGATCGCCAAATCCCTTTATTCCCATACCCACTACCGCCCACTGAGGTGCGCCGTCACCGTTTCCCGGCCCCGCGCGTCAAACCTATGTAGCGCGATAGTAGCTGCTCTTCTCATTTCGCCGTGCTTCCGATGCCGGCGGCACGGGAATCCGCGTCCACGGCGGGAGATTCCGCGATGCGGGTTCGCGACCGGGCGCGCCGCCGCCACAACCGAATTGACCGCCACAGGATGAGTGCGACCACCCCACCCAGGATCAGCCAGGGATCGCTGACGCTCGACGACAGTCGACCCAGCCATACTTGCAGGTCATACTGCGCGTCGACGGAAAGCACGCCGCCGAGGTTCGCGGTTCCGTCTGTGAACAGGAACACCCCACCGAGCACGATGAATGCCGCCCCGGTGAGCAGAGAAGTGGTGTGCGTCTGCAGTGGGCCGATCCGTACCGGCCGCCCCCGCAGCCAGGTCCGCTTCGACAGGTTGAAGCGGTCCCACAACCACGCGAGCAGGAACAGCGGCGCCGCCATCCCCAGTGCGTAGACGGCCATCAGCAGCGCCCCGTAGGCCGGGTCGGCCCCCATCGCCGACATGGTCAGGACCGCCCCCAGCAGTGGACCCGCGCAGAAACCGGCCAACCCATAGACAGCTCCCAGCACGAACACCGAGACAGTGCCGGAAATGTTGATCCGCCCCATCATCCGTTGCACGAATGACAGACCGAACCCCTTGCCCAGCAACGTCATCAACCCGAACGCGATCAACACCAGCCCACCGATGACGGTCATCTCACTGCGATACCGTGTGACCGCGCTGCCCAACAGCCCAACCCCGGCGCCCAGGGGCACCAGCACCACACAGAGCCCCACCCAGAACGTGAGAGTGCGTCGAATCAACAGCTGCGCCCGATCGAAGGCGTAGGCGAAAAACGACGGCAGGAGCAGGGCCGAGCAGGGGCTGAGCAGGGAGGCCAGGCCGCCGAGGAAGGCTCCGAGCAGACCGATGCCACTCATCGAGCGGCCAGCGCACCGTCGATGGCGCGCACGAAGTCTTCGGTGGGCTGCGCCCCGAGCATCGGCACATCGTTGATCAGGAATGCCGGAGTGCTGGGTACCCCGATCGCCGTGCCCCGCGCCAGATCGGCGTTGATAGCGGAGTCGAAGGCATTTCCGCGCATCCCGGCGGTGAATCGGCCGATATCGGGAACTCCTGCCTGCCTGGCGAACTCGATGAGGACCTCGTCAGTCAGGTCTGCCTTCGATCGCTCCGGTGCGGCGGCATAGACGGCCCTGTTGAACTCCCAGAACTTGCCTTGCTCGGCCGCCGCACGTCCGGCGCGTGCTGCTGACATCGACTGCGGGCCGAAGATCGGAAAGTCGCGCCACTCGATGCGGAGTTGGCCCGAATCGACGTAGCGCCTGACGAGTTCGGGCTCGATGTCGCGGCTGAACTTGGCGCAGAACGGGCATCGATAGTCGGAGAACACCACCAGGGCCGCGGGCGCGTCGGGAGCACCCAATGCGAGTGGGTCACCCGCCTGGCGACGCTCCACCGGGGAGCGGCGGCCCTCGGTGCTGCCGCCGGCGGAATCGGCACCGGCCGCCAGCGATGTCACCGACGGACCGGCGGCGGATCCGTCGGCGACGGCATCACTGTCAGGACGTAAGACCAGGTAAGCGATCAGAGCAGCCGCCATGACAACAAGTCCTCCGATGACGATCAGGTCCTTGTTCACACGCTCTCGCCGTCCACTCACCGCACACCTCCATGCTAGCCTTACCTACGTAGCTACGCCGTAGCTACGTATTCCGTTCTAGCACAGCGCGTCACCAGGGCGCAGGAACAGATGGGAGGCGCCGCGATGCCGGTGAGTTCACCCCGGAAGTGGCCGGCACCACTCTTGTCGGCGCTCACACTGATCCTCGTCGCCACGCTCAGCGCGGCTTTCTCACGCGCCGAGACCCCAGCGGGTGAGCGCGCCGCCTACACCCTGACCACATCAAGCGAGAAGGCTCCGGTGAGTTTCACCACGACCTCGGGCGCCAAGCTGGTCGACGGTGGGACGTACGGCGTCGGCACCGTCATCGTGGCCAAATTCGACGGACCGGTTGCCGACCGTGCGGCCGTGGAGAAGCAGCTGTCCGTCAAGACCGCTCCGCCCGTTGACGGTTCCTGGTATTGGATCAACGACCAGCGTGCCCATTGGCGGCCGCAGAGCTACTACAGCCCGGGCACCGAGGTGGTCGTGACCGCGGACAGCCAAGGAGCCGGTCGAGTTTCGTTCCGCGTCGGGGAATCTCACGTATCCATCGCCGACGACGCCACCAAGCAGATCCGCGTCTACCGCAATGACGAGCTGATCCGCACGATCCCGACTTCCATGGGCATGGGCGGCTCCGAAACCATTGCAGGCAAGACAATTTCGTTCTGGACCCAGCCGGGCGTCTACACGGTGATGGACAAGGCCCCCTCCGTCGTCATGGACTCCTCGACCTACGGACTGCCCGTCGATTCACGGCTGGGCTACAAGCTGACGGTCAGCAATGCGGTGCGACTCACCAACAGCGGAATCTATGTCCACCGACTCGACAGCACGGTCTGGGCCCAAGGCAAGACCAACACGTCGCACGGATGCCTGAATGTCAACGCCGACAACAGCCGGTGGTTCTACGAATTCTCCCAACCCGGAGACGTATTCGAAGTACACAACACCGGCGGCGAGCCCCTGCCCGTCTGGCAGAACGGCGACTGGGGCGTCCCGTGGGACAAGTGGCTCGGCGGCAGCGCCCTGCGGTGACTTGCAGGTGCGGGCACAGGCGTGGCTATCCCGTCGGGGCCGCGGCCAAGAGTTGGATTCGGATGACAACGAACTCCGCGGGCTTCACCGGCGCGAATCCCACCATGACGGTGACGAGGCCCTGGTCGATGTCGTCCTGAGTCATGGTGGTCCGGTCGCACCGCACGAAGTAGGCGTCTTTCGCCGTCTGCCCTTGAACAGCTCCTTGCTGGAACAGCACCCTCATGAAGGCGCCGACACTGCGGCCAAGCCGCGTCCACAGTGGTTCCCCGTTGGACTCGAACACCGCCCATTGTGTGCCGCGATACACCGACTCTTCGATGTAGAGCGCCAGCCGCCGCACCGGGACGTACTTGAACTCGTCGTGCAGGGCGTCGGTGCCCGCCAGCGTGCGGGCACCCCACACCACTGGGCCCCTGCCGGGGAACGTCCGCAAGCAGTTGATCCCGGACGCGTTGAGGGTGCCGTTCTGGCCGTCGGTGAGCACCACCGTCAACCCGGAGACCCCGGCCAGCCCCGCATTCGCGGGTGCCGTCCACACGCCACGGTCGGCATCGGTGCGGGCGATCACGCCGGCGACCGCTCCGCACGCCGCGAAGTCGCCCGCCGCCCCGTTACGCAGCGGGTCGGGCCGCCGAATCCGGGGAAAGTAGACCGCGCCGTTGCGTGCGGCATCCCCGGTCAGCGCGTGGGCAGCCGGCCAGCTCTGGACGGTGTTCGGGGTAGCCGCGCCGGGCGCGTCGACGATCAGGAATGCGCGGCGTCGAGCACAGTAGGCGAGCGCCGCCTTCCACACGGTCTGCGGTAGGTCGCCGTCCGGCACCGGCGGCGGTAGGCACAGCAGCGTGAACAGATCGACCTTCGCCAGTGCGTAGATGCCCTTGTCGGCGTCCTCGAAGCCCGCGCCGATGTAGTCGGTTTCCGTGAGGACGCCATCCTCGGCAATCAGGCGGAGGATGATCGCCGAGTCTCCGCCGTTGGCGAAGAAGTCCTGCACGGCGTATCCCAGACCACGGTCGGCCGACAATCCCCCGAACGTGCCCTCGAACTCGGCGTAGGACGCGACCCGTACCGGCTCTTCGACAGGGCCCTGGGCGCAGCTCCCCACGAAGGCGCAGATCGCGGTGGGCACGCCGGTCACGATGTGGCCTTCGACCTCCTCGATCTCGACGCCGGGAGGTTGCTCTGGGATTGGCATGACGACCCCTTTCGACCCCTGCAAACGCGATCATTCCACCTGTGACCTGCGCCACTGCTGATCTCACCGCCCTACCGTGGCGTATTGTGAGAAACGGCGGTCGTTAACATCGAAGCGCTACTCATCCGAGGGGCCAGCCCACACGACCCACAGGACGCTTGATTTGAACTCGCCAGAACTCGCCCACTGGAATGCCCAAGAAGCACTCGCGGAGGCGATGATCCCGATCATCGGCACCCTGTACCGGGCGAAGGGCGTGACGGTCCTGCTGCACAGCCGGTCGCTGGTGAACAGGTCCGTCATCAAGATCCTGCGAACCCACCGGTTCGCGCGGCAGGTGGGCGGTGAGGAACTGTCGGTCGAGGAGACCTTCCCCTTCCTGCAGGCACTGGCCGACCTGGACCTGGGCCCGTCGAAGATCGACCTCGGCCTGCTGATCATGGCGTACCGCGCCAGCGATGCGGGACTGTCCGTGCGGGAATTCACCGCGCAGGTGCTCAGCGACGTGACCGGCGAGAACAAGAGCGAACCGCAAGGCCCGCGCGACGTGGTGCTCTACGGGTTCGGCCGGATCGGCCGGCTCGTCGCGCGCCTGCTCATCGAGAAAGCCGGGTCCGGAAACGGCCTGAACCTGCGCGCCGTCGTGATCCGCAGCAACGGCGAGGGCGACCTGGCCAAGCGGGCGTCGCTGCTGCGCCGCGACTCGGTACACGGCCAGTTCGACGGCACGATCAAGGTCGATACCGAAACCAACAGCCTCATCGCCAACGGCAACGTCATCAAGTTCATCCACAGTGACGACCCGGCGAGTGTCGATTACACCGAGTACGGAATCGACAACGCGATCCTGATCGACAACACCGGTAAATGGCGTGACCGCGAAGGCCTGTCCAAGCACCTGCGCCCCGGCATCGCGAAGGTCCTGCTGACCGCTCCGGGCAAGGGCGACGTCCCGAACATCGTGCACGGGGTCAACCACCGCACGCTCGATCTCGAGCAGCAGATCTTCTCCTGCGCGTCATGCACGACCAACGCGATCGTCCCGCCGCTCAAGGCGATGGACGACGAGTACGGCATCGCGCGCTGCCACGTGGAGACCGTGCACTCGTTCACCAACGACCAGAACCTGCTGGACAACTATCACAACGCCGATCGCCGCGGCCGGTCCGCGCCGTTCAACCTGGTGCTCACCGAAACGGGTGCGGCCTCCGCGGTCGCCAAGGCGATGCCCGACCTGAAGGCCAAGATCAGCGGCAGCTCGATCCGCGTTCCCACCCCGGATGTTTCGGTGGCGATCCTGAACATGCAGCTGAACCGCCCGACCACCAAGGAAGAGGCGCTGGAGTACCTGCGTCAGGCGTCCCTGTCGGGCCCGTTGAGCCGCAACCTCGACTACACCGCGGCGACCGACGCCGTGTCGAGCGACTTCATCGGCTCACGCGCGGCGAGCATCATCGACGCCAACGCGACGATCGTCGACGAGGACAACGTCATCCTCTACGTCTGGTACGACAACGAATTCGGCTACTCGTCCCAGGTGGTGCGCACGGTGCAGTACCTGTCGGGCATCGAGTACCCGACGTATCCGCAGATGCGGGCAGAGGTGGATCAGACGGTCTTGGTCACGCCGTAGTAGGCAACGACATCTTGGGACCCCGGGGCTGCGCTGGTCAGCTTTGCGAATGACCGCAGAAAAGACTGGCCAACGCACCCATCGATCTTGATGTGCACGTCTTTGAGCGTGACCCGGGAATCCTTGCCCTTGAACTTCATTTCGGTGACCGAGACGTCGATGACCTCGCCAGGTTTCGGTCGCACTTCCACATTGCCCTGGATCGGTGCGCTGATCCCGCCGAGGCCGGTTCGGCTGACCGACGAGGAAAGGCCGAGGCTCCCGGTCAGGCGGACCGAGCTCAGCTCGATGCCGCACCCGATCTGGTAACCCGCCTCGAGCGTGCCGCCCCGCAGTGACGTAGTGCCGCTGCCGCTGATGCTGCCGGTGAAGGTTCCACCGGCCAGATACTCACGCGATGAGGATGCGGTGGTCAGGGCCGGGATCGGTAATTGGGTCTCGTCCCTGGCAGCGAGCTTCAGCACCCAACCATCGGGCGTCGTGACCACGGACGGTTCCGCGGAGCCGACGGTCCCGGTGTCCGGCGGTGTTCCGGGTTCGCCGTCGACGGGCGGCAGAGCGTCTGCGTTCGGCTCGTGCGGCAAAGCGGGTTCGGGAGCGGCGGTCGCGTAAGGCGCCGGCACCACCAGTGCACCGACCGTCATCAGGGCAGCGAGAATCCTGGTCATCTGAGTTGTTGATACCTCTCGAGAAACGTAAATGGTTGAGCAAGTGTGGATTTGAGGTCCGGACTTCACACGGCCTTGGTCACGCCCACGTAGGAGACGACATCCTGCGTGTCAGCGGTGGAGCTGGTGAACGTCGCGTACGAGCGAATGAAGGACTGACCGACGCAGCTGTCGATCTTGATCCGCAGGCCGGTGATCGTCACACGGGCCGAATCGCCCTCATATTCAATCTTCGTCACCGGGATGACGGACGCGGTGCCCGGCTTGAGGGTGGGGCGGATCTGCGCGAAAAGACCGCCACCGACGCTCGGCACGCCCACAGAGCTCAGCGAGGGCGTGATGTTGCCCCCGAACCTCGCGTCGACGACATCAGCACTGATGCCACACCCGATCTGATACCCGGCCTCCAGCGTGCCGCCCGCCAGCGGCGCTGTGCCAGATCCGGCCACCTCACCCAGAAACGTTCCGCCCACCAGGTATTCGCGTGAGGAGACGGCAGTGGTCAGCGGCGCGACATCGAGCTGCGTTTCGTCCACCGCCTTGACCGACAGAGCCCAGCCCTCAGGTGTCGACAGGATCCCAGCCGCAGCCGACGGCACCGCACCGTTGTCGACCCCGGGACCAGGCGCGACATCGGGCGCCGGCGGAGCTGGAATCGGCTGGGCTCCAGACTCAATGGCGCTCGATAGCGATGCACCAGTCCCGAACGAACAGGCGACAGCCAGAGTGACAACAGTTTTCAGCATGGTGCGGCGGCGCGCCTCTCAGTATTCGCGAGTTTCTTACCGGGGGGAACGTAGCAGCGCCCGCAGAACGGTGTCACCATCCATCGACCGGTTACCCATAAACAGTTGGGCCACAGCGTTTCCCGAAGGTGAATGACAGGGAAACTGTACCTGGATGTTAACCGCCAGCAGTAGAGCGCAGTCCACACCAAGAACGTTATGCCTTGAGCCACAGTTGTTTTCCGCGTTGCCGTCGCGAAAAAAGATTAGAAGATCATATGTCAACGGTGTGCGCCTTTACGCGCTCCATCGAGGGCGCCGCCGGCTGAGGCGGGCGCGGTACGTACGCTCGCCGGGCTAGGTGGCGCAGCGCCCCGAGCTGATGTGAACCGCGATCCGGCTGATTGCCGTACCGATGCTCACGGCGATGTGCTCGCGGGCCGTCATCTCCGCGTCATCGCGACTGGCTGCGGTCACGACTTGATCCAGTTCGGGAATCCGAATCCGGTAGCCGTGCCGGGTGGCTTCGATCTCAATGGTGAAACGGAGGTCCGGAAGCGGCATCGGCCGCGGCCGAAAGAACCTCATGTTCAGCGATTCCAACAGACAGTCGATCTGGTATTGCTCACGGCGGTTACGCCGGATGGCTTCACGAAGGCGTGGCATCCGACGCCGGTTGCGACCGTCGGCCAAGTGCCTGACCAGCAGTTCGCAGTCACGGGCCAACTCGTCATCGATCTCAGCCCGCCGCGCCTCCAGAAGTCCCCGGTAGTAGCGGGCCTGCCGCAGCTCCTGCTGGCGGGTCAGGCGGACAACCTCGCCGCGGTCGTCAGCGGCTGGCGGATCGAGCCCCTCGGACTCCTCGGCAACACCCAACACACGAATCAGCGGGCTGACCGCACGTCGCTGATCGCGGGAGGGGACCGACATCGTCACCCTGACATTCTGCGGACAACAACGCCGGTCGCCGCCGACTTCATATCAACTTCATGTCCGCCCAGGTGTAGCCGGCGAGGACCGGCCGAGTGCGGTTCAGCGGGCGCACCCGCGGCTGGACTCGAACCAGCAACCTCCTGCTTCGTAAACAGGCGCTCTCTCCACTTGAGCTACGCCGGCATCAGGTACCGCGCCCCTGGACGGACTCGAACCGCCAACCTTCGCCGTCGGAGGACGACGCTCTATCCGCTTGAGCTACAGGGGCATCGACGTACGTGGGGTGACGGACGGGATTTGAACCCGTAACGACCAGGACCACAACCTGGCGCTCTACCGATTGAGCTACCGTCACAGCGGAAGTGAAGGGATTCGAACCCCCAGCCGCAGGATCACCGCGGCGACGGCTTAGCAAGCCGCTGCATTACCGTTCTGCCACACTTCCCGACATCTACCAGCGAAGGCGTGTAGTCCGTAGGAGAGTCGAACTCCTGCCGTCTGGTTGAGAACCAGGTGTGCTACCACTACACCAACGGACCGTCGTTGAGCCGCCAGAGCTACGAGGTAAGGAGCGGGCGGGGCGGAAGACTTTCTCGATTCTGTCGTCCGCCCCGCCGGCTGGGTGGGGGCCGTTGGTCAGGCCATCTCGGGCACACGGTAGCGGTCCCTGCTGCGTGGCTCGTAGGGCTCCCAGAGCATCCGCATCCCGGCCTCTTCGGGCGTACGGTTGCCTTTGCGCCCATTGCACGGTGCACACGCGGCGACGAGATTCAGCCAGGTGTTGTCACCACCACGCGACTCGGGCACTACGTGATCCAACGTGTCGCCGTGCCCACCGCAGTACGCACAGGTATAGCGGTCACGTTCCAGAATCCCGACACGACTCACCCGATGGCGGACCCGGTACGGCACGTGGACGTACTCACGCAGCGCGACGGACACCGGCAGTTCGACGACCGTCGACGGGCTTTGTATGTGGACGGCCGGACTGTGGCGCTCGATCACATAGACCGAACCCCGCAGCAGCAGCCGAACCGCCTCCTGCCAGGTCACGTAGGTCAGCACGCGGTAGTCGGCGTTGTACACCGTCACGGTGTACGGGCGATTTCTGTGTTGGCGAAAGTGCTTCATGACCGCGTGCCTCCTCTCTGGTTGTCGTCGCGGGACAGGTTTGACATGGGTGACGGGACTCGAACCCGTTCTGCCCGTGGAGGACTGATGTGCAAAACTGTTGCACCTCCACAGCATCACCATGGGTGCGCCGTGAGGGTTTCGATCCCCCGTCCCCAGATTAAGAGTCTGGTGCTATCCCAACTCAGCTAACGGCGCCGCATGTGGTTCCTCCGTGGGCCGCCCGGGATTCGAACCCGGAAGTCATGGGTAAGAACCAAGGGTGATACACGATTTCACCAACGACCCGTTCGACAACGCTCGCGACTTTGTGGCGCGCGCATCGATTCCATAGTCCACAAGATCGAGGGCTCTCGTGCGCTCGGCAGGAGTTGAACCTGCATGCCCGCATTGGGCACCCGGGTCTGAGCCGAGCGCGTATACCAGTTCCGCCACGAGCGCGGATGCCACATTGTTCAATTTTCAAAGGTCTGACGCAACAGGTGATTTCGATCGTCATGCCGCTCTGCACACGTTCGCCTGTCGGCGTTGCCGCAAACAGCATGCACCGAGGGAGATGAGATTGTCGAGCAGATATTTCTTCGTAATCTGTTGCTTACCACCATAATTCGGCGCGACAAACTACAGAAACGTCAGGCGACGTTCCTGTCAGCGACAACAGCGAAGTTGAGAGATTTGTGAGATTGTTCGTGGAGCCCTTGCTGCCGACCAGGGCGCGCACCCATTGACAGGGTGAGATTTCGTCGACGGATCGACCGGAAGCGGCAGCGATACGCCAGGGAATTGCGCACGGCCGACGGCCAGGTGATGCGCACAGCGCCGACGGTCCCCACACACCACAAACTCGCCGCGGATGCTTCGCGCATCCCGGCGAGCGGCTCACAGCCATGGCAGAACGTGGTCACGCCGTGAAAAGTAGCACCGCGTTTCCACAGGTCCCAGTGAATTTCCGAGAAGGGACAGTTGGCCCCGGGTAGATCCCACTGAACCGACCCGGTACTGCCTCGTTGTCCGCTGGCTCCCCCATGCAGCCACAGGAAACGGGGCCGTTCCGTGTCCGCGTCCGATCCGCAGACCACAACCGCTCTATGGCCATGAATAGCCTTCTGGCCGGTTCCGGTCGGTGGTGTGAAACCCTCGGTCGGTGGACTTGGGGTTCTGGGCACAGATCCGTTGTGTGGTGTTCGACGTCGGCGAGACGTTGGTCGATGAAACCCGGATGTGGACTGCGCTGGCTCAGCGGTTGGGTCTGACCCCGTTCACTTTGTGCGGAGTGGTGGGGGCCTTGATCGCGATGGGCAAGGATCACCACGATCTGTGGGACGTGATTGGTGTCGATCGGCCTGCTGCGGGCGTCGACCCTGGTCAGAGCGATCTGTATCCCGACGCTTTGGAATGTGTCGCCGCTGTCCGTCAGCTCGGGTTGGCAGTCGGTGTCGCGGGAAACCAGCCTGCGGTGATCGAGCAAGTGCTGTCTGCGGACGGCTTGGAGGCTGACTTCGTTGCTTCGTCGGCGGCGTGGGGAGTGGCCAAACCGGACCCCGCGTTCTTCATCCGTGTGATCTCGGAAGCGCGCGTTCCTGCCGAGAGCATCTTGTATGTGGGCGATCGCATCGACAACGACATGCTGCCCGCTCGCGCGGCCGGGATGCGTACAGTCTTCGTTCGGCGCGGCCCGTGGGGCTATCTGCATGCTCTCAAAGAGGAAGCGGCGCTTGCTGATCTGCGTGTGGACTCATTGCAGGAGCTGACCGCAATCATGACTGCCAATCGCAGTTGAGAATGCCGAGACATTTCGGCATGTCGTGAGGTCGATGCGCGACGACTGGCCGACAAGCGGCACGACCCGTCTGCCTCATCAGGAAGTTGGGCCCTCGACAGGCCCTGGTGAGCTCTATCGCCTCGGCGAATGCACCACACCGTTCTCATGCCGGGCAAAAGTTTGATGCGCTCCTAGCACTGTCATAGCCAACGTCACACCCGTGTCGAGATTCAACGAGGTCGACGGGTGAAACAGCCTGCCGGCTGACCCGGAATTGAACTGTCGACAAATGGTTGCCGAGCGCTGCGGTTAGGGCGTATTTTTTTCTAGCAAGGTTGAGCCCACAGCCCACCGCGGAATGTCGCGGGGAGCAGGCTGGCAGGCTCCCTGCATACAACCCAGCAGAGCGAATCATCGTCTGAAGGGGGTCGATGATGTCTGTCCTGACAGCCACTGCGCATGCGCCGGGCGGCGGACCAGTTCGGGGTATTGCCGGTGCCCGCCGCGAGCACGGCCGGGCCCGCTTCACGACGCACTGGGGCCGCACCGGCGGACTGCTCAGGGTTGACGGTGACATCGATGCCGCCAACGCCGACCAGCTGGTCGACCAGGTTCGTCACACGACGTGGTGTGAATGGCTGGTGCTGGACATGACCACGATCGACTTCATGGGGACCTCCGGCATCACGGCTCTTCACACCATCAACGTCCACTGCGCCGATACCGACGTCCGTTGGGCGCTGGTTCCCAGCCGGCCGGTGTCAAGATTGCTCACTCTCTGCGGCCACAACCAGGCGTTCCCAATCAGCGAGTCGCTCACCGCGGCCCTGTCACGGGTGCAGCAACGCCCACACAATCAATGATGAGCTCCACCCGCCGACCGGCGACCGGCACCGACCGGCCGTCGCTAGTTCAATGCCGCATTCGTACGACCAAGGGAAACAACGTGTTCAAACATTTGGTTGCTCGCATCGCTGCTGTGGTGTTCGTAGGGACAGGGCTGGGGCTGGGCGGTTGGCCGCCGATCGCTTGGGCGCAGCCCTGTCCTGAGGTGGAAGTGGTTTTCGCCCGCGGCACCGGTGAAGCACCAGGCCTCGGCCCGACCGGGCAGGTATTTGCCGATACTTTGCGACACCGCCTGGGCGACAGGTCTTTTGGCGTGTATCCGGTCAACTATCCGGCCACCGATCAATGGGCCACCGGTGTGGACGGGATCCGCGACGCGGGCGCGCACGTCACCAAGATGTCGGCCGACTGCCCTGAAACGAAGATGGTGCTCGGCGGATACTCCCAAGGCGCGGCCGTGATGGGCTTTGTCACCTCGGCCGCTGTGCCCGACGGCGTCGACCCGGCCACGGTGCCCAAACCGTTGCAGCCCGAAGTCGCCGACAACGTGGCCGCCGTTGTCCTTTACGGCACACCGAACGTTCGGGCGATGAACTTCCTCGGAGAACCCCCGGTCGTCATCGGTCCGCAGTATCAGGGCAAAACCCTCAAAGTCTGTGCTCCGCAGGACGCCGTCTGCTCAGACGGAATGGACTTCGCCGCCCACACCTCCTCGGGCTACGACGGCCTGATCAACCAAGGTGTCGATTTCGCCGCCGGCCGCCTCGCTGCGCAACCTGTGGCCGGTCCATCCGGTCAATGGGACCATCCACCAGCGACCCCGTGACCAGGCCAAATCGGCGGTATCCGCATCGAACCGCGGTTCCAGGCTTGCGGCGGACAAATGGCGCATCAGCCATCACCTCGTTTGCCCGCTCGCGCCAATTCATCGATCTTCGCGCGCTAAGGTCGGAAGTCGCCGAAGCTGACGCGGTCCGCGACACGAAAATTAGTTTGCGGTGGCTGGGTGGGGACATTCTCGGGCGGTAGTGTCGGTTGCCATTCTCAATGGCGGGAGGCAACTCCCCTACCTGTATCTCTCCCGGCGTTGCCACGGAGTTGGCGTACACATTTTTGCCATCCAGATGGCGGATCCGAGTTCTGCGTGCACCTGCCACGGTGCACGTGGCACTGTTGGCAACCTTCTCGGAGGCCCCAATGGGGCCTCGTTTCATCTCATTTTGTGGGCGTATTGGCTGTGCGGGTGTACGTCGAACATGGTGCGGTAGGAGGGAGGTTGGCGGCCGTGCTCGTCGGTGATCCCGTAGCGTTCTGCGAGTTCGGCGCCGATCAGGGTGCGGCCGCTGACGTTCATCGCCTCCGGGTCGTTGAACAGTGCCCAGATCACGTGGCCGGTCAACTCGGGGGTCTCGGCGGTGTCGAGGATGTGACCGAACTTTTTCGGGTTGGATGCGATGATCGACCGGACACGGTCGGTGAGTAGTGATCCCATCCAGATGGACACCGTGGTGATGCTGAATTCTTCGAAATCGACGGCCATGTCGGCGGCCATCTTGTCGACTGCTGCTTTGGGAACGCCGTAGGCGGGCCCAAATGCGTAATGGACCGAGCCGGACGATGAGGTGAAGACCACAAGCCCTTTTTGTTGCGGCAACATAAGTGGAGCGGCCATGACGGTGGCAATGTAGCTGCTGCGTACCCCGACATCGAGAGTGTCGATGACGCTGAGCGGTTCCTCCCAGAACTTGGTGCGGTCCATCATCTCGTCGCGGATGATGGCGGCGTTGTTGACCAGGATGTCGACCCGGCCCTGTTCGTCGCGGATCTGATCGAACAGCGCCGCGACTTGCTGATCGTCGCCGTGGTCCACGCGGACCCCGATCCCTTGTCCGCCTGCGGCGTTGACGCGCTCAACGGTTTCGTAGATGGTCCCGGGAAGTGCCGCTTCACCGGACTTTTCGGTGCGCCCGGTCACATACACCGTGGCGCCATGGCTGCCCAGCGCGGCGGCGATGCCGGCACCGGCACCACGGCTGGCGCCGGTGACGACGGCTACCGGGCCGCTCATGCGAACAGCTCGTCGTATCGGGCCATCAGGGCGGGGATATCGTCATCGATGGTCAGGCCCAGCGAGCTGAACATCCGCGCCAGCATGTCGTAGCTGCCAACGGTGAAGATCAGGTCGAGAAGCTGCTGGGTGTTCAATTCGGCGGCCAGCGTCTGCCAGGTCGGTTCGCTGATCACGCCCGGATCGATGAGCTCATCGACCGCTTTGAGCATGGCGGCCTCCAGCGGGCTCCAGAACGGCGCTTCAGGCCCGTAGGCGATCCGTCCGATCTCCTCGTCGGTCAGCCCAGCGTCGCGTGCGACGAACAGATGCTGGGCCCATTCGTAGCCACACTTGCGCACCGCAGCGACCCGCATGATCAGTAGCTCTCGATGCCGCTCACTGAGCGTGGTACCCAACAGCAGATGGCCGTTGAGGGGAAAATACGCCTGGGCCAAAGCGGGATGATGAGCCATGGCGCCCAAGACGTGCAGGGCTTTCGGCCGGTCGGTGGTGGCCAGCGGCTGGTGGCGGGGATTGGGCGGGCGCAGCGCCGCCAAGGCCGTGCGCATTTCTTTCGGAAATTCTTTGGGGTTCAGAGGTTCGATACGTGCCATGTCAGCCGATGGTCCTTCCGCCGTTGACGCCGATGATTTGTCCTGTGATGTAGCCGGCCTCTTCGCGTACCAGGTAGGCGCAGGCGGCGGCGATGTCTTCGGGTTGCCCGACGCGGCGTACCGGGGTGGTGGCCTCGGCCGCATCGATGCCCGGTCCCAGGAATCCGCGGTCCTCGGTGCGCCGCAGCATGGGCGTGTTGATGAAACCTGGAGGAATGGTGTTGACGGTGATACCTCGCGGGCCGAGTTCTTGGGCAAGGGCTTTGGTGAATCCGACCACCCCGGCCTTGGCCGCAGAGTAATGCGTCATGAGCGGATTGCCGGTCTGGGCGCTGGAGGAGGAGATGTTGACGATGCGGCCCCAGCCGGCGTCGACCATGTGCGGCGCGACTGCTTGACAGCAGTCGAAGGTCCCGGTGAGGTTGACGGCCAGGATCTTCTGCCAACTGTCGGCGCTGATGTCGAGGAACTTCTCGAAGCCGTCGAGCCCGGCGCTGTTCACCAGAATTGTTGGTGTGCCCCGTGTTTGGGTGACTTCGGCGACTGCGGTGTCGATCAGGGATCGGTCGGTGACGTCCACGCCGTAGCCGATGGCTCGGCCGCCGGCGGTGGTGATGGCGTTGGCCGCGGCGCTGGCTGCGTCCGCATTGCGGTCGAAGATGGCTACCGTCGCGCCTTCAGCCGAGAGTCGTCGGGCGATGGCCAGTCCGATACCGGATCCGCCGCCGGTGACGATGGCGGTGCGCGGAGTGGTCCAGGCCGGAAGTGCGCTCACGCGATCACTTCCTCGCCGACGAGAGTGGTGCGGTGCATCAGCCGCCGGGAGGTCGGCTCATACGGCATGGCGCGGTGCAACATTCCGGTGTTGTCCCAGACGACGAGGTCACCGACCGTCCAGGTGTGGTGCAGGACGAACTGCGGCTGAGTCGACCAGTCGAGGAGGTCGTCGAGTACCGCGCGGCCGTCTGTATGGTCCATCCCGACGATGTCACCGGCCGTAGCGCCGATCAGTAGAGATTTGCGGCCGTCAGCGTGGGTCCAGACCAGTGGGTGTTCGCGTGAGGGTGCCCGGTTCCATTTTTCGAGCTGCTCGGGTGTCGGATCGGGTTCGAGCAGCAACTGCGATGCTGCCACGCTGTGCACCACGCGATAGCCGTCCAGTTCAGCCTTCTTCTCCGGCGGGAGGGACTGGTAAGCGGCGTAGGTGTTGGCGAACTCGGTGTCACCACCGTCGTCGGCCACCTCACGGGCGGTCAACAGAGTCGCCTTCTGGGGCACGGTGTCGGTCAATCCGTCGGTGTGCCAAAAGATGGTGCTCCGCCGCAGACCCGCCAACGTGCTCTTGGACGGGTCCATGGTGACCGGCGAAATCTCGGGGAAGTCAGGGTGGCCCCCGGCGCCAGCGACAACGACCTCACCGAGCATTCGGCTGAAAGTCACCAGATCGGCATCGGTGATGTGGGCTTCGCGGTAGACGATGACCCCATGTGCCGCTAGCAGCTGCCGGCATTGGGTGGCTGTTTGCTCATGGGCGAAATCGTTACTGGTCAAGCCGAGCACTTCGACACCGATCGACTCTGAGATGGGGGTGATGCTCACGCGCACGTTGCTACCTTTCAGACGCTGAGGTGGTTGATGAGGACCGAGATGGCTTGCCGAGAGCAGGCGGTCACTACAGCGTTGAGCTTGCGGACCCTGTCAGGTCCGGGTTGTTCTGCGCCGTCGGTGGGTGGGGATGTCGCCACAATGGGTCCTGTTCTTGGCCGGTCCGGTTTTGGCGCTCAGGCCGGAGTGAACTCCAAATGCAGATCCGACAGGCCACGGATGATGTAGGTCGGGTCGTGGCGGAAGGTCCGGTTTCCGGCAGGCCCGTGATGCTCTTCGGACAACGTCAGCGTGGCGGTGCGGGTCAGAAAACGTTCGATGGTGACGCGGCCCTCGGCGCGGGCCAACGGCCCCCCGGGGCAGGAGTGCACACCACGGCCGAAAGCGATGTGTTCGCGGACGTTTTCGCGATCCAAGCGGAACGTTGCCGGGTCGGGAAAGCGCTGTGGGTCGCGGTTGGACGCTCCCGGGTGCAGCATGATCGTGGTCCCTGCCGCAACATCGACCCCACCGATCTGGGTGCGCTTCTGGGTCATCCGGAAATCGCTCATCGTGGGGCTTTCCAGGCGCAGCACCTCCTCGATGAAGTCGGGCACCCGGCGCAGATCAGCCCGCAGGGTGGCCTGCAACTGCTGATCGTCGGCCAGAATCCGCAGCGCCGACCCCATCAGCCGCGCCGAGGTGTCCTGGCCGGCGCCGAACAGGAACGTCGCCAACCGCACCAAATCCTCGACCTGCGGCAACGAACCATCGGGGTAGGTCGAGGTCGCCAACGCGGTCAAGACATCCTCACGGGGCTCGCGCCGGCGGTCCTCGATGTAACTGCTGAACGTCTCGTACATGTATTCCAACGGATTGTCCGGCAGCGGCGTGTCTGAACCGGCCATCGCGACATGCTGGCCGGTGAAGATCTTGCGAAAATGGTCGCGGTCACCGTCGGGCACACCAAGCAGGTCGGCGATAACCATGGTGGTGAACGGTTTTCCGTAGTCGGCGACCACTTCGCAGTGGCCCTGGTCAAGGAACCCGTCCATGCATGCATCGGCCAGACCAGTCATCTCGGCCTCATTTTCCTTGAGCCGCTTGGGGGTCATCAGCCGCCGCAAAAGACTGCGCTCATCCTCATGTGCGGCACCGTCTTTGGTGACCATGAATTCGTTGAACACCCAATGGCCGCGGTTGCTCTGCACAAGCTCGGTGATGTCCTGGGCGTCCGGCTCCACCGGGAACGGCGGAAACGGGCCGCCCATCGCATTGCACGACGAGAACACCACGTCATTGCGGTACACCTCGATCGCCTCGTCGTAGCCCGTCACCGCCAGAACGCCCGGCTGGGCGATGGCGTGCACGGGACACCGCGAGCGCAGGGCATCGAAGTACGGGTAGGGGTCATTGATGACCGCCTCCTCGGTGAATATGTCAGCCTTCTCGATCTGCTCGGTACGCACCGTCAACGCCGTCCCCTTTCTCGCAACGCCGCCCACTCCCTAAAGCGGAGGCACCTAATTAGGCGATCGCCTAGTTCGTAGCTAGGCATATGCTTAGCATTCGAAGACTGGGGCGGTCAAGGAAAAGGTGAGAGCGCCCCAGTGGCGGCAGCGAACGCAAGGCGGACCACACCATGGCGAAATCGAATCGGACCGGGACGCGCGACACCGGTACGCGCGACAAAATCCTGGATGCCTGCGCGCACATCATGCTCACCGAGGGCTACGCCGCAGCGACGTCGCGTCGGATCGCCGAAGAAGTCGGCGTTCAGCGGGCGCTGGTCTACTACTACTTCCCGACCATGGACGAGCTGTACCTAGCCGTGTTGCGTCGCGGCAGCGAGGCCAGTCTGGAAACCCAGCGCACCGCATTGAATGCTGATCAACCACTGCATGCACTGTGGGACTTGACCGTTGATCCGCGCGGGGTGGGACTGCTGACCGAATTCATGGCCCTGGGCAATCATCGCAAGGAGATCCGCGCCGAACTGGCGGCCGGTGCAGAGAAGTTCCGCGAAGCCCAGGTCGCCGCGTTGACCTTCATCTTGCGCAGCCGCCCCGGCAACCCCGCTATCGCACCCGATGTGGTCTCAGTGCTCATCGCCGCCCTGGGCCGACTGATCGTGCTGGAGGCCGCCATGGGCATCACCACGGGGCACGCCAACACCATGGACCTGGTGCGCGAGTTTCTCAACGACTACGAGCTCGCCGAACACGAACCCAGCGCCGGGGCGCAGCCGCCGCTCTCGAAGTAGCCTTGCTTTAGGCGAACGCCTAACCTAGTGTTCGGGGTACTTCGGCGTCCGCCTATTCGACGTCGCCATCCGCTGACCGATGCCTGCACCACGATCGCAGCATCGAACCGTCGCGCCCCCCTGCGAAAGGCAATCCTTTGACCGATCCCGCGTCCCTAGCCGCCTCGCGCGTCGCTGTCGTCACCGGCGCAGCTTCGGGCATCGGACCTGCCGTCGGCCGCCGACTGGCACTGGCCGGCCACCCCATCGCACTACTGGACCGCCAAGCCGGCCTCGCCCGCCTTCACGCCGACGAACTGACCGCCCAGGGCGCCACCGCGATCGCCATCGAAGTCGACGTCACCGACCGAAACGCCGTCACGGCGGCGATGGCTACCGTCCGAAACGAGTTGGGCCGCATCGCCATCATCGTGACCAGCGCCGGCGTCGACGTCGGAACACCCGTGCCGATCACCAGCATCACTGCCGAACAATGGGACCGGCTCATCTCGATCAACCTCACCGGAACATTCACCTGCATCCAAGCGGCCGTTCCCGACATGCAGTCGGCCGGCTGGGGCCGCATCGTCACCATCTCATCGTCCAGCGCCCAGTCCGGGGCGCCTGAACGAGCGCACTACGTCGCATCCAAAGGTGGTGTCATCGCACTCACCAAGGCACTGGCATTCGAGCTGTCGCCACAAGGCATCACCGCCAACACCATCCCACCATCGATCGTGGACACCCCTATGGCGCGCGGCGGAGTCGACCTGGGAACCGTTCCACCACTGGATATTCTGGCTACCATGGTCCCGGTCCGACGCTGCGGAACTCCAGACGACATCGCCGCCGCAACAGCATTCCTGTGCACCGACGACGCCGGATTCATCACCGGACAAGTCATCGGAGTCAACGGCGGCATGTACATCTGACAACCCGCGGCCACCCAGATCTTACTGGGCGGCGGTCAACCGTCGCCGTCATTGAGTTTGTTGGCGAAGTACTAACCCCACACAAAGCAACACGCTCCGTCATCAAGGACGTCGACGCCTGCGTGCGCCAAGACCGATCTCGGATCTGCCAGTCGTCAGCAGGATCAGCAGAAGACCAGCGGCACTCGCAGAACCATTGCCATCCAAAAATCGCACGCGCCAAGTTGCGCCATCTCAGATGGCAATGCGCCATCGAGCATGGCAACCGACAGGCGTCGTCGTCGTCGGAGGAAGCCAAGCAAGCAAGCTGTCGGTTCTCAAATCGGATGCCATATTCCAACCTTCTGACCTGCGGCGATGCTGGCAGTCTCACGCCATGTCACGCGCAAATAGTCTCAACCGCGTGTCATTTTCCTGTACTGATGTGCGGCACGCGCCCGAGCAGTGCTGCTGGCGGGGCAAGCATCGGCTCGGCGCGGGCACACTCACGTCTTACGCATGCGTTGCCGCATCTTGTCGGAGATGTCATCCATGATTGTTTAGACGCGGCCGCGCTCCGGGCGGCTCCGCCTCGCCACCGTATGTCTGGGGGATGGTGTGGATCAGCTCATCAAGGACACGTTGGCAGGCGTGGTCGGTTACATCTGGCCTTTCTTCGGCGAGGCCAACTGGCAGAGCAAGAACTACGCCGCCAACATCGTCAAAGATGCGAATCGCGTCAAAGTTGCCGTCCTCGCCCCGCTGCCGCTCGGTTCATTCTTCGACACAATTCCCGAACATAAACTCATGCCGGACTCGCTGCTCGCGGTCTCGGAAGTACACGGCACCCTCTTCTTCGACGTAACCCGTATCGGTGGTCATCGAACGGCCGGAGGTCCGAAAGCGTCGAGCCGGTACTACTTCGCACGCGGGATGGCCGTGGGCTTCAGGTTCGACGAACTTAAGTCCTCGAAGTTCTACGAAATGACCGCCTTCTTTCCTGGCATGGAGTACTGGTCAGCCATCACGGGATCGACGACGGACGTCGAGCATGATCAGCATCGCCGGCCCAAGGTCATCACAACGCGAATCGAGTCAGCACCAGAGCAAACGACGTCGTTGTCACCATCCCGATCCATCTCGGTATCTACTCACTTCGCCGTGACTGGTCCAAAAGATGATCAGCGGGTCTTCACTCCGTTGAGCGTCTCTTCCGTCTCACGGTCACCCATCGACTGGCGTGAGCACATGAATACCCTGATCTCGATCCAGAACCTTGTGAGCTTGTGCTGGGACGGCTTCGTGCGGGCAGACGGCGGTTACGTCCGACTCGCCCTCATCGAACCGAGCGAGACGTCGAACGCGAAGCTCTGGTCGGACCGTCTTATGCAACTGCCCGTCGGGACGGAGACTCCGGACCCACACCTGTCATTCCCTCTGCTGCGGTACGAGACGATCGGCGGGGTTGACGGGATCAGGAGATGGCTGCGTCTATCCGACCGGCATGATCGTGCTACCGGACCTCTAACAGCCCGGCATCGTATCTCCCGCAGTACACCAGCCGAGAGTCAGTTGTTGGACCTCTGCACGGGTATCGAGTATTGGGTCAACTTCCACAAGAAGAGCACCAACTGGGCCAAGCCCCAGAGCAGCAAAGACGTTCAGCCGGAACGGCTTGCGCGGCACCTGGGTAAACACTTCACGGAATTTGTCGGCGATCCGCAGAAGTGGGCGCGGCTCCTATGGGACAGGTATGGAGCGCTGAAGCACCAGCCGCTCTACCGCTACGACGCTCGGGAAATAGCCATCCTGGCCGCCAGTGCTCGGGTGCTCTTGTTATGCGCCGTGATGAACCGCGTGGCCCATTCGAAAGTCGCGACGAAAACCATCTGCGAGAGTCATCGCAACGATGATCTGAAATGGGACGTGCGGGAGCTGCTAACCGGCCAGCGATATCCCGATCCTCCGACCGATGACTCCGTCTTCCACAACCAGAAACACTAGGTATAGCAATGGAGTTAACTGGTGCGCAGCAGTTGCGCTGCCAGGATCCAGCCATGCCATACACCTACAGACTGATCATTGATCATTGCCGAGAGAATTGTCGGAACCGCCGATGACCCCAAGACGCTGGCCGCCGAGATGATCGGGCGAGCCAGGCAATCCGCCAACATCGCGCTCACGGAAGCGACTCTTGCCGACGCCATCGCCGCTGGGAGTGCAACCATCGACCTACGAATGAGGCCCCCGAAGACCGCTGCTCGTGTGCGAATTGAGCGAACGCTCTAAAGTCCGCGCCTCAACGCTATGGCGAGCACCGCTCCGATCTCTGGTATGCCAAGGATCCTGTGAGAATTCCGGGCACACCCTTCGCCCTTCGGGCCGGACAGCGGCGCCTCAGACCTCACCCCCAACAACAGTCGAATAGCTCGTTCCTGAAATCACCGTGGGGCTTCCCGAGAAGGTCGCCGACCAGGGGGTTAGATGTCCAGCCGGCAGACACGGAGGACGCCAGCTCCGGCAGTTCTGCTGGGCCGCAGGTGAGCCACTTGAAGCTTCAGGGCTCACGATGTTTCCGCAACAGGCGTGTCCGCTGTCGCGATCCTGACACGGATCGGCTGTGCGCCAAGCCAACTAACGTATGCATCCCCGGGCGAACCAAGATCATCGGCAACATCGGTACCGAGCACCGCTGAGGCCTGCCGCCGGCCCAGGCCGAGCGCGACTCGGGCCGTAAAACTATCGAAATAGCCGGTAGATTTCAACGATTCCCACAGCAGATACGGGACACTGACCACCATCCGCAAGCCGAGACGATGACCTTGCGCGGCAAGAAGGCGAATCGCCTTATCGAAGCTCTCTCCGTGCAGCCATGACAAATTGTCAATCAGAACGAGCGCTTCCGGAACGTCAGCCCGATCCGGATCGTCAACAGGATTGACCCTCAGAACGTTCCGATAGCCCTCAATGCTAGCCATGCCCATGGACTGTAGGAATCTCTCCCGGCGATCAACCTCACCTACCAGCGCTTGCGTCAACCGGTGTACCGTCCACTCACGACGATCATCGGAGAACGTGACGTGACCTCGGCAATGTGGGACCTTCGAACCCAGCTCAGCGTATTCCTGTATGTCCGCCTTGCCTTCGACAACGAAAAAGCCAGCATGCGAAGGGTGCTGAGTAACACACAGCGACAGCGCAAGGGTCCGTAATAGCGTAGTGGTGCCGGCGCCAGTGCTCCCGACCACCAAGACGTGGTCATCTAGGCCGGTCCACCGAGAAAAATCGAGCGCGACGACCGCGCCGCTGGCATCAAATCCGATCGGAACACTCAAATCTCCGCCGCGAACATCCTGCGCCGCCCAGCCAGCCGCTACATCAAACGTCGGACCGTCCAACCCATGCAGATCAAGAAATCCCGGCAGTCTTTCGCTTTCATCTCGTTTTCGTTGACTGGTCACTGCTCCCCCTCATTCATCGACCCGGCAGAACACCGGTCTCCATCTATCGGAAGAGTAGAACCCAGCACCGACACGAGCGTCAGCAGCAAGTCGCGTCCCGGAGCGCGGTCACACCTGGACAACCTCAACGGCATCCCCATCGTGATGAAGCGCTGTGGAGCATTGCGATAAATCTTCTCAGGCTATAGACATGCGAGATATTCGGTTAACTCCGCCGGCGACGCCAACAGTGTCGTGCCATGTTCCTCGTCAATCTTGCGCCGGCGCAACAGCGTCACCCAGTGACGCTCAGTTGCTACGGCATCGCAGTACGGAACCGCGACGCCGAGCGCGGTAATGAGCAATGATCAGAACCTGTGGATGAGCCTTGGTAGGGCGGCGTGAATGTGGGCGCGCCTTCCCGGGGATGATCACAAGTCCAGTTCGTTTCTGATCAAGACCGGCGTTGGCGCGCTGGTTGGGAAGGCACGCCCGTGCTCACCGTAGTTCACGATGTCGCGCAGGCCAACGACACCCGCAGCGGTGCCGGTCGGTCGTTGTTGGATGAGATTGTCCGCGACGGTGCCCGGCAGATGCTGGCCGCCGCTTTGCAGGCCGAGGTCGCCGCCTATGTCGACCAGTTCGTCGATCAGGTCGACGAGAATGGGCACCGGCTGGTGGTCCGCAACGGCCACCACAACGTCCGGGAGGTGCTCACCGGCGCTGGGGCGATCGAGGTGAAGGCGCCGCGGGTCAACGACAAACGGGTCGATCCGGAAACCGGTGAGCGGCAACGATTCTCGTCGAAGATACTGCCGGCGTGGGCGCGTAAGTCCCCGCAGATGGCCGAGGTGCTGCCGTTGCTGTACCTGCATGGCCTGTCCAGCAGCGACTTCGGTCCGGCGTTGGAGCAGTTCCTCGGCTCGGGGGCGGGGCTCTCGGCTCCGGCGATCACCCGACTGACCGCGCAGTGGCAGGACGAGGCCGCCGCGTTCGGCCGCCGGGACCTGTCGGGCACCGATTATGTGTACCTGTGGGTGGACGGCATCCATCTCAAGGTCCGCCTGGAGCAGGACAAACTGTGCCTGCTGGTGATGCTGGGGGTGCGCGCCGACGGCCGCAAGGAACTGGTCGCGCTGACCGACGGGTACCGCGAATCAGCGGACTCGTGGGCGGATCTGCTGCGGGACTGCCGGCGCCGTGGCATGCGCGCCCCGGTGCTCGCGGTCGGGGACGGTGCTCTGGGGTTCTGGAAAGCGGTCCGTGAGGTGTTCCCCGATACCCGTGAGCAGCGGTGCTGGTTTCACAAGCAGGCCAATGTCCTTGCCGCACTACCGAAGTCGGCGCATCCGGGGGCGATCGCGGCGATGCGGGAAATCGCGGGCGCCGAGGACATCGACCACGCGCAGGTCGCGGTCAAAGCCTTCGAACTGGACTACGGCGCCAAGTTCCCCAAGGCCGTGGCCAAGATCGTTGACGACCTCGATGTGCTGCTGGAGTTCTACCACTATCCCGCCGAGCACTGGGTACATCTGCGCACCACCAATCCGATCGAGTCGACCTTCGCCACGGTCCGGTTGCGCACCAAGGTCACCAAGGGGCCGGGTTCCCGCGCGGCGGGTATCGCCATGGCCTACAAGCTCATTGACGCCGCACAAGCCCGCTGGCGGGCGGTGAACGCCCCGCACCTGGTCGCCCTGGTCCGGGCCGGAGCGGTGTTCCACAAAGGCAAACTGCTCGAACGACCCGTCGACATCACCCCACCCGAACCGGCCGACAACCCGGCCACCCCGACCGGAACGGAGGTCGCCTGAAAAACACCAATCCACAGGTATTGACAATTACTCCGCGGTAATGTCGTGCAGATCGTTTGGCTTCCAATCCTTCTGGCGCTGCGCATGCTGCATATACATGCCGTGCACGACGTGCCGACTTGGCAGCATGCGCAGCATGCTGGCTGGCTCGGCAATCACGAATTCAACCAACGCCTCCCCTGGGATACCGCGCTCACTCGCCGCACGAAATAACTCGTGCCGGACCTCACTTAATGTGTAATGCATCAGGACATCTTCCAGTTCCCCTCCCTTCAGATCGTGAGCCTTGATCTTGTCCGCCACTCCCGACTGGTCCGCCGCGAACACCAGGTCGATCTCCAGCAGAACACGGCGAATCCGACGATCCGCAATCCACGGGGGCGCGCCAGCAAGCAGGAACACGTCCCACCTATGCAGAAGCGACAGCCTGTCCGCCAACGTGACAAAAGACTCCCTGTAGCCGAGTTTCCGAGGATCTAGATCACGCGGAAATGGCTGTTCATCGAGATCTCTGGCGAGCATGTCCCTGATTCCGAAGCCAAAAATGTTTGGCGGTGTCGACGTGTAGCCATGGAGGACACCGATCGCAAAGTCAGCTTCCATCGGCACAACACTGGTGACATGCCTGATCGCGTGGAGGCGCGAAATCTCAATCATAGTCTCTACGACGTCTAGCCTCTTGTTCCAATCTTGGCGCTTCTGGGTCTCGTACATGTGAGTCTGCGACAGGACAAAAGACGCGAGGCCGTGAGCGGCGGCAAACTTCGCAAGTTCGTAGCACTCGACGAACTCCTTCTTTGCTCCGGCACTTCCCAGACGTACGCGCGACAACTCAATCCACATGTTCTGGTCGAGATAGATACGCTTCATGCCACGAAACTTATCCATCTTATTGACGTCTAGTCGACACTCGTAGCGTGCGATCCATCAGCCCAGGAGGAGACGCCACCGGCGGTCATTCAAAGGAATTCGGACGACGGCGCCTAAAGATCGGCGTTCCCCTACTCTATGGCCGTGGCTTCAACACAGTGCGCTGATGACCATTACAACTTCACCTGGTGGAGCGTCACCCTTGCCAACTTGTATTCTGCGTGGAATGCAACGAATGCGCAGTTTACGCACGTGCCCTTGAGAGATTCGCCAGCGAGTCGCGACGATGAGGTGCTTGCACAAGCCGGGGTTCGCTGTACTAAGTACGAAGGAACGGGCGCCGGTCTCGACGCAGTGCAAATGATTGACGCAGCGGCCCAATACACGCTGGCGCTTAAATCTTTGGCAGACAATCGCACACCTATTTTGGCGCCATGGCCGATCGCCCGAGCAATCGCCGAGCACGTTGCGTACGCAGCTTGGTTGTTGGAGCCCGGTATCAGCGCCGATGCACGAATGGCGCGAAGGTGGATGGCACGCCTGGCTGCAGCGCACCGTTATCGGTGGATGGTCAGCGCGCGGAACGCCAGCAGGCCAGAACAGCGTGAAGCCAAGAAGGTCCGGGACCAGATCCGCCGTGACCTGCTGCAGCGCTTCCCGGACGCAGAGACCGAGTGGGACGATCCAACTGAGCATCCTCATCCGCCGTGGACGATTGCTGGCGAGGTTTTCCCGACTCTTGGTCACCAGTGTCGCCTCATCGAGAAGCTGGGGGTGGACAGCCTTTCGGGCGTGTACGACGTCCTCTCATTCTTGGCCCACCCGAATTCCCTCGCACTGACGATGCAGATCGATCGGCAGGACAACGGTGACCACACCACCGTCACCTACCGGGCCAATCCCGAACACTGGAACTCAGCGATGAGGCTTGCCAGCATGTTGCTCTACGTGGTCGGGTCTACTGCTTGCTCGTACTATGCCGTGGAAACCCAACTTTTGGACGAATGGTATGACTCGTTCGAACCGTGAATGTCGGACTTTCTTCTGCAGCAACGTGCCCTGCAGTCGAGGTTCAGTTTGCGGGGCCAGTCAACGACAAGTGCATCGAGCTTCCACTGCTCGTTCCACTCCGCGATGACAACTCGTCAAGCGACCGATAAATTGCAGGAGCGCCACCGTGCGTCGAGCACGCCTGGCATAACTTTCACTCAGTCTGTGCACAGCTGCAGGAGAGCAGATGGCAGAAGAGAGCGGTCCGCCAGCCGGCGAACCTGTAGTGATCCAACCGGCGCCCGCAAGGATGGTCGTTCCACCGCACACCGTGGGCCTGCTTGATGTTCGCGTGCGTATTGCTGAGTTAGCGATGCGCTTCTTTGATCCTGAGCAGCCAAACCCTTACGCCGACGCTCTGGGCAAACCCAGCTACGACCGCGAAAACTCGCTAACGGGCGAGGACTTTCGACAACACCTGCTTGCCGATGAAGAGTTTTTCACAACGCTACATTCGATCGTCGTACATCCGGTCCTGCGGGACATGGCGCGCGCTGATCTTCTATACGACCACGGCATAACCCGAGCAACAGACGGCATGCTCGGGCACGCTTACCAAGCAATCCCAGGTTCGATCACGAATGCTCAACGCGGCGGCAGTCTGTGGCTGTCGCGCGCGCTGGGCGCCGCATTGATCATCGAGAACTACAGGTCCGTGACCGTACACATGACTGGCACCGCACCGAACGGAGACGTTACGAACGCCAGCGGCCTCGTGTTAGACGCTCACCACATCTTGACCAACGCGCATGTTGTACGGGATTGCTCGCTCGATCCTGTGATCTCATCGCCGGAACCGCATCCAGCTCTAGAAGGCGAAGCGCAAGACGAACGCGATATCAGACTCCGGGTGGTTGATGCGCTCGTTCATGACACAGTTGATGTCGCCGTGATTCCACTAGATGTAGGAAGCCCACCGCTTAACGCGATCCCGGGGGTAGCGTTTCGAAACCCGCAATGGTCGGACGACACATATGTTTTCGGCTATCCACCGATATCAACACTCGATGGTCCATACCTCGTCGTACAGCGAGGTGAGGCGGTCAACCCGGCAGTGCGGACGCGCGAGAACGAGGAGTACTTCTTGTACTCCTCGATCGCTCGGCCGGGCAACAGCGGCGGACCAGTCGTCGCTCAAGACGGCCGTGTTGTGGGCTTGGTTGCCCGCGACCTGCCCGACGCTAGGCAAATCTCTTCGCCCTTCTATGGAGGGGTCTCCGCAGGTGAGATCCGCAGGGCACTAGGTGAACTGGGCGTTGCAGACCTGATTCAATGGGAGGATTGGCATTACTAATAGCGCCAGTCCGCGGTCTCACGCCGTTCGCAAATAATCTCAACCGCGTGTCATTTCCGCTGGGGCGGCCGAGCTCACGCCCGTTGGTCCGCGATCAGTCAGCTCGCATGTGTAAAAGCGCCGTTCCACACCCACACCCGAGGGCCGTGCACGACCGGACTCGCACTGCCTGTCCCGGGCTCCAAAGCAAACACGGGCATTTCGGTACCGTGCTTCTGTGCGACACCGCTTGCGGGTGCAAGGATGTCAGCACTGCCGCGTCTTGAACGATTCGAGGCGACGATGAACCGCAAACTCTCCGGCCGAAAAGGCGACGCTGTCCGTGTCGAGCGCGCCGACAACACTCGTTTGCAAAGGCGCTCAGCGCCGCGGTCGCTGGCTGCACACGGCGCTTCATGATCCCGACCATCCGCTGACCGCCAGGACTGTCATGCGGATTCAGTCGGTGGCCACGACGCAACGATCTCACCGTAGCGGCCACCGCACCGAAGCTTCACCCACCGATAACGCCCGGTTCGGGCCGCACGCACTGCGTCGGCATAATGCGCCCACGCTGCGTCTTCGGGACCTTCAAAGACCACCGTCGGCACGTCGCCGCTATCCGGGACGAATCTGTCGTTCACATCGCCAACCACTACTTCGCACTTCTTCAAGGTCATACGCGGCCCTTATGCTCTCGAACGGTGCTGATCGTTACCTGGCGGGATCGTATCCGTTGACCAGACACGGCAGTACCGACGGTGATACTCGCAACTCGCCGCCGCCAACCACACACGCGAGCGCCCGGCTGTTGCCGACCATAATCAAAACCGCAGTTCGGTGCGGCTTCATTCACAATGGAATGGATCCAACGCACCTTCATCAACACTCACGCTGCTTCAAGATCAAAACGGAGCAAGGCATACGATCGATCGCGATCAGGAGGAATTAGGATGACTCATCCGAGCGAGCAGGAATGGGCTTCCATCTCTGAACATACACGCGCTTCCAACTTTCCAGGCGACTTGCTACGGATCCCTCCGTACCCGCTGATACTCACCCTCCGAACACTCGTCGGGTCCATCGGATCCGTAATTGCATCACATACCCACTACCAATGGGAGCCGCAGACAAAATGGCAGGCATGGCTTTTCACTGCCGAAACTGTCGCCTATGCGGAAGCGAGCTACGCAGAAACGAACTACGATTACGACGAGGACAACGAAAGACGCACAAAGCCAGACGCTTTCGACAAGCCGATCGCGGCGGCGCCAGTTCATGCGTGGGTACGTCCAGCCAATGCGTTGTCGGCGTTGTCCGTCGATGCAGTGCACTACGTGCGTCGATCACGTCCGTTCCGCGAACCTCCCCCCGAGTTCTACCCAACATCGATCAAACTCGCGTTCTCAGATGGCATTTCGACAACGATCAGCCTGGCCGGGGCGCTGGATGATCCAGGTAAGCTAGAGCGGTGGGAGCGATTCGTCGCAACCGCCCGCAGCGCGCTGTCCCGCTGACATAGTGGGACATGGCATGGCGCTAGCGATCTGATTCTCAGAGATCGTTCTCGCGCAGTTGCGTAAGCAGGTCGTGAGCGAGATCCTTGCCAACGTCACCGAAAGACGCCGAGAGTTGACCCCCGGGAACGGCGAAGTCTCCTCCAACCCTGATCACCACTCCTTGAGCAATTCGCATCCTGCCTGAATTGCGGTCCCCGACGCTCGCCGGATTGCCCTCCCATACCTGGCTGGCGTTGTTGAGTCCGGCTGCCACACTAAGAAATTCGGTCTTTGGCATATGCGGTGTCATCAAACCGAACAGCTCAGCAAGATCCGTCTGAAGACTCCGTTGATCGACCAGGCTGCCCATGAGATCTGAGTCCAGGGACATGAAGGCACCGACCACTCCACTGCGGTGACACACTAATCCCCGAAACTTTTCAACCGAGCGTCGGCTGAGGGATGATCCAGACGATGTAGTCCCAGGCGGACGTATTGCCCAGCCAATATCACTCGTCCCTCCGATGACCAGCTGATCAGCCTCTGACACGAAGCCGGCACTTCGTGCGTCTCGGGCGAAGTGCGTCGCCTGATCCTCTAGCTGCCTCCGACTAGGTGCATCTGTTCCACCCAATCCGACCACATGGAGTTCCAGAATCGGTGCGGCCACGGTGAACGGCGGCGCCAGTCTGCCCCCTTGGCCCGACCAAACGGCGCTATTCGATCCGGTGGCCAGGATCCCGCTCTCGGCCAGCCAAGGAACATTCACCGACTCTCGCGGCGTTGAGCGCTCAACCGGACCCGACTCTAGGTCCAACTCCTTCAACGATTCCCCTACGGCTTGATTACAACTAAGCGGATCGGTGAAAGATCGCCAGAACCGACCACTGACGTAGTGCCCAACTTGGTCCTTGAAATCCGACTGCTCTGTGTCGTCTTCCTCGGCAAGGAGCTTGTTGAACACCAGGATCGGAATGCCGCGCTGACGTGCCCTCTTGAATTCCTCCGCCGTCGGTGACAGTCCAGTGTCGGGGAAGGGCTGCCCGTACCGGGGACCCAGCAGTAGCACGTATACATCGGCGGCCTCCACTCCAGCGAGGCAAGCCTCTCGGCTGGAGCGGTCCTGCGCCGTAAAGTCCTCAAATCTCAGCGGATGGTGATCAAGCAGCCGTAGGAAGGGAACCAAAGCGGCGCGTTCTTCCTTCAGTGCGTAGGTGACTGATGAGATGAAGACCTTCACAGTGTTTCCTCCACGTCCTTCCTCAATTGCCGTCACGGTCTCACAGCGGAGATGGGGGCCGCCATTGTCTTACATTCCGACGTCACGGGAAATGGTGTTGACGCGGCCACCAAACTGATCCCCTACCCACCACCAACACCAGACTCGGTCGACTTCACTCAACCCGAGACTCCCACGTATCGATCGCCCCGCCGCTTCCGGGAGTACTGGATTCGTTGCCCGTCGGGTCGGAGGCGCCACATCTCGATCTCGCACTAGAACTAGGGTTCGCTCACGAAAATTGTTGGCTTACATTGCGCCGAAGGCCTCAAGCAACGCGTCGATCAGCTCGTTCTGTGCTGCGGCCCACTGAGTGTTGCCGCGTACCTCCAGAACGATTGGCTCATTGAGTTCAGGCGTCAGCGTTATCTGCCGGTTCCAGCCGGTGTGGCGATTATGGAAGTCGTCCCACTCGAACGTGAAGTCCGAGGTGAAACCAGTCAGCCGGTCCAATGGGAACACCCGATGGGTTGCTTTCGCGTTTTCTTCCCGGCCTGAGTACTCGCACTTGTGGAGGAGTGCGCCGTGAAGCCAGTAGACCCCGAACGCCGCGTTTTGATAGTCACGCTCAAACACTGCTGCGGGAAAGCCGCCCACGCCAAAGTGGCCGAGTAGCTCGATCAGCACTCGAGGAACGTTCGCCGTACTGTCGCCAAACAGCTTGCGCTTGAGCGCACTTAGTTGCTCTTCGCCGTCGTCAGGTCCAGTCACGCAGAGTATTCTGCACGATGGTGCCGATAAGTTGGACAAGTTCGATCAAGGGTTCTGGCACGGATGCAGACGGGTGTGCGCGCACCACGCCAGTGGATCGACATACACGGGGTGTCCGATTGGTGACGAGTCAATCGCCATTGAGCCCGCACGATGCTCCCGCCCCAGCTCATCGCCGTAGCCATGAGCGTAGGCACGATCGGCCCGGCCCCAGTCGCGGCAGCCGAAAGACCGTACAAGAACTGCACGGAGGTCTCCCTCAAGACGGTCGTTATGACATCCCGCAGGATGATCTGGCGTATTGGGGCGACGGCGACCGCTACGCGTGTGACTTATAGATTTAAACGGCTCATCGTTGGCAGTGCTGTCGCCCTCGCAGCCAGCGCCGTGGCGGTGCCCAACAGCCCGTACTTATCATCCAGCGATGGCTGAACACCGCGCGTATGACGACGGTGAGGACCTCCGACGACGCTGCGTCGCGCACGACGAGTCGATAGCAACTCACCCCGAGGGTGTGGCGTTCGCCGAGTCGTGGGCTGACCAGGCCCTTGAGCTGATCGGCCGACGGTGACCCGCTGGAAGGAGTGGACCTGCCAGTTCTTGGGTCGCCGCCTGCGCTGGTGAACGGCCTTCGTCTCATGCTTACACCCAAACCAGTGGGTACCGGCCCGCGTGATCACGTATCGGTGCAACGCGGACGACCAGGCCAGAACTCGGGCCCAAGGTGGGGTGATCGGCGAGCACCTGATTCCACAATCAGCCTGATGATCCGCACTGGATCGCTTGACGTAGCTGTAGTGGTTCGCGTCTAGGGGATCTCCGAGTCGCGGTGGGTTCACCGGCGGTATGTACATCTCAGTCCCCGCTCGATCTTGAACTGCTTACGTCATCGTAGGTCCGGCAGTCACTGCTTCAGTCCGAGTTGTGAATCGAGCCGCCCTAAACGGGCATTGAACTCGCGGCCATCCAAACCTCGACTCTGCAAAGGCTTCAGCCCAGCTGCCAACTTGTGTCACCATGCTGACGTAAGCGTCAAAAGTGGGGGTTGTCGTGGGGTTTTATGTCCGCAAGAGCCTGAACGCGGGTCCGTTCCGGTTCAACCTGAGCAGTTCGGGTCTCGGGGTGAGCGTTGGGGTGCCGGGCTTCCGGGTCGGAACGGGTCCCCGAGGAAACTATGTGCGGATGGGCCGCGCGGGGGTGTTCTACCAGGCGACATTGGGTGCCCCGAAAGCCGGTGCCGGCCCGAGCCCGGTTCACCCAAGACCTCTGCAGCCATTGCCCGCCGAGCTTCGTCCCAGTGCGGTGATCATGGAGGACGTCACCGGCAGCACCGCTATCGAGCTCGCGCCCACTGGCAGCGGCGACCTGGTGCAGCAGCTCAATTCCGCGTCGGCGCGCACGGCGTGGGGCTGGTGGGCGGTAGCGGCCGCATTCGCAGCGGGCTTGCCGCTCATGCCCTACGGGTTGATTCTGTGGGCGGTGCTGGCACCGGTGTGTATCTGGTTGGTTCTCAACGACAGGGCGCACAAGACCGTTGTGTTGTTCTATGACGTTCGCGGGTCGCGTCCGAAAGTGGGTGTAAAAGCACCGGTCGGTTCGCAGCTTCGTGGGTGAGCATACGGGCTGGGGAACTCAAGTGACAGGCTCTTGCAGCTTGAGCTGGTGGTGTTGGGGATAACGGCGAGCGGGTTCGGTAGCTTGCTGCGGATGCTTTGGCGCGCCCAGGGCTGATGCGTAGGGCCGAGAGATGCTCAGCTGGAGAGGGTTTGGGCGGCGTCGGTCAGTGCGTTGAACGCGGCGTCGAGGCGGTCTTGGCGGCGGCGGTTGGGTTCGTGGTTGGCTTCGGCGGCTACGAACCCGATAAGCTCTTCGAGGTCGTCGGCATTGGTCAGTAAGGCAGCGCCGTTTGGGTGGGCGCGCATGCCGTACACCAGTCGCTCACAGTCGGGGTCAAGCAGCATCAGGTCGCGTAACACGGCGGCGGTCGTGTCGCTGACGATGACCTCCTTGAGGTCGCCGGCAACGCTGGAGCGGCGGCGGCGCAGGTCGTATGGGGAGTCTGCCCAGTTGCTGATCACCCCCTCGTCGTCGCAGACGCTGCACGACCATCGGATCGGCGCCGCCGTCTCGGCCGAGGCGATAGCGATGGTCATCCGCCCGGGGCAGCGCCTGTGGGCGGGGCGGCGCCGACACGGCAATGCCGATACCCACCGATCACCGACCTGGCCGGCGGTGCCCGCCCGGACAATGTCGCCCAGGTGTTGTGCCAGGCGGCGCGCGGGACCGGAAGCGTCGTGCGGCATGTCGAGGAAGTGATGCAGATCGGCGACCAACACGTCGCCACACTGTACCGGCGCCACGTCGCGGTGTTCTTGGGTACCGATCCTCGGGGACGCTGCCTACGATCATGGGTCGTGATGCTGCGATGTACCGCCAAGGTGTTGGCGCTGCTGAGGGCGCCTGAGCCGGCCATCGGCCAAGCCTGCGCGACCGACTGGTATGCCCACCTGGTCTGGATCGACCGACGCAAATGCCTGCTGGTGACCCACGCCGGGACCTTGTTCTCGGTGTTCATGCCGAACGTCACCGCCGCCGGGTTGCGCCCGATCGGCCCGCCGGTCGTCTCGGCGATCCAGGCCGCGTTGCACGTCGAGGGTCTGCCCGCCGATACGCTCGGCGATCTTGATCCCCAGCAGGTGGCCGTGGCCAAGACCGCCGACCGCCGCATCCTGGGCACGATCAACGACCTGGCGTTCACCACCGAACACGTCATCGCCACCGCTGGCGGCCTGGCCCGCTGCGACATCGACGCGCTGCACCACGGCCTGCATCGCACCATCAACAGCATCACCGGCTACATCCCACCGATCGACCTGGTCACCGCCAGCCGTCACCGAAACTGAGCCTGCCAAAGCGACACGGAGTTGTTACGCGGTGGCCGAGATGGGATCTGCGGGGTTGGTGCCGTTACTCGTGGTGGACGGTGTCAGCCGCAGTTCACGGGGTGGGTCCAGCAGCGATCGACGTAGGTCGTGCAGCAATCGGGTACCGACCGGTGTCATGGACAGCCCGCGCCAACCGGCCGAGGCCCGGTCGAGCACCGCCCATACCAGGCTAACGGCGCTGGTCTCGCCGGGGAATCGGCCGATGACCTTGGTCCGACGCTTGGTCTCCCCAAAGGAGCGCTCAATAAAATTCGAATGTCGAACGCGCCCATGGTGTTCGACCGGGAACCGCAGATAGGCAGTCAACCCAGCTTTGTCGGTGAGCAGAATGCGCATCGCCGCCGGATAGAGGTCGAAGTATTTGGCGGCGAACGCCTCGATCCGCTTGTCGATGATCTCAACGAGCCCAGGCCCCGGTTCAACCGTCAGATCGGCGGTATCGAAGATGGCCCAGTAGCCGTCGCGGACCTCGGCTTGCATCCCGGCGGGAATCTTCGCGAGCACGTTGCGGAGTCGATGAATAAGACATCTCTGCCGCAACGCTTTTGGGAAAATTTGTTCGATGGCTGCGATCAGGCCCTTGGCGCCGTCAGAGACAACCAACAGTGGACAACCCAGGCCGCGATCGCCCAGATCAGTCAGGAAGTCGGCCCATGCGTCGGTCGACTCGCCGGTCCCGGGCGCCAACCCGACGAACACCGGCTTGCCCTCGGTGGTGATGCCCCAGGCGGCCAGCACCGGCTCGGCCGGCGACCCCGGATGCATCCGAAAGAAGCTGGCATCCAAGAACAGGTAATCCAGCGTGATCTCGTCAAGTCGACGACGCGCCCACGCCTGGTATTCGGCTCGGATCGCCTTGCACACTTCCGAGACCGTGGATTTGGAGATCGCGGCCTGGTCGCCAAGTGTTTCGGCGAGGGTGGCCTGCACGTCGCGCACCGATAACCCGCGTACGAACGAGGCAATCACCAGCGTCTCCAAGGCGTTGGTTCTCGTCACGTGCTTGCCGAACAACCGCGACGCAAACGCTGCGGTGGTGCCACGCAGCTTCGGCCGCTCCAACGTAACCGGCCCAGTGGTGGTTTTCACCGTCACCTGTCGATACCCGTTGCGCGAGCCGCCGTTAGCGTCGGGACAGGCAGCAGCGCGTTGGTAGCGTTCGCGACCGAGGAACTCGGTGACCTCAGCCTCCAGGGCCGCCTGCATCAACAGTTGAGCGCCCAGCCGGGCAACCTCTTCAAGGATCTCCGAAAGCTCCCGATCCTCGGCAAATAGGGCATCGATTCTGGTGCGGATGCGATCGACGGCTGATACTCGAACAGGCACGGGCGTGACTCCTTCTTCGCAGACTTGCAGGTCGTGAAGCGGAACCTACGCCCGTGCTCCGTATTTACACCGCGTCCCGGACACGACCCGTTCGCGACGAGCACTACACATGGTTTGACTCGCTCGCAACGACTTGGGGTTGGTTCACCGGCTCGCAACGGACATGGCGGGTGCTGCAGGAAGGCGCGGTCACCACCACCCACCAGTTCAAAACGAATTCGGGTGCTAGCCACGTCATCAAACGCGTCGCCGTTGCTGCGACAACCGCAGGCCCAAAGCAGCTATCCACCAACATCGCTGTCCCCTCACTCACTGCAGGTAGCGCCGCGCTCTATTTTCTTCCGGACCGGATCCTGGTGCGCGAGGGTAAGCACTTCAGCGATATCAGCTACACCCAACTTGGCGTCAGATCTGGTGAGACTCAGTTCATCGAAAGCTCCTCACCTCCTGGTGATGGGGCCCAGGTCGGCCAGACCTGGCAATACGTCAACGTCAAGGGCGGCCCGGACCGGCGCTACAAGAACAATCGAGTCCTGCCGATAATGCTCTACGGGACAGTCGACTTCACCAGCGTCCAGGGACTGTTATGGCAATTGCAGGTATCACGTGCCGACGCTATCCCGGCAGTGGCCAGGGTCCTGGCTGCTGTTCCTTTACTTAGGCCATCCACCGCGCCAGCCACACTGAAACCCGCTGAACCAGTGGCGCTGACGCCCACACGTCGCAAGGTCCAACCGAAACCAAAGCCGAAGCCGGCGCCGGCGCTCCAGGCCAAAGCAAGCGTCGCCACACGGACCGACCCCGCACGTACGTCACCCAAGGCGGGCGTCACCAGGGCTAACCTCACCCGCACCGCTACCGCACACCCGGCAGCAGGACTGACCTTCACCGCAATCGATATCGAAACAACAGGCTTGGACCCCGAACGGGATCGGATCGTGGAGATCGGTCTGGTCAAATTCACCGCCGACGGCACCGTCATCGACGAATTCGCCACCTTGGTAAACCACCCAGGATCTAGCCCCGAAGCCCGAGCAATTCATTGCATCGACGACGCCGCTCTAGGCGATGCTCCCAGTATCGAGCAGGTTCTGCCTGAGGCCTTCGCCTTCATGACCGACACGGTGCTTCTCGCCCACAAACTCGACTTCGAGGAAGGCTTCCTCAACGCCGCGGCACGGCGTGCCGGCATTCCGGTCCCCCAACTAGTGGGCGTGTGCACGTGGCAATCCTCACGCCGACAGTTAGAGGGACGCGCTTTCAGCCTCGTCGCGATGTACAAGACGGCCACGGGAAGTTGGAACGACCAGAAACACACCGCTCTCGGCGACGCCCGCGCTGTAGCTGAAGTCATGCTCTGGCTACTGAAGAGCTCCCCCAAACCGCTGCACCTCACCACAGCACCAATACCCGCGGCTCCGAAAACGTTTGCGCCGTGCCCGATCAGCTGCCGCCCAGTCCCCATGCAGCGGGCTTCGGTCGCCGAACTTCTCAGCTCGTTTCCCCGCTCACACACACTCCGGACTGGAGAACCTGCCGAAATATCCAAATACAAAATAGTTCTCGCTGATGCAGTCGATGACGGGCGACTCACCTATGAGGAGACCGAGGCACTTACGCGCCAGGCGCGGCGGACCAGACTCACCGGACCTCAACTTCTCGACCTTCACCAGCAAGCCTGGGAAGCAACGTATTCCGACGAGAAGGACGTCGATTGGGCGTCTCTTGCTCCGGTTCAACGCCGGGAAATGTACCTCTTGGCCGATGCTCTCGGACTCACCGAACTCGCCAAAGACATCCACGCCGTTATCGAAGCCTGCGCCGAGCCCGACCCCCCAGCCGAAGCCCGATACCTACGCGGCCTACGCATCGCCATACTCGGCGACCACAGCGAGGTCGTCGAACTTCGCAAACACGCCGAATCCTACGGCGCCAAACTCGCTATCAACATCACCAAAACCGTGCAGTGGGTAGTGACCGTAACCCCGAACGCCACCGATTCCCGTCACACCGCCGCCCGCAACCTCGGCATCCCGATCATCTATCCCGCCGAAGGATGGACCCGCCTCAACGACGCCACCCGCGAAGCCGAACTCAAAGCCTTTGAACGCCAACGCACAATCGACGAGGCGGCCGCCTACCGGCGCCAACGAGCGGCTGAGAACGACGCCTACTGGCGACCGACCTGGCGTGCAAAAGAACTCGACCATGACCCAGAATACCAACCTTGGGAATGAAGACCGATCACGGACAGACATCGGCTACCTCAAGGATGTATCTCGCCCAATACCCCTGCCGATAACATCCGATTCCGTCGGCCGCTAACCGTCAGCCCTTCGGCACAAGGACCCTCAATTCAACGGGGCGGTGCCAACGAATTAGGCACGGTGTGCAGACCACGGGAGCAGTGCACGTTGGGCGGTCCCCGAGTACCTCGCGGTCACTGCCGAGGGGCGGCACTATCATCCAGCAATGACGGAGCGCCCCGAGTACAGCGACAGTGACGAAATGCGACGACGCTGCGCCGCTCACCATCAGTGGATAGTGAGTCATCCCGAGGGCGCGGCGTTCGCCGAGTATTGGGCCGACCAAGCGCTTGCTCTAGTCGGCGGACTGTAACCCCACCGGCGGAAGCTGAACTTCCATCGACCGGACCTCGCACAGCACCTCGCCGGTCGACGACTCTCCCAGTCACCGAAGATTCTTGACGGAAGCTTGACCCTTGCCGAATATTTCCCTTCAGCAGGGGATCCTATAGCCGGGATCGGTGGTGTAGTCCAGGATCTTGCCATAGGCGTCGCCGCCGGCCGCCTGCACTCCGGCACACACCTGGGCGTGAGTTGCGCCGCCCGGGACGAATACAGCGTAGATCGGGTCACCGCCTTCCGTAGCGGCCCGTAGCGAAGGGCAGGTTTGATCAGTGCGCAGGTAGAAGGCGCCAGGGTGCGCGTCTAGAAGTCGTTGCACCCCAGCCTCATACAGACCCGGAGTGGTGACGGATCCCAGGATGACAATGCCTTGGCCGTTGCAGGCCGGGCGGCTCATCGGCTGGCGCAGGCCCAAATCTCCCGAGGGCGCCGCCGCAGGTCGTGGCGGCGCGGTCTGTTTCGGCGATGCCGGAGCGGGGACCGGTGGGGTCGCAGTCGCGGGCGCGGTCTGGGTGATGGTTCGTGGCGGGGCTGGGGTGCTGATCGTTTCCGGCCACGGTGAGGCCGTCGGTTGAGGTTGAGCGGCGGGAGGCGATGGTTGCCCCAGTCTTGCGCCGAGAAAGGCAACCAGGCCGACCGCGAGCAATCCAGCGGCGATCCCGCCGGCGATCAAGGGCCACCGCTGCGATGAATGCTTTTCGCGTGCAATTGGTTCGGGATCCGGCGCAGTCGGGACGGCGTACAAAGTGGGCGCGGCTGACGCCGGAACGGCTAGCTGGGTGACATCTCCCGGAGCCGCGGACCGGACATGGCGCTGAGTGAGTGCGGCAGCGAAGGCGCGGCAACTGTCGAACCGTTGGTGTGGTTCTTTGGCCATGGCTTTGCCGAGCACGTCGTCAATGTCGCCGAGGTCGGCACGGATGGCGGCCAACCGCGGAGGTGGCGACGACAGGTGATTGCCGATCACAACGGCAGGGTTGGTATTGGGGAACGGCAATGTGCCGGTGAGCAGGTGAAAGGCTGTAGCGGCTAATGCGTACTGGTCCGCACGGCCATCCAAGGGTTGACCGGTGAGCTGTTCAGGGGCGGCGTAGGCTACCGATCCCACCGTGACATTGGTGGCGGTCAATCCCGTGGCATTGAAAGTGTCCCGGGCTATCCCGAAGTCGGCCAGGAGGATTCGCCGGTCGTCGATGCGCGTGTCGGTCAGCAGGATATTGGCCGGTTTGACATCGCGATGCAGCAGATAGCGTTCGTGGGCGTGGTCGAGTGCTTCAGCGATGGCTGACACGATCTCGAACACGTCAGCGGGCGGCATGCCATGTGGGTAGCGGTCCCGCAGAAGTTGGGCCGCGTCTTTGCCTTCGACGTAGTCCATCGTGATCCACAGCTGGCCCTCGTCTTCGCCGCGATCATGGACAGACACGATGTGCGGATGCCATAACGTCGCGGCGATGTCGGCCTCACGTGTGAACCGGGCACGAAACTGGGGGTCAGCGCTGATCTCCGATGGAAGGATCTTCAGCGCCTCCTGACGCGGGAGCCGTGGGTGCTGCACGAGGTACACCTCGCCCATGCCGCCGGTTCCCAGCAGCCGCACGATGCGGTAGCCGGCAAACACCTGGCCGTCAGGGATCGACATGGCCGCATATTACCCAGCGCCACCCGAGTTGATCTGGTGTTTTGCCGTACTATTGCGGTGCTGCATCCCGGCCGCTGAGCACGACTGGACAGTTTTGCCAACCACCCCCAGACGGAGCGAATGGCTACGTATCGTGACCACGATGGACACGCAGCCGGGCGGTGGATCCAGAACACGGATTGACGCCTTGAGTCGTCGGCAGCTGATACAGCTCAGCAGCAGCCTCGGGTTGGCCGCAACGCTCGGAGCCTGCGCGGCAACCACCGAATCGGCGTCGACTCCCACGGTGCCGCCGACGAGCCATCCACCGGCCCTGCCGCCAGCACCTGCCGCCATCAGTCCGCTGCCGCTTGAACCTGCCCCATCAACCACCACGTTGGTCGGTGGCCAACCCATGGTCGAGATCTGCCGGCAGGCGTGGGGTGCGGCACCGGCCCGGCCTGGTGGGCGTGCGCACACCATCACGCGAATGACGTTGCACCACACAGCTGTTGTTCTCGGCGACAATCGACTTGCGCCCAGTCGGTTACGTCAGCACCAGCGCTACCACCAGAATGACCGCGGGTGGATCGACATCGCCTACCACGTCGGCGTCGACCGCAACGGCAACATCTACGAACTTCGCACCCCCGAGCTCGCCGGTGACACCGCGACCAACTACGACCCCGCCGGACACTTCCTCGTCCTATGCGAGGGCGACTTCGACCAAGAACCCGTCACTGAGGCCCAACTCACTGGTGCGGCAACAGCATTCGCCTGGGCAGCCCAACAGTTCCATCTGGCCAGCGACACCCTGGGTGGGCACCGGGACTTCGCCGACACGGCCTGCCCGGGCGCCAACCTCTACGCTCACCTCACTTCAGGCGACCTCCACGCGCGCATCGATGCCCTGCTCGACGCCGGGCCGGTCAACCTGCAACGCCTCTGCGGAGACGAAGCAGCCGTCAAGGTGGCCGATATCGAAGCGGGCCAGTAACCAACTTGGTCCGTCGGGGTCGAGCGCGGGCAGCGACACGCGTGGGACCCATCGGCCGGATCTCACAATCTCCAAAGCCATGTCCCCGCCGCCAGCGCAAGGGTCAAGTGTCTACCGGCGTAGTGCGGTTGGGATTGCCTGCGAGATTGCAGACCGTCCTCAGGTTGCTACTTGTATTTGTTGGGCAGTCTGCATCCCGTGCTGCCGGTGATCAGCGCGGCGGCTTGGGATCCAACGCGCAGCGTGGTGCCTGTGTCGCTGGTGAATTGCAGGTCATGGTTGTTGGGGTTGTCTTTGAATACAGTCAGTTCGGTTGCCCCTAACGAGGAAGCGGCCTGTTGCGCCAGCTCGAAAGCCTGTTTCCAGTTCTGTTCGGGAATTGGGCTGGCAGATACGTAGTTTCGCAGCAGGATCAGTTGGCCGTCGGATTGCTCATAGGGTGGTTTACAGCCAGCTCTGCTGTCGGTGCGTCGCCATTCCCATGTCACCGACGGAGCGATGGCGGTGATCTGCTGGCCAAGTTTTTCGATAGCGGATTGCACTTGAGTGTGGGTCTCTTCAAGTGAGGGCAGGGTTTTCAGCGCGTCTGCGGCTTGACTGGCGTGGCCGGCGTCGGTGGGCTTGTACGGGTTGGTCACGTGACATCCTGTGGCTAGTAGCGCAATCAACGCGAGGCAGGTGATCGCGCTGAGCTGGTGGCGGACGGTGCGGTTCAAGGTCATAGGCGCTGTGCTCACTTGTCCGGGATGGGTGCTGTGCCTGCCACGACGGCAGCGATGTTGTAGCCACTGGTGCGGGGCTGACTGTTGTCGCCGAGTTGAGGGTACTGGCTGTGTGCGTGCGGACCGCTGACTCCTTCCAGCGTGCGGCCATCAGGCATGGGCAAGGTGGTGGGGGCGGTGGAGAGCTGGGTGAAGTTGGGGTTGGTGGCTGGGTTCGGTCCGAAATCGCCGAATTCGTCATTGAGGTACGAGCCGATGATCGGGATGCCTTGGATGACAGCTCTGGCGTCGTACACCTTCTGGATCGGGTCGTCGGGGGCTTCCATCACATAGACGTGGCCGGGTTGCATCTGTAGGTCTTGGGGTGTGGAGGCTTCGATGCCGGGCGAGCCGTAGAACAGAACGTTGTCGACACCGTGGTTCCCGGGTTCCTGCAGCGCCAGACCGGTGGTGAGAGAGCCGTAGGAGTGCCCGATCGCAGTGAGATCCAATGGGCCCTGGTGTGCGGCGTTGATGCCGTCGTAGAACCCAGCCAGGTCGTGGGCCCCGGCGCGGGCCAGGTCGTCGTGTGTGACGTCCCACCCGCCCTCCGCCGACACGCCAAATTGGTCCCAGCCTGGAACCTGCGGGGTGTCATATCCGATCCACGCAATGGCAGCGACCGTCTCATCATCGCGGTTGGCCAAATCGAGTTGGTTGAGCGCTTCTTTGCGAACGTCGGTGGCCTCATTGGCCATGCCCTCGATGGAGTCTTGCACCGTGGTGTTCAAACCCGGAGCCGTCACCGAGACGTGGTCGGCAGTGTCGGGGTCTCCCACGGCGATGGCCGCGTGGACCAGTTCGCCGGATTTGGTGTCAAGCAGCATCAGTTTGCGTTCGGGATTGTCGCGGACGGCCCTGTCGATGGCTTGTAGAGCCGGTAGCGGCTTGGCACCGTTTTGGGCGTCGTTGAGTTCGCGCTGCCACGCCTCGTATTTGAGTCGGTCATCGAAGATGGCGCCGGGCTTGTTGGGTGGCGGGATGTTGTTGCCGCCAGCCCAGTCGGGGTGCTGCGCCTTGAGTGCTTCGGCGCGGGCTTGGGCGGCCTGCGCTTGGGGCAGTTCGCGGTCCAGTGTCTGGCGGTTGTAGTAGTCCTGGTCGACGGCTGGCATGCCGTTGTGGTTGGCGATTGAGGGATCCCGCTGATACAACGCGTCACGTTCTTCGGGTGTCAGACTTTCCCAGAAGTCACGGAACTGGTTGGGGTCATCGGGGACCGGCTTGGACAGTGCGTCACGCACATCGGGCGGATCGGTACCGGCGGAATGCTCGCCGGCATCGGTGATGGCTCTGGCCAAACCGTCGTCGGCTTGATCTGCCGCGGCGAGCAGATCCTTGATCCGGACTTCAAGGTCGGCCTGTTGCAGCGCGTACAGCGGGTCGCCGACTTTCGATTGGTCGGTAGCGGTCACCGCTGCGGTGACGGGATCGATGCTGAAGCCTTCAGTACGGGCGTCCTCATAGATGCGCTCTAGTGTCGATTTGACGCCTTCGATCTCGTCGGCACTGGCCCAGGTCGCCGATGACACTCTGGCCATTTCTTCGCCGTGAGAGGCAAGGTAGGCACTCAGTTTGTCCAGCGAGGCACGGGCTGCCTCTCCGCCATCACCTTGCCAACTTTCGACGAGCGGAAGTTTCGTCAGCCCCGAACGAACGTCATTGGCGCTAGCGCCACGCTTACCGAGCGCGGTAGAGACTTCCCGGAGTGTCGAGGCATCCCAACGTTCAATATCGGCAAGCGTCAATGCCATCAGAGCTGGTTTTCAATGGCTTCTGAGCTTTCGACATCTACGGTCGTGTAGCCCTGGGCGGCGGCGCGAAACGCTGTCCCGTGAGCTGCGACGTCGGCCTGCAGCTGCTGCGATGCAGCCTGCCACTCGGCAAACTTCGCGCGTAATGCCGCAGCGGAAGCCCCGACCCACCCCGACTGCGCGGCCTCGATATCAGCATCAGCGGCCGCGTGAGCCGTCGACAACTCAGCATGGTGCATGTCCATGTGATCTGACGACATGTGCAGGTCGACCGGATCGACCCCCAGGTGGTCCCCCATCACCTAACCCCCTCCAACATTACGATCACACATCCGCCAGCAACCCTGTGAATGCGCCTTTTCACGATACAACCGCTACAACAGCTATTACGACACCAGTTTTGTTGCCGACGGCCCAGACCCCTCGACATGTAAATGCCCAACGCGTATTCGCCTCACGGGTCCGTGACATCGGTAGCCCACATCCGGCGGCGGTGAATCCACAGTCCACCTAGAGGCCCGTCGAAGTGAAAGTGCTGAAGGTGCAGAGAATTTCGGAGGTGGCGGATCGAGGCACCGGCGCAAATACTGAGCGCGGTCAAACATCGCCCACACGCCCTCGCGCCTGCCGTGCAAAGTCGTACAATCCCGCGCAAGATCAACAGAGTATTCGGGGGAAATGATGGGTGCGCTGGACAAACGCGTCGGCACACAGTTCGGCGTCTACGAGATCATCACCTTGCTGGGCAAAGGTGGCATGGGATCGGTCTACGAGGCCCGCGACACCAAAAAGAAGCGCCTCGTCGCGTTGAAGATCCTCGCCGACGAATACTCCCAAGATCCCGAGTACCGCACCCGCTTTACCCGGGAAGCCCACGCCGCCGCCGAGCTGCAAGAGCCCCACATCATCCCCATCCACGACTGGGGTGAGATCGACGGTTCCCTCTACATCGATATGCGCCTGGTCCGCGGCGCGACCCTGCGCGAGCTGCTCGCCACCGGACCTTTGGATCCCCAGCGTGCGGTCCACATCGTCGGCCAGGTCGCTGACGCCCTCGACGACGCCCACAAGGCCGGGTTGTTTCACCGCGACATCAAGCCGGAGAACATCATCGTCACAGGGGAATCCGACTTCGCCTACCTGCTCGACTTCGGCATCGCCGAACGGGTCGGCGAAGACCACATCACCAAGGTCGGGATGACCGTCGGGTCGATGGCCTACATGGCTCCCGAACGACTCAACGGAGAACCCACCGCCGCCGCCTCCGACGTCTACGCCCTGGCTTGCGTGCTGTATGAAGCCCTCACCGGTGACCGTCCATTCGGCACCATCAGCATGCAACACCTGCTCAACGCGCACCTGACCAGCGAGCCCCCACAGCCCTCGCGGACCAACCCGAAACTGCCCGCCGCGTTCGACCCCGTCATTGCCCGCGGCATGGCCAAAGAGCCCGACGAACGCTACGGCACCGCCGGCGCCCTGGCCCGCGCCGCCGGCCGCGCCCTGACCGCTACACCCGCCGCACCGCTACCAGCCGATCAGCTGGAAACCTTGGCCGGCCCAGTCGTGCTGGCGGCCACCGATGTTCACACCCGGGTCGCCCCACCCCAGCCGCCCACGCCACCGACCCCAAGCCCTGCTCCCGCACCCGCCGCTTCAGGCCCCAACTGGCTGGTCATCGGCGTCGGCGGATTCGCGGTTGTCGCCCTCGTGCTCGCGATCGGGCTGGTGATCGGTGTGATGTCGTCGAACCGCTCCGCCCCGAGCGCACCGTCTGCCCAGCCACCGCTGTCCAGCTACACACCGCTGCTGCGGCCAACCACGACCGCGGTCGCCGAGCCCACCGCCAGCTGGGCCGCCACACCGCCCCCGCTGGTCACCGGTCCCGACGCCAGCCGCCGCCGCTGCGACACCGGGATCAGCCATCCCAACCAGAGCGGGCCGGGAAGCCACGCCGGCCGCGGCAGCACCGCCACCAGCTGCCTGTTCGCCTACAACGTGCTCACCGAATACTGGCGCATGGGACCACCCAACAAGTACCTGCGCATCGTCAACGCCTACGGCGCGGTGCCGTGTAACCCCAACAAGGCCCAATGCCTGGGCGAGCAGTTCGTCATGGACTGCCAAGACCTCGGCCAAGGCTGGATCACCTGCACCGGGGGCGTAGACGCACGTGTCTACATCTACTAAACCCCTTGCAGCACTGGCGGTTCCATTACTGGTCGCGGGCTGCACGTTTGCGCCGGCCACCATCAAACCCGTCCCCGAACCACCACCGGCACCCGCCGCCGCCGCGCCCACCACACCCGCGCCCGTCGAACCGCCACCGGCGGCCGTGAAGCTGAACCCCGACGCGCTCACCCCCAGCTTCACCGCCCTGGCCCAACAGATACCCGGCCAAGTCGGTGTCGCCATCTTCGACGGCAACGACACCATGTCGTTTGGCACCTGGAGCACCGGGCCCGCCTGGTCCACCATCAAAGTCCCACTGGCGATCGCGGCGGCCCGCCACGACCTCACTACCAGCGCACCGCTGATCGAACGTGCCATCACCGCCTCGGACAACGCCGCCGCCGACCAACTGTGGGCCTTCCTCGGCGAACCTGCCGCCGCGGCCGCCGCCGTGAACCAGGTCCTTGTCGACGGCGCGAATCCGGACGTGCAGGTGCAAGCCGACCAGATTCGGCCGCCCTATAGCCCCTACGGCCAAACCATTTGGTCCCAAGCCGATGCCGCCCGATTCGCCTGGGCACTCCCGTGCATCCCCGACGCCGAACTAGTCCTAGCCCAGATGCACAACATCACCCCCGACCAGCAATGGGGACTGGCCGCCACCGACAACACCGCCGCCAAAGGCGGCTGGGGACCCGACCCCGACGGCAACTACCTCGCCCGCCAAATCGGGATCATCCACACCGAAACCGGCACCCTCGGCGTTGCCATCGCCACCACACCTGATGACGGCACCTTCACCACCGCCACCGCACTACTGAACAGCCTCGCTAACTGGGTCACCAAGAACACCACCGGCTTCCCCGCTCAGCAGTGCGCCGAAGGGTAGATCCACTGCTTCTCGATGTTCACGGTGTTGCCGTCAACGACGGTCAGACTCGTGTCGGCGCAGAAAACAATCCCGGCTACTACTCATGCGTTGGGCACGACCGCTGACTACTGAAGTGCCGCGCCTTCGTCTGAGCGATGTTTTCAGTGCCGGGCGTGCCTCGCCGTCGCAAGATGCCCCGGAACTAAGGTGCGCCAGGGTCGCAGCGCGGGGACGACTTAACTTGCTTAACCGTCTTTCACACACGCTCGGGGCCGGTGTGTTTACTATGCAGTCCATGCCGTTGACAAGCGGCCAGACCTTCGCCGGGTACACGATCATTCGCCTGCTGGGTTCTGGGGGAATGGGTGAGATCTACCTCGCCCAGCATCCGAGGCTGCCGCGACGCGATGCTCTCAAGTTACTTCCCCCCGACTGGTCGGCCGATGCCGAGTACCGCGCCCGTTTCAACCGGGAAGCCGATCTGGCCTCAACACTTTGGCACCCCCACATCGTCGGCGTTCATGACCGCGGCGAGCACGACGGTCAGCTGTGGATCTCGATGGACTTCGTCGATGGACTTGACGCTGCACGACTTTTGGCGGCCCGGTATCCCGCGGGCATGCCAGCGTCCAACGTCGCACAGATCGTGACAGCGGTGGCGAGCGCGCTGGATGCTGCGCACAAGCAAGGCCTGCTGCACCGAGACGTGAAGCCAGCCAACATCATGCTCACACACACTGATGATGATGGTGAGCAGCGAATTTTGTTGACTGACTTTGGGATTGCGCGCAACGTCAACGACATCAGCGGCTTAACGGCTACGAACACCGCTGTCGGCACAGTCGCGTATTGCGCACCCGAACAATTGCTGGGCGAAGAACTCGACGGCCGGGCCGACCAGTACGCTCTCGCCGCGACAGCGCACCATCTTCTGACTGGGTCACCGCTTTTTTCGAACTCTAACCCTGCGGTCGTGATCAGCCGCCACCTGAACACACCGCCGCCATCGCTGGGCGAATCACGCCCCGATCTCGCCGAGCTTGAACCGGTTCTCGCCGCCGGGCTCGCGAAACGCCCTGAGGATCGCTTCGCACGGTGCTCAGATTTTGCCCGCGCACTAGCCGAGGCGATCGGCACGACCGGCATACCCGCCTCAGCGCCGACCGCGCCTGCCAGCATTCCCAAAGCCCGTAGTGCACAAGCTGTCACCGTCGCAACGCCGACTGTGCAGAATGCGCCGCGCCGACGGTCCACAGCCGCAATCGCTCTGATGGCTGCCACCGCTGGACTTCTTCTCCTCGGCGGCGTTGTCGCGCTCATATTGCGCCCGTGGCAGCAACAACCACCGCCGGCGGCGGTGCCGGCCCCATCGCCGTCCGTAGCGGCCCAGCCATCACCAACGCTCCCACCGGTGCCGCCTCCACCTCCGTCGACCTTCCCTGCCAGCGCGGTCGATCAGGTACTGCTCAGTCCCAGCCAACTGAGCAAGATTCTCGGTGTCGACGTCACGGACAATCCTTCAAGTGGGCCAAATGCGTTGGCGATCGACGCGTCGTCGTACGGCACCAGCGATCACGCAAGCCAGGTCACTCCCCAATCTTGCGTCGGGGTGGTGTATACCGGCGAACACGAGGTCTATAACACTGCGGGTCCGCCTGCGCTCAAGACTCAAAGCTTCGGGAGTCTCTATGGCGGTGCGGACGGCCCTCACCTAGTCCAGCAGACCGCGGCCGTCTTCCCCAGCATCGAGGAAGCTCGCGCGTTCCTAGAAAAGTCACTGGCGCAGTGGAATTCCTGCGCGCCCGGTCAAGTCCAGGCGATTCTCGGCTACGAGAATGGTGCCGACTACACAGTGGGAAGCGTTGAGCGCCAAGGTGATCTCATCACCGTGGCGATGGCCAAGAACGACGGATTGAACGGTCCGGATGCCTGTCAGCAGGCGCTCGGCGTCCGGGAGAACGTGGTCGTTGAGGCGCGCACATGCGAGGCCCCCAAGGTTTCAACGGCATTCGATCCGTCGGCTGGTTTTCCCAAGGATCCACGATGGGCGGAACCTGATGCCGAACGCGTCGCCACCGCAATGCTTGAGAACATTCAGTCTTGAAGCCCCGCAATGTCAGCGGCGGCCGGATAGCTCGCATCATTTAGCCTGTGGGCGGGTGCAGGCGTCAGCCAAGGCGCGACTACTTGGTGACGTAGATGACTACCTGTTGGACGGCGTTGATGTCGCATCCCGGCGCCGGGTCGGTGCTGACCACCGTCCAGTTTGATGCCACCCACACGGACTTGTATTCCGGGTTAGCCGACGATAACTCGACGTTGTTGAGCCCCAGGCGCTTGAGTTGAGCTTCGACGCCACCGGCGTTTTGGCCAACCAGGTCGGGCATGCTCACGACGTGCGGGCTCGCACCAACGGTGATCAGGCTGGGACAGGGTTTCGATCGAGCGTCGCCGGCCGCTGAGTGGATGGGGTCCGCGACGAGTACAGCGAGCCCGACTGCCAACCCGACGACGAGAACACCCGCAGACCACCGAACCGCAACACCGATGGCACCGCGTTCAAGCGTGGCGACGGCCTCTGGCGCTGATTGGGCATCAGCTATCTGCGGCAGCGTCTCGTGCGTGGATCGTGTACAGCGTGCCGCGGTCTCAGCCGAGCGATGGTTCACGGTGCAGGTGCCGTGCCGATAAACCACCGACCGGCCAGATTGGGTTTCATACACCGCACCGGACGCTCTCAAGACCGCGAATTGGTGAGCTTTTATGGCCGCACGCCGCCCATGACTGGCCCGTGCGAGCACAACCCATCCGACCAACGCTGCGATGTAGATGACTTCGAACAGCCACCCCACCGCAAACCGCTCGGTCGACGGGTTCCATGCACCGCATTGAACCGCGATATAGGTGCCCAGCAGGTATGGCCACGCAACAACAACAAAGAACGCCACCCCCAGCACCAACCAAGCAAGCAGTCCCCCACCGCCTGAACCCCCACTTCGCCAGGACGTCCCCGCCGAGAACGGGCCGACGCCGACCCCGATCCCGCGCGTCGAAATACCACCCCTGACGCCAAACGCACCACCGCCAATCCCCAACCGCACGACGTGACGGTACGGCGTTCTGCCGCACACCGCGGCGGAATGACCTCGTTACCAGTCCGAGCACACTTGCAGTGCGCAAGCGCCCAATATGACTCCGAACGGCGCAATGAACACGGCCTCGCCAGAGCCGAAAAAATGGGCCAGACGTTACTTGTCGGGCGACTCGGTCGGGTTGCATTCCCATTCAGCTTCCTCCGCGGTTGGCAGAGGTGCATCGAAGTCTTCTGGAACGCGCAGGCCAGGTAGTTGGCCGAATCGGCGTGGACCTTGGTCGCTGGAAGTAGGTCGCTTTGCGGCTTCCATTCGCTCAATGCTACCGGTGCCCGTACCGCCTTATTATCCGCAGAACAGGCGATCCTCGTAGATCAGCTGTGCGACTTCGTCGGCGCTTCCCCGCCCCGTCCAAATCGGTGCGCCGCAGGTACAGCTATTGAACATGCGGTGGACCGATGCGCGATACCGAGGCCATCGATCGGGACCGTCTGCCGCAGACTGCTGTAGGCCGTCACGCCGCGGAGCATGACGGTAAACGATCGATTGACCTGGTCGATGCCGCTGCTAGACGAACGCCTGGAGAGCAACGCCAGCCGCCAACGACAATTTTCGCCAAACGCCACCGACTGATGGCTTGCTTGGATTACGCTGCGCTAACTTTCGTCAGCGTCAATATCAAGATCAAGGAGTCGGGGATGGTTCGTGTTCTGCTCATCGCGGTAGCCATTGGTGTCAGTGCGGTCGGCTTGGCGCCGGCAGCAACAGCAGCCGAACGACCGTACAAGAATTGCACAGAGGCCCACCAGGACGGTCGATATGACATCCCACAGGACGATCCGGCCTACTGGTCTGGCGGCGACCGCGACGGCGACGGCTACGCCTGTGACTCATAAATGAATCCGCTCATCACCGTCGGCGCTCTCGCTCTGGCAGCCTGCGCAATGACGGCGGGCACAGCGAACGCCGACCCTGCTGGCACGTCCACACAGGACGCCACCTACTTCAGGCTCCTGACCACCCCAGACGACGACGGGTTCTTCATCACTGTGACGAACCCATCGTTGATGCGTACCCAAGGTCTCATGGTGTGTCAATACATGGATAACGGGGTGGAGGACCTGGACGCGGTCTACCAGCTGATGGCCGACGGACCCTACCCTTGGGAAACGGCGTCGACCATCGCGGCGGCCGCCACGGTGGCGTACTGCCCAGAGTATCTCGGCTAAACAACAATGCCCCGGCCGCTCGCGTCCGGGGCATTGTTAAACCCTCAAGTTAGGTCTGATCCACAATCGGAGCGCCAGGAGCGTTCCTCTGCACCGACTCAATACCGTTGATAGCACCTGCCTTTGAGGTATAACCTTCGCCGGTGGCAATCACCTCACCGTTTCCCGCCTTAAGCCTGAACCGGTACTCTCCGCGCGCATCTTTGTAGAGCTCGAATTTTCCTGCCACTGAATGCCCTTCTCTAGAAACCTGGTTCAACGGCAGTCAGCCTATCGGTCCTCCTTGGCGCGGGGCGCGAATTCAGCTGCCTGAGGATCGGAAGAGCAGTGTCGAGAGCGGCGGCCAAATCACCTTACCTAGTGAGTAACCGAGCCGGCGATCCACGACTGCGCCGTAACTCGATCCTTTTCAAGGCGATCGCGCCAGAGGCGAATTGCGAACGCGCGGAGACGAGGTCAGTAGGCAGGTGCGAGGCCCCACGCTTTCACCACGCCGACAGCGCCCGACTATGTCGTCGAGCTTTCCGCGGCTGGCCTGACTTCGTGGGCCAGCCCCGCGAGGTTTCCGGGAGCCGGTCTACGGATCATGGCCGCACCCAAACCAGTGGGTATAGTCCCCCAAAATCACAGATCGGCGAAACGCCGACTGCCAGAACAGAGTCCGGTCCGAAGACCGGATCGTCGTCGAAGCACTTGATTCCACGTAGCAACCAGATACACGGCGCTGGCTCGTTTGACGTAGTGGCACTGGTCATCGGCGATGGGATCTCCGACTCTCGGAGGGTTCAGCGACGGCGGTGTCGACATCTGTCCCCTTTTGCTGGTTCCGCCCCCGTTCCTCATCATAGGTCTGGTGGCACGCCGACAAATCCCGCTATCTGTCAGCGACGGCTCGATTTCGCCGCGAAGCCAGGAGTTGCTTGGCACCTCTCCATCCCGTCGTTTTCGGACTCGTACGGCCATGTTGAGAGTGCAGTTTCCGGCTGGCGCCTGCCAGCAGACGCTAGTTGTTCGACCGTGTGCATGGTGAGCGCGGTCCGGTCACAGCCACGAGGCTGCCGTGGGCCACCGAATTGGCATCTGCCTGCTGCGCGGTAACCAGGCACTCGGCTGGAACAATGGCCAATCGTGATGAGCACCTGGCGGTATATCAGCTAACTGCGGCGGCTGCGGCGATGGTCGATGCCGTCTCCCACGCGGGGCTGTCAGAAGCGAATCCCTGACCAAGGGGCTCGCCATTCGGTCCTGATGCTGGAAGTGCTCAGTCAGTCAGTTGCGAAGCGCATAGTCAACCGCGTCATCGACGCTCATGGCGGCGCCCTCTTGGCTGACGGCCGCATAATGATCGTCTCCAAGTGCTTCACTAGTGCGTCGCTCGCACTGCTCATGGTAGACAGCAAGCCTCGGGAACACGATGGTCGAGCTGCCGGCGGCAAAGCCGAGCGTCTGCGCGGCGCCCATCAAAACTGCTGCACGTTCGGGCTCATCGGTAATCCACGCCAACGCCTCGATGCACGAGGCGGCCGTGCGTGCATCATCGACACCCTGTGCCCATTGCAGTCCCTCTCGGAGCAGCGCGGCGGCTCGATCGATGTCGTGCGTCTGCCAGTGCGCGACCCCCAGCGACCAAAGAACGTAGCTCCTGTAGACCGATTCGCCATGTTCCTCCGAGAGCGCCAAGGCGCGTTCATGCCAGTCGACCGCACCTGCGTTGTCAGCACGGAACTGAAGTGCCCACCCGAGCAAGGCCATTGCCGGTATCTGCACAATGGGGTCATCGGTCACATCAACGACGCCTTCGAGCCGCGCGCAAGCGCTCGCGATTTCGTTGTGGAACACAGAATTGAGGCCATCGGCAAGCCCAAAGATCCCATGCGCCAATGGATCATCGATCTGTCCAATCAGTTCTCTTGCCTGATCCACCAAGGCCGCCTGAGCCGTCAGATCACCTTGGAGTCCTGCGAACGTCGAAGCTCCGTAGAGCGCATTGACCCTGTCGACTGTCGGTTCAGCCAACACTGCGGCGAGCGCTCGTTCTAGCCACCGGCGGCCCTCGCTGAGCATTCCGTGTGCTAGCCAAAATGGATGCAAGGAGGCAGCAATACTCAGAGCGACGGCGGGAGCGTCCAACAAGCTCAGCTCCAGCGCTTCGCGGATGTTCGGCATCTCCCGCTCAATACGCCTGATCCAGTAGACCTGGCGCTCGCTGGCCCATTCTGACCATGCACCTATCGCCAACTGCTGGCACCAATGTAGGTGCCGCCGAAGCAGTTCCGCGTACTGTTGGCTTCGACTCATCTTCTGGCGGCCGTAGTGACGCAGTGTCTCTAGCATTCGAAATCGGACCACACCTCCAGAGCTGATTCGAATCAGGATCGACTTGTCCACCAACGAAGACACAAGATCAACGAGATCAACAGGTAGTTGACCGCCCGCGCAAATTGCTTCTGCAGCCTCAAGCTCGATGTTGCCCGCGAACACCGATAGCCTCGCCCACAACTCCTGTTCAGCCGATGTGCAAAGGTCGTAGCTCCAATCAATGCTCCATTCCAGTGCTTGCTGACGTGTCGGTGCTCCGCGGGTACCATGACTCAACAACAAGAATCGGTCGGATAGCCGCTGTTCGATCTGGTCTAGTGACATCGCTTTTAGTCGGGCCGCAGCCAGTTCAAGCGCCAGCGGTAACCCATCCACACGAGAGCAGATACGCGCGACCGTAGCCTTGTTCTGCTCGGTTATTTCGAAACCGTGAAGGGCGGCGGCTGCGCGAATTGCGAAGAGCGCCATCGCGTCGTTGTCATACACACGGATTGGTTCGACTTCCGCACTGTCTGCTGCAGACAACATGAGCGGAGGCACGAGCCATACCGACTCTCCTCCGATACTCAGTGCTTCACGGCTCGTCGCCAGGATGGTCAGATAGGGGCATGTCTGCAGTAGATTCTCCGCCAACTTGGCCGCCGCATCCACCAGGTGCTCGCAGTTGTCCAGTATTAGCAACATCTTTCGTGATGACAGGAACCGCCCCAGCGCGTCAGGCAACGGCGTCACCGACTGGTCGCGCAGTCCAACTGCGGCCGCCACGACGTCAGTCAACAGCGAAGAATCATGCAGCTCACCGAGCTCGACGAGCCACACTCCATCTGTGAAATCGGGTGCGATGTCGGCCGCGACCCGAAGTGCGAGCCGTGTCTTGCCCACGCCCCCAATTCCGGTCAGAGTCACCAAGCGCTGAGTTGTCACAAGATGTCGGACTTCCGCTACGTCATTCCGGCGACCGACGAAACTGGTCAACTGAAGCGGCAAATTTCCTAGGCTTCTGGCCTTTCGCGCACCGGCCAGAGACTGCTGGGCTCTCGGAGAGAGTTGTAGTGCCATCTGGTCGACTTCAAGTCCTCGCCGATACTGAACCTGCTGAATCTCAACCCCCAGGTCCGCGGCGCCAGGCCGGTTCTGCGGGTCTCGGGACATCGCTTGCTCGATGATCGCTGTGATGTCGTCGGAGATACCGCCATCACGTAGGTCTGGTACCGACTCGCTCGCGATGCGCAGGAACTGCGCTACCAACTGCTCTCCAGTACGGCGCTCAAACGCAGCGTGGCCGGTGAGTGCGCAGAACAACGTGGAACCTAGTCCGTACACATCGGAAGCTCGGCTCGGCGCCATACCGCCGATTATTTCGGGAGCCGTGAATGCCGGGGTACCCGTGTAGACACCAGATGCTGTCGTAAACCCGCTTGAAATATGAGCAAGTCCAAAATCGCTCAACGCCGGCTCGCCGTAGTCGGTGAGAAGAATGTTCGCCGGCTTGATGTCCCGATGCAGTATTTCAAGGTCGTGCGCTGTCTCCAACGCACCTGCCATCTTCACCCCCAGTCGCAGAACATCATTCAAGGCGAGCGATCCACGCCTGCGGATCAGATCCGCCAGAGAGCCCAACTTGTGGTAGTGCATCACCAAATATGGGTAGCCAGTCTCGGTTTCGCCTACGTGGAGTACGCCGACGATGTTCGGGTGCCCGGTGAGACGACCCATGGCGCGTTGCTCACGAAGGAATCGTTCTCGGCTATCGTCGAGCGCGGCTGTGAGCACCTTGACCGCCACTGTGCGCTCGAGAGCGGGTTGCCTGCACTTGTAGACCACCCCGAAACCGCCACGTCCGATCTCTACGACATCGTCAACCCGACTGCACGAAGCTCCGCGACAACAGACGGGTCTGTGTTGTCGCGCTGCGTCTGATATCGATCGCTGTCCATATCGGAGTCCTATTGACCAGTTCATGGTAGCGCCGCCGAAGCCGCCCCGGCTCGAACGTCCAACAACGATCGGCCCCGATGCAGTGACAGACTTTGCGATGCGCCGAGCCGAACGAAAGATTCCCTTGATCTGACCGCGCTGATCCAACTGTGACTGTCCGGCGGGTTCGCCATGCCCAGGCTCGGAGCAGTCAACTTTCCCGCGCCGGCGTTCCGGCAGATCGATCCGAGGAATCTTGGAGCGAAGCACCGACGGATAGCGACACGCTGCTCCATCGACGAAATAGAAACACGTAACCACCGCATCTGGCGGCAACGCGGGAGGGCGGTGGATTTGATAGACGCGCACGGCGTGCAGGCGGCGACAACCGAGCTAATCCATGCCCGATGCGGGCCACTCGCTCCAAGAATTCGAGTGCGCCGACCGTTCTAGCGATGGGACGGATGGTCCTTATCATGCGATGCCGATCGGTATCAGCTGCATGAAGCTCTGGGGGTACGCGGCGGTACTGACGGACGACAAGGCCGGCCTTGGGAGTATTCGTACAGAGACACAGCTGGGTTGACCGCGCACCAAACTGATCGAACGAAACCACTATCGTGTTCGTTATATTCTAGTTTCACAAATAGAAATTCGTTGATCTGTCCTTGCCCGCGCGACATCGCCTGGCCAAGACATACCGTCAAGCCGACGTTCCGTCGGCGTAGGAGGAGCCGTAGCCGTGGACATCGAAACTCTCGTCGCAGCAATAGATCCCGAACACGGCGTCCGCATAGGTGGACAAGCCGTCGGAACGGACGAAACCTTTGCGGTCACCGACCCGGCAACCGCAAAGACGCTCGCCCACGTAAGCAGCGCCGGCGCTGAACTAGCGGCTGCTGCCGTCGATTCTGCAGCCTCCGCGTTCACCTCATGGCGGTCTACCGCGCCACGTGTGCGCTCCGAAATCTTGCGCGCGGCGTACGAGTTGATGATCAGCAATGCCGACATGCTGACCACACTGATCTGTGCCGAGAACGGGAAGCCACAGTCAGATGCGCGCGCCGAAGTCGGCTACGCCGCAGAGTTTTTCCGGTGGTTTAGTGAGGAGGCCGTCCGTACGGACGGCAGCTACGGTGTCAGTCCCGCCGGGGCGGCCCGTACTGTGGTGACGCATCGCCCGGTTGGTGTCGCGGCGTTGATCACCCCTTGGAACTTTCCCGCCGCGATGGCGACTCGCAAGATCGCTCCTGCTCTGGCTGCCGGGTGCACCGTAGTTCTCAAGCCTGCCCGAGAAACACCGCTGACAGCGCTGGCAATCGCTGATATTTTGGCACGCGCTGGCGTGCCGCACGGCGTGGTCAACGTCGTTCCCACCACCAACTCCTCGGATATCGTGGGAACATGGCTTTCCGATGAGCGGGTTCGGAAAGTCTCGTTCACTGGGTCAACCCAAGTCGGACGCGCCCTCCTGCGCCAGGCAGCTGATCGAGTAGTCAACGCCAGTATGGAACTCGGCGGGAACGCCCCATTCGTGGTGAGCGCGGACGCCGACATTGCAGCGGCAGTTGACGGCGCGATGATTGCCAAATTCCGTGGCAGCGGACAAGCCTGTACCGCAGCCAACCGGTTCTACGTGCATGCCGCAGTCGTCGACCAGTTTGTCGAGAAGTTCGGCGGCGCCATCAACTCGTTACGAGTCGGCCCTGCGACCGATCCCGGTTCACAGGTCGGTCCGCTGATCAACGCTCGCGCCGTAGACACAATCCAACGATTGATCAATGACGCAGTGGCAGAAGGTGCGAACATCGCCGCGTCGGCTCCGATTCCGGACCGCGGCTTCTTTTTGTCGCCTACGTTGCTGGCCGATGTTCAACCGAACGCCGCGATCTTGACAGAGGAAATCTTTGGTCCGGTCGCCCCAGTGGTGGCATGGGACGACGAGGACGAGCTTCTCTCGCAGATAAACAACACCGAATACGGTTTGGCCGCGTACGTGTACTCCGGCCGTCTGCAAGACGCGCTAAGAGTCGCCGAGCAGATCGATGCCGGCATGGTCGGCGTCAACCGAGGCGTCGTCTCCGATCCCTCCGCACCATTCGGCGGGACCAAACAGAGCGGGCTCGGCCGCGAGGGAGCCCGTATCGGGCTTCACGAGTTCCTAGAGACGCAGTACTTCAGCATCGACGAATGACGGGGCTGCGATCAGTTAGGCACGCGCCGAGGGGCCGGGCGTGCCTAACTGATCGGCCTCCCGCTGAACGGCATGACATCGCCATAGCCCTGCATCTTCATCACCGTCCGCCGGGCTGGGCTTAGATCACACACCGCACCGCAGGCGTCATTCAGAACGCACTCCGCGAGCGACGAGCCTCCCCCAGAATCCGATCGCCGGCGAGCCACGCAAGAGCCATTGTCGGAGCGTTGTTGTTGCCCGAGGGCTGACCGGGAAACACCGAGGCGTCAATCACGCGGAGTCCCTTCGTGCCGCGAACTCGAAGGGAGCTGTCCACCACGTCGGTGTCCTCAGGTCCCATCTTGCAAGTCCCTAGCCCGTGGGCACCCGCAACACCTTTGGTAATTCCGTAGTCGACGATTGCGTCATCGTCATCGAGGTCGATACCTGGCTCCAACTCACTCGCGACAAACTTCGTGAACGGTTCGGTGGCGATGAGAGCGCGAGCTTTTCGGTATGCCAGCGGCAGCATGGCTCGGTCGTACTCAGTGCTTAGGTAGTTCGGTCGCAGGCGTGGCTGGTCGTCGAGACCAGGGCCGGTGATGTGCAGTGAGCCGCGACTCGTCGGATACATGGGTAGGGTCACCAGACGCGAGCCCGGCTGGTCGTCGACAATCAGTCTGCCAGACATCGGATTTGCCGCACTCGTTGAGATGGGCGTGAAGAAGGTCTGAGTGTCAGGGTGCGGTGCAGCCGGATCGGAACGGTAGATGCCACTCACTGCGTAGCCACCGTGGGCGATCACACCGTCGCGGGACAGCAGGTATTTGAACCCACTCCACATATAGCGCGCAACGCTTGAGGCCATTGCGTTGTATCCCCGCACACCTCTGAGCCGGTGCTGCATTTGGATACCTCGGTGCTCGGAGAAGTTCTCGCCTACGCCCGGGTTCTCCACGACAAGCGATACACCGGCGGCAGCGAGCACATCCTTCGCGCCGATCCCCGAACGCTCCAGCAGCAGAGGGGAGTCGAACGCGCCGCCGGCCACAATCACTTCTTCGCGCGCCAAGAACGTCGAATGCTCACCTCGGCCCCGACAGGTCACGCCGACCGCGCGGGTTCCATCGAACACTATGCGCTCTGCCTCGGTGTGCGTCGCAATCGTGAGGTTCGGCCTGCTTCTGATCGGTGCGAGGTAGGCACGCGCCGCACTGACTCGAAATCCGCGCCGAATGTTCGACGCGACGTACGAACCTCGTTCTTCACCCATGCTGTTCATATCCGCGACAGTCCGGATCCCGTTTGCAGCCATGGACGCCAAGAATGCGTCGCACGCTACCTCGCGCGGACCAGCGATGGAGATATCGACTGCTCCCGAGCCTCCACGCATAGAACTTGGCCCCAGTTCATGATTTTCCATAGCGCGGAATGCGCCCAGGAACTCGTTCCAACCCCAGCCAGGATTCCCCGCGGACTCCCACGCGGTGTAAAAGTCCGCCGCGCCCCGGTTCCAGACCATGCCGTTGATCGTTGTGGATCCGCCTATCACCCGGCCCCGCTTATACGTCTCGCTTCCACTGGCGCATTCGGGGTCTGTCGAAAACGACTTCGCATACCGCGCATCGGCAAGGGTGAAGTAGAAGCCCTTAGGAACGAGGTGGATGGGGTGGCCATCTCTACCGCCGACCTCGATGAGCAGCACCTGCAAGGACCGATCCGAACTGAGTTTGTTCGCAAGGATGCAGCCTGCTGCACCGGCACCAACGATGATGAAGTCGTAATGATGGTTCGAGAGGAGCTTCACAACTTGACGCTATCAAAGGCGAGCCGAGGATCTGACGCGATCCAAGCCGCCAGTACGCCAACTACCAGGACAGCTATCACTCAGGGTGTCGACGCCACTCGCCCAAGCTCGATTTAATCATGTTACCGTGACACTTAACACCATAGAGTGGCAGCGTAACCACGCTAATAGCCGCGGACGATTACGAGAGCGAGTAGCTGTGAGCAGTGCGGTAGCCCCCACCGAGGTAATCGAAGCGGACACCATCGTGGTGGGTGCTGGCGTCACCGGGATATACCAGCTGTACCGCCTGCGCGAACAAGGACACAATGCCCGCCTTCTTGAGGCCGGATCCGGAGTCGGTGGGACCTGGTACTGGAATCGATATCCCGGTGCCCGATTCGACTCGGAGAGTTACACGTACGGCTACTTCTTCTCCGAGGAGCTGCTCGACGAATGGACGTGGAGCGAGGAGTTCGCGTCCCAGCCCGAGACCGAGCGCTACCTCAACTTTGTCGTTGACAAGTTCGCACTGCGCGAGTTCATCGACTTCGACGCACGCGTCCGGTCTGCAGTGTGGAACGCAGCGAACTCGGTGTGGGAAGTCGAGACCGAACAAGGTGTCCGATACCGCGCACAATTTCTCATCACAGCACTGGGCATCTTGTCTGCGCCTCAGTTTCCCAGCGCTCCCGGGATCGGCACCTATCAGGGCGAGGCCTACCACACAGGTGTTTGGCCGGATCGTGATATCGACTTCACCGGCAAGCGAGTCGCCGTCATCGGGACGGGAAGCAGCGGCGTCCAGATCGTGCCCTTCGTAGCTGAGACCGCGGCACAGCTAACGGTCTTTCAGCGCACACCCAACTGGTGCACGCCGATCAACAACAAACCCATCGATGCGAAGCGGGCCGCTGAACTCCGGCTGAGCATGTCCGAGATCTATCGGGCCACCCAAGAGAGTGCTGCCGGCGGGATGTATCGCACAGAACCCGGGGCGCTTCTCGACCTCACCCCCGAAGAACAGCGCGCACATCTGGACCGGCTTTATGGCGCGCCAGGGCTTTCGATGGTCCTTGCCAACTTCCGAGACGTCGCGATCAACGCTGAGGCCAACGCTGTCGTGACGGACTATCTCGCAGACAGGATCCGTACCCGCGTCAACGATCCCTCCGTCGCCGCAAAACTCATCCCTACCGACCACCACTACGGACAGAAGCGCCCTCCGTTGGAGAACGGCTACTACGAAGCCTTCAACCGTCACAACGTCAGCCTGATCTCCACCGAAGAGGAGCCAATCGAGAGATTCACCGAGACGGGGCTGCGCACGGCATCTGGTGACTACACGTTTGACATGATTGTGTTCGCCACGGGGTTCGATTCAGTCGTAGGCTCATACAATCTCATCGACATCGTCGGCACCACCCGATCGCTGAAAGAACATTGGGCCAACGGGCCCAGAACCCATCTCGGCATTCAGTCGGCCGGCTTCCCCAACCTCTTCATGGTCGGCGGGGCGCAAAGCACCACTGGCAACATTCCGCGTGCCACCGAACCGCAGGTTGACTGGGTCATGCGGTTGATCAACTGGATGCAAGAACAGGGCGCAGCGTCGGTTGACACAACAGTCAGCGCTGAGGACGAATGGATCGACCACGTGCATAGCGGATTGGTTGGGTCACTCCTAGAGAAAGCGGAAAGTTGGGCGTTTGGCTCCAACGTTCCCGGTAGTGCCCGCGCTTACCGCCTCTACGCCGGAGGTCTACCTCTGTACAGGGAGAAGATCTCCGAGGTCGAACAAAACGATTACCGGGGCTTCACATTCACCAGCAAGTAAATGAAGCCACCCAACGCACCGCCGTCGACACCACAGTAGGCAACTGATATGCCAAGCGAATTCGAGGACCGACTAGCTATCGAATCGACGTTGCGCAAGTATGCGATGGGTCTTGACGAGCGGCGCTTCGACTTGTGGGCAGATGTGTTCACCGAGGACGCCATCATCGACTTCACTCCGATGGGCGGAAAGCGCGAGCGGCCAGGGCAGATGAGTGAGCGGCTCTCAGCAACCGACGCCAACTGGTTGTTCGCCCAGCATCCGTTGTACAACACGGTGATCGATCTTTCGGACGACTCTGCCACGGCGTTCTCCGACTACGGCCTCGAGACCGGCCGTCAAAGCGCAGAAGCCGGCGAAGGCCGCATCATCCGGACGTCGGGCGGCGGGAGCTACCGCGACGCGTTAATCCGAACGCCGCACGGCTGGCGCATCACCGAGCGAAAGGTGTATCTCAAGTGGAAGAGAACGGAGACCGTGGTCGACGAACTCGGTGTACAACGCACATTCCGCGGTGAGCAATCGAGCTAAGCGACGAGCTGGCGCCCGCGTTCCACGCAATGCGCGCTTTCAGACCAGCGAACACCCCTAGCCTTCCCACCTGAATGCGAGACTGTTTCGTGCCTGAGATCCGCCCGTTCCGTATTTGTATCTCGGACGCCGACCTCGCTGATCTGAATCTCCGGTTACAGCGCACCAGATGGCCCGAAGCGGAGTGCGTCGCCGATTGGAGTCAGGGTATCCCGCTGTCCTACACCCGGGAACTTGCCGACTACTGGGCCAACCAGTATGACTGGCGGGCAAGGGAAGCATCTCTCAACCAGTTCGATCACTACACCACCGCGATCGACGGTCTTGATATCCACTTCATCCACCAGCGATCGGCCCGCGAGGATGCCTTCCCGCTGATCATCACTCACGGATGGCCGGGCTCGATCGTCGAGTTTCACAAGGTGATCGGACCACTGACCCGCGCGGGATTCGATGTCGTCTGCCCGTCGCTGCCCGGTTTCGGCTTCTCCGGCAAACCCGCGACTACCGGATGGGGCATAAGGCGAATCGCAAGGGCGTGGGACCAATTGATGGTGCGGCTTGGCTACGACCGCTACGGCGCGCAAGGCGGTGACTGGGGGGCCGCGGTCACCACCCAAATCGGCCGCAATATCGAACACTGCGTGGCAATTCACACCAATATGCCGCTGGGCCGGCCGCCAGAAGATCTGCAGGCACCAACCGATGACGAGCGGGCAGCCCTCGAAAGTCTCGACGACCATTATCGTTGGGGATCAGGCTATTCCAAGCAGCAGGCGACACGGCCGCAGACACTGGGCTACGGACTGGTCGATTCACCAGTAGCGCAGCTAGCTTGGATTGTGGAGAAGTTCTACTCATGGATGGACTGCGACGGCCATCCAGAAAACATCCTCACCAAAGACGAGTTGCTCGACAATGTCATGCTTTATTGGGCAACCGGCACCGGCGCATCATCTGCGCGACTCTACTGGGAGAGCCTCGCCACATTCGCCGAAGGGAGCGCGGTGACCCTGCCCACTGGAGTGGCATCGTTCCCGAAAGAGACCCTACGCAACGTACGTACCTGGTGTGAGCCCAACTACAACATCACCCGATGGACCACGATGCCACGGGGAGGGCATTTCCCCGCATTCGAACAACCTGAACTGTTCGTTGAGGACGTAAGTCAATTCTTCGCCGACTTCCGCTAGCCGATGCACCCGGCGGCGCCGCTTACGCCAGAAGGAGATTCGACGCTTTCTTCCAGAATTCAGCGCAAATACCGCCGCAGGTGTGGCTCTGTCAATTTGTCTGGAAAGCACAACATCCAACGCCGCACGGCCGGCAGAAGGTCCCCGGGGATCGTTTGACCGCTGCGAGCAACACCGTTGAGCAAGTCGCAAATTGCGCTGTCCTCATCGCCTGCACCGATATTCGTACACACCCACACCCGCGTGTCGGCATCGATGACCTTGCTCGTTGCATCGAACAACGCCCACGCGAGTGACACCTGGTCAGCACGAGTCATCAGCACCCTGGGGTTCCCACTAGGAGTAGCGGCAACGTTCTGCCGCGCACCACCACCTCCACGAACCGCGATCGGGCCGATGGACTCCACACGCCGGACACGTTGACGATCGGATACCTCTGCTCGAACAGCATCGCCGCGCCCCAACGCTCGCGCGGCGCGCCTCCTCGCAACTAGGGTCATCGCTTTCCATCCTGCCGATTTATCGATCGAGGTAACCTTCACCGCTGCATCACTATTGAACGTGCACACCGGGATCGAGGGCATGTATTTCGGCAGTCGGGGCCTCCTGGTCGGCTGGTAGGCGGTGGCGCGCGGTCGGCTCGTCACCGAACTGGTGCACCGGCAACTTGTGCGTGCCCTCCAGGTCGTCGAGGATCGCGGCCTGCGCAGCCGGCGGCAGAGTGTGCAGGATCTCGCGCACCCGGGCCTGGCGCCGGCCCACCGCCTTGCGCTCGGGCATACCCGGAGTGGCCATCAGCTGCGGCGGCACACCCTCGATCTCCTCGACACCACCGTCATGCTGACCGGCCTCGATCATGGCCCGCTCAGCGGCCGCAGTCGCCTCGTCCTTCTCCTCCGACATACCGATCGGCCCGATACGACGACCATTGAGGAACTGCTTGACCACCGGCTCCTCACTGGTCAGCAACACCTCACGCGGCCCGAACATGACCAACTGCTTGCGGAACAGCATGCCGATGTTGTCAGGCACGGTCCGGGCGATGTTGATGTTGTGCGTCACGATCAGCACCGTGGCATCGATCTGGGCGTTGATGTCGATCAGCAACTGCGACAGGTAAGCGGTACGCACAGGGTCCAGACCCGAGTCCGGCTCGTCGCACAGAATGATCTTGGGGTCGAGCACCAGGGCCCGGGCCAGGCCGGCGCGCTTGCGCATACCACCGGAGATCTCACCGGGGAACTTATGACCGTCATTGGGCATACCGACCAGGTCGAGCTTCTCCATGACGATATTGCGGATTTCGCTCTCACTCTTCTTCGTGTGCTCACGCAACGGGAAGGCGGTGTTGTCATAGATGTTCATCGAGCCGAACAGCGCGCCGTCCTGGAACAACACACCGAACAGGGTGCGGATCTCGTAGAGCTCCTTGGCCGAGCACTCCAAGATGTTGGTGCCATCGATAACGATCGAGCCGCGCTCGGGACGCAACAGGCCGATCAGGGACTTCAGGAACACCGATTTACCGGTACCCGACGGGCCCAGCAACACGCTGACCTCGCCCTCGGGAACCGTCAATGTGACGTCTTCCCAAATCTTTGACGACCCAAACGATTTCGTCAGCCCCGTCACATCGATCTGAACGCCCATTCGATTCCCTCAGCCTTCGGTTTGTACTGGTGTGGTCACGGTGCCGTGGTCGGCGATGGCTCGGGCAGCACGTCCAATGTGGATTGGGGCGCCTGTTTGGTGAGATCGACGTCGCCGTCCAAATCGGGGAGGATCGGAACGAACTGGCACACGAACGTCGCCGCCAGCTGACACGGGTTCTCAGCCTTTCCCACTCCTGTGGGGAAGGCTACTGCAAGCATGAAAGTAACCATCCCCGCGGCGATCACCCGCAACTTTGTCCTCCGGCGAACGCTTCCCGTCATTTCAGACTCGCGGCGATGTCGCCCGACATGGCTGCAAGCTGCGGGCCCCAACTCGACCAATCATGCTGGCCGCCAGCCGGAAAGGATATCGTCGCGTTGTCCCCGAAGCTGCTGCGATAATGCGAGTAGAAGATCTTGTTGCTCCCCTGCGCCTGATCGCAATATCCGATCATCGCTGCGGGATCGCTACAGGTGAGCGTCGATGGGCTAAAGATCCAGAGTCGCGTCTTGTTGTCTATCAGCAATTGCATATGTACATCTGGATCGTGCCATTTCCAGCGACCGAACTGTGCCGGACCCCACATGTCCTGGGTGTTCACCCCACCGAACTGCGCCATACCCGCAGTGATCGCACCGTTGAGTTCCGTCCGTGATGGTGTGAGGAACCCTGACATCGAGCCGGCGTAGCGGAACCGGTCGGGATAGAACTCCGCCAATGCCAGCGCGGCCGTTCCTCCTTGGGCCGCGCCCACCGCGGCGTGCCCGCCACGTGCTAGCCCTTTGTTCACCGCGAGCCAGTCTGGCAGTTCCTGAGACAGGAATGTCTCCCATTGCTTGCCGCCGTCTTGTTCCCAATTGGTGTAGAGACTGAAAGCACCTCCGGCGGGGGCGGCAACCGAAATTCCCTTTCCTGCAAGGGTATTCATCGCGTCGCCGGCCGTCACCCAGTTGCTGACGTCGGGTGCGGCATTGAAGGCGTCAAGCAGGATGACTGCGTGCGGGCCGCCCCCTTGGAAGGCCACGGGTATATCGCGACCCATCGCTGCCGAGGGCACCATCAGATACTCCACGCCGGCAGCCCTTGCGACTGCGGCGTTCCACAGACTCAGGCCCAGTACGACGGCGAACGCTGAGCGAAGCAGCACAATGGCGATCTTCATCTAAAGGGCCTGCACTTCCGGTGGTATGGATTGTCGACTCTGGTCAGGCGAAGATCGGCTCGACACTCGATCTGACGACGGGATGTCCTGGCGTGAATTTGACGCGGAGTCCGGCCGGTCCGCTGACCATCGGCGGCTCCCCCAGCTCGGGCCAGTCCACCGGCCCCGCCGCCTCCATGTCTGGCATTCTTTGCAGCATTGCCGAGAACATCGTCGTGAGTTCCAGACGCGCCAGATGAGCCCCCAGACAATGGTGACGCCCCCCGCCGAACGTCAGATGCGGGTTGACCTTGCGCTTGATATCGAAGGTATCGGGCTTGTCGAAAACCTCGGGATCGCGATTGGCCGCACCGTAGTACATCACTACTTTCTGACCTCTGCTGACCTTCTTCCCACCAATCTCGGTGTCTCGGGTAGCAGTCCGGCGCATTGCCATGATCGGTGGGTTGTACCGAAGAATTTCTTCGAGCGCCTTCGGCATCAGTGCTGGATCATCGAGGAGCTCCCGTCGGGCCTCTGGATGGTCGAACAACGTGATCATGCCTGTCGACAACACATTTCGCGAGGTGTCGCTGCCGGCACTCACCAAGAGTTGGTAGTCCAGTTGGAACTGGAATTCATCGACCGGAACGCCCATGATGGCACTCTGCGCGATGCGGCTCAGCGTGTCATCGCGGGGATTCGCCGACCTCTCCGTCCACGCCTGGGTCGCGTGCTCATGAATAGTCGTCGCAGCTTCCAGCCCGATCCCCTCGGTGAGCGGGATATTGCGCGTGAGGATCTCCGCAGCGTGAAACATCTCTAGGGACTCGGCACGATCCAGACCCATCAGGTCAGCAATGGCAAAACTCGCCATCTTGCAGGACAAGTCCGCGACAAGGTCAGCCTCACCCTCCTCGATCACAAGGTCGATGATCGAATCGACCAACCGCTCCATACCTTCACGTGCCCTCCGTATCCGTCCAAGGCCGATCTCCTTGCCGAGGAGCTGGCGGTGTTCGGTGTGGTGCGGCGCATCGGAGAAGATGAGGTGTTTGCGAGTGTCGTCGCCGAGAGCAGTCCCCTCGTCGGAAATGAGAACGGTCGGCTCGTTCGAGAACGTCTCGGCATCGAGTTCGACGCGCTTGATGTCCTCATAGCGCATCAACGCCCAATAGCCCGGACCGTTTGCCTCTTCCTGCCAGTGCACGGGGTCTGTTTCACGGAGGTACCGGTAGACCTCATAGGGCGGACCAGCTCGAAACAGTTCGGGGTTCTGCAAGTCAATGTGCACAGGAATCCGTCCTTGATGTTGTAGGCGGGCTGACGGCCGACGGGCGCAGCGGCCCCGCTTCTCTCCCCCCAAAACAAGGTTATAGCATAATTAGGTGGTGCAGATCACCCTTGAACTAAAAGTTCCTGCGCGCCGCCGCCCATGTAGCACCGAACCAGGGCACTGCAGCTGCAGTCCTCCCCTGCACTTCGCGAATAGGTGTGCTACCAACACCCTTTCGACCGCTGCGCGACTCGCGGCAGATTCCTTTGCGTTGCAGCAGGTCAATACCAGTTGAAACGCGAGAGCATGACGTCTGCAACCGTTGCGTCAATATTGGAATAGGCGGTAGCAGGTCTGCCCTGTACGTTGCCCGCATGAAAATCGACTGTGACGAGCCAATTCACCGCGCCTCGACCCAGATCTCTAAACGTGTTATAACATAACAACGGTGTCGGCGTGATGCCATCGGACCACCGGCCGATACCTGAGAGCCAGCGGTCACATTAGCGACCGAGGTTGCACGTGTGTCGAGCGTAACCACCACTGCCGTCCCGCTGCAGACCGCCGAACGAGAAGGGCATTACCTACATGACGGATCTCCTGCCCAACGCGACCAAACCGCAAGGTGATTCACGCGATTACCGTGCGATCGCGATCACCTGGCTGAGTGATTTCAGCGACGCGCTCGAAGCCGATGACGTTCAGCGTGTCGTCTCGCTATTCGGCGAGGACCCGTGGTGGCGAGATCTGTATGCCTTGACCTGGGACCTGACAGGTATGCATGGTCGTGACGACATTGCGGCCGTATTGTCCACGGCCCTAGAGGACGTCGGTATGGGCGATGTAGCACTTGACGAGCGCTACCCGGTTGAATTTCAGAATGACTCGTACATCGAGGCGATGTACACCTTCACGACCGACAGCGCCGTCGGACGCGGAGTGGTCCGCCTTGCGCCTGACGAGCAAGGCTGGAAGGCGATTCAGATTTCCACGCTTCTGGATGGCTTGAAGGACTTCCCATTCCACACCGTGACGATGGACGATGTGGAGCTACCTGAATTCAACTTCGCCGCCGAGCCTGGTCAGCGGAAGAGTACTCCCGACATTGCCGCCGAGCGATGCTCGTTCACGACAAGCGAGCCGAGCGTGCTAATCATCGGCGCCGGCCATTCGGGCATGTTCTTGGCCGCCTATCTGGAACGTCTGGGCGTTCCCACACTGCTCATCGATCAGTTCGCCCGTGCTGGTGACAACTGGCGAAAGCGCTACAGCGGACTGGCACTGCACGACCTGAAGTGGGCGGTGCAGTTCCCGTACATGGCATTCCCTCCCAGCTGGCCGGTCTTCTTGTCGAAGGACTACCTGGCTGACTGGCTGGAGCAGTATGTCACCAACATGCAGCTGAACCTATGGACCAGCACCACGGTCAACAATGCCGTCTACGACGAGGAAGAGGGTCGCTGGACCGTTCACCTCGACCGCGATGGAGACGCCCGGACACTGCACCCCAACCATCTGGTGGTCGCGACGGGTCTGAACGGTCTGCCGAAGCTCCCGACGATTGACGGAATGTCTGATTTCCACGGGCAGGTCGTACATTCGTCGGCATACGCGGGCGGGAAGTCTGCCGCCGGCAAGCGAGTGGTGGTAGTCGGGGCTGGATCCAGCGGACACGACGTCGCCCAGGACGCCTACGAAAACGAGGCGGCATCGGTGACGATGGTGCAGCGCAGTCCCACCTATATCGTTTCCCAGAACCGCGGAGTCCCAATACAGTTCGGCAAGTACTACAGCCACGACCACATGCCGATCGAAGACGCCGATCTGCTCGCCAGCGTGAACCCGACCGCACTGTCGCTGAAGCAGGGCCCGATCGTGACACGCAAAATCGCCGAAGCTGATGCCGACCTGATCCGCGAGCTCGAGGATGCCGGTTTCCGGACCACCTTGGGACCGGGTGACGCCGGATTGATTCCTATCGCGACCACCGGCGGCTCCTACTACATCGACAAGGGTGCCTCCCGGCTGATCATCGACAAGAAGATTCGCATACAACAGGGCGAGATCAGCCGGTTCACCTCCGACAGCGTCATCTACTCCGACGGGTCTGAAGAGAAGGCCGACATCGTCGTCCTCTGCACCGGTTACACCAACGTTCGAGAGTCCGTTCGCCCGATCTTGGGCGACACTGTTACCGACAGTCTGGCGACGGTATGGAACATCGATGAGCGCGGTGAGGTACGGACGTCGATGCGTCATTCCGGACACGAGAAGCTCTGGTTCGTCGCAAACGGCTTACGGATCGGCCGCTACCTCGGTAAACCGGTAGCTATCATGATCAAAGCGATCGATGAAGGCCTCCTCGACCCACAGATCAGTGTTCAGAAGAAGTCCCCCGAGCCAGATTCGCGCGACGACGCAACGAAGTGAGGGGTCACCACGCCCGGTTCGACCAGAAGGTCATCCTCGTTACCGGGGCCACCAGTGGTGTGGGCCGGGCGTGCGCTATTCGACTCGCAGTCGAAGGCGCGACTATCGGTGTGGTTGGACGGAATGCCGCGCGTTGCAGCGAGGTCGCCACGGCGGTCGCAGCAGCCGGCGGCCATGCTATCGCGGTAGCCGGCGATCTACTTGATCCCTCCTTCGCTGACGACGCGGTCGACACCGTGCTCGACCGGTTCGGACGCCTCGACGGCGCCGTGAACAGTGCAGGCGTGAGTCCCCCGGCGCAAGTGCTGGCAGAGGTCACCGATGAAACATGGCAAACAACACTCGATCTCGACCTCACGGCAATGTTCCGGTGTATGCGGGCCCAGATCAGAGCCATGGCCCCGGCCGCATCTGGTGCAATCGTCAACGTCGCGTCCTACACCGCGACGACCGTTCAAATCCCCGGGATCAGCCCCTACGCAAGCGCCAAATGGGGAGTGCTAGGTCTGACAAAGTCTGCGGCGCGTGATTATGCCCGCAGTGGGCTTCGTATCAACGCTGTCGCACCGGGACACGTCCGCACGCCAATGATCGACCGCAGCCTGGACGGCAACGGCGAGCTGCGCCTACGTGAGCGGATCCCGCTCGGTCGAGTCGCAGAGCCGGAAGAGATGGCTGGCATCGTAGCTTTCATGCTGTCTGACGAGGCTTCGTTCATCACCGGGCAGGTCTTGGTGGCAGACGGCGGGCTGTCGATCTGATCGCAGGTCGACAGCCAGTGTTGTAGATTCTCGCCTATTCGCTATTATGCTTTAACACAAAAGTGTCAAGGAGAAATCGAGCTGTACATGAGTGGACTGCGCGACGGCGCCGCCGATACCGAACTCACCCTCGAAGTCACTCGGCGGGCAACTTTGACCGATGAGGTCGTCCTTCTTGAATTTGCCCACCCCGGGGGCGGTGAACTTCCTGAATGGGCACCGGGAGCACACATCGATCTGGTGCTGCCGAACGAGTTGATTCGCCAGTACTCCCTGTGCGGTGATCCAGCCGACCGATTGAGTTACACGGTCGCGGTGTTCCTGGAGCCGCAGAGCCGAGGGGGATCGAGCTACATTCATCAATCGATGAGGGAAGGCGACAAGGTCGTCATTCGTGGGCCCCGGAATCACTTCACCTTCGCGCCGGCGCAGCGGGTCGTGTTCATCGGTGGCGGTATCGGCATCACACCCCTGATACCGATGATGGGCCAGGCCACTGAAGCTGGCATCGAATGGGAACTGCACTACGGTGGCCGGTCTCGAAATACCATGGCATTTCGTGAAGAACTCGTCGCCCGATTTGCAGACGCGGCTATCACGTTGATTCCTCAAGATGAGGCCGGCCTCATCGATCTCGACGGTTTGCTCGGCGCTCCCAGGGAAAACACCGTCGTGTACTGCTGTGGCCCCGGACCGCTTCTCGACGCGGTCGAGGAGAAATGCTCCGCATGGCCGAAAGGATCCCTGCACATCGAGCGGTTCGCCGCCAAGGCGATCACCAACGGTGAGGATCGCGAGTTCGAAGTTGAACTCGCGACTACAGGGAGGGTGCTGACCATCCCGGCAAACCGTTCGATCCTCGACATCCTCGACGACGAAGACATGCCGGTGGCCAGCTCATGTCGTGACGGCACCTGCGGCACTTGTGAAGCCGTCGTTCTTGATGGCGTGCCGGATCATCGTGATTCGGTGCTGAGCCCGGAGGAACAAGAGACCAACGAGACCATGATGGTCTGCGTGTCTCGTTCACAGACCCCACGACTGGTGCTCGATCTGTGAGCAACCTCAAAGGTTGGGTCACCGGTTTCCGGTGACCCGCTCCTTCTCCTCCAACAAGGCTGCCGACAGGATGCGGGCCTCCTCTGCGTCATGGCGCCGGGCTACCTCGGTGTCGGCCGCCATCGACATGAACGCGTGAAAGGTCCCGGCCCACAGAGCAAGTCCCACCGAGTTACCTGCTGCCAGGAGGCGCTGCGCGTATTCGATGCCTTCATCACGAGTGGGGTCGAGCTCCAGTACGGCGATGTGTGCCGGCGCGACACCGGCCAGGTCTTTGATCGCCGCTCGCCCAGGCGCTGCGAACAGCTCTCCAGCATCGGCACAGGGGCCGAGATATGCAGACCAAGCGTGGAGTGCGTTAGCCCGATTCCACACCGGAGTGTCAACGAATGTCCTTGCGCTGTAGGTCGACTGCTTGTCGTCGAGAACGGCCATCGACAAGTATTGAAGCCTCGGTGCCGGTATGGGCAGTTCGCGCGCTGCCAGTGCTACCGCGGCCGCAATGCCACCGCCTGCGCTGATCCCATGGAGCACGACTCGTGCTGGATCGAGATCGTATAGGTCGGCGTTTTCGTGCAACCACAACAGAGCATCTCGCCCATCTTCGAATGCCGCGGGGTACCGATGCTCGGGAGCCAGTCTGTAGTCGACGGAAGCCACTACAGCGTCAATCTGTCGACTGAGGTCGGCAAGTCGTTGATGTCCGGTATCCAAACCCCCGCTGACGAAGCCGCCGCCGTGGAAGTGCAAAATCACGGGCTTCCGAGCGGATCCGCCGCGCGGCGTGTAAATCCGCACCGGAAGATCCGGGGCGACCGACCGGCTTACCGCTTTGTCCCGCACGTCGATTCCCGTCAGGTCTGTCTCGGCGGCCTTCGCTGCGGCCGCCGCACGTGACCGTTCTCGGAATCCCGGGGCACTGATGTCAACACCGCACAGCTGTTCAGCTGTCGCGGCGAGCTCCCCTGCCACCCGATCCCGCCAGTTCAACGATGTGCTCATCGAGTCTCCTGAGATCTGTCGACCGTTAGGCGCGCGGCGCACCATGACGGCTGAAACAGCTTCCGGCAAGATTGCACCAGCAGTACAAGCTACGATAGTTATGCACATAGGAAGGATGCAACAGTATTAGAATCGATTGAGCCTGACATTTGGACACAGGCGCACCTGAGGAGTGAGGAGAACATCTATGGGAAAGCTCGATGGGAAGGTCGCCTTCATCACCGGTGCGGCGCGCGGGCAGGGGCGCAGTCATGCCCTTCGGCTGGCGGCCGAGGGCGCCGACATCATTGCTATCGACGTACCTTCGCAGGTTGCGACCGTTCCGTACCCAACCGCGTCGCGTGAAGACCTCGAGGAGACCGCCCGCCAGGTCAAGGCTCTGGACCGCCAGGTCCTCGTGTTCGACGCAGACGTTCGCGATTCGGCCGCCCTTCAGCACGCCGCCGAGGAGGGCGCCCGGGCGTTCGGACGTGTCGACATCGTTTTGGCCAATGCCGGCATCTTTTCGAACGGTCCGGCCCTCGAGATGGACGACGATACCTGGCAGACGATGATCGATGTCAACCTGACCGGCGTATGGAAGACCATCAGAGCCGCCGTCCCGCACATCATCAATGGGAAGCGCGGCGGCTCTGTGGTCATTACCAGCTCGATGGCGACGTTCGCGCCACACGAGAACTCCGCCCACTACACCGCTGCGAAAACAGGCCTGATCGGATTGAGCCGAGTACTCGCCAAGGAGCTTGCACCGCACCAAATCCGGGTGAACACTGTGCATCCCACGACGGTATCCACAGACATGATCTTGAACGATGCAACGTTTCGGCTCTTCCGACCCGAATTGGACCACCCGACACGCGCAGACTTCGAGGAAGTGGCGTCGAAGCTCAACGCACTGGACACACCCATGATCGACGCAGTCGATGTCTCAAACGCGATCCTCTATCTGGTGTCCGATGACGGCCGGTTCGTCACGGGAAACACCCACAGCATCGATGCCGGCGGCACCCTTTAGCGACGATCCCGACCTATACGGGCGACAAGCGATCCCATGCCTCCGAACCCAAGAACCCGCATCACCGACTTCAGCCATCACGACCGGTCATTCGCACGCGAACCGTTCACGACGATCCGCAGGTTGCTCGAAGACGAACCGGTGGCCTGGTCCACGAAGCACGACGGCTTCTGGGTTGTGAACCGGTTCGACGACGTCACCGCTGCGTTCCGCGACTACCGGACGTTCAGTTCGCAACGCGGTGCGGCAATTCCAGTTCTGAATCTCGGGGGCGATCACATCCCGGTGTCGATGGATCCTCCCGAACATGCCCAGTATCGCAAGGTGTTGAACCCGTGGTTCACCGCCGAGGCGATCGCGGAACGCCAAGATTCCATCCGCGCCTTCATCCGCAGTGTCGTCGCACCTCTCGCTGAGACCGGGCAGTGGGATTTCGTGTCCGACGTGGCCAACGTCGTGCCAGGTTCGGTGATCCTCGGGATCGTGGGATTCGGTGCGGAACGCCGGGCGGAGTTCCTGGCGCGGATGGAACTGGCGATGTCGAATCAGGCTGCGACAAAGCCGGAGATAGTCACGCAGATCGAGCGAGACAAGGCGTGGATCGACAACGAGATCCTGACGCTCATGCGTGCACGACGCGAGCATCCTGAAGACGACTTGATGTCAGTGCTGGCCAATGATCCCCTCGGCAACGGTACCGAGCTCACGGATGCCCAGATGGTAGGAATCGGGATGCTCCTCGTGCTGGCCGGGTTCCACACCACCAGCGCGGCATTCGCCGCCATGATGGTGCACCTTTCCACACATCCGGATCAGCGCGATTGGCTGCGTGAGGATTTCAGCCGTATCCCGGCCGCGATCGAGGAGATCATTCGTGTCTACTCGCCGGCCACTGCAGAGGGTCGCTATGTGACATCGGATGTCGAGCTGGGTGGCGAGACCCTCAGCGCAGGAGACATGGTTTTGCTGAACATCGCTGCGGCCAACAAAGATCCGCGAAAGTTTGAGAATCCATTCGAAGTCGACTTCACGCGGGACAATCGCCGCGCGATCTCTTTCGGATGGGGTGTCCATCGCTGCCTGGGCCAGCACCTGGCGAAAGCTATCCTGCGCATAGAAGTCGAGACGGTACTGGAGCTGATACCCGACTACGTAGTTGATCTCGACAATACCGTTGTCTCAGAAGCGATGGGCATCGGCTTCGTGCACGACGCGGTTCCGGCTCGTTCGGCCGCGCGATGAAGCCGGGCATCCACCGCACGCTATGTGAAAGCAACGCGGTTTGTGTGGCACTCGCCCCCGGTGTGTTTGATCTCGACGAACAGGGCCTTGCCATCACCGTCGTCGAGACGTTGGAAGCCTCTCAGGAAGACCCCACACGCATGGCCGTCGACGGATGTCCCCGAGCAGCTGTGTTTCTCATCGACAGTGGCAGTGCCTGAGGACCACGTGCGCGGTTCAGTGGGTGTCCGGACGAAGGAAGCTTTCGTCATAGGATGAATCGGTACGATCTCTGGCGATTATGCCGTTGGGAGTGCGCACCACCTTCGGTAGGTCAGGCGCTTGCAAACCCCCTACCCATTCGACCATCGATACCCGATGGGCGATGCGCCAGTGTCCTTGTCGGCGCTCGAACCGGTCGATGTAGCGGCCCCCATGCAGAGTCACTGCGGTGCCCTGACGGTTCTGGGCGACCATCAAGAAATACGTCTCGCTACGCGCGACCTCGCCTTCGATCTCCGCCGCATGGTTGGTCACGTAATGCTGGTGACCGTGGTGACGCTCACGATGAAACGCAAAGGCCCACTTGATGAACTCGTCGACGGTACCGCGGAAGATTCCGTGGTCGTCTATCGCGTCTGGGTGGTAGGCCGACCTGACGATCGACTCGTCGAGCCTGTCGACGCCACGGCAATAGCGGTGTACGCAATCCGCGATGTCCTGCCGGTCCAGAAGCCGTTGAAGTCGGCCCGCGAAAACGCGGTCGTCCTCGGTCATCATTGTGCGGCCGTCGGGTCGCGCGTCACGCGGACGAGCGACTTGCCGAAGTTGCGACCGCTCATGAGCCTGGCAAAGGCGCGCGGCGCGTTTTCGATCCCTACCTCGACGTCCTCCAGGTAATGAATACGTCCGTCGGCGAGCCACTCCGTAGCGCGAGTGCGGAATTCGTCTGCATGGGTGTCGACGTAGTCGAGGTAGGCGAAGCCTTGAACGCGCAAGAACTTTGACAGGATCGCCGGCAGCAAAGCCACCGAGCCAGCCGACTCGTGCATCGGTTCTTCGTTGTAGTGGGCGGCGAGACCACAGACTGGAACGCGGGCGTGGGGATTGAGTCTCGGAAGCACCTCGTTGAACACCGCACCGCCGACGTTTTCGAAGTACACGTCGATCCCATGCGGTGTCGCTTCGGCCAACTCATCGGCGAAATGGTCACTGCGATGGTCGATTGCAGCGTCGAATCCCGCCCGCTGCAACCATTCTCGCTTGGCGGCACCACCGGCGATGCCCACCACCCGGGCTCCGGCGATCCTGGCCAACTGCCCCACCATGGAACCCACCGGTCCGGATGCCGCGGCGACAGCGACCGTTTCGCCCGGTTGGGGGCGGCCGATCACGTTCAGACCGACGTAGGCGGTGAAACCGGGCATCCCCAGCACACCGAGATAGGCCGAAAGCGGCGCACCGGCAGGGTCGATCTTGCTCAGCGTCGCTCCCGCTTGCACGCCATATTGCTGCCACCCGATGGCGCCCAACACAATGTCACCTGTCTGGTAGGCGGGGTGGCGTGAGCGCACGACTTCAGCCACCGTGCCGCCTTCGACCACCCCGCCCAGTGGGACTTTGGGTCGTGCCCGCCCCAGCACGCCACCACCGATACGCCCCCGGATGTAGGGATCCAGCGATAGGTAAATGCTCCGTAGAAGTACCTCGCCTTCGGCCGGCTCCGGCATCTCTGCCTGCTCGACCAGGAAGTCGGTCAAGACCGGAACTCCGCGCGGCCGTGCGTTGAGCACCACTCGCGTATTCAGCATGGACGTCCCTCCTCTCGGGCTCATCAGACGAGGCCTGCCCAGGCGTGTCGCCGGAACGGCTCCGGATCCAGGACGACATCACTGTGAACGTCGAATCGTTGCACGGCGCGCGCTGCTCCATAGGGTTGCCAGCCAGGTCGGCCGGTGGCGATGAAGTCCGTCCAGGCGCGGTGCATTTCGCGCGCCAGTGTGTGCGGAGCATCGCTCCCCCGGAGCTCGCTTCCCCATGGGTCGTCAAGCGTGTCGAACGTGAATGGAATCTCCAAGGTGTGGCATGCGCCAAGGTGCCCATCGAAAGTTCCTGGGCGCCAGATGAACTGGTACATGTAGCAGTCAGCACCGGCCGCGAGCCGAGCGTCGGCGAAGGCGATGGTCGGCGCGACGCAGAACCAGTCGGACTGGATCGCCACGAACAAGTCTGCAGCCGAGGCCGTCGGCATCGCGCGCTGGTAGTGGTCGATGATCCGATCAGGTGCATCGACCAAGCGCGCTATCCCAGTGCGCAGCTTTTCCAGCGTGAGGTGCATGCCCAAACCGGTGGGCGCGACAAACAGGCCGTACTCCTCACGATTTGTCCCCAGCAGGAGTTCCACGTCTCGCGATGCTCCGGCCAGCACACAGGTGACCGGATGATCGGGCACCATGTCGCCATCGATCACCGGCTGGAACGCCAGACGTCGGTAATCGAGGAAACGCTCGTCGGTGCCGCTGGTGGCCAACGCGATCACTTCGTTGGTGACGCGGTGCAGATCGACTCGGTTGACGCTCGCAATCCCTGCAGTGGTTTCGGGAACTCCCAGGCGCGCACACAGCTCGGCGGTAAAGATCCGAGCGGCCGCCGGAGTGTGAACGTGGTGACCGTCACCGCTCTGCGAAATTGCCCTTCTGAACAGGCCTTTGGAATGCGGCGACGACGTCAGTGTCAGGACACTCATGGCACCTGCGGACTGTCCGGCGATAGTGATCAAATCTGGGTCACCACCGAACGCCGAAATGTTCTCTCTGACCCACCGAAGCGCGGCGAGTTGGTCACGCAACCCGCGATTGGATGGTGCGTCAGGTAGATCGAGAAAGCCTTCAACGCCAAGGCGGTAGTTGATGGTGACCACCACAATGCCGCTTCGCGCGAAAGCAGTCCCGTCAAAAACGGTGGTCGATCCGGTCCCGGTGACGAAACCGCCGCCATGGATCCAGACCAGCACCGGCAGCCTGGCACCGATATCCGGGGACCACACGTTGAGGTTGAGCGGATTGTCACCGGCACGGACCGGGTCGGGCAACAGTCGCTCAACGGTGGCGGATCGCTGCGGAGGCGCGTCCGCTGTCGCACCGTAAGCGACAGCATCGCGGAGGCCGTCGTGCACGGGTGGCGGCTGAGGTGCATCGAAGCGGCGGGCACCCACGGGGGCAGCCGCGTAGGGGATGCCCTTGAAGGACCACACACCCCCCGAGTCCACTCCGCGATACCGGCCCTGTGCGGTGGCGATCTCCACTCAAGCTCTCCTTAGTCGCCCCCAAGGTCACCACGTCACCAGTAACCCTTGATACCACTTTCCCATGTTGCAATAATCTTACTATGATGACAGGTCGGCCAGCCGCAGACTGCTGGCTCGCGGTCGAGACGACAGATCTGTCGATTCGACCGATTCTAATTGTTCTCATGACATGCCGGCTCCCGATATAGCAGGGTGGTAACCACAACTCGACTGGCCCGCGGCCGAGAGCTTTCACACCCCAGGAGGTTGGCAGCATGGCAAAGACCGACGCGACACCGATAACCTCCTTCGATCATCACTCAGTCGAGTTCGCCAGAGACCCGGTGAACACGTTGGCGACGTTGACCGAGACAGCCGCCGTGCACTGGTCAACGGCGCACGACGGGTTCTGGGTACTGACTCGGTATGAGGACGTGGCGACCGGGTACCGCGATTTCGAAACATTCTCGTCAGCCTCCGGCGTTGCATTGCCGCGGATGCCATTCGGCCGTAACCATATTCCGGTTACCCTCGATCCGCCCCTGCACACGATGCACCGCCACATGCTCAACCCGTGGTTCAGCAAGGCATCGATCGAGCAATGGGAGCCCGACGTGCGCCGCATCATCCGCGGTTTCGTCGAGAACATGCGCGCGCAAGACGAGTTCGACTTCGTCAAAGACCTCAGTGAACGAGTGCCCGGCACCGTGATCTTGACCCTGCTCGGATTCGAACCTGAACGGCAACTGACGTTCCTGGAGGCCATGCGTCGCGGAATGGAGAATCAGGGCACAACCGATCCAGACATGCTCGCCGAAATCCGCAGGGACGCCGAATGGATGCACCAGCAGATACTCGCCGAGGCGGAGAATCGACGAACGGAGCCGAGCGAAGACCTGATGACGGTGTTGGCTACAGGCACATTGGAGGACGGCCACCGCTACACCGACGATGAACTCATCGACACGACGATGCTGCTGCTGCTCGCGGGATTTCACACCACGAACGCTGGTGCGGCAGCGATCTTCGCCCATCTCGGGCGCCACCACGATCAACGTCAGCAGCTCATTGAGAATCCCTCGCTGATCCCGGGTGCCGTCGATGAGTTGATCCGTATCTATCCGCCGGCCACGGGCTTCGCCCGAACAGTAACGAAGCCTGTTGATCTACACGGGGAGCAGATGGACGAGGGCGATTCTGTGCTGATGCTCATCGCCGCGGCGAACAACGACCCCCGCAAGTACGCTGACCCGCGCCAAGTTGACTTCAGTCGTAACAACTCTCGTACATTGACCTTCGGCTGGGGCGTCCATCGCTGCCTGGGATTCCATTTGGCACGATTGATGCTTCGCATCGAAGTAGAAGAGGTGCTCGGCACGTTTCCCGGATACGAGATCATCGAGGATCGGGTCAAGACTTCAGACGCAATGGGCACCGGATATACCCACGAACGTGTTCCAGCGCGCAAGACCACACACGGCTGATATCAGCCGTGTCGCAGGACCACGGTCAACGGTTCCAACAGCTGACCTTCCTCGTACACATCATTGAAGATCGATAGGGACTCACCGAGCAACCGAACTACCGAAGCATGCAGTACGACGTGTCCACGGTCATCGATGTGGTCATCGAATGTGACAGAGGCGAGCCGGAGCCGAGATTCGCTATCGGCCGGCGAGGCGATCGACAGTTCACCCTGGTTTGTTTCAACGTCGATCCACGGATCGGCGATGCGAACCCACAACATGCCCATATGCCCTGAGAAGCGCACATCGCCGCGAAACCGGAACTCGTCTGAGTCATGCGTGGTGTCCGGCAGGAACAGAAAATCTCCATTAGGCAGCGGTTGGGCCCCCAAACCAGCGGTCGCCCGTCCGTCTGGCATCCGCGCAACGTACGACACAAAGCTTCTCTTGATGCCCCAGTACAGGCCGGGGACGACGTGGCCGGACCCGCTCGCTGCAATGAGCGGGTGAGCTTCGTGAGTCGGTGAAACGCTCTCGACGGGCCGCATCATCACCTTCCTCGATCTTGTTCCGGCACGACGGGCACGGCACAGCAATAATCCTGCAAGTTGTGTACTTTGATCATTAGAGCGTAATCTGCGCGATTAGGAACACCTAATGGAGGAACATTGCTCCCACTCACGGGTGTGACCGTGCTGTCTCTGGAACACGCCGTCGCCGCCCCTTTCGCCACACGCCAGCTGGCCGATCTCGGTGCCCGGGTGATCAAGATCGAACGGCCGGTTACCGGAGACTTCGCCAGACAGTACGACGAGTCGGTCAACGGTCTCTCAAGCTATTTCGTATGGCTGAATCGATCCAAGGAATCGGTGGCACTTGACCTGAAGTCGGCTCAGGGGCACGCGCAATTGCACGAACTTGTCCGACGATCCGACGTTGTTGTACAGAACCTTGGCCCCGGCGCGGCAGATCGACTCGGGTTGTCTGCCAACGCGATACGCGATAACGATCCGAGCAAGATCGTCGTCGGGATAACAGGTTGGGGTAGCAGCGGGCCATGGGCTGACCGCAAGGCCTACGACCTGCTGGTCCAGTGCGAGACCGGCTTGGTGTCGTTGACCGGAACCCCGGACGAGGTGGCAAAGGTGGGCGTGTCAATCGCTGACATCGCCGCAGGGATGTATGCGTTCAGCGCCACGCTTGCTGCGTTGTACCGTCGCGAAGCCAACGGACAGGGCGCGACGATCGAAGTTTCGCTGTTCGAAGCGCTGGCAGAATGGGTTGGCCAACCCGCGCATTACACCGCCGGCGCCGGCCGCCAACCCGGCCGCTTCGGCGCCCAACACGCGACCATCGCACCCTATGGTCCATACGTCGCTGCCGACGGTCACACCATCCTCTTCGCCATTCAAAACGAGCCAGAGTGGCGCCGACTGTGCAGTGACGTGTTGCGGCGTTCCGACCTCGCCGACGATCCGAGATTCTCGTCCAACACCGCACGCGTCGCCCACCGCGACGAACTGAACGATGCGGTTTCGTCAGTGTTCGCCACGCGCAGCAGCGCGGACCTTGAGCACGACCTCAAGGAGGTCCGGATCGCGTTTGCGGGAGTAAATACCGTCGCCGAGTTTCTAGATCACCCGGTGTTGGCAGCCAGAGACCGATGGCGTCAGGTCGACACCGAGAGAGGCCCGATACGAGCATTGTTGCCCCCCATCGACTTCGGAGTCGAGCCGATGATGGGACCGGTGCCCGCACTGGGACAACACACGGAGGCCGTGTTGGCGGAACTCGGTTACGCGCCGGCCTCGGTCCCCGCAAAGCAGAGGAGTTGACATTGGCCGTCGAAATCGCAGAGTCTCACGTTCCGTTAGAGGCTTTGGTCGCTGACTGGCGCCCCAACCCGGTGTCCATCACCGACAATCTCGCCCCGGGGCAAGCTCAACGGCTCGCCGCGACCCTGGATCTCCGCGATGCATTCTCCGCCGGTGTCCCGCTCCCACTCCTGTGGCACTGGATCTATTTCGCTGATTGGCCTCCCACAGCCCGGCTCGGCGAGGACGGTCATCCCGAGGCCGGCCGGTTCATGCCTCCGATGCCGAATCGGCGTCGTATGTTCGCCGGCGGGCGCGTCACCGTTGTCGCGCCGATGCTCCTCGGCGAACTGACACAGCGGCGTTCTGAACTCGTTTCAGCAGTCGTGAAGCAGGGACGCACCGGCGAAATGCTGTTCGTGACCGTCCGTCAAACGTTCCTTCAGTCAGGCCAGACCGTGCTCATCGAGGAGCGGGACCTGGTCTATCGCAGCGACGCCGGAAACTCCACCACCTTCGAACGCGCGAGCGAAAACCTCGACGTGCCCGACGCTCCGTGGCAGCTCCGGCCACACGTCGACCCAGCGCTGTTGTTCCGGTTCAGCGCACTGACACACAACACCCACCGCATCCACTACGACCACCGCTACGCCACTGGGACGGAGGGGTTTCCCGATCTCGTTGTGCACGGGCCGCTTCTTGCGATCTACATGGCCGGCTTGCTGCGGACGAACGGTGTCGAAGCGTCGGTAGACCGTTTCGAATTCCGTCTTCGTAAACCTGTGTTCCTCGGAGATCCTTTCGCCGTCCAGGGGACCTCGACCGAGGGTGCCGCCGTGTTGGCGGTCGCTACCGGTGACGGCGTACAGCACGCCACAGCCACGGTCACATACCGATGACAACCAACCTGATCGCCCTGGCTCGCTCACTGCTTTTCGTGCCCGGCAACCGCCCTGAACGCTTCGCCAAGGCAACTGGAGCCGGGGCCGACGTGGTGGTCATCGATCTCGAAGACGCCGTCGGCCCGAATGAAAAGAACGCCGCCCGGGCCCACGCCGCCGACTGGCTCGCGGCTGGCAACACCGCGATGGTTCGCATCAACGGATACGGAACCAGTTGGTACGAAGAGGATCTGGCGATGGTGACAACGCTGGGTGCATCGATGATGGTGCCCAAAGCCGAGAATCCTGACATTCTCGCCACCCTCACCGACGACCGGGATATCGAAATCGTCGCCCTGGTCGAGACCGCCGTCGGAGTGCTCAATGCTCGCGCGCTTGCCGACGTTCCGGGCGTCAGCCGATTGGCCTTCGGCAGTATCGACTTCGCGGCCGAGCTCGGGATCGATCCAACCGATCGTGAGGCGCTGCTGGCGGCGAGGAGTTCCCTGGTTGTGGCCTCGGCGGCGGCGGAATTGGCCGGTCCGATCGACGGGGTCACGACGGCTCTCAACGACGAATCGGTGCTCCGTCAAGACGTTGAACATGGCCGCCGGCTGGGATTGACCGCCAAGCTGTGCATCCACCCGTCGCAGGTAGGCGTGGTGCACAACAGTCTGGCGCCCAACACCGCTGATGTCGACTGGGCGCGACGCATTCTCGCCGGAACAGCTTCGGACGAAGCGGCCACGTCTGTCGATGGTCACATGGTTGATGCGCCCGTTCTAGCGAGGGCGCGCCGGATCCTCGCAGATGCACAACGCAAGTGATTCCTCCAATAGGCAAGCACGTCAGCGCATTACCCCACACGAGCCGCGAACGGACCGAGGAGAGCAGTGACAATTTCCGCTGAAGAGCAAGCGATCGTCAAGACGGTCCGTGATTTCGTCGACAAGCAGGTGCGTCCCGCGGCGCGGGATCTTGAGCACAGCAATACCTACCCCGAAGAACTGATCGAGACGATGAAATCGATCGGCATCTTTGGCCTGTCAATTCCCGAGCCATACGGTTTCGGCGCAGTGTCGATGCCCTGCTATGTCCAGGTCGCCGAAGAGCTGGCGCGCGGCTGGATGAGCCTGGCGGGAGCGATGGGCGGGCACACCGTCGTCTCCAAGTTGCTCCTGCTGTTCGGCACGGAGGAACAGAAGCAGAAATATCTGCCGCGTATGGCCACCGGTGAGCTGCGGGCAACCATGGCGCTGACCGAGCCTGGCGGCGGATCGGATCTGCAGGCAATGCGCACGGTGGCGCGTTCCGACGCGGACGGCTACATCATCAACGGAAGCAAGACCTGGATCTCCAATGCCCGACGTTCGGATCTGATCGCACTGTTGTGTAAGACCGATCCCGACGCGCAGCCGGCTCACAAGGGAGTGTCGATCCTGCTGGTCGAAAAGGTTCCCGGCTTCACCATCTCGAAGGACCTCCCAAAACTCGGCTACAAGGGAGTCGAGAGTTGTGAACTCAATTTCACCGACTGCCGGGTCCACGCCGACGCACTGCTGGGCACCGTCGAAGGTGTCGGCTTCGCGCAGATGATGAAGGGCCTGGAGGTAGGTCGGCTGCAGGTCGCCGCGCGCGCCACGGGAGTCGCCCGAGCGGCGTTCGATGACGCCCTGCAGTACGCGCAGGACCGCGAGTCCTTCGGCAAGCAGATCTGGCAGCACCAGTCCGTAGGCAACATGCTCGCCGACATGGGTACCAAACTCTCCGCTGCTCGCGCCCTATTGCTCAGTGCCGCAGAGAAATTCGATTCCGGTGAAAGGTGCGACATGGAGGCCGGTATGGCCAAATTGTTCGCCTCGGAAGCAGCCATGGACATTGCGCTCGACGCCGTTCGGGTGCACGGTGGCTACGGATACTCGACCGAGTATGACGTCGAACGCTACTTCCGCGATGCGCCGTTGATGATCGTCGGCGAGGGGACCAACGAGATTCAGAAGGGCGTTATCGCCAAACAACTCGTCAAGCGCGGTGGGATCGACGTCTGAGTCCCGCAGCCTTGGTAACCAGGTAGACGGATCACGACGATCTGTCAGCGCGAATCCCGTACAACAAATGCAGCAATCAGAATTCGGAAGGTCGACGCATGGCACTTGGTGACGAACAACGTCTGGCACTGCTCACCGGTCCGCAAGGCACGTTCCCCTTGCGCCCGCACCGACATGCCGGCCGCGACATCGCAGTGTTCGACCGCGAACCGTACACACTCCGAGACGCATTCCTGGCCCTGGCACAGTTCGGCGACCGCGTGGCGCTGGTATATCAGGACAACCGATGGACCTTCGAAGACGTCGCAGCAGAGACAGCGCGCGTTGCCGACCTGCTCACCAACAAATATGGCATCGCCAAAGGTGATCGGGTCGGGATCGCCATGCGCAATTATCCCGAGTTTGTCTTCGTCCTCGCGGCAAGTCAGCTGCTCGGAGCCGTTGCGGTGCCGCTGAACGCCTGGCTCAAACCACATGAACTGACCGAGCTGCTCGAAGAGGCGGCCCTGAAAGTCTTGTTCGCCGACGAAACACGAGCACAATTCGTCCACGGAGCCGTCAGCGCACCGGTCGTCGGCGTTCGCTGCAGTACTACACCAGACGGTGTCGACGACTACGAGGCACTGGTCAACGGAGATCGCACCGCAGCACCGGTTGTCCCCGACGTTGTCGTGCTACCCGATGACCCGGCAACGATTCTGTTCACCTCTGGCACAACCGCTCGCCCCAAGGCGGCTGTGCACAGCCACCGCAACCATTCCGCCTCTCTGCTGAACAAGCTCATCCGCGCAGTCCAGGTTGAGGTTCCCGAGGGCAGCGACAGGCCGTTGGTCTCGCCGCCTCCCCCAGCATGCAAATTGGTGACTTTCCCCTTCTTCCACATCGCGGGTATCAATACCCTCTACAACACCTTGTACTCAGGGCAGACGCTGGTCCTGATGTACAAGTGGGGGGCAGAGGAGGCCGCACGTCTCGTCGAGGCCGAAGGCGTCACTGAGATATCGGGGGCACCCTTCGTTGTTCAGACCTTCCTCGCCGAGGCCACGAAGACAGACAGGAATCTGCGGACCTTGCGGTCACTCGGTATGGGAGGCGGTGCCGCCCCGCGCCAGTTGATCGCGGCAATCGACGATGTCTTCGGCGGCAGAGTAACGCCGCGCACCGGCTACGGGATGACCGAGACGACGTCGGGGATCGTCGCCATCTCAGGCGATGATCTGCGCAAACGCCCGACCAGCGTCGGTCGGGCGTTGCCGACCGTCGACATCGCCATCCTCGGACCTGACCTCTCCCCGGTACGCCCCGGCCAAGAGGGACAGGTCGCGGTGCGCGGGCCCCAGGTGATCGACGGCTACCAAGGCGGCGTTTCCGGCGACAGTTTCCAGGATGGATGGTTTCTCACTGGGGACCTCGGGCGCCGGGACGACGACGGGTTCATCTATCTCGTCGGTCGTATCAAGGACGTAGTCATCAGAGGCGGTGAAAACATCTCGTGCCGGGAGGTCGAGAACGCGCTGGAACTGCATCCGCACGTGGCAGAGGCGGCAGCGTTCGGTGCTCCTCACCCGAGCCTGGGCGAGGAAATTGTCGCGGTCGCGTCGGTCACCGGCGAGGGCGGATCGGTCACGGCAGCTGATCTGCAGACTTTCGCAGCCGACTATCTGGCCTCGTTCAAGGTGCCGGTCCGAATCGCCCTGGTCGACAAACCGCTCCCCCGCACCCCCAGCGGCAAGGTCATCAAGCGGGATCTCGTGACAGACCTGGGCTTGCAGTGGCTCGTCGATCCACTGACTGCCAATTGACCACCGTCGGCCACTCAATCGAAGGAAGCGCTGACCCCTTAATGGTGGTGCTATTCACTTTAATAATGTTACAGTCAGAAAGGGAGACGACTCGCTCGCGCTGCCCGGTACGCGAACTGCTCTCAGTTTGGCTCCGGTCGGTGCTGCTCCCGTCCCAGACCAAAGGATGATCAAAGCAATGACCCAAGTAGAACTTGACGCCACGACACCCGAATCGTCGCCCGCGACCGGTCATTTCGACGTCATCATCATCGGCTCCGGCATCTCGGGCATGTACCAGTTACACCTCTTACGCGGAGCGGGTCTCTCCGTTCGGGTACTCGAAGCCGGCAGTGATGTCGGTGGCACCTGGTACTGGAATCGATACCCCGGCGCCAGACTGGACTCCGAGACCTATAGCTATCAGTACGCCTTTACCAAAGATTTACTGGCAGAGTGGGACTGGAGCGAGCAGTTTGCCGGCCAGCCCGAGCTGGAACGCTATTTCCACGAGGTCGCCGATCGCTACGACCTGCGGAAGGACATCGAGTTCGACTCGCGCGTAACCAGTATGGACTTCGATCCGGACACCAACGACTGGGCAGTAGTCACCGAGGACGGAACCCGACGCACTGCTCACATCGTCATCACCGCCACCGGTGTGCTGTCAGCGCCGATATACCCGCGGATTCCAGGAATCGATCGATTTCAGGGCGAGTCGTACCACACCGGGTTATGGCCGCGAGACAAGGCAGTCAGCTTCGCAGGCAAGCGTGTCGCCGTCATCGGCACTGGCTCCACCGGAGTCCAGGCGATCACTGAAATCGGGAAGACCGCAGGCCATCTCACCGTGTTCCAGCGCACCGCAAACTGGGCCGTGCCGTTGAACAACGCACCAATCTCCGCCGACGAGATGGCCACCATTCGAGCCGGCTACCCGGAAATGTTTGACCGGCTGCAGAACACCTTCAGTGGCTTCCTTCACGATTGGGACCCGACGCCGACCACTGACCACGATGATGCCGCCCTGCAGGAACGTTTCGAGACCGCCTACCGCGGACGCGGATTCAGCAAGTGGATCGGGCTGCCAAACGACATCGCCACCGACGAGGTAGCCAACAAGAAATGGTCGGATTTCCTGAGCGCGAAGATCCGCGGCCGGGTCGACGATCCGCGCACCGCCGAGCTGCTGATTCCCAATGATCATTACTTCGGTTCCAAGCGGGTCCCCTGTGAGACTGGCTACTACGAGACGTACAACCGCGATAATGTCGATCTGATTTCGATCCGCGACAACCCGATCGAAGAGATCACTGAGACCGCCATTCGAACGGCGCAGGGCACCATCGAAGTCGACATGATCGTCTACGCCACCGGATTCGAGGCATTTACCGGTGCTCTCAAGCGCATCGACATCACCGGTCTCTCTGGAAAGAAGCTTGCTGAAACTTGGGCCGACGGTCCTGTCACTTTCCTCGGGGTTCAGGTATCCGGATTTCCCAATCTGTTCATCATGGGTGGTCCGCATGGCAAGGGTGGTCATGGCAACGGGCCTCGATGCGCGGAGAAGGTCCAAGAATGGATGGCTGAGTTCACCCAGTACATCTTCGATGAGCACATCACCCGGGTGGAGGCAGATCCCCGGGCTGAGGCCGAATGGACCGAGGAAGTGCAGCAGCGCGCCCTCGGGGGCCTGATGGCCACGGCCAAGTCCATTTTCTTCGGTGACAACCTCGAAGACGATCACGACCCCAGCACGAAGACGCGCAAGCGCGTGTACGTCGCGTACGTCGGTGCGCTGTCCGAATACGTCAAGCGGTTGCAGGACCTCGCGAAGTCGGGATATCCGGGGTTCATCATCACCAAGTGAGATTGCGCCGGCGGTTATTCGCTTGTTGGCACTCTTCTCCACAAGATCGTCACCCGCGCACTGAACGCAAGGTGATTGAAACTCGATTGCAGTTCTCCCCAACTGACCTCGCGATGAGTTGGAAAGTGTTGCTTCCCTGACAGAACCAGCAATCCGCCACACTTCGTTCCGGCAATCACAGCCATGTTGCTTTAAGCATGATCCAGTTGTGTTTGTTCAATAGTAAGGACTACCATGATTGACATGGGTGAACCGTTTTCTGCCCGAAGTGAGGCTGCGCCTCTACGTGGCCTCCGAGTTCTGGACCTGTGCCGTGTCGTGTCCGGCCCGTTCGGCTCACTCCTGTTGGCAGACCTCGGTGCCGAGGTCATACGTGTCGAGTCAGTTCCCAATGCCGCAAACCCGCCGACCCCGCCAACCGGAGAGATCGCCACCGATGAAGCGTTCAGTTGGGGTTTGAACCGAAACAAGCGGTCCATCGCGATCGATCTGAAGAGCGAGGCCGGCCGGGACATCTTCCACCGTTTGGTCGCCGAAGCAGACGTCGTATGCGACAACTTTCGTCCTGGTGTAACGCATCGCCTGAAGATCGACCGGGACTCACTGGCAGTTCACAACCCGTCGATCATCACCTGTTCGCTGACCGGTTTCGGGGCGGACGGGCCGTGGGCGAGCATGCCCGCATACGACCCCATCGTGCAGGCGATGTGTGGGACCATGAATTACACCCGGCTGTCACCATCCGGATCGCCGGTCCGCTGGGGCATCCCGATCGGCGACCTGTTCGCCGGAATCTTCACGGCCATCGGCATCGTGGCCGCCACAATCCACCGTGACCGCACCGGAACCGGGCAGCATGTGGACGTGGCGATGCTCGACGTCATGCTGGCGTTGAACACCTACCGTGTCCCACAGGCACTCACATTCGATGAGGAGCCAGTTCCCGCACCGTTCGAAGGTGGCCAGGGCACAGTCCCATTCGGCAATTTCCAGTGCAGCACAGGATGGATCGCCACATGCATCAGTCAGCGCATGTGGAAGTCCGCATGCGAGGTGTTCAAGCGGCCCGAACTCGCTGAGGACGAGCGGTTCAGTACCGGAGCGGCGCGGTACGCCAATCGCGAGGAGTTGATCGCACTCTTGCAGACGATCTTCCTGGAGCGCACCGCCGACGACTGGCAGCGCGATCTGATGAATGCCGGTGTGGTCTGCGGGAAGGTAACCGACGTCGCCGAAGTGTTCCAGCACCCACAGGTTCTGGCGCGCGGAATGGCCGTGGAAATCCAGGACGCCGGGGGACGAAGCGCCACGGTCGCAGGCGATCCGCTCGGGTTTGCTCAACCCGACACGTGGTGCGCGCCCAGCCCAATCGGCGCGGATACCGACTTGGTGCTGCAGGAATTACTCGGGATGGCGCACGAAGACATCTCGGCGCTCCACAAGAGTGGCGTTGTCTTCGCCGGGGTCGGCATCGATGATGTCGCGCCTCTGCGCCCGCACTCACGATTCGTCACACCTGATGAGCCGAACAAGGTGGACCAGGCGCCTCTGACCGGGGTGAGCGTGCTCGAACTCAACGGTGACGAACCCAGCAAGTGTTTCGCCGCCCAGTTGCTGGCAGACCTCGGTGCCGACGTCATTCGAGTCGACAGGCCAGTCGGGCAGGTCATCGAGCCCTATCCGAACGAACAGCGTGAAGCGTCCTTTCGCGCCGGTTTGAACCGCGGCAAGCGCAGTGTGATCGCCGACCTCAAGACCGATGACGGCAAAGCTCTCTTCAGGGCGCTCGTCAATCGCGCCGATGTGGTGTTGGACAACTATCGCCCGGGAGTTCTCAAGCGACTGGGCATCGACAATGCCAGCCTGCGAGAGATCAATCCCCGAATTATCTCGACGTCGATCACGGGTTTCGGCCACACCGGTCCGTGGAGTTCATTCCCCGCCTTCGACAATGCAATTCAAGCGCTCGGCGGAGGAATGAGCATCACCGTCGATCCTCAGACCCCTGATACCCCGGTGCGCTGGGGGAATCCGATCGGCGGGCTGACCGGTGCCATGTTCGCGGCACTCGGAACCCTGGCCTCGATTCGCCTTCAGCTGCTCACCGATGAAGGCAGCGCCCTCGACGTCAGTCTGCTGGACTCACAGGTCGCCCTGTTGTCCTACCGTGTGCCGCAAGCGGTCACAGTTGGTCGGCGTTTTCTGCCGGAGCCTTACCGCGGAGGCAGCGGGTCTCTCCCGTTCGGCGCTTTCCCGACCGCCGGAGGCGGATGGTTCGTCATCTGCATCACGCCACAGTTCTGGCACGACTTCTGTGTGGCGTCGGGGCATCCGGAATGGGAGAACGACCCGCGGTTCCGAACCGAACCTCTGCGCCGAGACAACGAAGTCGACCTCTATGACAATGTGCGGCCAGTCTTCCTTGAGCGGACTGCCCAGGAGTGGCAGGACATTTACTTCCGAATGAGACTCCCCGGTGCCAGCGTGCTGACAATCGGTGATGCATTCCGTCACCCGCAGGCGATCGCGAGGACGATGGCAGTCACCCTGACCGATGCCGGTGTGCCCGGCGGCATCGAGGTGGCAAATTCCGCTCTGAAATTCTCCAGCTCTCGTATTGCGTCGTCGTTGAATGCCCCGAGCCCTGGCGAGAACACTGCCGAGATCGTCAAGTCGCTCAGCCACGACGGTGTGAGGTATAGCTGAGCCGTGCGCCCAGCGTAAAAAGGGGGCGTAGGTTGCAGATGCAACCTACGCCCCCTTTTGTGCCGACAGCGGGAAGCCGGCGTCTGACGCCGGCTTCCCGCGGCACTACGGCGTCGGTGTGTCCACGTTGAACAAGATCATGTTGCCGCCGTCGACCACCAATGACGTCCCCGTCACCTGCCGCGACAACGGTGACAGCAAGTACAGCAGCGCGGACGCCACATCGGCCGGGTAGGACAGCCTGCCCGTCGGGGTCTTCTTGATGTTGGCATCCAGAAGGTCTTGCGTCCACTTGGGATTCGCTTGTGCGCGAGGGGTACGTACGGTGCCCGGAGCAACGGCGTTGACACGGACTCCCAGTGGTCCGAGTTCAACGGCGGCGGTCCGTACCAGGGACATCAGGGCAGACTTCATGGCGCCGTATGCCGCCAGGTTCGGTGAACTCTGCAGGCCTGCAACGGATGCCACGAATGCGATCGATCCGCCGGTACCTGTCCGCTCCCAAATCCGGGCGGCGTTCTCCAAGGCCAGGACGGCGTGCTTGAGCACGATGTCGAAATGGAACGTCCAGTCGTCGTCGGTGAGTTCGACCATCGGCTTGTAGCGAGCGAGGCCCACGATGTCAGCGACGCCATCTAGCCGGCCGAAATCGTTCTCCACCTGGTTGAACAGGGCGGTCACGGAGTCCCGCTCAGTGATCTCGGCGACCAGGGCAGTTCCCCCGACCTCGGCGGCCACCTGCCCTGCTCGCTCCCCGTCGCGGTCGACACAGACGACGGTGGCGCCGAATGCCGCCAGGGCATGGGCAGTCTGGTGCCCGATCCCCTGTCCGGCCCCGAGCACGACATGGACCTGATCATTGAGCCGCATCAGCGACGCGTAGTCGGGAATGACGTTGGCATCGGGCTCAGTTGGCATTTTGCTCTTCCTTCGTGTCGACTGCCGCGGATGTCACAGCAGGTCCCTGTCGGCGGCCCCAGGGAATCGCGCCGTCACTTTCCAGCGCGTGCGCGACCTCGCCGTCGTGTACCTCGGCCCAGTGCGCATGGTTGATCTGATGAATCGAGAACGCTGCCTGCAGAGCGTTACGGAAGCCTTGGATGTCCTGGGTCTGGTTGACAGATTCTTTGATCAGCAGCGCTGTCATGGTCGGGCGCTTGGCCAGTTCGCGGGCGTATTCGTGAGTGCGCTCGGCGAGTTCGTCGGCGGCAAAGATCTGGCTCACCATACCGAGACGATGCGCTTCTTCGATGCCGACCGAGCCGCCGGTCAACATCAGTTCCTTGGTACGGCGCGCTCCGAACTCCCATGGGTGAGCGAAATACTCGACGCCACACATGCCGAGCCGAGTGCCGACAGGGTCGACGAAGGAGGTGCCTTCGGCTCCTACGATCAAGTCGCAGGCCCAAGCGAGAGTGAGACCGGCGGCGATCACCTCGCCCTGAACCTGAGCGACAGTGATCTTACGAAGATCGCGCCAGCGCAGCGAGTTCTGGTAGTAGTAGTGCCATTCCTGCAGCATGCGTTTCTCTGCGGCAAGCCGGGTTCCCCCGTCAGCCCGGAATGTCGGGTGTTGGCCCGGTCCCGGTTCGCGTTCAGCGCGACGATCAGGGGTTCCGAGATCGTGGCCCGAGGAGAACACCGCTCCTGCGCCCGCGAGAATGACCACGCGGACATCGTCGTCTGCCTCGGCACGCAGGAGCGCGGCGTCCAGTTCGACAAGGAGGCTTCTGGATTGAGCATTTCGATACCGGGGCCGATCGAGGGTGATCCGGGCGATAAGTCCATCGTCCAAGGTCTCGTAAGTGATGTAATCGTAATCGCTCATGCCGGTCTCCTTATGGGGCCGCCGGATCAGGCCGAATTCTCAGATCCGGGGATGCCTTGGTTATTTGATGGCGATGGGGTTCAGCGGCGACCCCACGGCGCCGGTCACCTTCAGCGGGGCGGCCGTGAGAAAGAACTCGTAGTTGCCGTCGGCGGCGCACTCGGCGGCCAGTGCCTCCAGGTCCCAGATCTCGCCGATCAACACGCCGGCATTGACCAGCAACACCACGTGCATGCCGAACTTGACCTCGGGCAGTGATTCTGCCGGAACCACTTCTAAACCCCATGTGTCGGAGGCTATTCCGGAGATGTTGCGGGGCAGGAGATAGTCACAGGCACTCAGTCCGAGTCCCGGCGCGGGGCCTCCCGCGTAGTCGCCCCAGAACTCCTCGGCGCGACGTCGGAGCATGTGTCCGGTGCGGACCAGCACCACGTCGCCCTCGCCGATGTCGACGCCTTGATGGTCGGCGCATGCAGCGACGTCGACGTCCTGGATTGCCTGTTCCGGTTCGAGCCAGTCGATGCCGTAGAACCGGGGAAAGTCGAGCAGAACGCCTCGGCCAGTGGTGGTCTCGGACACCTCAGTAATACTGTTTCGCGTCGCGCCGGCGCTGGTGACCGATTGCGGCCCATGTCCGTTGTACGTCTGCCCGTCGAAGAACACGTGGCAGAACGCATCCCACTGGGTGCCGGCCTGCAGCGGCATATAGATGCCATCGTCGGTCGACTGCATGCCCTGGCTGGCATTCGGCCAATCGGCAAGCATGTCGCCACCATGTTTGTACATCATGTGCTGAGGATTGACCCTGGCGCTTCCCGCGCGTCCCCGGTTGGGACCCGAGCGATCCAGCGGAGCTCCCAGTGCGAAGACCTGCCCGGTCCGGATCAGTCCGGCCGCCGCCCGCACCTTGTCTCGGGTGATGTAGTTCGTCGACCCGCGTTCGTCGTCGGACCCCCACCGTCCCCACGTCCGGTACTTCTCAGCCATGGCCACGACGTCCTGCCGTGTGTATTGGCGGCGCGGCGAGACGCCGTTGGAACGCTCGATGAGATGCCTCCTCTGTCCCTTACGGCACGGTCGCCACCAGCGTTTCGCGGTGACTTCATCGGGTACACACTTATGGTGCCATATGATGAAACGAACGATTTCGTGAGCTTCTAATTATGCTATACCGTGATTAGAGGCTCTGCGGGAGACTTCGAGACCATAGGGACGGCGCCAATGACTACCCCCGATTCGACCACTCGTTTCGACTCCACGTCCATCGAGCGACTCGCTCGTGACGTGGTGGCGGCGAATCCGCCGGGAGAAACGCCGCAAGAAGTCCTTATGGGCGCGTGGTACGACGCTGGACTGAGCTGGGTCCACTTCCCGGTCGGCCTCGGTGGGCTGGACGCGCCTCGCAGCCTGCAGCCGATCGCGAACAAGATCATTCAAGCCGCCGGAGGCCCTGAGCCCCGCACGGTCAACACCATCGGGTACGGCATCGTGGCCGGCACCATCCGCCGCTACGCAACGCCTGATCTGGCCGCTCGCTTGCTACGCCCGCTTGCCACCGGTGAAGAGAAGTGGTGCCAGCTGTTCAGCGAACCGGGCGCCGGTTCCGACCTGGCCGGGCTGGCCACGCGCGCTGTTCGAGACGGCGACGGCTGGCGGGTGACCGGCCAGAAGGTGTGGAACAGCCTTGCACACATCGCGCGTTGGGGCGTACTGCTGGCCCGCACAGACCCGGATGCGGTCAAGCACAAGGGAATCACATATTTCATCGTGGACATGAAGTCCGCCGGCGTCGACGTCCGCCCTCTGCGTCAGATCACCGGGCGCGCCCACTTCAACGAGGTTTTTCTCGAAGATGTCTACATTCCAGATACCTACCGGCTCGGCGAGGTCGGCGCTGGGTGGATCGTCGCCAACAGCACGCTCGGCGACGAGCGCACATCGTTGGGCGATCGCGTCCCTGCCCGTGGTGGCGGTGCCATCGGTGACGCGGTCGAACTATGGCAGACCCGCCCGGATCGTCGGACACCGGCGCTGCGGGAAAAACTGACCCGGCTGTGGATCCGGGCCGAGACGCATCGGCTGACCTCCGACCGGGTGCGCGTCGCCGCAGCAACCCGCGAGGCACCGGGACCGGAGAGTGCGATCACCAAGCTCGTCGGATCCGAGCTCACCCAGAACGTCTATGAGTTCTGCATGGAATTACTGGGTGCCGAGGGGACCCTCATCGACACCTACTCGCCGGACGCCCCTGACGACACGAGCGGGCCGACCGCCATCCAACGGAAGTATCTGCGCTCACGTGCAACGACGATCGAGGGCGGTACGTCAGAGATTCAGCGAAATGTGATCGGCGAGCGCGTCCTCAAGCTCCCGCAAGAGCTGCGCAGGGACAAAAACGTGCCCTGGCGCGAGATTCCGCGGTGAACCGCCCATGACCATCGCACCCACGAGATCCACGCAGGACGAAATCGAGAGGCAGTTGCCCACTGTGTCGCAAGAATTCGCGTTCACCGATGACTTTCTCGAACTGAAGGCGATGTTGAAGGATTTCTGCGCCGACGTCTCGCCAGAAGAGGTCATCCGCAACACCATGACCTCCCCCGAGGGTTACGACAGGGGACTGTGGCAGCGGCTGGGCACGGAGCTCGGCGTGCTCGGATTGGCCGTTCCTGCCGAATACGGCGGTGAGGGAGCCGGATTGGTGTTCACCGCGGCTGTCGTCGAAGAACTCGGCGCTGCGCTGCTGTGCGGACCGGTACTGGGCACGCTGTGCCTTGCCATCCCCGCCTTGACTGCGCTGCCAGACGCCGACGTACGTGATCGGTACCTGCCGAGTCTGATCAGCGGTGAACGCGTGGCCACGCTGGCGATCACCACGTCCAACGGCACCTTCGACGCCGACAAGCTCACGGTATCTGCCCGACCAACCGACACGGGGTGGGTGCTGGACGGCACGGTGGAGCAGGTCGTCGACGGTGCCGCCGCAGACATCGTTCTGGTCGCGGCCAGGACCGCGGCGGGGACCGCGCTCTTCGCTGTCGACCGCGGCGCCGATGGGCTCGAACGGACTCCGCTGTCGACGCTCGATCTCACGCGCCGACAAGCCCGAGTCTCCTTCAAGGAATGCCGCGCCGACCTGCTGGCCCCGGAGCCAGAGGCACCCCAGGTGTGCACACGCGCGCTATTGACCGCGTGCACGCTGCTGGCAGCCGAACAGGTCGGTGGATCGCAAAAGATGCTCGAGGCCACTGTCGAGCATGTGGGATCGCGGCTTCAGTTCGGCCAGCCGGTCGGGGCCTTCCAAGCGGTCAAACACCGCTGCGCAAACATGCTCGTCGCGCTCGAACAAGCCCGCTCGGCGGCCTACCACGCGGCGTGGGCGTTAGATGATGGCACCGACGACCCGCAACTGGCCACCAGCCTCGCTCGTGTGGTGGCATCCGAGGCTTACCTCTGGATCAGCACCAGCGCTATCCAGTTGCACGGCGGACTCGGGTTCACCTGGGAAGGTCTGCCGCATCTGTATTTCAAGCGGGCAACCACAGACGGATTGATCCTCGGAACCGTCGAGGACCACGTCGAGTTGGTCGCCGCGGTGGCCATCGACAACGACGGCCAAGGCTGATGACCATGAGTGAGCCGCAGGAAGATACATCAAGCCCTCGCGACACCTCGGCCGTTGGCCTTCGCTGGGCGGTGAAGCGGAGCTTTCTGGAATACGTCGCCCGTACGCCGGACGGCCGAGCCTACGTCGCCGGCGGTGTCACCGCGAACGCGGCCAGCGAGGTGATATTCCCTCCGGCCGGCGAGTATTCAGAGGACCACGCGCAAACCGGCCAGCGCGTATACGGGTTTCGCGGCGAGGTGCGATACATCGCCCACGGTGGACTCCTTCATGTCGCCATCACCGATCCCGTCGTCACGGTCGTCGGTGATGCGGGGAACGTCACGATCACCACCACAGATGACGATGGTCAGCCAGCTCGCGTCGAACTGGTCACCTTCACCGTGGGTGCACGCGAGCCCGGCGCACCCGACACCACTTGGGAAGCCACTGATGTCCGACTATCGGCCGACGGGGTGGCGGTGTTCGGGGACGTCTATTCAGCCGGAGAACTCATGGCACCGCTGCACATCCAGATACCGCCACCTCGCTGAGGCTTCACCCGATCGACGTCTTGTGCTCGGGGTGCTCCGGCCATTTGAGGCGCCGGAGCGTGGGATCCAGCTCGTCACGGGAGCCACGGAAGTGACCCCCCGGAGCCGCGTTGTCAGCCGGAACCGTTCCATCCCAATCGATCACGACGCGTCGATACACAAGGCGCCAGGCACCATCGATCCGCTCGAAATAGTCGGCGTACCGTCCGATCGACTCGTTCAGCTTGTCCGGCTTGGCCTGCATCCAGAACGCGAAGTAGGTCTCCCCGAACGCTTCATCGCCGTCGACGTCGAACAACGACTGTCCCATCAGATGGAAGACGAACGGAGAGACCGAGGTGAACCCCTCTGGATCGCAGATGAAGTCGGCGAACTCGGCACCCGAGCCCCGAAACCTGCCGTGATCGTCGAACGATCGCTCCGCGTAACAAGCGAGAATACCTTCTCGGTCTTTGCGGTCTACGGCTCGCGCGATGCGCGCGACAAGTTCGGTCAATTCCTGTTTGTCACTCAGCAATTGCAGCGTGCCGGTCGTGGTTGTCGTCATCGTGTGAACTTCATCCCTTCGTCATCTGCTCAGCCTGCCCGTCCTCTACGCGTATTCGTCATGCGGGGCCAAAGGCGGGCACAGTCCCGTGTTCCCCGAGTTCGATGAACCGCACCGAGACTCGTGCGCCGACGGCGTCAACACCCGTCTGAACATCCACCAGACGGGTGAGTAGCCGCACCCCGCAATCGAGTTCAACCAATCCGACCGGGTAGGGAATCTCACCTTTGAGCGAGGATGAATATGCCCGGTGGTACACCACATTGCTCCACAACGTCCCACGCCCCTCGGCCGGAACCCATGTGGAAGAGCGCGACAGACACTCGGGGCACACTCCGGCCGCCGGCCATCGGATGAATTCGCAATCGTCGCATTTCTGGAAGGTCAAGGATCCCGCTCGCGCGCCGTCCCAGAAGTGCTCGTCACCTTGGGTCTCGCCATAGGGGAAGGTCGCGGTCATGCTGCCTCCGCGGTGAAAATCGTGCTGGCGGCCTTCATCATGCCGAATGTCGAGCAGTACTGTGCTGTTTCAATCTTGTCGAGCTGCCGGTCCCCCGCCTCACCACGCATCTGCCGGACCAGCTCACACAGGTGCAGGAATCCCCACATGTAGGCCTCCGACAGTTGACCGCCATTGGTGTTCAGTGGCAGCCGCCCGCCGTACCCGATATCACCATTGCGGAATGCCTCCCCCACCCCACCGTGTTGGACGAACCCGTACCACTCGAGCATCTGCAGCACCCACACGCTGGTGGGGTCCTGGATGTAGAGCGCATCGATGGCGTCACGCTCGATACCTGCGGCGGGATAAATCCGTTGGGCGACACGTTCGATCCAAGGCCGCAACCATTGATCTGCGTTCTGCCGGTCGCGAAGGCCGGTCTGCTGCGCAATCCCTCTCACATAGACCGGACGATCGGACAACTCGCGCGCCTTTTCCGCATCAGCGACGATCAGGCATGCCCCGCCATCGGAAATCATGCACAGGTCAGCCCGGCGGAGCGGCTCCACCAGGTAGGGGGCATTCAAATAATCCTCGATCGTCAAGGGCTTCTGGAAGATGGCCAGCGGGTTGGACATCGCGTACTTGCGCTGCGATACGGCAATTTCCCCGAGGTCGGCCTCGGTGGTGCCGTAAAGCTTCTGGTGCCTGCGAAACGCCATTCCCGCCGGGCCGGCAACGTTGAGAAAGCCGTAGACCGACGCTTCGTCCTGTCGGCCCAGCGGCGCGGTGAACCGGTTGCCGGCACTGCGCTGCACCGTCCCGTAGGTGATTGCGACGACGCTTGCCAGACCGGCCTGAATCGCCGCGCAGGCGAGGTGCAACGAGAAATTGCAGGTGCCGTAATCGAGGGTGGCGCTGTAGGCGGGATTCAGACCGGCCAGGCGACCGATCTCGGTGTCAATTCCGAACCCGCCGAATGATTTACACGTGATCAGGCCGTCAATCTGGCTCTTGTCGATGTGCGACTCGGCCAAGGTCACGCGCAGTGCCTCGACGGCAAGTTCGTCTGCCGAAATGCCGGGGATCTCGCCCTGAAGCGTGTTTCCGACGGCAGCGATCGCAACCTTGCCATCCACGGAGCCGAGTTTCTGCGAGCTCCCCACCTCAGATCACCCCTTCCTCGGCCAGCGCGTCCACCTCGTCGGCGCTCAAGCCGAGCACTTCTCGGTAGACCTCATGGTTGTGCTCACCGTAGGTAGGTGCTGCGCGGCCCACGAGACCGCCCGCGAACTGTGGCGTCTCGCTCATGGTCACCGAGGGTGCCGCCACCGGCCAGCGCCCGAAGTCGGTGGCTTCGAGTTCAGTCAGCCAGTTGCGCTCTTTGAGCTGTGGATCGAACTCGAAGCGGTCCTGTGCGGTCTGCGCGACACCCGCCGCGACGCCCGCCTCCTGCAGTCTCTGCATCAGGGCGAATGGTTCGCAGCCGGATGTCCACGACTCCACCAGGCGGTCCAGTTCGCCACGATGGGCTCCTCGTGCCGACTCGGTGGCGAACTCTGGCCGATCCAACCACTCTGGATGGCCGGCGGCCTTGGCCAGCATCGCCCATTCGTGGTCGCTGCGGCAGGTGATGGCGATCCATCGATCGTCGCCGTCGCAACGATAGATGCCCTCGGGCGCGGCCGCAGAATACGGTGAACGGTTCCCAGCACGCTGGAACACCCGGCCGTTGACCTGGTGGTCCAGCAGCGGCACCGCCGTGAGGTAGAGACCCACCTCGCTCTGCGATGCGTCGATCCACTGACCTTCGCCGGTCATCTCGCGGTGGTAGATAGCTGCCAGTAGAGCCAGAGCGAAGCTATATGCGCCGTACCAGTCGAGGTAGGAGTAGCCCCAACCGGCCGGCGGGAACGGCTCGGCAAGTCCGCTCATCTCAGACAGGCCGGAGAATGCTTGCGCCACCGGGCCGACGGTGCGAAAGCGTCCGTATATCCCCTGGCTGCCCATCCCCGATTGCTTGGCGTAGATGATTTGGGGGTTGATCTCGCGCAGCACGTCATAACCCAGCCCCCATGCCTCCATCACGCCGGGCGAGAATCCTTCGGTGACCAATGAGGACTGTGCCACCATCTGCTTGGCCAGTTCCAGACCCCGGGGATCCTTCACGTTGAGCGAGATGCCGCGCTTTCCGGGATTCTTGTTGTTGTATTGCGCGCCAACAGGTCCGCCCTGGTCAGCAGGCCATCGCGATGGCACCGGTCCGGTCGCGAGTTCACGAGCCTCCCGGCCGCCAACGGGAGCGCCACCACGGCGAGGGTCGAGATTCTTGTGCCACTCGACCTTGATCACGTCAGCGCCCAGCGCCGCAAGGAACCGCGTCGCGCCGGCAGAAGCCAGCATCCAAGTGAAGTCGAGAATGCGGACACCTTGCAGCGGGAATGGTGTCCCGAAGGGCGTCAGCCGCTCGGTGCTGGTCTGCGGCAGGTACACCGGAGTCTCAACAGCGCGAGGGGAGATCGCCTTGCGGACAGCGTCGCGGTCTTCATCGAGCAACGGTGCCCGCCGGCCCTTGAGCCACTGAGTTCCGCCGCTGCTCTCGGCGCCCTGGGTGATCCATTTACTAGTCGGGTAGCGCAAGCTGCGGTCGAGTTCTGGGTGCTCGACATCGGTGTAGGAGCCCCGGCGCAGCCAGTGCTCGTCATCGGCATTCTCGTGGGGCTTGCGCACCGGCACCCACATCAAACCGGCTTCCTGTGCCTCCCGCCACGGTACATCGTCGAACAAGTACCGGCGCATCGTTTGTTCGACGACGTCCATGTTGCTGGCCGCGCCACCCTCCATGCCCGGCAGCACGCGTGAGTCCTTCTCCAACTCGTCGCTGCCGTCGCTGATGCGACCACCGATTCCCCACTCATCGAGGAAGGGGCCCAGCAGCTTGGCATTCCTCGTCATGGCCAGGTACCAACGGCCGTCTTTCGAGTTGAAGATCGACCTATGCCGCGACACATTGGGCGCCGAGTGCCGGCAGGTTTGGCGGTTGAACGGTGTACGCAGCGCGACCCACGACATCAGGTCGCCCTCGGTGTTCTTCGCCACCGCTTCGTGGATCGCACACGATAGGTACTGTCCGCAACCCGTCCGGTTGCGAGTACTCAGTGCGGCCACGATCGTGAAGGCCACCTGCTCACCGGCGATGGCATAGGAGTGCCCGAGTTGCGGTGCCACCGGCGGAGTGTCGTAGCGTAGTTTCGGATCCGGGTCGTAGCCGTTATTCATGACGACACCGCCGAGCGCCAGGTGTACCAGATCGGAGGCCTTGAAATCCCGATAAGGACCCTGCTCGCCGAACGGGGTGATCCGCGCGATGATCAACCGGGAGTCTGCCTGCCGGAGTGCATCGGCAACGAATCCACGCTCCCGCAAGTAGTCCAGCGGTGTCGAATCGAGCAGAACGTCCGCGGTCTTGAGTAGTTCAGCGAACTCCGCTTGGCCCGCATCGGCATCCAAGTCGACGACGATCGAGCGCTTGCCACGGTTGTAGGCCCAGAAGTGCAGTGACTTCTCCGGGTCGGGGATGTCATCGACGAACGGCCCCAGCCGGCGGCTGTCGCACCCGCCGGGCGGCTCCACCTTGATGACCTCGGCTCCCAACCCCGCCAAAGCCAGCCCACAGTATTCGCCCTGCTGGTCGCCGATCTCGATGACACGTACACCGGCCAACGAGCCTTGCCGTTCCTCGATGACTTCGCTCGACGTCATTTCGCCTCCATGTCCTTCATTACGTCGCTGGATTGCGATGGCTTCATTCGGCGTCAAGGACCGCGGTCCAGCCGAGCCATCGCGCGAGGCCCTCGCCGAGCACCAGCCTTCGTTCCTCATCGGTGAGTTCTGTTGTGTGGTTGACGAATATGTCCACAAGTTGCCGATATGGGATCGGCAGCCGAGACAGGTCCGATCCCCAGAAGACTCGTTGCGCACCGAAAGCCTCCACCAGTCGGTACACCGCCTCCGAGATCGACGGGAAGGGATACGACTCATCCACGAAACAAGGAAGCGCCGATGCCTTCACCGCGATCCCAGGATGCTTCGCCAAAGCCAGCAGCGGGGCGATCGCTTCGCTCAACGGGCGATCTCGGTGCTCGATCGCGGCGTGATCTACGGTGATCCTCAGAGCTGGATACTCCGTAGCGAGGCGTTCGTAGAGCTCATGGCGGCCCGGCGCATAGATACTTAGTGGCACACCGAATTCCGATGCCGCGGCGAAGAATCCGCTACCGGCAGCGCTTTCGAGCGCGCCGGCTACATCGCCTCGATTGAGCGACATACGAATACCTAACATACCGGTGCACTCGCGCCAGTGCGCCAATCGCTCGACCGTCGCCGGGTCACCGGCGGGAAACCGACATAGCGCGCCGAAACGCGCCGGGTCGGCCTCCGCCGCCGCGAGCACGTAGTCGTTGCGAGAGCCCTCCCACGTCGGCCCGAGCAGCAGTGCCGCGTTCACTCCGGAATCGGCCATACGCTGACTGAGCTCTGGCAGTTCTAGCGGCACTTCACGCTGAGGTGCGATGGCGTCAGGCGGCCACGGCCGCTCCGCCGTGGCGGCTTTCCACACGTGCACCTGGGCATCGACAATTGGTGCGTATCCCATTCCGACTGCCCTCAACCGCTCCGACGGGCGCGGAATGGGACGATCTCACCGTCCGAGGCCGAGCGTCCACCGGCGGCAAACACTGTCGGGTAAGCGTCGAAATCGTCCAACGACAGTGTCTCGTACTGTTTCTCGTGCTTGGCCCGGGTGAACGGCCAGATGATCGGTACACCGACACGCTGGCTGTACCAGTTGTTCCCCGCGGCGAATGTCGTGCCGGGCAGCGCCGCCTCGACCTCGTCCAGAAAACGGCGGGTGGCTTCTTGCGTTGGCGCATAGGCATTTCCGGTCTCGGAAATGACCCCGAACAACCGCATCAGGTAGCCCACTTCGTGGGCAAGGGTTGTCGGAATCGTAAGCGAGTTGATAGGCGCGAACGGGCCGCACAGTAAGAAGAAGTTAGGGAACCGTGGGACCCCGATGGCCTTGAACGCCTGCACTCCATCCCGCCATGCGTCGTCCAGGGTGACACCCTCGGCGCCGCTCACAGACATCGGCCTCATGTAAGCGTGGGCGTCGAATCCGGTCGCCCACACAATGACGTCGACCTCATGGAGATCGCCGGCGTCATCGACGATTCCGGCTTCCTCCAGCCGTTCGACCCCTCGAAATACCGGGTGCACATTGGCCTGCTGAACAACGCGGTAGTAATCCGGCGTCTTGGCGATACGTTTCACTCCCAGCGGTTCGGCGGGGGTGAACTTGGCGCGTAGAACTGGATCGGGAATCTCGTCCTCGAGCATCTTGACGAAACGCCGGTTCATCTCGTCGCGGTCCGGGCCGGGCACCAGCTTCCACGTCTCGGTGCCGTCTGTTTTCACCCGCCGTTCTGCCATCTTCTCGTCGTACCGTCTCGCCAACGCAGGAACGCGCAGAACGGCCTTCTCCCACCACTTGTACGCCGGGTTCGGTTTGACCTGCATCCACTGCGGTGAGCGGATGAATTGGGTGACGTCGAGGCCCAGTTTGCCGAGCGCAGTGACGATCTGGACACCGCTGGATCCCGTGCCCACGACCGCGTACTTGACTGACTTGTCACTCAGGTCGATCGTGTGGTCCCAGGCCGACGAGTGGAATTGACGGCCCTTGAAGTCGTCGAATCCCGGCGGGTGCGGCACCCGAGGAACCCGGAGGAATCCCGTTGCGGCGACGACGATGTCGAACTCGGCCTGCGACCCATCATCCAAGGTCACCGTCCAGCGTCCGTCTTCATCACCCCACACCGCGGAGGTCACCTCGGTGTTGAACCGGATATGCGGAAGCAGCTGCTGCTGTTGCGCAAAGTCCTGCAGGTAAGACCGCACCTCGGATCCCGGCGCGTAATGTTTGGTCCAGTGGTGGCTGCGCGCGAACGGGAACTCGTAGTTGCGCGTGAGGACATCGACGTGAAGACCCGGGTAAGTGTTCGTATCCCACGTCCCACCGACGGCCGGCCGCTTCTCATAGATGGTGAGATCGTGCCCGGCCTTCTTGAGGTGATAGCCGAGGAACACACCAGACATCCCGGCACCGACCACAGCCACGCGCAACGGACGCGCCATCCAACCCTCCGAACCGCTCTGGCGAGCACTCAGCATCATAAGATTCAATAAGTGGTTCTAACACCATAGTAACAGAATTGCGATATGCTCAAATCCTGGGCTAGTGGTGTTACCTATCTTCTGCGGACTCCTTCTTCAGGGCAGCACGGAATTCGCGTACGACCTCCGGCGATGGCAGGGCGATCAGTTCGACCTGGTTTCCGTCCGGATCCTCACAGAGGAACAGAGTGACGGGGCCGTAGTTTTTCACGATTGTCGTCGTGGGCTCGGAATACACCGTGACACCCATGCCGACCAGCCGCTGGTAGATCGTTTCGATGTGCTCAGGGTCGACCGGAAAAGACAGCTGGCCCACACCCATCGCTCCGGGACGCTTGGGCACATCACCATCGGGGCAGGGCAAATCCCATTTGACCAGCTCCAGTTGGCCGACGCGCGACGGTCCCTGTACGAAAACGGACAAGCCCGTGGTGTTTTCCGGCAGTCGCATGAGGCGCCACGTCAGATCGCTCACCGGCTTCACCAGCGTCTTTCGCATGCCGAGCCCCTCGGTATAAAACCGGAGAGATGCGTCCAGGTCAGAGACACCGATCGCGACGTGATTGAGTTCTTTGACCGCGGCCTCGGTCATATTGTGTTCTCCTGTCTTGTCCTTCACAGCGGAAACCCTTCCGCCTTGAACGGGCTGTCGCGCCACGCCAGCGCGCTCTTGAGACCCTGCTCTGCGGCCATTCGTTGAAAGTCTCCGCCACCAGGTCGGAAGCTACGAGCGATGACGTACCAGGGAACACACGCCTGCATCGCTGCACGAATCCCCATTGTCTCGTAGCTCTGGTTCAACGTGAACTTGTTCGCCGCGAGCATGGCCGGATGCAGCTGTGCCATGGGGCGCAACTCGCGCATCACCTGTTCGTCGAGGTCCTCAGCCGGAAAGCTCTTCGCGATCCAGCCGATCTCCTCAGCCCGGGCGCCCGTCACCGAGTTTCCGGTCAGCTGAAGGTATTTGGCTTGAGCCATCGACATCTTCCAGGGGAAGTAGTCGATATCAGGAGTCGACTGTGCGCGGGTGGGAGGGTATCCGATGATCGTGTTGTCAGCGGCGAAGACGATGTCGCACATGGACATCAGTTCGGAGCCGCCGGCAAGGCAGTAGCCGTGGATCTTGGCCACGACTGGTTTCATCAGATCCCAGATCGTGAACCAGTCACGCAGCGCGCTACGCGGGAACTGGCCTGTCCAAGATTCGAACAATTCGCTGTGGTTCCAGCCTGCGGGTCGCTCCGGGTTCTTCTCGCCACCGGCGTAACTGTTCATGTCATAGCCGGCACAGAACGCCTCGCCGGCCCCCTGGATCAGGACCACGGTGACGTCGTCGTCACGTTCGGCGGTGTGAAGCGCATCGACAACCTCGCGGCGCAACGCCGGACTCAACGCATTGCGTTTCTCTGGCCGGTTCAGCGTGATGGTGGCGATCTTGTCGCTCACGCCATACAGGATGTTCTCGTACTCCATTGGCTCCCTCTCTGAAAGCGGTTTCAACAAGGCCCGCGACTGCGTTGCCGACGATTCGGCCGATTCGGCCTCCGAGCGTTGACGGTCCTGAGCTATGACGGCCCCGGAATCCAGCAGGGAGTCGATGACTTCGTCGCTGAGCCCGAGTCTGCTCAGCACCGACACCGTGTCCTGACCCAATAATCGGGGCGGGGTCCGGACGGAACCTGGCGTCCTACTCAGCTTTACGGGGATTCCGATCACCTGAAATGCACCTGCGGTGGTGATCATGTCGCGATCGACGAGTTGGGGGTCGTTAACCACTTCGTCAAGAGATCGGACAATACTCGCCGGAATGCCCCACGCGATCATTTCCCGAGCGGTCTGCGCGGTGACGGTCATCTCGCGCATCCGTGCCTCCAGAGAAGCCTTGAGCACGGATTCGTTGGTCAGGCGGGCGGCGTTCATGGCGAATCTCGGGTCAGCACACAGATCTGGAATCTGCAGGTAGTCGCACAGCAGCTGGAACTGTTTGTCCGTACCGGCCGCTATGTAGACATAGCCTTCTGATCCTTCAAAAACGTCGCACGGGGCAATATTCGGGTGGCCACTTCCCAGTCGTTCTGGTGGCACACCAGTGGCAAAGTAATTGGCGGCGGCGGGGTGTTGGAGACTCATCGCGCTGTCAAGCAAGCTGATGTCGACGAGTTGGCCACGCCCTGACCGGTGTCTCTCGTTGAGTGCCAACAGTATTCCAGAGAAAGCATGCATCCCTGCGGTCAAGTCGACCACCGGCATGGGTATCCGCACCGGAGCACGCCCGGGTTCCCCGTTGAGATACATCAGGCCTGAATATGCCTGTAGCACAGCGTCGTAGCCCGGCATACCTGCCATGGTCCCCGATGTGCCGAAGGCAGAGATCCGGCAATACACCAGCCACGGGTAGTTCTGCAGCAACCAATCGGAGCACAGCCCCCACCGCTCCATGGTTCCACCGATGAAGTTCTCAACGAGGACATCGGCTTCGTCGAGCAAGGCCAGCAGTACCGCACGCCCCGCTTCGGTGGACAGGTCCACAGACAAATGCCGCTTGTTTCGATTCAACCCGACGTAGTAAGGGCTGGTCGAGTCGTGAATTGAGCGTCCCCACAATCGGGTGCCGTCCCCGGCGGGAGGTTCGACTTTGATCACGTCCGCACCATGATCGCCGAGCATTTGCGCGGCGTAGGGGCCGGCCAGTACACGGGACAAATCGACAACCTTGATCCCGGACAGCGCGCCCGCTGAAGCTAGTTCGGACACGACACGATCGCATCCCACGGCGACGCAGTCCTCCGGCCGAACCCGACAGGGTAGCGATGACCGTTCACGGTGACCATCTCCTCCCGGCGCAGCCCAACAGAACCCCAATACTGTTCAGACCGAGTATAAACACAAATAGAACCCGTTCCCTAGCGAGCGGCTGTGCAACCGAGATCATCGATACCCGGTACCGGCCACGCTGGCCAAAGGAACTCCCTCCACGGCAACCCCCGCGCTAACCAATTCATCGATCGCGTCAGCGTCGATCCCAGCCTCAGCCAGTACAGCCCGAGAATGCTCGCCCATTCCCGGCGTAGTCATCATCGAATTGGACGTGTGCCTACCGAAGGTGCCATACGAGCGCGGCATGAAGCTGACGTTTCCGTCCGGCCAGGTCACCTTGCCGACATGTCCGTCATCGAGTGTGGAGGCGGCAAACAAGAGTTCTTTGTTGTCTCGCGCCCGGGTCGCCAGTCCTCCGAGCGGTGCGACCCGTCGATCCAGTTCTTCGATCGACATATTCGATACCGCCGAGGCGATGGCCAGTGCCACCGTCTGCTCATGAAGATCGGGATGCGCAATCAACCGCGCCTTCACGGCCATGTCACGGGACGGCAGATGCAACCGGACCCAACCGTCTGCGCACAAGTAGTACCTGGATATGGCCTGCGGGCCGGCATGGTCGCGGCCGCCGCGCTCAGCCGCGGGTCGCCCGGTGTATCGGACCAGTTCGTTGCTCTGCATGAACGTCGCGGCGGCTGCCAGCGAAGTGGATATCGCTTGACCGCCCCGCCCCGTCACCTGCTGGTACAGGGCGGCGCAAGTTCCCAAGGCGGCCAAGCAGGCACTCGTTACATCATTGACCGAAACGGTGCAGAATACGGGCTCGGCGTTTCCGCCCTGTGCCGCCATGATGCCGGACAACGCCTGGACCACTGGATCGTATCCAGGTTGGGCTCCAAGCGGCCCCCACGCCCCCATAGCCCGTGATCGAGGCGGTGACGATCTCGGGATTGACGGAGCGCAACGCGTCGAGGTCGATGCCCAGTCGGTTGAGCACTCCCGGGCGGAAGTTGTCTACAACGACATCACTGCCTGCTACCAGCTTCAGAAATGTCGCGTGACCCCGCGTGTCGCGCAGATCGATCGACAGACTGCGCTGCCCGCGATTGATCATGTACCCACGCGTCCGGAATTCATCGCCCTTGGTCGTCTCGACCTTCACGACGTCGGCCCCCAACGCGGCAAGCAGTTGACCAGCATAGGGACCTGCCAAGACGGTTCCGAGGTCCAGCACCTTGACGCCGTGCAATGGCCCTCGCCCGGGGAGCGCGTCGCTGTCGGAGTCAGGATCGGATTGCGGCGTGGGACGCGCCGGCCAGGCCGCGGTAGAGACCTGGCGCCGCGGCTTGAAGACGGGCGAAGGAAACGCCGAGAAGTCGACCGGCGAGCCGCCCATAACGGCACGTCCCACCTGCGGGTCAGTGATTTCCACCCTTTGCCCCATGGCGCTGACCTGCTCATGATCGAGCCAGTGGTCGCGTTCGCCCACCGGGCTTACTGGGCAACCGACGGTCTCGAACTCGGCCAGCCAATGCGACCGCGGTTTGGTCCGAAATCCTTCCGCGATGCGCGCGCGGACCTGATCGCGTAGATCTACCGCATAGATCGCCTCGCGATTCGCCGCGATGCGCGGATGTGACGTGATGTCGGTGACGTCCAGCAGTTCGAAGGCGAGGTCCTGAAACTTCACACCGAGCGCCCCGAGGAAGATCCATTCACCGTCGCCGCATTGATAGGTACCGAAGACAGGATTGGGCCCACCTGGACCCACCGATGTCGTGGGCAGTGAGACCTCGGGATCGGCAAACATGGTGGTCGTGGCAGCGACGATAGCCCCGTGCAACGGATCGATGACGAGTCGTTGCCCCATTCCGGTCTTGACTCGTTCGATGAGCGTCGCAATCGCCGCGGTAGCACCCCATGCACCTTGGAGGTAACTCACGAACGGGTAGACGCATTCGACAGGACCACCGCTGAACGACGTTTGGCGGCGGGCTATCCCAAAGTCGGCCTGCATCATCCGGTCAGCAAGCAGGGCGTCGACCGGCCTCCGTGGCGGATCTGTCGGCTCCCAGCCAGGTAGATGCAGATGCACCTGATCCACGGGCTGGTTCCCCTCCACCGGGACACCCAACCGTTCCGCTTCTCGGGCGCAGGTGGTGACGACCAGATCAGCTGCCGCGACGAGATCAGATGCTGCTTCAGTGCTCGGCAATACGGTTTTGTTCCGGTTCCACATCACGTGGCCGGGCAACTCGAGCTCTGCATGGCGGTCGTCCTCGAGGCGCACCACGTCCGCCCCGAAATCCGCAAGGATCATCGTCGCGACGGGGCCTGCGATTCCGTCGGTCGCATCGATCACACGCACGCCGTCCAACGGTCCACGCGCACCGGGGTTGGTGGTCATTCTGGTGCTCCGTTCGCTCTGCTGTGACTGCGCCAGCTTATGTTGTTCTAACTTTGTTACTGCACGCAACACCACAATAGCGCTACCAAACCAAGCGACGCGAACGTCCTGTCGTCATCGGTCCCGCACGACATGGCACCAGGTGGAATCCCTGGGGATCAATCGCGGGTCGACACGATCGTGGTCTTCAACTGCGTGTAGTGCAGCAGAGATTCAAAGCCTTTCTCCCGGCCCAATCCGCTAGCCTTGAAGCCCCCGAACGGAGTCTCGATACCCGACTTCCCTCCATTGACCAGGACCTGACCCGCGTCCAACCTGGAAGCAACCCTCAAGCCGCGTGCTGAGTCGGCCGTCCATACGCTGGCAACCAGCCCGAACTCTGAATCATTGGTCAACGTAATGGCTTCCGCTTCATCAGTGAACCGCGTGGCGGCTAGGACAGGTCCGAAGATCTCTTCCCGGAAAATCCGCATGTCCGCAGTCACGTCGGCGTACACGGTGGGTTGGACGTAGCGACCCCTCGCGAGCTCTCCGCCCACGGCCCTTCCGCCGGCAACGAGCCGGGCCCCCTCGGTCTTGGCAATCTCGAAGTACTCGACCACCTTCTCGAACTGCGCTTCAGTAGTCATTGGCGCAAGATCCGGTCCCGGCCTGCGTGCTTGGATCGCTTCGCCGACGCGAGCCACAAATTCGTCATAGATCGAGTCCTGAACGAGCAGACGGCTCAGCGCTGCGCACTGTTGCCCTGCTCCGACGCAGATCGTCAACGCACTCGAAACCGCTTTGTCCAGATCTGCGTCGGCGAAAACGATGTTCGCCGACTTTCCGCCCAGTTCGAGGATCGTCGGCACCAGTCGCTCGGCGGCTTCGTGTGCGATCTGCTTACCCACGCCGGCCGACCCCGTAAAAGCCAATAACCGGACATCGGGATGGCGACTGATGGCTGCGCCTACTTCTTGGCCGGTACCGAGTACGACATTGAGCACCCCGGGTGGTACGCCGACTTCTGTCGCGAGTTCGGCCAGCATCACTGTGGTGCTGGATGTGAATTCAGACGGTTTGAGGACAACGGTGTTGCCCGCTGCGAGTGCTGCTGCAACACCCCGAGAAGCCTGTGTCAACGGCCCGTTCCACGGTGTGATCATGCCGACGACACCATATGGTTCACGGTTTGTGAAAGCGTGGTCCCCGGCTCCCAAGTTGATGGTCTCGCCGAATAGTGCGCGCACGACACCGCCGTAGTACTCAAAGTAGTCGGCGGAGGTGTGCAAGCCGCCGACCATTTCGCGTTCAAGCTTTCCAGTCTCGGACACCTCGACGGCGACGAACTGGTCTTGCCGTTCACGTAGGCGCTGGGCGATCGCAGCCAGAAGCCGGCCGCGCTCGTACGGCGGTCGATCACGCCAATCTTCGAGCGCCCGGCGCGCACCGGCAACGGCATCGTCAACGTCGGCTTCCGACCCCAACGGGACGCTGGCGATCGGCGTCCGGTCGAATGGTCCTTCGACGAGCACTGTCGGGCCCTCTGGGTTGGCTCGGGCTCGGCCGTCGATCCAATGGTGAAGGGTTCTCGTCACTGTCCGCACTCTCGCTCTCTCGAAGACGTCCACGTGCCGTCCAATTGCGGAGTACAACATTACTCCACCATTAGAACAAGGCATTCGTGGCCGAACCCCGGGCGCAGGAGGAAAGTGATGTTATAGTTGAACCGTTATATGCTTACAGCATCTCTAACTGTCGCAACAGCGACGGCGGGTGCAAGGCAGTTCGGATCGAACGTAATTATGGAGGTGGCATCGATGGCTCGAGATCGCACTGCGCGGGCACGCGTTCGGCAACTCCTCGCCACTGGGGGGCCGATTTCGGACTCTTCCGGGTTCGCAACAAGTGTCCTGAAAGAGCGCATCGACTACAAGGGAACGGGAGTCGCGTTCATTCAGCTGATCGCCGCCATGGAGGCCGAAGGCGAGATCACCCGCGAAATCCGTGGGAAGCGGACCTACAAAATCAGCGCCACGTCCGCCACTCGGGACGCCTACCGTCCCGTCGCGGTCACTGAGGCGGCTGACAGTGGGCAGGCGACCCCCTCCTCGGTGGTGGCACCAGTTGTGTCGATCGATTACGAGAAGCTCGCGAAGACCATGGTTCAGGAATTGTGGTCGGTGTTCGCTGCCGTCGCCTCGGCGACGGCCAACGTCCAAAGCCCCGTTGAGTCGACGCACTCTGAAGCAGCAGTGGACGACGACGTTTACGCACGGCGAATCGAAGCGGCGCGTAACGCACTCGATGAATTGTTCAATGACGTCGAGTCTCGGTCGAAGGCTGCCGCGAGCAAGGTGTGAAGCTTGGATCAGTATCTGGATCTGAGACCAACTGCCAACGACCACCGGCGGTAAACGGGCGTCATCAATTCCGTTCGCCGACCGTGCGTGATGACTTCATCGTCGTGGGCGGTTGCCGAATTCGCTACCGCCGGTTGGATAGCCACCGCAAGGCCCTCCCAGTCCTTCTGATACACGGGGCGGGTGCTCATGCCGGTTGGTGGCAGGCGGTGGTGCCATATCTCGGTCAGTTCCGAGACGTGGTGATGATCGAGCTGTCCGGGCATGGCGACAGCGGACACCGCGACGATGACTACGGCCTGAGCACGTGGGCCCAAGAGATCAGGGCCGTCATCGACGAATTGGATGCTCGGGAGGTGGCCCTCGTCGGCCACAGCATGGGTGGGCTGGTTGCGCTGTATGCCGCGGCAATGTTCCCCGACGTTGTCAGGGCCGTTATAGCTATAGATAGCGCCATCATTCCCCACCCGCCGCGTCCCGGCGGGAGCCGCGTCGTCAAGTTCTATGCGAGTCAGGACGAGGGGATCAAAAACTTCCGGCTGAGGCCTCGAGCTACCTGTGCTGCCCATCGCTTGCTTGTCGATGTCGCAAGGGGAGGGCTGCGCGAGGAGCAGAACGGATGGCGTTGGAAGTTCGATCCCTCAACAATGCACCGCATTCCCAGAGACGTGCTGAATGCCGCCATCGCGAAGATAGAGTGCTCCGTCGGCTTCATATACGGCGCAGCCAGCGAAATCGCGAATCTGAGCGCAGTCGAGCGCTTGGCTGAAATGCTCGGCCGCCCGGTACCCAACATCGTTGTTCCACGCGCCTACCACCATGTTCCCCTCGATGCGCCGGCACGGACCGCGGCCGCAATCGAAATTCTGCTGAGTGAGCCGATCACCGGGTGTTCGGAGATAACTCACTAGCTGTGACGGTTCCTCCTCCAATCCGGTTACACTCATGTTCGTATTGGTCGGGAAGAGGATTGGAAGGCATGAACCAGGGCGACGAATCGATCTCGGTTGCTCTCGAGCGCCTGGCACTCACACTTGGTGAAGCCGGTGCGGTGCCCTTGCCTGAACTCGTACGAGCGTTGGAGCGAGCCGCCGAACGGCTGAGGACCAAATCCGTCGCCGATGAGATTCCATCCGATCTGGTCAGCCAAGCAGAAGCGTCCCGCGCAGTCGGCGTCAGTCGACAAGCTGTCAACCAGTGGGTACGAAGCAACGTGATCCGGTCCTATGCCCGCAACGGGAGCAGCCGCCACGGTCCCCAGGTATCCCTTGCAGAGGTGGCAGTCGCCGCCAACCGGCGATCACGTGAAGTTCCCTTCTCATCCGTGCGGCGCCGCGAATTGCACGACTTCCTTGATGAGGTGGAGAACTGCGACTCGACAGCGGATATCGCAGCCGCCATCCGCGACGCGTTGACCGATGACGTCGACCGGTCCCACTCTCCGGAACACATCGGAGTTCTGGGAGAATTCGTCAAGGCATCAATGGGCGTCGGAGATGATCAGCGCGAGTTCACCGCCGACGGACTACAGTTACTTTGCGAACTCAAGCCGGCCATCAAAGTTGACGTCGAGTCGCTGTTCGGCCGGCTGACCGATTGGTTACGTTTGCTAATTCGATCTGACGACGGCACCGCAGGCTTCGATTCGCCTACTACCGCACTTCTCGGGCTGCTAGGCGCAGCCACTGTAGGTGGTCAGTACATCGGAGACGAAGCGGACGTTGGTCGGAGCATCGCTGGAGCAGCGATCCGCGTCTGGGGACGCGACTGGGTTAATCGCCTATACGACGCAGTCTTTCATTTGGGTGAGGCGCACCCTCTGCCACTCACCCGCTATACGGCCTCGCTCACCTACCTGGACAACAATCGCTTCCTTCGGAAGGCACAGGCATCCGGGGTGAGCATCTCCTACTTCAGGATGCCGGGCCTAATCCTTCCTCAACGGCTGTACGGTGCGCCGATCTTCGACGACATCCTGAACGATGTGCCGCAGCACGAGGATGTCTGGGCTTTCACACCGCAAGCGGCGCAGCGGGGCTGGCCATCGGAACTCGACAGCGGACTGAACCCGTTCCGGGTCTTCAACTACGAGTTTGGTTTCTTCGATCCCTCGATCCACGGAATTCGGCGGTATTGCTATTCGACAGAGGATGTCCGCGCCGAGCTGCTCAAGTACGCAGCACTGCTTCCCGCGGGAAGGCGTGAGGCATATTTCAAGCAGTCGTCCGAGAATCTGGTCAGAGCACTGTTGCAGCCGACAACAGAACTCACGGCGGTTGATTCACCATCAGACTTCGACTGGTGGAAGGATCATCTGATTCGTTCCTCGCCGCGGGAGGTGGTGCTCGGTCTACGTGACGAGCGGGCGCGGGCAGTCGCACACGCACTACTGGTATCAACCGGATCACTGCACCGGGTCGTCGCCGACTCGGAAGCCGACGACGCCGCACTACGGGATCGGATGCGTATCTACGTCAAGAATTTGGAATTCGACGTGATCGACGCACGGTATCAGGATGACCTCAAGAGTGGGCGCGCACGGATGATCAAGGCCGGTGGTCAGTCGATCACAGAGCCTGAGGCGCGTGGCCTCGCCGAGCAGGAGATGCGTACGATGCTCGGCTAGTTTCTGGACCGATTGCCCCGTCGAATCTCGTTGCGCAGCAGAAGAATCACATTTCAACCAAATCAAACCATGCTGATGTAATGTTCAAGCATGGTTGTTTCGACTGTCTTGACGACTGCGCCCAGGCTCGCCGTCGCACTTCTTGTGATGCCGGCCTTGGCCACCACGATGGCTGCACCGACCGCTCATGCAGACAATCAGCGGTTGAACAACAGCGTGCTGGCCAACGTCTACACCATTCAGCATCAGGCCGGTTGTCCGACCAATGTCAAGATGAATCCGAAGCTGAGGCTCGCGGCGGAGTGGCATACCAATGACGTGCTGAACAATCGCGCGCTTGATGGGGATATCGGGTCCGACGGCACGATGGTGTCCGACCGTGCCCGCAATGCAGGCTACACGGGAGACGTGAGCGAGACTGTCGCGATCAATCCAGCGTTGGCGATCAACGGCATGGACATCCTGAACCAATGGTATTGGCGTCCGGACTATATGGGCATCATGCAGGATTGCGGGAACATCGAGATGGGCGTGTGGTCGGCCAATTCGCTGGATCGCTCGGTCGTAGTTGCCGTCTACGGTAAGGGCGAGCGCGCCGCTTGAGGATGGTCGGGTTCGATAGGCGATATCCAATTCTCCTCTGCTGCAAAGGCCGTCGCCCTTGAACACAAAGACTGCCACCGGTTGATCCATCTACTGGATGGCGGTCTCAGCCCTGACCACCGCGACATGATCGTTGGCTATTCCAGATTGCTTGAGCGACCGCGTCGAGGACAGGTAGCGCACGCCTCAACGCCTCCTGGTCCTTTGAACTCAACCGGACAACATCAGAAAGAGCCCGAGTGTCCTGTTCGATCAGGGTCTTTCGATGGAAGTCGTGTCCTCGTACCGTGATGTGGACGTGGACTTCTCGCTGGTCTACGGATCGTGGCCATCGAGTCACCAGATCCATCCTCATCAGGCGATTCACGGCAACCGAAATCGAAGGTGGCCGGACTCCTAACGATGCGGCCAAATCGGACACCCGAGTGGGCCCATGGGTAGCAAGTTCAGACAGAACAGCCAGTTGCGCGGCGGGTAGCCCACCTGCAGCGTTGTTCGCAACCTCTTCGCGCCGATGGCAGTTCCAGAGACGAAGCAACGCTATCTGCAACTGCCCCGCCACTACCGCCGGTTCAAGCGTCGTCCTCCGATCTGCCGGCGTGGACTCTGTGCTGGTCACTGACCGCGCACCGCCGGCAGGATCAACGTGTCGATGACGTTGCGGATAAATTTCGCGTCGATGCTCTGCCCGCTGATCACCCGCATCAGAGACATCCCGGTCATCACGTCGGCAACCAACGACCAGTCCCGGTCTGGTGCCACTTCACCGCGGTCAGAGGCCTGCCGCAGGATGGTGCTCACCACCCGTCTTCCCTTCAGCACCATAAGATCGTCGAGGGCCGAGGCGAGGTGCGGATCGTGAGTGGCCTCGACCGAGGCTCGCAGCACCAGATCGTAGGAGAAGTGCTCTTCGTCATTGCGCACCGCACGACGCACGAGTTCGTCGAAATCGCCTTTCAGACTGCCGGTGTCGGGCGCGTCGTCCTCCATCAGGTCAGGTTTCCAGTACACCAGCGCATCGGTGATCAATGCCGCTTTCGATGACCAGCGGCGATAGATGGCCGCCTTCCCCACACCTGCGCGCGCGGCGATGTCGTTCATGTTGGTGTTGACATAGCCGTTCTCGGCCAAAGCAGCCAGTGCGGCGTTGAGGATGGCTGGGTCCCGCGATCGGTCGAGGCGGCCGACGCTGCGTTGACGCCTTGGCCCGATGTCCAAAGTGGCTTTCGTTGTCGCAACGAACGGCTCCATCTCCACTTTGCCTGACCGGCGAACGATACTCATGAGGCCGGTATCGAGACGGGGGCGGTGTCGCCGTCGGCATTCTTCCGCTCGCGCTCTTCGCGCGAACGCCTGGTGATCTCAAAGGTGTTGAGCGGCCACCAGAACCAGCGACCCAGCGCCGCGGCGATCGACGGCGTCATGAAGGCCCGGACGATGAGCGTGTCGACGATCAGGCCAATGCCGATGGTCATGCCGAGTTGGCCTACCACCCGCAGGTCGCTGACGATCATCGACATCATGGTGAACGCGAACACCAGGCCGGCTGCCGTGACGACCCGTCCGGTGGCTCCCATACCGCGGATGATGCCCGTGTTGAGCCCGGCATGGATCTCCTCTCGCAGACGGGAGACCACGAGCAGGTTGTAGTCCGAACCCACGGCCAGCAGGATCACCATCGACAGCGGTATCACGATCCATTGCACGCCCAGTCCGAGAATGTCCTGCCACAGCAGCACCGACAAGCCACACGCGGTGCCCAGGGATGCGGCCACGGTGCCAACGATCACCAAGGCGGCTACCACGCTTCGGGTGATGATCAGCATGATCCCGAAGATCAGGATCATCGACGCCAGAACCGCGATCATCAGATCTGTCTTGACCCCGTCCTGCATGTCGGCATACAGCGATGCGGTACCGGCCAGCGAGACCTTCGCGTTGGCCAGCGGGGTGCCCTTGACCGCGTCGGCGACAACGTCTTTGAGGTCTCGGACGTGTTTGATGCCCTCGACCGAGGCCGGGTCACCTTGGTGGGTGATGATGTAGCGCACCGCGTGACCGTCGGGTGAGACGAACATCTTGAGCCCCCGCTCGAAGTCGGGGTTCTGGAACACATCCGGTGGCAGGTAGAAGAAGTCGTCGTTCTTGGCCTGGTCGAAGTACAGGCCGATCTCGGTGGCGCCCTTGGCCAGTTCCTGTTGTTGAGCCTGGGTACCGGCCATGGTGCTGTGGGTGGCGATCATGAAGTCACGCATCCTCGACATCGAGTCGATGGTGGACCTCAGCACCGGCAGCATCTGCGGCATCAGCTGATCCATGCGGTCCATATCGATTGTCAGACCCTGCATTTCGTCAGTGAGCTTGTCGATGCCGTCCAGGGTGTCGAAGATCGACCGCATCGACTGGCAGATCGGGATGTCGAAGCAGTGCGGTTCCCAATACAGGTAGTTGCGCAGCGGCCGGAAGAAGTCTTCGAAATCGGCCAGGTTGTCGCGCATCTCCTGGGTGGCCGCCACCATGTCGTGGGTATGGCCAACCATGCTGTGCGTCGTCGCGGTGAGCTCGGACATCAGCGTGTACATGCGTTCCATGCTGGCCACGGTCTGGCCCATCTCGTCGGCCTGCTCGAGCATCTGCGCCGAGTTGTCGTTGTTGAACTTGGCGCCCTGCAGCGTGCCGGCGTTCTGCGCGCCGAGCAGGAACGGGATGGAGCTGTGCTCGATCGGTGAGCCAAGCGGACGGGTGATGGTCTGCACCCGCTCGATGCCGCGCATGTGGACCACGTTCTTGGCGACCCGGTCGATGACCAGCATGTCGGCCGGGTTGCGCAGGTCGTGGTCGGCTTCGAGCATCAACAGTTCCGGATTCATCCGGGCTTGGGAGAAGTGCCGGTCGGCGACTCCCATCGCCTGGTTGGCCGGCATGTCGGCCGGGGTGAACTTCTGATCGTTGTACTGCGGCACGTAGGTCAGCAGGCTGACGAAGCCGATCACGGCGATCAGACAGGTCACGAAAATGATCGGGATCGGCCAGCGCACCACCGCGGTACCGACTTTGCGCCAACCCCTGGCCGAAAGTTCCCGCTTGGGATCGAGCAGGCCGAACTTCGACGCCACGGTCAACACTGCCGGCGCCAGGGTCAACGCCGCGGCGATGACCACCAGAACCGAGATCGCGCAGGGCAGCGCCATGGTCTGGAAGTAGGGCAGCGTGGTCATGGTGAGGCACATGCACGCACCGGCAATCGTCAGACCGGAGCCCAGAATGACGTGTGAGACACCGTGATACGCGACGTAAAACGCGTCTTCCCGCTCCAGGCCTTTCGATCGCTCCTCGTGGTACCGGCCGAGCAGGAAGATCACGTAATCGGTTCCTGCGGCCAACGCCAGCATGGTCACCATGCTCACCGCGTACGGAGTCAGTCCGATGATGTTCAGATTCCCGGCGGTTGCGGTAACACCTTGCGCGGCGAAGAGTTCCAGTCCGATGACAACCATCGAAATGAGCATTGTGACCACTGAGCGGTAAATGCCAAGCAGCATCACGATGATGACACCGACTGACACCAACTCCATCAGCGCCATGCTCTGGTGGCCGGCCACACTGGTATCGGCGTTGAGGACCGTGTTGCCGGCCACGTGCGCCTTGATCCCCGGAGGTGCGGGCACCGAGGCGACGATGTCGCGGACCGCGGCCACCGACTCGTGGCTGGCACTGGTGCCCTGGGAGCCGTTGAGGAAGATCTGCACATAGGCCGACTTGCCATCCACACTCTGCGAGCCAGCAGCCGTCAGCGGATCGCTCCAGAAATCCTGGACGTTCTGCACATGCTCGCGATCGGCCTCGAGCTTCTTGACGATCTCGTCGTAGAACTTGTGTGCTTCGTCGCCGAGTTTGTCCTCGCCCTCGAGCACCACCATGGCCGAAGAGTCGGAGTCGTACTGCTGAAACACCTTGCCGATGTTCAGCATCCCCTGATAAGACGGCGCACTGGTCGGGCTCAGCGGCACCGAGCGACTGGCCGCCACTTCATCCAGTGAGGGAGTCGCAATGCCCAGGGCGACCGCGACAAGCGCCCAGAAAATAATGATCGGCAGCGAAAAAATTCGGACCATGTGGCCGATGAACGGCCGATGGGGCTTCGAGTGCGAGTTGCTCATACGGATTTCACCAAGCAGTAGATGAACGGTTTGACGGTGTCGGTACTCGCCCGGTCGTCGCGGACCTCGCCGTCGACGGTCACCCGGCACCGAAGATCACTGACATCACGGTCCCCCTGGGCCATGATGTTGGCCGACATCGACGGCAGCGTCGTCACAATCGTGAACGACCAAGGCAACGGGGTGTTTTCGACGAGATGGGGTTGCCCGTTCTCATCGAGATAGTTCAGGTTCGCGGTCCCTCCGGAGCCGGTGACCTCGTACATGATGTGCTTCGGATTGAAGTTCGCGGTGATGCCGGAGCCATCTGCTGCCCTGGGTACGTGATGGTTGGACTCACGGATTCGAAGGATCGCGTACGCGCCCAGAGCGACGACCACCACCAACACGAGTGGTATCCACGCCTTTTTTAGCAACCGGAACACCGCTCGCGTCCTCCACTTTCGTCGTTTGTGCCACCAAAGACCGGAGCGCGCAATGCAGGTAGTGCAACGCCGCCTCGCGAAAAAGGCCCTCTCCTCGCGGAACCCGAGTTCCGTTGCGGGCCGGTGACAACTCTACCTTCGACGGAAGGAAGATCAAAACTATTGTGGCCGAATCTTTGTCGGTGAATCCATGAATTCTTCTTCGACAAATATTGATTCACCAGTTCCGGTTGACCGCATGTGCCGACACCGCCTGGTCAAAGGTACGCCGCAGAGACTGGCCGTGCGAAAAATTAATTGCGGCAATGTATCCCGCGAGGCGTATCTCACACTGGACAGCGTCGAGCAGTTGCCGGAAACCCCATCGTCATCGTCATCGTCATCAAGGCCAGCGATGCCGACACTCACTTCCCTACGGCTGGGCGGGTACAGAACTGCCCTCTACATCACGGCGTTCGCCATGATGTAGAGGGCAGCAGAAAGCATAATTCTGTTGCACCACAGACCTTTTCATTGGTCAGTTGATGAATAGCTCGTGCAGGAGACCAATCCAGACCTAGGTCAGCCTTCTGCATAGGTTTTGATGTTGGCGAACTGATCCATGCCGCTGGTGCCGAGTTCACGTCCGATGCCCGAGGCTTTGGTTCCGCCGAAGGGAATCTCGACCGGTGCGCCAAGGAACGTGTTGATCCCAACACCACCGGTATCCAGTCGTTCGGCCACATAGCGTGCCTCATCAAGGTCTTCCGAAAAGACGACACCGCCGAGACCGTACTTTGTGTCGTTGGCTACCTTGATGGCCGCATCGGCGTCCGAGACCCGGAAGACCAGGCCGATGGGCCCGAACGCCTCTTCGTGGTAGACCCTCATTTCGGGTGTCAGGTCGGTGAGGACGGCAGGCTTGAAATAGTAGCCCGCACCGTCAACGCGCCCACCCGGCTCAAGGACCTTGGCTCCCTTACTCACTGCGTCGTCGTACTGCGCTTGCAACGTCTCGGCAGCCGATTCACTCGACAGGGGTCCGATGGTTGTCCCTTCAGCGAGAGGATCACCCATGACCTGACCGCGGAACGCTGCGACGTAGTGCGTGATGAACTCGTCGGCAACCTTTTCGGTTGCAATGACTCGCTTGGGCAATGCGCAGGCCTGCCCACCGAAGATGAGGCGGCACGCCGACGCAATCGCTGCGGCCTTGGGAACGTCAGCCGAGTCCAACACCACGCAGGCATCCGAGCCGCCGAGTTCCAACACAACGGGCTTGATGTGCTTTCCCGCCCGCTCTCCAACCAGGGCGCCAGCCGCATCTGACCCGGTCAACGTGACTGCCCGCACTCTGGGATCGGCGATGAAGTTGAGTGTTTGATCTCGGGTCGTGAGCACCGTCTGGTAAGCACCATCGGGAAAGCCGGCCAGCCGGAAGATCTCGTCGAACATGAGCGTCGAACCGGCGGTGATATTGGCAGGCTTGACGATTACAGTGTTTCCCAGCATCAGATTAGGCGCTGTTGCCCGCATCGCCTGGAACAGCGGCGCGTTCCACGGCTCGATACCCAGCACTACCCCCAGTGGTTCGCGCCGAATCACCGTGCGAGACATGCCTGGAACCTCGACCACTTCGTCTGCCAGAAGCTGCTCGGCGCGGTCGGCGTAGTACCGGAACATCGATGATGCGATACCCGCTTCGATGGTGGCCTCCATGAGCGGCTTTCCCATCTCGACGGTCGTCTGCCGGGCCAGTTCTGGTGTGCGCTCGTCGATCAGATCGGCCACCTTGTGGAAGTGTTGGATCTTCTCGGTGAGCGGCACTTGCCGCCAGCTTTCAAACGTCGAGTGGGCGAGAGCGAGCGCTGCCTCCGCCTGCCCCTCGTCGAAAATGCCCCAATCGTTCACCACCTCGCCGGTGGCAGGGTTCAGAGTGCGGTACGAGGGAGCGGCCTGACGGACATCACTTGCTTGCACGGTCATATGTTCTCTCCAAATGGGGGGTGAATGATCGGTGTTATCAACGAGATTGGCTGGGCCTGACAGCTGATAAGGCGAGGCTCACGATCGCTGCATCCGTATCGCCCGCATCGGGCAGACGAACGATGCAGTCTCGGCCAGGTCGGCATCCTCTGCCGTGAGTTCCTCGGAGACGAACTCCGCTCCTTCTTCCACTCCCGCCCCGTCGGGGAACGCCAACTGACCGTCGTCGTCGAGCGGAAAGAGGTCCGGCGCAGTGAAACTGCATTGACCCATGCTCTGACACGACCCGAGATCAACTACAAATTTCATAGGGCGATCTCTCCATTCCGATGTCCAAGCCTGCGTCGAGTTCGGGTGTGACAACCAAGCCCGCGGGCTTGCCACCGACTTGGGTTGATCACTCTCAAATGATGCTGCTTGTGGTGTTTCTATTATGAACAGATGGCTCGGTCCACGTCAACGGTGCGCCGAGCCCCGTATCCGGCACACCAGGTAGGCCTCAGTCGCCATTCAGGATCAACTCGCCGGCCTGCCAAGCCAGCGCTTGAGTTGGTGCCGAGGTGTTGCCGCTCGGCTGATACGGGAAGACTGATGCATCAACCACTCGGAGACCCTCTGTCCCCCGGACGCGCAACTCGGAATCCACGACGTCGTCATCGTTCGGTCCCATGGCACAGGTGCCCAGCGTGTGATATCCGCTCGCACCAGCAGTTAGAGCGTGATGGATGAGCTCCTCATCGTCGTCCAACGTGCACGCCGGCGTGAGCGGTGCATCCACATACCTCGAAATGGGATCCGCGGCGAACATGTGGCGTACTTTCTTCGCCATTGCGACGATGACCGACTTGTCGTACTCGGTCGACAAGAAGTTCGCATCGACCAGCGGTGGCTCCGCCGGCGAGGGTGAATTGACGTGAATCGAGCCCTGACTTGTCGGCCGCAACGGGTAGAACCCCACCATCATCCCTGGTTCATCAGCCGTGGCGAGCCGCTTATCGTGCAGCGTCGTCGATTTCACTGACATCGGGCTGAAGAAGCCGATCGCATCTGGGCGTTTGGCGTCGTCGATCGCGGTGAGGTAGCTCAGAACACTTGCAGATCCCTGGCTGATCATGCCCTGCCGACGGACCAGGAATTCCGCACCGGTAAACAGCTGCCGTAGCTGTGTATTGACTTCGTGATTGAAACCGCGAGCTCCTTTGACGCGGTACATGAATCGAAGACCACGGTGCTCTGACATCCGCTCCCCCACATTGGGGGATTCCACGAGGAGGTCGATCCCGGCGGCCGCGAGCACGTCACCGCGACCGACTCCGCTACGCTCCAGCAACAGCGGGGACTCCAGGGCGCCGGCGCAAACCAGCACCTCCTTCTTGGCGTGATACTGGCGTCGGCTACCGCCACCCGTTGCGATGACGCCGACCGCGCGTCTGCCGTCGAACAAAATCCTCTGGACCTCAGCGTTGGTGACCAAACTCAGGTTCGGCCGCCGCAACGCCGGACGCAAATAGGCGCTGGCCGCAGTAACTCGCAGACCGCGTCGAGTGGAGTACTGTGCGTAGCCCGTGCGGTTGTCGTCCGAGCCGTTCACATCCGCGACCCGATTCATCCCGACCGCAAGGCCGGATTCGATGTAGGCCTCGCAGAGCTCTTCCCGTGGGCGTGCTACTTCGACGTCGGCCGGTCCACCCAGACCGTGCAACCGCGGCTCGACCGGAAAATCGGCATGAAAGTTCTCGATCTGACGATAGGCGCTGAGGAACGTGCTCCAGCCCCATCCCTTGTTGCCCTCGACTTCGAGCTGATCGAAGTCGGGACTCCATCCGCGGTTCCACACGAGACCGTTGATCGTGGTCGACCCACCGACAATCCGTCCTCGAAACCACGAGTCTGAGGGACCACCGTCCTCCAATGGCGAGGTCTGATAGTGGCGCGTGTATTTGGGGGACGTCATCGTAAACGCGAACCCCTTCGGCACCTTGTGGATCGGGTGCCGATCCGAGCCGCCGCCTTCGAGCAGCAGAACTCTGGTCCCGGGGTCCGCGGTCAGTCGATTCGCCAGAACCGAACCCGCGGCGCCCGACCCCACGATGATGTAGTCGAAACTCATCTCGCCTTCACTTCCTCTGCTGCACTGCAACTTGGTGTCGATTGGAACAAGAACGTCGTTGTGGTCATGGTTCGGGCTCGCAGCGAACCGCGCATTGGAGCGTCCTGGGCGGCTCCTACATCAGCCTGCGGTTACCGCCGCCACGACGTTCATCGAAGTAATGATTACTACTATGTTGGACCTTAATTTGGCTCGAGAACCGAGTCAAGACCGCACGTCACACCGGCGGCTTCCGCCCGGAACCAATCCCGGCCGTCGAATAAACATAATTAGGCCGCCTCAGATCGGGGCTCGGCCGTCAGCTGCCGGGTCAGGCAAAGATAGGGGCAACTTCGTGCTGCACAACCCGCTCACCGGGGGTGAAGCGAATACGCAGACCTTCTGGGCCGCTCACCATCGGCGCCTCACCGAGCTCGGGCCACTCCACCGGACCGGCTGCCTCCATATCAGGCATCCGGCGCAGGAGTGCGGAGAACATCGCCGTCAGAGACAGTCGCGCAAGGTGCGATCCGAGGCACTGATGGATCCCGCCGCCGAACGTCATGTGCGGGTTCACCTTGCGGTGGATGTCGAAGGTGTCGGGGTTCTCGAACACATCAGGGTCCCGATTGGCTGCGCCGTAGTACATCACCACTTTGTCGCCCTTACGGATCCTCGTCCCGCTGAGCTCGGTGTCCTTGGTCGCGGTTCGACGCATGGCTCGGATCGGGGGGATGTAGCGGAGGATCTCCTCGAGGGCGCGCGGAAGCAAGGTCGGCTGGTCGATGAGCTGCTGCCGGGCCTGCGGGTGCTCCATCAGCGTGATCATGCCGGTGGCCAGCACATTCCGTGATGTGTCGCTGCCTGCGCTGACCAAGAGCGAGTAGTCGATCTGGAACTGGATCTCGTCCACGGGGATACCCATGATCTCCGCCTGGGCAATTCGTCCGAGCGTGTCTTCCCGAGGTGTTTCGCTTCGCTCCTGCCACGCCTTAGCGGCGTGCGTGAAGATGGTCAGAGCTGCGTCCAGACCAGGGCCGTGATCGAACGGGACGTTGCGCGTCAGAAATGCAGCCGCCTCGAACATCTCGAGTGATTCGTATCTGTCGATGCCCATGAGGTCGGCGATGGTGAAGCTCGCCATCTTCGCCGACAGATCCGCGACCAGGTCGGCCTCACCTGATTCGATCACCTGGTCGATGATGGAATCGACCAGTTGTTCCATTCCCTCCCGAGCCTGTTTGACCCTCCTGACGCTGAACTCCTTACCCATCAGCGCTCGGTGTGCGGTGTGCCGTGGGGCGTCGGAGAAGATCAGCGAGCGATGAGTCTCGTCGCCGATGGCGTTGTTATCGCCGATGAAGACGTGCGGTTCATTGGAGAACGTTTCCGAGTCCAGCTCAACCTGTTTGATGTCGGCGTATTTCATCAGTGCCCAGTAGCCGGCGCCGTCAGTTTCTTCCTGCCAGTGCACAGGATCGTTCTCGCGCAAGTAGGCGTAGACATCGAATGGATGCCCGGTACTGAACAACTTGGGATCTTGCAGGTTGGTGTACATCGCGGAAATCTCCTCCTACCGCTGGCGTGAGCCTAATTCGCTCGCTTCTTCTCTGTGGGGATCCGTGGTCAACGGCCACCCACCAGTGCGCCGCGCGGTCGACACCGCGCGGCGCTACCGCACTCAACGGGTGATCACGAAGCCTTCGTAGCCCTTGGCCTTGACGGCCTGCAGCCGGTCGACGAACTCCGGCAAAGCCCCCAGATAGGCGACGTAGGCACGTTTGCGGCCTGGGACGTTGTCGCCGAACAGGAACGACTTGGCTTTGGACACAATCGAGTTGTTGCCGCTTTCGTTCACATGGTCCGTCCACTGGGCTTCGGCCTGAGGATCGGCCTCGACGCGGGCGATGCTCTCTTCGGTGATTTTCTCGGTGAGATCGGCGATCCATTCCAGCGGCCCTTCGGCGCAGCGAGTCGAGTTGCCGTGCCCCCCCTTACCATGTGGTCCGCCGACCATGAAGAAGTTCGGGAACCCGGACACCTGGAGCCCAAGCAGGGTCACCGGGCCGTCCGCCCACCGGTCCCGCAGCCTCTGACCGCCGACCCCAGTGATGTCGATGCGATTGATCGATCCGACGAATGCCTCGAACCCCGTCGCGTAGACGATGATGTCGGCGTCGAACAGTCTCGATGCGGTACGAATGCCGCCTTCGACCACTTCGGTGATCGGATCGTCGGCGACCGAGACGAGTTCCACGTTGTCCTGATTGAACACTTCGTAATATCCGTAGCCGTCGCCCGCATAACCAGCGGACTCGCATTCCACCGGTTTGGCACCGAACGGGTGATGCGGGGTCAGCAGAGCTGCGGTGGCCGGATCCTTGACGCGCTCGCGGATCTTCTCGGCAATGAAGTCGCAGTACTGTTGATTGGCCCCCTCATCGCCGAGCACATCGTAAGGAAGCCCGAACCATTTAGTGAATCCCGGTCCTTCCCAAGCAGTTTCGAACCGCTCGCGCAGACCCTCGGGCGTGTAATCCGTCGACGGCTTCCTGTCCACATCGTGAATGAATCCGCCGAAGGTGCCCTGCAGATACTCGTGGAAGCCGTCATATCCGTTGCGGATGGAATCCATCTCCGACTTGTCGATCGGACGATTGTTCAGTGGAATGACCCAGTTCGGGGTACGCATCAGCACGGTCAAATGGGCCGCCTGGCGGGCGATCTTCGGAATGACCTGGACGCCAGTCGATCCGGTGCCGACAACGACCACTCGTTTGCCGGTGAAATCAACGTCTTTCTCGGGCCACCGCGCGGTGTGGTGAGATTCGCCGGTGAAGGTCTCCCGCCCGGGCACCGGGGGATAGATCGGCGCAGACAGGGGGCCGGTCGCCGACACGATCACGTGGGCAGAGAAGACCTTTCCATTCTCAGCACGCACGGTCCAGTTGTTGGTCCGCTCGTCGAATTCCAGAGCTTCCACTCTGGTGTCGAACTCGATGTCCTTCTTCAGATCATGCTTGTCCGCGACCGCATTGAAGTACTTCTCCAGCTCCGGCTGGCCCGCGAACAGTTCGGACCAGTCCCACGAATCGAGCAGATCCTTGTCGAAGAAGTACTGGTACGAGTGACTTTCGGAATGGAGCCGCGCCCCTGGGTACCTGTTCCAGTACCACGTTCCACCGACGCCGCTGCCCGCTTCCAGGATCCGTGCCCGTACTCCACGTTGGCGCAGCAGTAGAAGCTCGTACATGCCGGCGGGACCTGCCCCGATGATGATCGCGTCGTAATGATTCGACGGATCCGCCTGGGCCGATTCCGCAATATCGACAGTTTCTGTGCTCATTTCATTCTCTCCGGGTTTCGCGGACAGTGCGTGGACAGCTCGACGCCGACCAGCTCACTGCCTGTGATCAAAAAACTTTCGTACGTCCGCCAGAAGCAATTCCGGCTGTTCCACCGCTGCGAAATGTCCCCCCCGCGGCATCTGGCTCCAGTGTTCGATCTGGAAATGGTCTTCGGCGATGCGTTCCGATGTCAGATACAGCTCCTTGGGAAACACCCCGACTCCCGTCGGTACCAGCACGCGTGTGCGATCGATCCGCGTCTCCTCGTTGCCGAAATACTTTGCCAGCTCGTAGTACAGCCGTCCCGACGAACCGGCGGTGGCCGTCAGCCAATACGTCATCACCGTCGTGAGGATCTCGTCCTTGCTCAGGATCGACTCGAGATCGCCGTTGCAGTCCGTCCAGCTTCGGAACTTCTCGACCAGCCACGCTGCCAGGCCCACAGGAGAATCGGTCAGTCCATATGCCACGGTGTCGGGCTTTGTTGCTTGGATGGCGGCGTACCCGCCCTCGGTCCGACGCAGCAGCTCATTCGCGTTGAGCTGCCGTTGTTCATCGGGAGTCGGTGAGCCGTCAGCCGGCTGCAGCCCACTGGGGATCAATGTGAGGTAGAGCCCGATGAGCGCTTCGGGATACGCATGTGCCAGCTCGATCGAGATCGGCGACCCCATGTCCGCGCCGAAGGCCGCGAACCGCTCGTACCCGAGACGAGACATCAATTCGCGGAAGGCGTGTGCGATTCGTCCAGGATGCCATCCAGGTTCGGTGACGGGTCCGCTCCATCCGTACCCAGGAATCGATGGCGCGACGATGTGGTATGGCTGGCCGCTCGGGTTGCCATGTCCGGCAGGGTCCGTCAGCCCTCCGAACAGTTTGGCGAACTCGAATGGTGTACTGGGCCAACCGTGCACCATTAGCAGTGGCCGTGCATCCGGGTGCGGAGACCGAATGTGCAGGAAGTGGATGCGTGCGCCGTCGATGTTCGTTTCGAACTGCGGCCATCGGTTGAGTGCAGCTTCTGCTGCACGCCAGTCATATTCGTTCATCCAGTAGGTGCAGAGCGACTCCATGTAGCTGCGGTCGGCACCGGCTTCCCAGCTACCATCGTCGACCTGCCGCGGCCATCGCGTGCGCGAAAGCCGCGACTGTAGGTCGACGAGAGCATCTTCGTCTGCGCAGATCTTGAAGGGTTTTAGGTCCATGGTCGCGTCACGAATCGAGTTGTCATCTGCGGGCATGATCGGTTGATTGCGAGTCGATCTCAGAACTCCGTGATCACCGAACGCGCAATGGCGCCGCCATGTAGCTCCGTGTACGCCTCGTTGATCTGGTCCAGTCGAATGGTCTTGGAGACGAGGTCGTCCAGGTTGAACCTCCCCTGTAGGTAATACTCCGCGTACAGGGGGATGTCGATCTTGAAGTTGCAGCTGCCCATGTATACGCCTTGCAGAGCCGTCTTCTGGAAGAGAAGGTCGGCTGGGGAGAAGCCGAATCGCGACGTCGGGCCCTGAGCTCCGACCACGTAGGCAGTGCCACCTGGTGCCAGCGCACGCACCGCCTGCGTGAGAGTCTCTTCGATCCCTCCGATCACCTCGAAGGCATGATCAACACCGCCATCGGAGATGGCATGGATCTCCGCCACGACGTCACCGTCTTGCGGGTTGATGGTATGGGTCGCGCCGAAGCTGCTCGCAGCGAGCTTCAGCTTCGAGTCCTGCAGGTCCACGGCAATGACCTGCCGCGCGCCAGCAAGCGCGGCTGCTTGAACCACATTGAGACCGACGCCACCGCAGCCGATGACCACGACGGTGTCGCCGACGCGCACACCGGCACTGTGAATGGCGGAGCCTGCGCCGGTCGCGACGCCACAGCCGAGGATTGCGGCCTGAGGAAACGGCACCTGCTCGGGGATCCGTACGGCGTTGTTCTCATGCATGAGGACTTGTTCGGCAAAGCCCGAGATCTCCTGAAATTGTGCAATCGGCTCACCACCGAGGCGCAGCCGTGCGGGCTCTCCTGGCGCCCGTTGCGTCCCCGCCGGGTAGTTGCGGCAGAGGTTGGGTGCACCTTTGAGGCAGCGGTCGCATCGCCCGCAGAAGCCCGACAAGCACCCGACGACATGATCACCAATCTCGAAGTCGTGGACCTGCGGTCCCACCGCGCGGACCACACCCGCCACTTCGTGGCCGAACACTCCAGGCAGAGGGGTGCCGATATCCGTCGTGGCGCAGTAAAGATCGCTGTGGCATAGACCGCTCGCCTTCACGTCGACGAGGATCTCGCGGCCCCGTGGGGCGTCGAGCTCGAGATCGTCGCGAATCTCGAAGGGCTTACCGATCTCGGTGATGACGGCGGCTTTCATAGGATTTGGTCTCCCAAAGTGATTTCAGCCCGATCGGGGCAGTTGATGTTGATGGGGATGGTCACGCCGACGGAGAAAGCGTGACCATCCCACTCGAAGCATGGTCGGTCCGGGCGTGGCTCCGGCTAGCTCATGCGAAGACCGACTCCACTTCCCCGCTGACTTCGCGCTTACCGGGCGTGAACCGAATCGGCATGTGGATCGGGCCGGTAATAGTCGGAACGTCGCCGTTCACCGGCCATTCCACCGGTCCGACAAGTTCCATGTCCGGCATGCGTCGCAGCATGGTGGTGAACATGGAAGTCAGTTCCAGACGGGCGAGGTGTGCGCCCAGGCAGTGGTGGCGCCCCGCGCCGAAACTCATGTGCGGATTGACCTTACGAGTGATATCGAACTTGTCGGGATCTTCGAAGACCTCGGGGTCGCGGTTGGCGCCGGCATAGAACATGACCACCTTCTGGCCCTTGGCGATCTTGCGTCCACGCAGCTCGGTGTCACGGGTGGCGGTGCGGCGCATCACCATCAGCGGCGGGTTGTAGCGCAGCATCTCTTCGACTGCCCGCGGCATGCGCTCGGGATCCTCACGCAGCGCGTTCCACGCTTCCGGATGCTGCAGCAGCGTCAGCATGCCGGTGGACAGCACGTTGCGAGACGTATCGCTACCGGCCGCGACGAACAGGATGAACTCCAGGCCGAACTGGAAGAAATCAACCGGGTTACCCTGAATCTCACCCTGGCTGAGACGGGTGAGAGTGTCGTTGCGAGGGGACTCCTGACGCTCGTTGTACGCCTCCATGGCGTGTTGCATGATCGTGGTAGTCGCCTCGAGGCCAGCGCCACTGTTCATGTCGATGTTCTGGGTGAGGATCTCGGCGGCGTGGAACATCGACAGCGAGTGCTCCCGATCCAGACCCATCAGATCGGCAATGGCATAGCTTGCCATCTTGGCCGACAGATCGGTCACCAGATCGGCTTCGCCCTTCTCGATCACCATGTCGACAATGAGATTGACGAGGCTGTCCATCCCCTCACGGCCCTTACGCACCCGCGAAAGCGACAGTTCCGGGGCGATCTTCTTGCGGTGCTCGGTGTGCCACGGCGCATCCGAATAGATCAGCAGCTTGTGGTTCTCATCGCCTTTGGTGTTCAAGTCGGAGATAGTCACGTTCGGCTCGTTCGAGTACGTCTCGGAGTCGAGCTCGATCTGCTTGGTGTCGTCATAACGCGTCACCGCCCAGTAACCCGGCCCGTCGGTCTCCTCAGTCCAATGCACCGGATCGTTCTCACGCAGGTACTTGATCAACTCGTTCGGCGAACCTTCACGAAACAAGGCCGGATCGTGAAGCCTGACATCCTCGAGATAAGCGGTCACTAGATTTCTCCTCGTCACTGGGCTGAGGCTGAAGACAGAACAGATACGTCACGCTCAACGCATCTAAGTCGTGCTTTTAAAGCAGTACATCCATATTGCACCATAAGAGTGAGCCGGTCAACATCATTATGTCTCACAGGTCCCGCTCACACCGATCTGGCCAATGAACGAAGCGCTCTCCGCGTAGAAGTCACACATCAACGGGCCGGCTTCGCCGCGAGCGAAGAACCGACATACCGCTGTCCTGGGAGTCGCCGCGACCATGGAAATGAGTGTGCAGGCCGAGCTCCGCGGCAGCTTGAATCTGATGAGGCGCAGGCTTGCGCGAATCTTGATCGCACTGGCTGATCCAAGGGTGCTCATAACGACCGGAATGGTCGCGCCCGACAGCAGAGTCACGACCATTCCGGTTGGCTTGCGGTTTACGCGAAGACGGACTCTACGTCGCCGGTCACTTCGCGCTCGCCCGGAGTGAACCTAATGGGCATGTGTTCGGGACCAGTAACCATCGGTACATCACCTGGTTCCGGCCACACTACGGGTCCGGCAAGTTCCATGTCCGGCATCCGCCGCAGCATCGTGTCAAACATCGAAGTCAGTTCCAGACGGGCGAGGTGTGCGCCCAGGCAGTGGTGGCGCCCCGCGCCGAAACTCATGTGCGGATTGACCTTACGGGTGATATCGAACTTGTCGGGGTCCTCAAACACCGCAGGATCACGATTGGCCCCGGCATAGTAGATCACCACCTTCTGGCCTTGCTTGATCTTGCGTCCGCGCAGCTCGGTGTCACGGGTGGTGGTGCGGCGCATCACCATGATCGGCGGGTTGTAGCGGAGCATCTCTTCGATAGCCTTCGGCATACGCTCGGGATTGTCCCTGAGCATGTTCCACGCTTCCGGATGCTGCAGCAGCGTCAGCATGCCGGTGGACAGCACGTTGCGAGACGTATCACTACCGGCCGCGATGAACAGCATGAAGTCGAGGTTGAACTGCAGCTCATCAGCTGGCCGGCCCTGAATCTCCCCCTTAGTGAGCCGGGTGAGGGTGTCATTGCGCGGATTCTCCTGGCGCTCGTTGTACGCCTCCGCCGCATGCTGGACGAGCGTCATCGTTGCCTCGAGCCCGATACCGCTATTGGTGTCGATGTTCTGGTTGAGGATCTCGGCGGCGCGGAACATCGACAGCGAGTGCTCCCGATCCAGACCCATCAGATCGGCAATGGCATAGCTTGCCATCTTGCCCGACAGATCGGTCACCAGATCGGCTTCGCCCTTCTCGATCACCATGTCGACAATGAGATTGACGAGGCTGTCCATCCCCTCACGGCCCTTACGCACCCGCGAAAGCGACAGTTCCGGGGCGATCTTCTTGCGGTGCTCGGTGTGCCACGGCGCATCCGAATAGATCAGCATCTTGTGGTTCTCATCGCTGCCCTTGGTGTTCAAGTCGGAGATGGTGACCACTGGCTCATTCGAGTACGTCTCGGAGTCGAGCTCGATCTGCTTGATGTCGTCATAACGCGTCACCGCCCAGTAACCCGGCCCGTCGGTCTCCTCAGTCCAATGCACCGGATCGTTCTCACGCAGGTACTTGATCAACTCGTTCGGCGAACCTTCACGAAACAAGGCCGGATCGTGAAGCCTGACATCCTCGAGATAAGCGGTCACTAGATTTCTCCTCGTCACTGGGCTGAGGCTGAAGACAGAACAGATACGTCACGCTCAACGAAACTCAAATTATGGTTCAACACCTTGCAGACAGATATTGCAACACCATAGTGAGTCAGTCAACATACTTAGGACTTGGCCTTCTCCGTCACACTCAATGCAGGCTCAGGATCCCGCCGGTCGGTAGTTCGCAGCGGTGTTGCGCAGTTGCCAAATCAGCGACGGGCACAGCTCGTTGACGGCCTGAGATATGAGGTAAGACGCTTGATACTCGTCCGAGTTGCCGAAATCAGACTTGACGTCACTCATCAACTGGGGATAGCCGCGGCCTGCAGCCAGCTTGTCGCAGATGGTGTGTCCATAGGCCAGCGCGGCGTCAGGGTTCGGGAAGTTGTAGCCTGGTCGCACGGTGACGTTGACCAAGTAGGCGACTGAGTCGGCTGAGGCAACAGGCGTTATCGCGATCGCTGCACCTGCCGTAGCTGCCAGCATCGTCACACTGGTTCGAAGCCCGAAACGAGCCATTGGTCATCCACCTTGTCGAGGGTTATGCGGACACTTGAGATGGAGTTGGTCGGTACGCCGTCGCCGATCGTCGTGGTCTGGTTGACGAACACGAGCACCTGAGCGTGGTTTGCAGTCGCCGAGATTGACGCGGCAGAGGGCACCGTTGCGACAGCGGTGACGCGCTTTGCCTTCGACCCTGGGATAACGATGTCGTTGATGAGTTTGGTGTAGTCATTCCGGAAATCTCCGGTCAGCCGGTTCGCGGCCGCGGCCAGGTCTTTGTCAACGGTATCGGGTTGGTAGGCAAGCATTGCGATGGCGCTTTCGGTCGCAACCCGTACGGATTCGACGGCTGAATCCTGCGAGGCCCTAGCCGAACTGTCCTGCCACTTCAGGTAGCCCACGCCTCCGGCGAGTATCAAGGCACAAGCTGGGAGCACAACGAATGCCAGTCGGTGCCTCCAGGTTCGCTTGTCTACCCCCTGCCGAGCTGCATCCTCGTAGTCCTCGGACTCGTCATCCTGGTCAAATTCGCTTGGATCGACATCTTCGAGCTCGTTTGTCAGGTCATGGATCTGAGACTCCGACGAGGCGCCGACGTCGTGCTCTTCATCCTGCGGCGTTTCGTCTGTCTTGCTGTCAATGACTAGTCGCACAATGTATTCCGTTCAGCTCATAGTTGAAATTGGTTCGTCGGCCTCAAGGCACAAATTGAAGATCTGCAACCTTGAAGCCGTCATCGACCTTCTCGACGGTGATCCGCATGCGCCATTCCCGGGGCTGTTGTTCCGGAGCACCGGGAACTGAGGTTTTCACCGACGCCGCAACCAGCACCTGTGCCTGGTCTGTATCTTGCGATTCGACTCCGGCCTCGGTGACAGTCCCTTCGGACTTCGTTTTCGCCTGCTTGACGACGTCGGCGAAAGGTTGTGACCGCTCCTGAAACTGGTCGCGGAACTTTCCGGTCGACGAGTCGAGAATCCGCTGTATGTCGGCGTCTGCCCTGGCGTAGTCGATAGTGGTTAGGTTCACCGCGCCCTGTCGGGCAGCCTCGACGAATGCGTCGTGCGTTCTCTGCGCTCGATCATTGACATACATGCGGTACCCGAGCCATCCACCCACCGCGCCCAAGATCACGACGGTGACCAGACCGAACAGCAACGGGATGTCCACTGCCGACAGCAGCCGGCGTTGGCGGATTCCGGCATCGTCTTTGGATTCGTCCGTCTCGGAAGAGGATTCGTCGTCAGCCTCGGTAGGCTTGCTCTCGGCAGCGCAGTCCTCGTGGTGCAAGCCCGACTCGTCTTCGGTCAGTTGCTCGGCGGTATCAACATGCTCTGCCATGTCTTGTCTCCTGTGTTGGCGGCCGACAATTCGGATTGTCTGTACACGTGCCCATCCGGAGCCACGTAGGTGCCGGTTGCGGGGTCGTAGTAACTGACTGCGACGGGTGGCGGCTCGGCCGCAGCCGGTGGTTCCGGCGGATCCGACGGCTCTGGCGCAGCCGGCTGTGCAGCTCTCGAATGCGCGGACGGCGAGCGGACGTCGGGTTCAACCTCGGGAACACTCTGTCCACTCAGCGTGGCGTTCGGATCACCCTTCCAGTTGAATCCGTCGTTGAGAGGGCGATACTCCTCGTCGCTGTTGCAGACCTTCGCCGAGGCGGCACGCTTGCCAGGCTTGCGGATGCACGGCAGATTGCGAGCACCACGCACAGCGTTCCACGAATCTTGCGGAATGCGGCAGTACAGATCGTCGGGCGTACGCGTTGGGGTGTCTTCGTACACGGGGTTCCGCTGCTGCTGTCCTGGAAGAAATCCGGTCGTGCAGGGAGGCGGCACATTGAGATTGAGGTTGAAATTCAGGGTGAAGCCGGGATGCTTGCTGTCCTTGTTCGCCACGTCGCTGGCCTGGATGATCTGCACTCCCATCGGCAGAAGCGCGAGGATTTGTTCGACAGATGCGTTGTAGACGAGGGCAAGATTACTGACGCTCGACAGGTTCGCGAGCATTATGGGAAGGCTCGGCTGCAGCCGCTCGACCAGCTGTCGGGCTTCGTTGGCTGCTGGCCCGCCCTTCTCCAGTAGCCCAGCGACCGCGGAATCATTGGCCTTGATCTGGCCGGTCAGGTCTGCCACGTGAGCGGCCCACGCTTGGATCGAGTCGGCAGTGTCGGCCTGCGAGTCGAGCACAGGTTTGGATTGGTCTATCAGAGTCGTGATCGAGTCGAGGTTTTTCTGCGCATCGATGGCCAGTTGGGTCGAGCCCTTGACGATGCGGGATATCTCTGGACCCAAACCTCCTATTGCAGTGTAGCTTTCGTCGATCACAGTCTTGAGGTTGTCATGCGGAATGGCCTGGAGGCCGCGGTTTGCGGCGTCGAGCAATGAACCGATCTCCGGTGGAGTCGATGTTCGGTCCAATGGGATGACATCCCCATCCTTCAACGACTGGGGATCTGCAGAGCGGGGCAACAATGCGACGTACTGCTCACCGATCGCAGAGGTGCTGTGCACTTCAGCGTTGAGGTCAGCTGGAATCGCCACATCTGAGCGCAATGACAATTCAACTTCTACTCCGGAGCCGTCGAGGCGCACAGCGGTGACCTTGCCGACCTCAGTCCCCCGGTAGGTCACATTGCCACCCTTGTACAGTCCAGCGGCGGTCGGAAGCTCCATGGTTACGGTGTAGCGGCCGATACCCAGCAATGCGGGGACCCTGATGAAGCCGAGTGCCATGATCACGCCGGCCACCATGGCTACGGTCGCGAAGATCGCCAATTGGATCTTGGTCCACTTAGTCAAGCGCATGTCACGGTCCTTGATCGAATCGGTATGGAGCGACCAGCGGGTTGCCATTCGTGTACGGGCTGGGTAGCTGGCCGATGGTGCGGCCCCACTGCATCTCGAGCTCAGTGAGGTCGCCCTCCCAGCGGGTGCCTGTGAAAAATGTGCCGTCGATGCGGCTCAGGGTGAGGTCGATAATCGCGGTGAGGTTCCCGTAGTCACCACGAACCCATCTGGCCAGATTCTTCTTCGGCCACGGATAAGTACCGAAGAAATCCAGAGATCGAGTCAGAGCGGGCCCTGTGTAGGCCAGTGACTTGATCACTGGCCCGAGCTGCTGGAGCTCTTTGACCAGGTTTTCTTTCGACTTGTTAACGGTATCGGTGGTCAACGCGGCGAATTTCCCAAACGCGTCGAAAGCGTTGACGAGGTTCTGTCGCTGTTCGGCCAGCACTGCCAGCGCCTCAGGCAGGGTGCGTAACGCCTTGTCCAGCACAGGTTTCTGGGCAGCAAGCTGGCCCACCAACCCGTTGAAGCTCTCCGTCGCGGAGATGATGTCGGCAGTCTGCTCCTGAATGTGCCCAGCGAACTCGTCCAGTCGTTCGATCAAGCTGCGCAAGTCTTGCTGACGATTGGCGAATGCGGTGGCGAATGCTGCTGTGATGTCCTGAACTTGTCCGATCCCGCCACCGTTGAGCATCAGGGAGAGCGCCGACAACGTTTCATCTGTGCCCGGGTAGGAGCCAGCGCGGTTCAGCGGGATTAGGGAACCCTCGTGCAGCCGGCCCTCTGGTGCCTTTCCGGTGGGCGGAGCCAGCTCGACATGCAGGGATCCCAGAACACTCGTCTGCCCAATCATGGCAGTGGAATTCGCGGGCAAGTCAACATCGCCGTTGAGCCGCATCGTGACCAAGGCGTGCCAATCCTGCCGCTCAATCTTGGTGACCGTGCCGACGTTCACGTCAGCCACGCGGACTCGCGAATTCTGTTGGATGTACGCAACGTCGGGGAGCTGTGCCTGGATCACAAACGCACCCGCCCCACCGCCCTCCGTTCCGGGGAGCGACACCGAATTGAGTCCCCGCCACTCGCAGCCAGACATTAACGTGGCCACCGCTCCCGCCAGCACTATGCCGACCAGTCTGGACAGCAAGCGCTTGCGCATGAACATGCTCACGATCCACCTCCGGGGGAGGCTGCCGGCCCCGGCGCAGCCTCAGCGGGCAGCGGCGGCCCCGCTGCGGCTGGAAGCATCATTCCCTCCAGGCCGGCTCCCGGGTCGGTCGAGATCGGCTCGCCAACAGGTGGCGGCGGGCCGTTGAGTGCACCCGTTGAAACCTGGGCCGGTGACACCGAATCGACTCCAGGCGGCTGGCTTGCCGCGGCGGGAGGGGGTTGTGCAGGCACATGGTCTGGACGCAGCCAGTCCTCTGAATAGGTGAGTTCGTTTGGTCGGGCCGCCCCCCCGACGAAGAGGTTTTCACCGATAGGAAGCGAGTTGAACTGCCGGTTTTTGACGATCGGCGCCATGTACTGCACGCAGAGTTTCGCGGACTGCTCGGCACCGAGTCTCGATGCCGCCTGAATCGCCCCGCACAAGAACGAGATTGGGTCAGCAAAATTGGTCACGTTGATCGCGCCGGTGATGCCCAGTTGAGACGGCTGGTAGATGTTCAAGAAGTTCTGCAACGTGGTTGGGAAGAGGTGGAGCGCCTGTTCCACGTCGTCGAGGCTGTCGTGGATTGCCGAAGTGATGGACGACAACTTCTCATTGGTCGTACCGAGCGCATCTCGGTTGTCTGCAATGAATTGCGTTGCCGAGGCCGCAACGGTGTCGAGATCTTTGATGGCTGTTCCCACCGCGTTTGGTGTATCCGTCAGGGATCCCGTCACCGATGCCAGATTCTGATTGAGGTCCCTCATGAGCGCGGCGCTGTCGTTGAGCGCTGACACCACAACAGACAGGTTCTTTATCGTGGAGAACATGTCGTCGCTGTGATCACCTAGAGCCGACAACGCCTGCGACAGCGAGATGATGGTCTTTCGGATGTCCGGCCCTTGACCCCGCAAGTTCTGCGCCGCGGTATCGATGAAGGCACCCAGCGTGCTCACGCCTCCGGGTGTCGTCGGCTGCAACGCTTGCGCCAACTTTTCCAGCTGTTTGCGTAGGTCATCCCACTCGAGCGGAACCGCCGTGCGATCCTGTGGGATCGTCGCCCCGTTGCCCATGACAGGGCCAGCCGTGTACGCAGGGGTCAACTGTATGGCCCTCGAAGTCACCAGCTGAGGCGAGACGATCACTGCCTTCGCATCCGCGGGTACCTTGTACTTCCGATCGACCCAGAAAGTGATCTTCACCCGTTGCGCCTGTGGCTCGATCGTGTCGATGCTCCCCACACGCACACCCAAGATGCGTACCTCATCCCCGTGATACAGGCCGTTGCTGTTATCGAAATAGGCCACCACGTAGTTCTTTCCGAATCCAGTCATCGCTCTGACAACAAAGATCGTGCCGACCGCCAAGACCGCGACGAGGCCGACCGCAAGTCCGATGCGGAGTCTGGTACGCGTCATTAGTGCTGTCCTTCGGCAGGCGATGAAGCATTGTCAGGTAACGGTGGAGCAGGGTCGAAAACCGGCAGCGGCGTGGGTTCCGGGGGAGCGTCCTGCCCCGGTGGTTTCAGTGCCGGCGGACCAGGCGGTGGGCCGCCAGGGGCCGGTGCCGGAGGCGGCTCCCTGTACGGGTAGCAACCCGTGGGACCAGGCAGCGGAAGACCAACAGGGCCGCATCCCTGATCTCCGGGATTCCCGGTGATTGCGTCTGGGACGTTCAACCGTGGCTCCCCACCCTGCCCGGTGCGGGGATAGGGCACCGGCAACGGCGGCGTCGCAGGCTGCCCTGTTTGGGCGTCATTCCGCTGCGAGGGCGCCAGGACGTTGTGGTCCAACCCCAGATCTGAGAACGCGGCGTCGATGAACGGCTGGAGAAACTGGCCCGGCAACAGGTTGGAGAGGTAGGCCTTGAAGAATGGGCCCGAAGCGATTGTCTCCCCTAGGGACATGGCGTACTGGTTGAGATACTTGATCGATTGCTGCAGGTTCGCTTTGTTGTCGTCGACGATCTTGAGGACCTCGTTCAACTTGTCAAGGAGCGGATGCAGATTCGCTTGGTTGTCATCGATAAATCCGCCGAGTTGATGTGCCAGGGCCGACAGACTGCTTGAAATTTGTTGGAGTGCAGCGCTTTGAGTCTTCAATTGAGCAAGCAGTTGATTGCTGTTGGCGATCAACTGCGAGATCCGGTCGGCACGGTCAGACAGCACCGTGGTTGCCTTCTTCGCATCGGCTAAGAGACTCCGCAACGCTTCATCACGCGCGGCCAGGGTCTGTGAGAAACGCCCGACACCTTCTACTGCACGCTTCAGATCCGGCGGAGTGTCTTGGAAGGTCTCGGCAATCGTTGCCAATGCACTGGACACGTCGTCGGTGTTCAACCCGCTGATGGTGGCTGACAAGTCTCCGAGGGCGTCAGGCAACTGGTAGGGAGCCTTAGTCCGCTCAAGAGGAATCGCCTCCGTCAGGGTGCCGTCCCCTCTCGGCGTGACCTGCAAAACCTTGGAGCCGAGCAGGCTCTTGGTCCTGATGTTGGCTTCAGTCAAGGAGCCCAGATGTACCTCATCGTCGACGTCAAAGTCGACGCGGACGCGCGCACCATCGAGGTCCACCGATGAGACTTCGCCGACGCGGTAGCCCGATACCTGAACGGCCGCGCCTGCCTGCAATCCGCCGGCCTCGGCGAAATAGGCGGAGTAGTGATGGGTGCTTCTGATGAAGGGCAACTTGTCGTATTCCAAGGCTGCGGCGGCGATCGCAAGGACGGACACTAGACCCGTCACGCCGATGACAAACAGGTTGCGTTCTGCAAAGGACTTCACTTGGGTGCACACCGTCCCGTGTCCTGGCCGGCCAGTTTCACGTATACCGGCTGACCACCCTTTCCATTCACCTTCAGGATCGCGTCGCACAGATAGAAGGTGAAGTAGTCGCCCATGATCCCCAAGCGGCTCAGAACCTTGTAAGAGTCTTTGACCGTGCTGAGGTAGTTAGCAAACCACTCGCGGTCGTCGTAGACGATGGAGGCCGTGCGATCCGTTTGCGTCAGTAGTTCTTTGAACGCCGGGCGTGACTGATCGAGTAGATCGGCGATGGTGGCAGACGCTGCATTCGTGTAAGCAATAGCGTTGGTCACATCGGTTCTTCGGTCCGAAAGGCCCTTCACGAGTTCGGACAACGAATCAATCGCCTTACCGAACTGGTCGCTTTGGTGGCCGAAGGTGCCTGCGACTGCTTTCAAGTTGTCGATGACCTGTCCGATCAACTCGTCGCGGTCGGCCAAGGTGTTGGCAACGGTGGCTGCTTGGCTCAGGAACGAGCCGATCGTGGCGCCTTCCCCCTGGAAGGCGGCAATCAACTGCCCGGACAATGCGTTGACTTGTTCAGGGTCCAATGCCCGGAACAGCGGCCGAAAACCCCCCAGTAACGTGTCGAGGTCAAGCGCCGGCTGGGTCCGGGCCAACGCTATGGTCCCTCCCGGGTTGAGCCGCTTGAACTCCCCCGTGCCTTCGAGCAAAGCCAAATAGCGGTCACCAATCGGGTTAGCCCATCGGATGGCCGCCTCGGTGCTTTCAGTGAGGATCACCGTCGGTTCTGCACTGAAGTCAACTAGGGCCTTTAGCTCCGGGGTGATGGAGATCTTTTTGACCTTGCCGACCTCGACACCGCCGATCCGGACAAAGTCACCGACAGCCAGGCCGCTGACATCGCTGAATTCGGCCCGATACATCTGTTCCTTGGACATCCGAAACTGTGCGAAGACAGCGAGCAGCGCAAAGGTTCCTAGCATGCAGACGATCGCGAACACGGCGAAGCTGATCGCGGCACGACCTAGCTTGTCATTCACGGTTGATACCTCTCATGGTGGCTGGTTTCACGGTGCCGGCGGCGACGCTTCGGCCGGGGGGTCGATGGGCAAGGGATCCACTCCGGGTCGCGGCCCTAGTGCCGGCGAGGGATACCGCGCCTGCGGATCAGCCGGCGGCACACCTGGATACAGCGGAGTGCCGTCCGGCCCGTACCAGGGGGCACCGTATGGCACACCACCGGGATAGGCGGGAGCTGGACCAGGTCCGGGTCCGTCCAGGCAGTGCCGCAGGCTCGGCTGTTCCGGAATCGCACGTGTCACAGGAAAGTAGTTCGCCCAACATTGTTGCCCGATACCGGGATTCGGACGCCAGTCCAGCCCAGTGCCCCAACCTGTATTGGTCACCAGTTGGCGTACAGGGAAGTTTTTCGACACATCGGGCAGCGACCCGCATCCGGGTTTGCCGCCCGGACCGCCCTTGGCCGCAACAATCGGCAAATTCTCCGGGTAAGTGTAAAGATCGTCGCCGAATATGAGTCCGGCATCCGCGATGAACGTTCGGCCGTTGCCACCGAACCATGCGTCACCCCCATGTTCAAGGTGGTACATGCCGCCCAGGATCGTGCACGTATAAGTTGAGCTGTACTTCTGCAGCAGGTTCGTCGTTGGTTCAAGTTGGTTGACCATGGAGACGAAGCTGTCCTTGCTCGAGGCGACCAACTCAGTACCACTGCTAGAAAACCCGATTGTGCCCAGCAGCACGGCATCCAGGTCGCGGGCATGACTTCTGATCGTGTCACTGGTCGTGCTCGTCGCATCCAGGGCCGACAGAATGTCTTTCGCTGCAGTGCTGTACGCGTCGCTAGCGCCCTTGAAGGACCGCCAATCCTCAGCGACGGTTCCCATCCGTGGGTTGACCGCTTCCAGTACCTGGTTGGCAGCAGTTGTTGCCTTCCCCATCTGCTGGCCTTCTCCGCGGACACCGTCCGCCATAGCCGTCAGTACCGCGTTGAGTTTTGGGACATCAATCTGACGCAGTAGACCGACCAGGCTTTGAAAGACTGTGTTGACCTCGGTGCCAACATTTCGGGAATGAAGTACCGCGCCGGCAGCCAGCCGTTTCGGGCTCGGGTTCTCGGGGGCAATCAGATCGACGTACTTGGCCCCAAAAGCGGTGGTGGCCTTGATTTCCGCTTCTACGTTCGCCGGAATGTGCGCAACTTGGTCGGGGAAGATCTCCAACCTCAGACCGACTGGATTGAACCCCTGTGTCGTACCCGCAACCCGTCCTACCTCGACGCCTCGCATCTTGACTTTCGCACCTGATTCCATCACCAGGCCGATTCGATCCGCAGTCAAAGTTACCGGCACATAGCTGTGAAATGTCCCTGCGAACAGAGCTGAACACAGCAGTACGAGGCTGAGAATAACGGCGAACATGCCGACCGCCCACCAAACCGGGTGGACGCGGTTCGTGCTCTTTTTTGAAGTCACCTTGCTATCCCGACAGATTGAAGTTGCCGGACTGGCCATAGATCGCCAGTGAGACAAACAGGACCACGAAGACTGCGGAGATCATCGACGTGCGGACCGCACGTCCGACGGCCTCCCCCACACCAGCAGGGCCACCGGACGCGGTGAAGCCGTAGTAGGTGTGCACGAGCATGATCACGACTGCCATCAACACCGCCTGGAAGAACGACCAGATGATGTCGGTTGGGTTCAAGAACGTGTTGAAGTAATGGTCATAGACACCGGTGGATTGGCCGTAGATAACCGTGGTGCCAAACCGGGCAGCCAGAAACGCGGTGAGCATCGCGACGCAATACAGAGGCATCACCACGACCACACCGGCGATGACCCGGTTCGAGGCCAGATATGCCACCGAACGCACTCCCATCACTTCCAACGCGTCAATCTCTTCGTTGATCCGCATTGCTCCGAGTTGCGCTGTGGCGCCAGCACCGATGGTGGCCGCGAGCGCGATGCCGGCGATCACCGGTGCGATGAGGCGGACGTTGAAGAAGGCGGAGGCGAACCCGGTGAGGGCCTCGACACCGACATTGGCGAACTGGTTGTACCCCTGCACCGCTACCAGGGCCCCGGTGGACAGAGTCAGGAATCCGACGATCACCACGGTGCCGCCGATCACCGCCAAAGCACCTGTGCCCAAACTCATTTGGGCAATGAGTCGGATCGTCTCGACCTTGTAGTGTGTCAACGCGTCACGCGTTGACACCAGAGTTTGGAAGTAGAATTGCGCCTGGGTTCCAATGCGGCCTACCCCGTCGACCCATCCCGACACCACGCGTCTCAACCGCGGGTGCAAGCTGCTCGGTGCGGTTGTTGTGCTCATAGTGTCGCCTTTACACCGACGGCTGTCGCAACGATGTTGATTGCGAACAGTGCCACGAAGGTGTAGACGACAGTTTCGTTGACAGCATTGCCCACACCGGCCGGCCCACCACCAACCGAAGTGCCTTGATAACAAGCGATTAGACCGGCGGCCAGTCCAAAGAGGGTCGATTTGATCAGCGAGATCACGACATCTGCGGCACCGGTAATGACCGTCAACCCGCTGACAAAAGATCCTGGTGTCACATGCTGGATGAAAACCGAGAAGATGAAGCTGCCGATGAGGCCGACGAGGATCACCACAGAGGACAGCAAGGTGGCAACTACTGTCGCCGCGAGGACGCGGGGCACCACCAGCGCCTGGATCGGATTGACACCCATGACACGTAGCGCATCGAGTTCTTCCCGGATCGTGCGCGCTCCTAGATCTGCGCACATCGCGGTGGCTCCTGCGCCGGAGACGACAAGCACTGTCACCACCGGACCGATCTGGGTCACCGTTCCGTATGCGGCACCGGTTCCGGAGTAGTCAGCTGCACCGAATTCCACGAGCAGGATGTTGAACGTAAAGACCATCAGTACCGTGAACGGGATCGCCAGCATCAAGGTGGGTAGCAGAGAAACCCTGGCAACGAACCACGATTGCAGTATGAATTCTCGCCATGCGAACGGTCGGCGCGGTATCAACACGAGTACGTCGAGGGCCATCGCGAAGAAGCCGCCCACCCCGTGAATTGGCTTTGCGGCCTTGCCTGACGAGATTCGTCGCAACGCACCCGCAAGCTGCGCACGCCGCGAGTGGTGCCCTGCAGCATCCAGAACAGCCATGGCATCTTCGTCCAGAACGGCGATGTCATCGTCCTCCAACACAACCGTGTCATCGACGTCTGAGTGATTCACCCTCACCACCCGAGATCCAGTGCGGCGCCATACCCGATCAAATCCGGTCCTACCCTTCGGTGTCTTTCGGCTTCCACAACGCCTGGCTTGCGCGAAGCCCCAATGCTGCTACAGCGAGATAAAACTACTGATCAAAGTCTTATTATGTGACTTGCTTCACTGGTTGAACACGAGTGTGACATATTAACGGTGACTGCGTCAACGCGATCAAAACATGAGCTCCGACCGGTAACAGCTAGCCGGTCTAGCAACAGTTAGCTTCGAAGACAGTTGGCGAAGCTCCCCCGCCGGCCGGAAGCTCGGAGGCGATGTGCCGGCAGCTTAGCCGCTTCCGCATGGCCACAGCGCGGGCCCGCTGAAAAGGGTGCATGCATCCACCGAAATATGCTGCGCGGCTGGCTATTTAGTAACAATTCCGATTTTCGTATGGGAAGCACAACGCCGGCGCAGGTTGGCGCCGACGCAGCTTCGCCTCGCCGCAGACCCGTGCGACATTTGGAGTAACTGAAGCAGTCGTGCCCACAGCTGGAACACTCATCAGCTATCGCCTACGTTAATTATTCAGCTATCCGCGCGCCGCGCCTACGACATCGTCGCAACTTTTGCTAGTTATCCTATGAAACGACTAAGAGGTTGGCACCTATTGAGCGCTCATAATTGACTCTGCTAGCCGGGGCGGTAACCACGCCATCCCGCCGCACCCAATCAACCGTGGTTGAGAACGTTTCACCTACCGCCCCAGCGTCCTTTGCGCCGCGTCGGCTAGGTGAGGTTGCACGCAACGCGAGTAGCTTGGCGTCTCCACCAGCCACGATGGGCTGCAACCGAAATTCCGACTTGCGAGAAGATCGACATCCCAGATAGTCAGAAGTCCCGCGAGCATAGTCAGGACCGGAGCAGGCAACTCAAAACTCGTCGCGGTCCAACATGCATCGTCGCCGTCTCTTGTGACATCGGATCAGTCGGCGGCGTGTTCGGGCTAGCGCAGGCGCATCGCAGCCGCATCCTCTGTCACCAGGCCAACGACTGCGTCGCGCTGCAACATCGCTGCCAACTTCATGAGCTGACAGGGGTCCACCGATGTGACATTGGGGTCGATCACCGCTCCGGTAGCGAGGTCTGGCAAAGCCGAACCACCAATCTCACCCAGGCGGCGGGCGGTCTCCCACACCAGTTCGCGCCAGGCCATCCAGTGGAGCGCACCGCCGGACACCGGAGCCTCGGGCAGAAGCCCCGCGGCATCCTCAGCCAATTTCCACAAACGCTCGATGTCCACGTTGTCTCCTTCGACTCTGTAGTGCGCGTCACACAGACTCTAAACACGCAGCCATTTTCCGTCAAGCGACGCCATTGACATTCCACCAGTGGGCCATGCGCGGAGCAGCAGATGCCGCGAGCCGGCCGCCCACGCCGATAGCAGGGTGAGAGTTGGCCGCGCAAAGTCGACGAAGACCGCCGATTCACCGTGCGAATCGCACGTCTACGTGCACTGATGCCAAACTGAAACGGGCGCTACCGGAAAGCCTGAGCAACACCGTCATATAGGTCGCCGTAGGGGTCGGATCGCACCTCGACTGGCCGGTCCCGAGTCAGTGGCGACTGGGGCGCAACCGTCTTGTCAATCGTCGTCAGACTTGAGCACCGCGGCAGTATCTGGCGCACCGACTCCGCGCCTGACGCGGCGCTGCACGCGCCAACGGCCGTCGTCCTTCCGCAGCTGCCAACGATTGATCGATGCGCTCACCAAACAGACATCGGCGTCACCTTGGCGCAGGATGAACGAGTAACCCGTAGCCGTCGCTTCTGCCCCGCTGATTCGAATGGCCAAGTTGTTGCCTTGCACATGGAGACTTCGACCACGAAACCCATCGCCATGACGGCCCGTTCGTTCAGTCAAGAAGTCTCGAATCGCATCCCTGCCGCGCCACTCGATCACCTTGAAAGGGTCACCCGGGTCGCCAGACGATATGTCCATGACACAGTCGCGGGTGAACAGTTGGATGTACTGATCGTCCAAGCAGGCGTCTGCGTAGTAGCCGTATCGCGCGAGCACTTCCCGGATCGACTTCTCATCCTCGAGTAGCGTCAGACGCTCTTCGAGAGCTGCGAGCCTCAAACCCAGAGCTTCCTCATCAATCATGTTTGGTTCCCAGTTCTTTCCGGAGGGCGGACGCACACGCTTATTTGGCGCTGCGCACCGGGCCGCGAGACATCACAGACGAAGTACCGTTGCAGGTCAGCAGCATCCTTCTGTGCCGCGTCGCCCAACTACCCTTCACCGCTAAAGACGACTGTAACCATACTTAGTCAATAATTGTGGGAATGCGAGCCGACTGCTATCGTGTTGCAATCAAGTTACTGTGGTTGTGACCGGGTTCAGTCCAAATGAGTGCGTATCCCTCGGCGGAAACCGGCACGCGAAGGAAGGACGTGGGATGGATCCCAATCCGGACTACGACGCAAGCGATGAAATCGAGTACTTCTTTCAGTGGTTGCCTTGGGCGTTGCGCGGAGTTCATGCGCCGGCATACCCGCCCCAGTAGTCAACACTGGGCTACCTGCCGCCGAACTAACCATCTAAATGGGGACGGGAGCGGTCTCGATCTAGACCGACGCCCGTCCCCGCTGCCCTAGCCGTCGCGGGTGGCTATGGATCTGACAGGCGCTTCCGGATCGCTACTAGTACGTATCGAAACAGAGGAAAAGTCGGCTACTCACAACATGTTTGGGTCGTTCGCACAGGTCCGGCAGCCGATCAGGCTCTTGGAGCAGGAGACCTATGGATCGGCGAGCGTGACGCGCTGATTTCCGTGCCGCAATCTTTCACAACGGATGAAGACTCCGGACTCACCGAGACGATACATACGTACGGAACAATTCCGAGTACTCCGCAAAGGAAAGCTTGTCCTCATGGAAGGCATAATCGATATCGTCCCAGCTGCCCCTCGCATACGCATCGGTGGAAACGCCCCCAACTTTCGCAACATGCCCGTGGGTGTAGTTGAGCGCCCTGAGCGCCTGCATCATTGCCGGGGTGTCGATCTCGCCAGCGTCGCGTTCATCGATGATGTCGAGAGCGGACTTTGGCGCTACTTTCAGGGTCCCGTTGTTCTGGCGTTTGACTGCGGCGATAGTACGACTGATCTGCGGCTGCGATACGCCGATAAGTTTCGCTATCACGGTCTGTGATCGCCCAGCCAACACGGCCAAGACGATCAGTCGCTGCTCGCGGGATGCCGCTAGTCGGCGTTGCGCACCGGCCTTACGCAGTTGTTCATCGGTGATCGGCATCGGTTTCGGCCGGGGGTTCTCATGCGCCAAAGCCCTCACCACCTCTATGCGGTCTGTTCAGTCGTGGCGGCTGCTATGCGTCGCCGTCTTCGACATGGCTCCCACGCGCTCGGTGATTCGAGCCGCCGACGCAAACATCAACGGAACCAGTGTTGTTCAGAGTTTCCGAGTGGGTGTCCACCCAGCGTGGGTTCAGGGCGAAGCGGTTGATGCTTGACCGCTGACGCGCTCAGACGGCGGCGGAGTTTATGTTGGGCGTTGGCGTCCGCGTAGGCACGGCTGTGAGCCAGCCGGATTCGCGGAATGAGGTTGCCTCGGTCGGCGTCTGTCAAACGGTGGATGCGTCCGTGGTTGGCCGCGATCATGAGGTCGTGCCAGGTGTGTGCAGCTTCGGCTGTATTGCGCGTGTTGAGGATCGTTAGTGCAGTAGCAACGTGTGCGGCGGTTTCGGCCGCCGTGTTCTCGGCCGTCGAGTCAGAGTACGGAGCTGCGAGGCTGGGATAGCAGGAAGTCACAACGGCCTGCGGTTCTAGTTGTGCGTAGTCGATCGTTTTGGCGACCCACCTCACCAGCACTCTGAGAGTTTCAAAGGCGACGGGCGTGCGATGGAGGTCTTGCCTCGCGGCGGGGGTCGCAGCGAGAAGCATATTCGTCACCTGTTGTTGAGCCTCTAGGAACCTTGGCTGGGCGGAGAGGTCGATTGGGTGTGCAGAAGCGAGGCCTGCGACGCAGGCGAGTAGTGCACCGGTCGGATCTCGGCGGCGCGGACCGCGACATTGACCGGGGCACGGGACATGGGTCATTGGGGATGGATTTCGACGTTGCTCACATAGGCACTCTGGGCATGTATCGACCAACAAGCAGTGGTGCGTGAGGCATGCGAACGTCCAGTTGAGGCGCCAAGCGAGTTTCCATCGTCCGCCCGTGCTGTCAAGACAGTATGGGCAGTATCGGGAGTTGGCCCGCCAGTCCCACGGCCCGGACGGCAGCATCCGCGCCAGGCACCTGTTCACGCGCGTGAGCGTTCCATGGTCGCGGGGCAGTGCCATCGCATCAACATCGTCGGCGCTGAGGTCAGCGACGTGCGCGATACGTGCGAGAGTGCCAGGGTCGAGCAGACGCATCCAGGCGCCGGGTCCCGCCGATGCGATGCCGCACTGGTAGAGCACATCACCGAAGGGCACGCCGTAGCGGTGTGCGAGGGCTTCGAGCCAGGAATCCAGGGCCTCCCCAGGCAGGGGTTGAACGCGCAGGGGCAAGGTCCTGGGAGTTGGCACCGCCGCTGGCCCAGGCGGCCTGCGGGGGTGGGTTTCGGGAGGGCAGACGGGGCGTCTTGTGGCGGTCAAACCGCGATCCTGCGCGATCGGCTGGTCACCCGTAGGCCGACTCTTCGGTGATGCCACTCCCGAAACCCACCACACCAGTGTACCGCCAGCGGTACATATTTCCATGTGCCGTTAGCGGTGCAGACTTCTATGCACTCGTAAGTCCTACTTGTGGGATGCCGACAAGCGCCCCGCAAGACGACCCGCATCGGGGCGAGCAATGGCAGCGTCGTCGCAAGCTCATCGGCCTTCGGATTCGAACGCTGCGGCTCGATCGGGGCTTGTCGCAGGAAAGTCTCGCCCTTGAATCCGGGGTTGCTCGCAACCAACTGATTCAGATGGAACATGGGCGGCGCGGGATTCTCGCCGAACGGCTGTATGACATTGCCGAGGTCCTCGGTGTTCCGGTGGGTGAGCTTCTGAGCGAGGACGACCTGTAAAGATTGTCGACCTCGTAGCGCCCAGTGCCCGTTGCCAACTCACGTCAAATGCATCGCGCCGTGCGCCACCGTTCGTTCACGTTTTCAGGCGTGCCGATCAGAGCGATGTCGGTGTTTGCCTAGCCTCGGTCTTTCGGTGTCAGTCCAGCGGATGTCAGCGCCTGGCACCGAGATCGACGGCTGTTGCGAGCTTGACGAGCCGTTGCCCGAAGTCGGTCAGCTCTATCGCACGATTCTTCTTCGCGCGCGTTGCACGTTCGCACACTTTGTGTCCGAACGCTTTTTCCAGCGAACGAATGTGTGCGCTGATGGTGCATTGCGCACGGCCGAGGGCAGCAGCGGCGGCACTGAATGACGAATAGCGGCTCGTGGCTACGAGAACTTGGAGGTCATTCCACGTGTGTGTGCTGGCAAGTCGTGGATCGCAGGTTTTTGAGTCGATTGCGAGCGCCTCAAGCAGTTGCAGTGTTCGCGGGTCCTGGTCGTAGCGCCACTTGTAGCGGTGGGTGGGGATCTCGTAGCGGCGGGCATAGTTTTTCACTGTGTCTGGGCATACGCCGAGTTCAGTGGCGATGTCGGTAAGCGTGCGGCCCGCCAGGATGTATTGGTCCTGAAGCCACTGTGCTGTCGGCCGCGGAGTGGGGCGCTGTTCGATGCCGTACTCGCGTAGAAGACTTTCCAGTGTCCGGTGGTCAAAAATCCGGCCGTGCTCGGCGGCGACCCGTTTGACGATCGTCTGGCGACCAAGTTGCTGACGCTCGTATAGGTCGCGCAGTTTCGGTTCCGGTAGCACTGCTCGTAGCCAATCGAGCGCGGGCGTGGGCACTGGTTTAGGTCCGGGCGTTGGGTGGTCGCGACGTGGGTCGTGTTCGAGGCCGAAACGAACTGCGTCGACCGGTACACCGAGTGCGCGACTCGCGCCGAAAACGGTGTATCCCTGGTCGATGAGATGGTGGATTTCTTCTGTTGGGATGGCAGCCACAGTCATGCCCGGCAGATCGAGGCCATCCAGAAGTATCATCGGAGGTGACCATCGCAGCGGCTCATCGGTGATTCCACAGGAGCGCAGGAAGTCTGTCGCGATCGCGTCGAGCGTGGCAAGCAATTCACCGCTCAGGTGTGCGCGCAGAACATCCTGAGGTCCGTCACGGGGCAATAGCTTGCCATCAGCATTTCTCGCTGGCGGTCCACCTATCTGCTCGATAAGCCAATTGCGAACAATGATGGGCCCGTCTGGCCTGCCTTGGATTGAGATGTCGAGTGATTAGGCAACCTGACTCCACTGGCGGTCGTTGAGCAGCCGACGGTAGTCGAGGTCGCGGCGGCGTTGGTAATCGATCGGTGGCGGCGTCGCTCTGAGGTACCGGCTTAGCCGCTTGAGTGCTTCATGGATCGCGGCCCATTGGCGATGTGAATAGAGCTGCCGGGCCGCGCGGCCGATGGCGCTGTTCGCCTTCGGATGAATATGTAGTCGGCGGTTGGCTTCGGGTCCGGCCAACGGCGATGCCATTGCCAGCAGTAGTCGCGTCAGCGTTTGACAGTGCATTGTCCAGCTCAGCGTGCCCGTGTCGAGCCCGAGGGTCCAGGGCGCCCACAGCCCAGCTCGGATCGCGCGGAGTGTCGTGTCATCATCGTGATCGTGCACCCGGTCGTTTTGTGGATGCTGCACGCCGGCAACGTCATTGGCTTCGGCGACCTCGGCGAAGACGTCCAAGCATCGTTTCCGCGACAGAATCTCGGCGGCCGCCAGAGCAGTGCTGTATCGAGCGCACACGGGGGGCATCCGTTCAGGCGCAGGATTTTCCATCATGTGTTTGGCAGCACGCAACGCATCGGCGGCCTCAGTGATCGACGGTTTCGTAAGGATCTGCATGGCTGTGGTCACCCATGCGCTCACCACTGCGGCAGGCGCGGCAGCGACGCGTGCGGACTTTACGCCGTTGTCCTGGCCGGCCTGCCGGACACGCAGCGTTTCATCCCAGTAGGTGATCCGATGCTCAGTTGCCCGATGCTCCCAAAGGCTGAGCAGATCCGTACCGCCTATCCCGTTGAGTAGCCGGGCGCTCAGTTGGAGCACGTCTTGAAGGAGCTCGTCAGGACGGGCTGGTGCTGCCGAATAGAGACCGCGGTCGATCTGCGGGCGTGACAGCCATTCGCTGAGTGTCTGTTGCGCGAGCAAGACCGGATCATTGCCGCGTAGCTTCGTCAAAGGCGCGTTCGATAGCCGTGCCGTGCAGCGGGCACCGACGGCCGAGTTCGACGGTGCGTGCACGATGCCGCGACATCGAAAAGTCAACGGCGGGGCCAGAAGGTGAAGCCACGTGGGGCTCACGCATTGGTGGTGTCCGTCTCGGGTGCACGCATCGGCGAGATAGCACTGATGCTCGGGGCATGTGGTGATCCAGGGCAGCAGCCAGTCAAGTCGGTCACGACCCGGATCGGTCTTCAGGCACAGTGGGCAGAAGCGTTGTCGGCTGATCTTTCCCCACGGCGTGTCTGGTCGGCCGCTGACAGGATCGATGGATATGAGGGACGGCTCGTAGCGTCCTGCCAGAGTCATCGCGGCGACGTCAGCTGGATCGGTATGCGTCGCGTTCGCGATCGCGTCCCGTTGGTCGTCGCTCAGGTGGGCAACTAAACGTAGGTCACGAGCGTACGTTCCGAGATACGAGTATCGCGGCAGGACGATCTGGAGCACTTCCCCCCACCAGCATTTCATCCGAGTGGCGTGGGCGGCCAACCAGGACACCAGCGATTCCCCGGGGATCGGCTTCACTCGCATTGGAAGCGTCATGAACGTGCCTTCGGTGCGCTACAGCGCGGTGTCTCGTACCTGGTCTCCGTTTCCGCCCTGTGCATGACGTGTCAGACGCACCATCTCGGTGGCATCGTCATTTGAAGCCGCGTCGAACCCGCTGGATCTTCTCCAGCATGTCGGAGCGTTGATGTTGCGAGGCGGCGTCCATAGGTACGCGTCGTAGCGTGGCCTCATCCAAGCATTCAGTGCCAGTGCGCACTGCCCGATAGCATGCCCGGTTGAGAAGTGTGGTCAGCGGCCCGATACGACCCGAGGTACGTTCGAACAACAGGTCCCAGTGTCTGGTCAGCATCCCTCTTTCCTTGTTGGCCAGCACGATTCGTCTCTCTAGGGTGAGCAGTAGGTTCCGCCATTCCTTGAGGTGCTGCGCGTTGTCGATGTCGAAGCTGCGCATCACCAAAGGCGTTATCCGTCGTCCGCTTTGCCCGAGAATGCCATCGGCGTAGTCGCCGTCGCTGTAGAGGCCACGCTGTTTGAGGCCAATTCCGATGAAGATGATGGTCAGAGGGAACTCATTGCTGATGTATTTGAACTGGTTGCTGATCTCCACGCTGGTCGTGCGCTGCTTGAGGAAGTGCAGATCGTCGACGATAAGGAGTTTCGTTTCGCAGGACAACACGCAGTCCAGGGCGCGATTGGCGAAATCGGCGGCGGTACCGCTTCGGGTGCCGGCATGGTTGTAGAACGCGAGCATTGCCCGGTTGAAGTCCCTCAGTCCGGTGTTGCCTGTCATCCCCACCCGACAGACTGGCCAGCGTTCATCGCCAGACTCGGTGAACCTGCCGCATTCGCTGATGGCTGCACGATGAAACTGACCCGCGAAGTCCAACAGGGCACTGGTCTTGCCCACACCCGCGGGTGCCTCGACGCCGATGGCGCCTTTGGCTTTGTCGCCATCGTGCTGGTTGCTCCCGACGATGTCGGCGATGTCCTCATCGAGTTCGAGAAGTTGAGTGGTTTTGATGGTCCGAAAGTTTGCGTGCCAGATGCTGCGTTGCCGGTTGTATTCCATGCGCTGCTTGGAATCGAGGCGATCAAGTTCGCGCATTGTCAAAGTGCGGGGCTGCTGGCGCGGAGGACTTTCAACGACCGATCGGAAACCTTCCTTGCGAGACAGTGTCAGGTTGTCCAGGGTGACCTTCTTCTTTGTGGTGGCAGCCGCTGGACGCACCCTTTTCGTACGGTGCTGATGTGAGCGATTGATCGACATACTCAGTGCAGTAACGTCTTTCGCTGGTGCAGTCATGCTTATCACTCCTTCTGGTTATCAATCGTCGAAGGCATCGGCGTAATAGGTGTCGTCGTCGAGGTCGATGTCGGCGTCCTCGTCATCGAACGGGTCGAGATCATCGTCGACGTCCTCAGCCGGAGGCCGCGACTCCGGTGTCATCGAGGCTGCCGACTCGGCCGCGCGTAGCTGTTCGATGAACTCCCGAGCTCGCTGCTCGTCGTTGGTCACCAGATCACCGACCAACGCGGCGCGTTCTCGCCCCAGGCGCAGCGCAATGCGACGTTCCTGCAATGTGCGCCCCAGGTCCATATTCCACTGCGCCAGCATCGCTTTGAGCGCCGCCGCTGGATGAGTGGAGGTACCGCGGGCTTTTGCCAGACGTCGAGCGTATTGAAGGCCGTCTTCGCTCATCGGAAGGTCCAGAGAGGGTGCGTCCTTCCATAGCAGTGTGCACCACTTCCGGGTCTCGGGGTGGCGGAAATAGACGCGAGTGAGGTCATCGGGGTTGACGTAGATGTACCACTTCCGGTCTGCTGGCCCACCGTGCGGGCTCTCCTGGCCACGCAACCCGTTTAGCGCGGGACCGTTGTAGATGAGGTTCTTGTACTGCACTCCGTCGTGACGGATTTGACGCCGTACTGGCCGCAAGAACTCGAAGGCCAGATCTGGATCCCGAGGGACTTCGATATAGCCGGCACGTGCCACCCCATGTTCGAACATTTGCGCTGGGGAAAAGAGGTGCCCTGGCATGTTGGGATCGAACAGATCCTCATGCGGGTGGTGATGGTAGTGCTCAGCGATCCATTGCCGTATCAGCGCTTCCAGCTCATCGAGAAACAAGGTGGCATCCGCCTCGGGGTGAAGACCGCGTGAAAACACGTCCGGCCCTTTATATCCGGGTAAGAGTTGGAGCAGACCCAGTCGCAAGCTCAGGAAGAACCGTTCCACTATGCCTTTGTCAGTAGCCGTCCGCAGCCGTGCCGGCTGGATGGAAATGCCCATTCGTTGGCACACGCTGTTGATGTGCTGGCATTTGAACTGCTTGCCGTGGTCGACGACGATCGTGTCCGGAAGGATCGCCGGATTGCTGGCGCCGGTGCGGCCTATGAGGCCGTCGACATCGGGGAACACCGCTCGCGGAATCCCGTGTTCGGGCCATACCGCGTAATCCTTCCAATGCGCAGGTGCCAGGTTTGGGCGATACGTTTGGTAGAGCGTCATCGCGACATCGAGGGATTTGGTGGTCGGCGTCACCCGTACACCGGTGATGCACCGAGAGTAGGCGTCCATCGAGACGGTGAGTTCGGCGTTCACAGACTCGAGAGTGAACGGATCCAAGACAAAGATATCGAGGCTGTGGATGTCCATGACCATGTACTCACCTGGCCGTGTCGGATTCAGATTGCCGTATTCACGATCGGGGCGAGCAGCCTCTTCGCGATTGCGTTTGCGGCTGCCGTGGAATGTCGGGATGCGGCGATCCATCTGAGCAAGACGCCGAAATGCGGTGGCGCGTGTGGGCATTGGAACCACACCGACTCCGAAGCGGCTGTCCAGTCGTGCTTCGATCTGATACATGATGGCGGTACGGCTTGGCCTGGACATGTCTCGGTATTCGGTCAGGATTTCCTCAGCGACTTCCAGCCACCGACCATCGGTGCGGCCTAATGGGTTGGTTTGACATAAAGAAGCCAGACCGCTTTCTCCGTGCGCGCGATAGGCATCTATCCATCGGCGCACCGTACGCTCGTGCACTCCGAGTTCTGCGGCCTTGGCGCATCGACGGCTGGTCATACTCGTGTCAGGCGCATACTCGGGTCGTGGTTCGCCGCTGAGTTTGAGTTCAGTCGTGCCGGATCGATACCCTGTCAACACTTCTTGCACGTCGCCGGTCTTCGCAGCTACCTTTGACCGTTGCTGCTCAGTGAGATTCGCCAACACCGTTCCCGCGACTTCTACGTCATCGTCGGAAAGTGGTCCCTCCTGGGATGAAATGATTCGTGCACGGCCCGACGACAGGAGTTCACGAGCGGCAATCCAGTAGGTGCGCGCACCACCGCGATCGGTGACCAGCACATCGTTGCCGCGTTCGGTAGGCACGAGCTGCATAACGGTTGCCGTTTCGCCATTAATGTCGAGAATGGTCCCCGCACCGAAAGGGACTGCGGCCCTGCCGTGCCGAGCGGCCCACGAACCGCCGCTCACGGCGTCACCGTCAGGATGCTTGCAGACGAGAGCTTCCTCGAGATATCAACCAACAGCTCGTGATTCCACACGAGATGAAAGAGCGCGGACAGGGCAATAGGTTTGGAATAGCCAACGTTTGAGGCCACGTCACCGATCGTCGCATCGGTGAGACTACGTGCCTCCTGACGCAACCGGTCTAGCACCTCGACGCGGTATTGCCATGGTCGCCGGTATCCCGACAAGAATCGAATGTTGGTGTACTCGACTCGCGGCTGTTCGGTCGCCAGCTCATAACGCCAGCCACGAGCCTCAACAACCTCGCGAGTCATGTCAAATATGCGAACTTTATCTGGCTTGGTAAGGCTCGCCCGACGCGTAACGTCGATGACCACCGGCGCCCCATCCGTGCACACCAGGTAGTCCGGAACACGTTTGAAGGACGCTCCACCAATGACTGCGTTGAGCTGAAACGGTTGACTAGCAATATGTTTCGAATCCGGGTCAAAATCCGCCACGACCAACCGGGACAGCTCCAGTCGCGACTCATAGCCGACATGGGTACCTTCGGTCACACACCAGTAGAGTCCGGAGTAATTGCGCTGGCCCACGTACCACGGGAAAGTACGCCACGGACTCCCCCGCACCACTGCATCTGGATCCAGTTCGGCCCAATCAACCACGACCTCCGAACCATCCAAGGTCCTATACGACGCGTGTATGTAGTCACGAGAGAGCGTTTTCATCGACGTCACCATCCATCGGCGAACCCCCGCTTGATCGTGAGCACATGCCAACCCCGACGGAAGTGTTGTGCTGGATTCGTGACAAAATTGTAGGGAGATCGCAACGTGGCAATCGAGCATAGGCCCATCGAAGCCGTCGGCGGCGCCTCAGCTCTCAATCTTCAACAACCCGAACGGTACTGATGCGGCATCTCGTCTGCGGTTACTTCTGCGGAGTCTTGCCACAACGTAAACCGCCCTCAGGTCAGCTCCACTGGAGCACGATCCATTTGCTTTGGAGCTCTCTCGGCTGGTGATCCGCCAATGCCATCAAGAGAACACACGCCGCCTCTTGGACACCACCCCATGGAATGGCGAGCATGACGACCTTGAGCTCCAGGGTGGACGGCGTGGCAGCTCTACCCACCTAGAACAAGCACGTTGGACACGCAGAGTCGTCGCATACGGCCCTGGGCAGGTATCGATACCAACCGCAGCGCCTGACGGCTGTAACGCGCTCGGCAACGCCGTCGCGGAGGTCCATCCGATATCGACCTCTGGTAGCTGCGCCACACCAAGAAGCAAATACTCAAGTCCGGTGTTGAGTCGGACAGTCACGGCTCGCTCATATTCTGCCGCAAGACATTCCGTCCCTAGCATCAGAAACTTGAGCGGTACGACGCCGCCCGTTGGCCTACGCGATCTAACCGCGGTGAGCCTGCTCCATGGTCACCCACCGTTTGGCTACCCTCTTGCAAATGTATATGGCAGCGGTCGATGTGTCCGAATGGGCAGTTGCCGCAGATGAGACGGCCGGACAAGACGAAAAAGTCTGGCTCGTTGAACCGGAGACAAGGGTCCTGTGGCTATTCAAGCCCCCGACTGTCAAAGGCGGATTTCGACAACGCGAAGACCTGTGTGAGTACATCAGTTTCCGACTTGCACAGTTGTTGGGCGTGCCATGCGCTCGGGTGCGCCTCGCGGTACGCGACGGCCGTAATGGCAGCATTTCGCGCGATCTCCGCCCTCCGCAGTGGGAAATGCAGTCCGGCGCCGTCCTCCTAGCCGAATCCGACCCTGCCTACTCACCCGGAATATTCAATATCAAGGGCCGACCCGGACATTCCTTGAGCCGCATCGATACCGCGCTATTCGAGGCAACTGCACCCCTCGACTCGACGCTCCCAACAACGTTTACCGCGTTCGACGCGTTCGCCGGATACTTGACGTTGGACGCTTGGATCGCCAATCGAGACCGTCACGACGAGAACTGGTCGATCCTGCTGCCCAACGACAGCAGCTCCGGTCCTCGACGCCTCTGCGGTGGCTACGACCAGGCGGGCTGCCTCGGTTACAACGTCACAGACGAGTCGTGCGCCAACTGGCTCACGCGACCGGGAGCGATTGCCAAATGGGCACAAAAGGGAACTGCATGGCGCTTCGAACACCCTCCCGGAAGGAGGCCGCAAACGCTAGTTGAACTCGCAGTCTCAGCTCTCGATCGTTGCGACCAGCGCGTTAAGGACTTCTGGGTAGCCAAACTAGCCGCAGTGACTGTGGCCACTGATGTACCACCTCTGCTGCCAAATGTCACGGACTTGTCGGAGTCGTGGCGTAACTTCATCCTTGAACTACTACGCATCAACCAAGAAAGGCTCCTTCATGCATGCCGAGACGTGTGACACCGCACCTGCGGTGCCGCAACGGGCAGTGAGCCGGCGGCTGGTCGTGACCTGGCAGCATCCCATCGAACGCACGATTGAGCCGGTCGGCATATTGCAGTTTGACGGCCAATCGTACTCGTTCCACTACATCCGTAACGCATTGCAGGTCAATGACTTCCATCCATTCCTTGGATTTCCGTACCTTCATCGGGCATACCACTCGGATCGATTGTTTGCGTTCTTTGCGCAACGCGCGATGACACCCCGCCGACCGGACTTCGCGCACTGGGTTCGCCGCCTTGGGTTGGATGACGACGCGACTCCGTGGGAGCAGATTTCACGGTCCGAGGGGCGACGGCAAGGGGACACGGTTCAACTATTCCCAGTTCCCGAAGTCGGGAACGGCCAGATGAAATGCAACTTTCTCGTCCACGGTATCCGGCACATTCCTGAGGAGCCGATCCGTGTCGATGGAAACAATGTTTCGTTGTCCGCCGATGCCCTGGAGGCACATTTGGGCGCGCTACAGCCAGGTGATCCCCTCAGAGTGCATGACCAGCCAGACAACGACTACAACCCGAAAGCAATTCTTACCACCACGGTGACAGATCAGCCGCTCGGCTGGGTGCCGGATCTGCTCGTCGACGCAGTGCACCGCATCCCCAACCGCGGTTCGGTCAACGTGACTGCGCAGGTAGTCAACGGCCGCGAGGCGGGGTGGCACCTACGTTTGTTAGCCCGCTTGGAAGCTGTTGTCCCGCAAGATTTTCGTGTATTTGACGGCCCAAAATGGGAGCCGCTGGCAGTCGCATAGCGGGTCCTTAGTGAGCAGTCATTCGTCATGTGCGCCGCCAGTCAGCGGCCGGGGACTCGACTACTAAGACCCGTCCCGTAAGCCTGCTTTCAGCTCCGATATTGGCGAATCGCCGTCTAAAGCCTGGCCAAGCGCTGTGGCAGCGACACCACTTTTTGAGCCGCCCCGCGGTACCACTTGTCGCAGTTCGGTGTCACAAGTGACATCGGTCTGACATCGGGAATGAGATTGTGACATCTGGTATGAGAACTGACAGCTCCTGTCGGTTCTCAAACTGCGTGTCATCTGCCGACATGCTGACCTGCGGCGATGCCCGCAGTCTCACGCCCCGTCATGTGCAAGCAGTCTCAACCGCGTGTCATTTTTGCTGCAACTGGACACGTGGCAGCGGGACTTCTTACGTGCCAGATTCGAATCACCCTTTTTCGTGAACACCCCGGCGCCAGCCGCTCAGCCGGCCCGTAAGTTGCCTGACTTCGGTTCGGGGCATCAGCCCTTACATCAACGGGTCAAACTGCCAGCGCCGGAAGTTCGTAGCCACAGCATTCGTAACTCATGTGATCCACGAGCACTCTCACTTTGGTCTAGAAAATGCCCTGTAGGGCGGTGCTCAACAGGGGGATGGTTCGGTGCCGACCTACTGGGGGTCGGACATTTGGCTACCGGGCATCATCACCAGGCGGTCTGCTCGTCTGACATTGAGACCATCGAACCATCGACGTCCATCGCTGCACTGCTGCCAGTGCCTTCGTAACGTCGGATGGTCTGGCGGATGTGGTCGGTTGCGACCTTGTAGATATCCACCACGGATGCGATATCGCGTCGCACGCCAACGTCCTTACCCTGCTCGAAGGTCGTCACGAACTTCACGCTCTTACCGTTGAGGTTCAGCCGGATGATCGGCTTCCGGTTGTTGTCATCAAGCAGAATCGCGAAGTACGACTTGCTATCTCGATAGTGGACACGTTCAGGCGCAACCTCGGCCACCGCGATGGCTCGCACGATGTTGAATCCCTCGAGTTCTTCGTCCGTCGTCACGACACCGGGATCAGTCACTCCGTCTGCGACCGTTGCTGTCTCAGCGATTGCGGCCTGTCCGATCGGAGGTTGCGTAGGCACGTCGGTTCGGGTGATTTCTGTTGAGCGGTTCGGGTCTGGCGCGTCATCGCCGAGCGCGGTTTTCAGCCGGCTGTTGACCTGATCACCGACATACTGGTTGAGCGCCTTCGCCACAAGTGGTCGGAACTGATCGACGATCTTCTGCGTTGTACGGCCCTCATAGATGCGGTTCACGAAAAACCGAACCCACTCCTCGGACGGGTCTTTCACCTCGGCAGCGATGATCCGGCGAATGCCGCCGATGTACTTGAGTTCCTCTGCGGCATTGACCACCGAGTCGATGTCGAATGACTCCTTGGAAAACTTCTGAATCTCAGGAACCAGCGTGCGGTCGATATCAAGAAGATCGAAAATGAGAAAAGGCTTCTCGTCCATGCGATTTGGCATGTCGCCGTCGGTGTACACATGGTACTGCTGACCGTTGGTCAGGATTGCGATGCGCGCCGACGTGACCGCAAAGTAGCGGAACAACTGGGATGCGTAGCGGAGGTCCAACGGGTCACCGATCTTCTTGCACTCGATCAAGATCTGGACCTGCCCGTCCTTGAAGATCGCGTAGTCGACCTTCTCCCCCTTCTTGACCCCCACGTCGGCGACGAACTCAGGCACTACCTCGGACGGGTCGAACACGTCGTAACCGAGCACGTTCGAAATGAACGGCATGATGAACGCGTTCTTGGTCGCTTCCTCGGTCAGTACCGATGCCCGCATATCGAGGATCTTCTTGGCGATCGCGGCGAGACCGTCAGAAAATGCCATGTTTGCCCCCTGGTTTTGACGCTTGCGGCAGACAATAGATGACGAGGGCGACAGCTACCGGGCGTTTGCATCACTGGCGTTCAGTATCGAACCGATCCCCTTCAACGGCGACCCGCCCTAGTGCTCGCCGTGGAGGACCTCACCGCCATCCGCCGGATCAAATCGCAGGACGCGAGCGGGCTGGTGGCGTCGAGCAGCGCCTCGGCAAACAGGCGGGTCACTGAGTCCTACAGACTGCAGCACCACGTGCACCTCGACATCAAGCGGGCACGACGGCACATCGACTACCTCAGCGTTTCACCCGCGGCGAGTCTGCATCAATCACCGGAAGCCCACGCCGTCGCGAGACGGGCTTTCGTCTTGCCGATAGCTCCCGATTCTGCCGGTCTTCACCGGTCGAATCTCCGGCATAGTCGAGGATCACAATGCGAGCGCGCCTGATTGCAGAGCCGCGACCACGCCGCCGTCGACAAGCAAATCGGTGCCGGTAATGAAGGTGGAGTCGGGACCGAGGAGGAATTCGACCGCAGCAGCGATGTCGGCCGGGGTTCCGATGCGCCCAGTTCCCGACGATGAAATCATCGTCCGCATCAACTGGCCGGACTCAGCGGCGAGTTCCTGTTGGCCCATGGGCGTCGAGATGACTCCGGGGCTGACCGAGTTGACCCGGGCGCCCTTCTTGCCCCAGGCCACGCTAGCCCGCTGGACCCGCAATTGGTTGGCCCGCTTGGCAATCGCGTACGCGGCGGCGGCGTCCGACGACGTAACGACCGGTAGGTCGAGCAGCTCCGAGGAAGGTGTGTCTGCCAGCGCGGCGGCGATTTCGGGAGCGATGGTGGGTGCGGCGATGGCACCGGCCATGCTGGCGATGTAGACGCCTGATCCGCCGGCGGCGATCACCTCACCGAATACATCGAGGCTATGTGCAACGCCGACCAGGTCCACCCGCCAGATGGCCTCGCATGGCGCCTGCGCCCCGGATACTCCGGCGGTATGGGCGACCTGTTTGATCGGGCCGAGCGCGGCCGACGATCTCGCCAACTCGGACAGCGACTCGCGGTCGGAGACGTCGACCACGACTTCTGTCACGTCGTAGCCATCAGCGCACAGCGCTGCCCCGACGCGATCCAGAGTCTCTTTGTTGTAGTCGGCGATGACTACTCGTTTGCCGCTACCGAGGCGGCGGGCGATCGCCTCCCCCATGCCACCTACACCGACAACGACCAGCACATCAGTCATGAATTACAGATAGTGTAGTACGCGCCACACTGATGTGGGGCGCCGCCAACCGCGACCCCGTCCGGGCTGCCACCTGGTCGGTTCATTGACCCAAAGGGTTCCTCACGGTGCAAACAGCTCGATGAGGTGCCGCCGCATCACTTTGCCGGTCGAAGTTGTCGGCAGCGCTGCGACGAAGCGGATGAGCCGGGGCCGTTTGTAGGCCACGAGGCGCTTACTCGCATGCGCAAACGGTTCATCCTCCGTCGGCGGAGTGGCGCCGGCGGAGGCGACGTAGGCACAAGCACGTTGGCGTGTATCCGGCTGAAATCGAACGGGTACTCGGCGGCGCACGACAGTGTTGCGAGGGTTGCCGTGGGTCTGGGTTCCAGATCAGATCAAGGGGTTTGGAGCCGAACTGCGCCGCAGCCATAGCGAGCAGGTCCCGCGGACTTTCCACCTTGAGCGTCCCGAACAGATGTTGACGCAGTGAACCACGGGGAAACGCCGAGCGGTACGCCCGTTTGGGCGTACCGGATGGCTCCGTGTCCGCTGCAAACCGCAGTCAAAGGGGCCACGGGTGTGGTCGTAAAGCGTTGTCGCCCGTCTCATTGCTTGACGGGTTGGGCTTCATGCGGAGGCGACATCGATAGCTTGTCGCGGGCATTGCCGCGCCGCGTCGAGCACGCGGTGCTGGATAGGAGGCTCGACGACGGGCTGTAGCACCGTCAATTGGTCCTGATCGTCCAGATCGAAAACCTCGGGTGCGAGGCCGGAACAGACTCCGTTGGCTTCGCAGAGTCCCACATCCACACGAACACTCATCACATCATCGGCCACGGAAACCTCGATTATCTGCCGGCCGCCGCGATACTCAGCGCCGTTCGCCTTCACTTGTTCTCTGCCAGCTCTCATGTCGCTAACTGCAGTTCGACCTCCTCCTCGGGATATCGACGCTGCATTTGCGGCGGTGCCATTCTGGCGGCGATACCCGGAGTGCCGGTACACCCTTTCAGGTGTACCGGCAGCGTCCGTACTGAAAGTGGACCAATCGTCGGTCGCCCGGATTCGAGACCGTGCCGCCGCATCCTTGGCAGCAATCAGCATCAACAGCCCAGTTCAGTGACGGCCCGCTGAATTCAAACGGGGCCTCAACGGCCAGCTACGGCTGCGCCGGTCGCACCCCGGCTACGCGATTCGGCTTCAGTAGCATCACTTACCGTATATTCAACAGTATGTACGACGATCGAGGCCGGTCCAGAAGAAGTACCATCGCGGGCGAGGGTGAGACCCAACTGCTCGCTCACGCCGTGAAGACCAGCTGGGAGCCACTCGACACGCTGCGGATCCGCTGATGTCCCATCCCCTTTCCCGACGGATCAGCGAGATTCTGGATCTCGATCCCTCAGCCAATGCGGTCCAGTACGACGGCCAATGGTCCACCTGGGGGCAGATCGGCACAGCCGCACGGCGCATCGCTACCCTGGCCGGGAGCGGACGGGTCGGGATCATGTTGCGCAACACTCCCGTTCACGTCGCCGCGCTGCTGGGAGTGCTCGAAGCCGGTGGCACCGTGGTGGTCATCAACCCCTCACGCGGAGACGCACGAACCCGCGCTGACATCTCCACACTCGCCCTGCCGGCGATCGTCGGTCTCGCCGACGATCTCGCCAACCTCGCCGCCCCCTCTGCGGGCACCAGGCTGATCACCATCGCAGACCTCGACAGCGAACCACTCGCCACGGGAGCGCCGGCCACTGACGCAGGCCGCCCCGGTGTCGCGGTGTGGATGCTGACCAGCGGCACCACCGGACCACCCAAGCGTGTCGACCTGACCTACACCATGCTGGCCCGCAGCGTGATGGGCCGCGAAGACGAGAACTCGCCCACCCCAACGCGACTGCGCAAGGGGGTCGCGATCGTGAACTCGCCTCTGGTCCACGTCGGCGGTGTCTTCCGGATCCTGCTGTGCGTCACCGAGGCGAGACCGTTCGCGCTGCTTCCGAAGTTCGACCTACAGCGCTGGGCCGACGCCGTCCGCGAACACCAGCCACGCGCGGTGTCCTTGGTGCCAGCAGCCCTTCGCATGGTCCTGCACTCCGACCTCACACGCGATGATCTCGCCGGCATCCGAGCTGTCACTTCGGGGACAGCGCCGCTGTCAGCCGACGACGCGGATGCCTTTACCGCGAAGTTCGGCATTCCGGTACTGACGTCCTACGCCGCCACCGAGTTCGGTGGCGGCGTGGCGGGTTGGACCCTGGCTGATCATGACCAGTACTGGACGACCAAACGCGGCAGCGTGGGCCGGGCCAATCCCGGTGCTCGGCTTCGCGTGGTCGATGGCACTGGGCGGCCACTAGGCCCTGACGAGCAAGGTCTGCTGGAAGTCATTCCGGCCCAGATGGACACGGCTGAGTGGTTACGCACTACCGACCTCGCGCGCATCGACGCCGACGGGTTCGTCTGGATCCTCGGACGGGCCGATCAGGCGATCATCCGCGGCGGTTTCAAGGTGATGCCCGACGATGTGCGCACCGCATTGGAAGCTCACCCCGCGGTCCGCGGTGCCGCCGTGATCGGCCGCGCCGACGACCGCCTCGGCGAGACACCGGTCGCGATGGTCGAGTTACACGGACAAGCGACGACGGCCCAGCTGTCCGAGTTCCTGACCGCCAGGCTGGCCCGTTATGAAATCCCCACCGACATCGCCGTCGTCGACGCGATCCCGCGCACTCCGTCCGGCAAGGCCGATCTCGGCGCCGTCCGCGAATATTTTCTTCAGCGGCCGACAGGGGCGCCCGCAGCTATCCGGCCGCTGGCCGGTGTCCGCATCATCGAAATCTCCAGTTTCGTCGCGGTACCCCTGGCAGGAATGACGCTGACCCAGCTGGGAGCGGAGGTGATCCGGGTGGACCCGGTCGGCGGCGCCGCCGACTACCTGCGCTGGCCGGTGACCGACGACGGAGACAGCATCTACTGGGCCGGCCTGAACAAGGGCAAGCGATCCGTCGCGGTGGACATGCGTTCGGAAAAGGGGCAGGACCTGGTGGCCCGGCTGATCGCCGAGGCAGGCATACTGATCACCAATGTCTCTGGGCGGCAGTGGCATTCATATGAAGCATTGGTGGCCTCACGGCCAGACCTGATCCACGTGGAGATCTCCGGCCGCGCCGACGGTAGCACCGGCGTCGATTACACGGTCAACGCGGGCCTGGGGTTTCCTGTGGTTACAGGGCCGCCCGGGCTCGATGTTCCGGTTAATCATGTGCTGCCGGCTTGGGACGTCGCGTGCGGACTCTATACCGCGCTGGCAGTCACCACCGCACTGCGGCACCGCGACGCCACCGGCCAGGGTCAGCAGATCTCGATTCCTCTGGAGAACGTCGCGCTGGCCACCGCAGGAAACCTCAGCTTTCTGACCGAGGTGATGATCAACGGCTCGGATCGGCCGCGCATCGGCAACTCGATCTACGGCCAGTACGGACAACAGTTCACCAGCGCTGACGGCGCGGCGTTCATGATCGTCGCGCTCACCAGGCGGCACTTTGAGGATCTGGCTGAAGTCAGCGACAACACCAAAGCGGTTGCGGCACTAGCTGAAACACTCGGCGCTGACTTCACCGACGAGGGCCAGCGCTATCACCATCGGGACGCGCTGACGGGCCTGTTCACGCCGTGGTTCACTACGCACACCGCTGAGGAGATCTGCGCCGCGCTGTCGGGCACGTCGATCTTGTGGGAGCGTTACCGCAGTTTCGCCGAGGCGGCCACCCACCCGAAGGTGACCGCCAACCCGCTGTTCACCAAGTTGGATCAGCCCCGCATCGGCAGCTATCTGGCGCCCGGTCTCCCAGTGGCCATCGACGGCGTCTACCCACCCGCCGTGCCCTCGCCCACACTTGGTGACCACACCGCGCAGGTGCTAGCCGATTCGCTGGGACTCGGGCCAGGCGAGATCGCCCGCCTGACCGAAGCGGGCACCGTGGCGTAGACGCGCTCGCTGCTACCCGGCGGAAGCCGTTCGATAAGGATGCCGGCAACGGCGGTGTGAACACACCACAGGCGATCCTGCGATCACCGTCGTCGAATTCGCCTGGCTACCGCTGCGCGGTGTCGGCGATTTCTAGGGCGCCAAGCTTCTCGGCAGGAAGGCCCGTAGGACGCCCTCGTCGCCCCCGTCCCGTTCAAGGCTTGGAACAGCCGCAAGGCTCATGCAGATGCGCGTCACCCAATCCACCAGAGTCCGAGTCGGCACGTCGCTACGAACCTCGCCGTCATGTACGGCATCAGCCAACCGGCGCGCAAGAACGTTGTCCAACAACGCCTGCCAACCTTCGGAAGACTTCGTGGCCAAGACAGTGCGAGCGAACTCGTCGGGAGATATCAGTGCACTCATCACCGGCGACTCCCGGGAAAGCCGAAGGCTCATAACGCACGCATCGATCAGTTGGTCAATGAACGGTTTATCTGTCTGCCAACAACGTTCCGCGGCCTCCAACACCGCATTGGTGGCGCGCAGGTAGCAGGCCGCAAGCACCGCTTCGCGGTTCGGAAAGTAGCTGTAGACGGTGGTGCGGTGGATGCCGGCCCGAGTGGCGATATGTGTCATCTTTGACCGCGCAGGACCCATTTCGACGTAGCACTTTTCGGCCGCGTCGAGAATCCGTTCCCGGGCTTGCGCTTCATCCAACGGCAGATCCGCGCCCCACGCCGGGGCTCGCTGCGTTTCACGCGACGTTGGCATAAATCGACGGCGACCTTCTCCACGTCAAGTGGTGTCGAAACCTCCAGTACGTCCGCGATCATAGCCACCGCGGCGCCCGACAGGTCCTTACTGCGGTCGAGCGCTCCAAATGCGCGACAGCTCCAGGACAGTGTCAGCGAGCGCGTCAATCATCTCAGCGCGATCGACGGCCACGAACTGAGCTTGCACCGTGTGCCACCCGCGGTCGAGCAAACCTTGCAGGGCCGAGCCAACAACCTCGGGAGAATGCGCCCCCTCTGGTGCTACAGCCTGGCCGAGCGACCAAGCGACCCGTGTCTGCATCCGCATGTTGCCACGACGGAACTCATCGTCTGTGGGCGCTGAAACCGCAGCCGACAGGGCGAAAGCTCCGAAACCGTCCATGTACGTGAAGTAGTTCTCGACAAACTGCCGAACGTCCTCGTAGCGGTAGGGAACATCGAAAGACTTCCACATCGCCAACACAGCGCGCAGTTCCCTGTATGCGCTATCGCCGAGGAGACCGAAGATCTCACGCTTGTCGCTGAAGTGCCGGTAAAAACCAGCACGCGAGATCCCTGACGCCTCGGCGATCGCGTTGACCGTGGTAGCCCCGTAACCACGTTCCAGGAACAGCTCTCGACTAGCCGCAACGATCGCGTGCCGCGTTCGTTGGCCACGCGTCCCCGCGATGCCGTCGGTCCCGCCATTCAAACTGAACATCTTCCCCATCATAGTGAGACATAGGTGTCACATCAGATAACACCTGTTCAAGTTGCGTTTTGGGTAACACTTTCGGAAAAAGTTTGACAGTGTCGTTACGACAGTTATAGTCAAAGTGTAGTGAGACTATCGAGAAGAAGGTGATCGTGGCTCAGTTCACTGGTGCGCCCATTTTTGACGCCGATCAGCACATGTACGAGACCGGCGACGCGCTGACGAAATTTCTTCCCCCCCAGTACCAAACGGCGGTTCAGTACGCTCAGTTCGGGCATCAGACCCGGGTGGTCATCAACAATCGAGTCACCGACTTCATCCCCAACCCCACCTTCGAACGGGTGGCCGCCCCCGGTGCCCACGAAAAGTTCTTCGCTGGCGAGAACGTCGAGGGGCAAACGCTGCGTGAGATGCAGGGCAGGGCGATTGAGGCACCCTCGGCCACTCGCACTCCGCAGGACCGGGTCAAGGAACTGGACCGCCAGGGTGTGGCCGAGGCGCTGAACTATCCCACCTTGGGCAGCTTGGTGGAGCATTCCAGCGCGGATGATCCGGCGTTGACGCTGGCGATAGTCCATGCACTCAATGAATGGATCCACGAGCATTGGGGCTTCAACTACGAGAACCGGGTGTTTACCACACCGATCATCAACCTCTCCGACGTCGATGCCGCCCAACGTGAACTGGCCTGGCTTCTAGAGCGCGGCGCCAAGGCTGCCTTGATCAAGCCTGGCCCGGTAAACGGCCTGCACGGCTGGCGCTCACCGGCGCTTCCCGAGTTCGATCCGTTCTGGCGGGACGTCGAAGCCGCCGGGCTGCCCATCGTGTTGCACGCCAGCTACCCGCCGCTGGACGACTATGTCGGCAAATGGGAACCGCCCTACACGCAGAACTTTATGACGCAGAGCGCATTCCGCTGGATGGTCCTGGGGCACCGCGAGATCGCGGACATGATTACTGCCCTCATCTGCCACGGGACGCTGACCCGGTTCCCCAAGCTTCGGGTAGCCAGTGTGGAGAACGGCAGTAGCTGGATCTTCCCGTTGTTCAACGACTTTGAAGATCTGCAGAAGAAGATGCCTCAGAACTTCCCCGAGCATCCACACGACGTGTTCCGCCGCAACATCTGGGTCAGTCCGTTCTGGGAGGGATGCGTCTCCGACGTCGTCAACACCGTCGGCTGGGACAAAGTGCTGTTCGGCTCGGACTACCCACACCCCGAAGGCCTGCCCGAACCCAAGGGCTTCTGGAAGTACGCCGAGGGAATGGACGTACGCCGCACCTATGACTTCATGGGTGACAACGCCCGCCGCTTCATGGGCCTGCCGATCGCCAACCCAGATCCCACCGCGACCCAGCCACCCCAGCTAGCTCAGGTGTGAGTGCCAAGGGCCACGCGTCCGCGTAGAACAACTCGACCCGCAACCATCCGCTCAGGGCGGCAGATCCTGCACGCCACCACCGTCTTGCCTATCGGGAAGGGGCAACAGTGAACAAAGACGACATGATCTTGATCAGCGTCGACGACCACATCATCGAACCGCCGAACATGTTCAAGAACCATCTTCCGGAGAAGTACCGCGACGAGGCGCCCCGGTTGGTGCACAACCCCGACGGCAGCGACACCTGGCAGTTCCGCGACACGGTGATCCCGAATGTGGCGCTCAACGCGGTGGCGGGCCGGCCGAAGGAGGAGTACGGACTGGAGCCCCAGGGGCTCGATGAGATCCGCAAGGGCTGCTACGACCCCAACGAACGGGTCAAGGACATGAACGCCGGCGGCGTGCTGGCCACCATGAACTTCCCCTCGTTCCCGGGTTTCGCAGCGCGGTTGTTCGCCACCGAGGACGCGGAGTTCTCGCTGGCACTGGTGCAGGCCTACAACGACTGGCACATCGACGAGTGGTGCGGATCCAACCCCGGACGGTTCATTCCGATGGCCATTCCGGCGATCTGGGATCCGCAGCTGTGCGCCGACGAGGTGCGCCGGGTATCGAAGAAGGGCGTGCACTCGCTGACCTTCACCGAGAACCCGTCGACCCTGGGCTACCCGTCCTTCCACGACCTGGAGTACTGGAAGCCGTTGTGGGAGGCCCTGGTCGACACCGACACCGTGATGAACGTGCACATCGGCTCGTCGGGAAAGCTGGCGATCACCGCCCCGGATGCCCCGATGGACGTGATGATCACCCTGCAGCCGATGAACATCGTGCAGGCCGCGGCCGACCTGCTGTGGTCCGCACCGATCAAGGCATACCCCGGCCTCAAGATCGCGCTGTCCGAAGGCGGCACCGGGTGGATCCCGTACTTCCTGGACCGGGTGGACCGCACCTACGACATGCACTCGACGTGGACACACCAGGACTTCGGCGACAAGTTGCCCTCGGAGGTGTTCCGGGAGCACTTCATGACCTGCTTCATCTCAGACCCCGTCGGCGTGAAGAACCGCCACGAGATCGGGGTGGACAACATCTGCTGGGAGATGGACTACCCGCACAGTGACTCGATGTGGCCCGGAGCCCCCGAGGAGTTGAGCGCGGTGTTCGAAACCTACGAAGTTCCCGACGACGAGATCAACAAGATCACCCACGAGAACGCCATGCGGCTGTACCACTTCGATCCGTTCGCCCACGTCCCCAAGGAGCAGGCGACCGTCGGTGCGCTGCGTAAGCAGGCAGAGGGGCACGACGTCTCCATCCAGTCATTGTCGAAACATGAGCACGAGTACCTGGAGCCGACCATGGATGCGATCCGCGTCGCAGCGCGGTCAAACATCAGCGACTAACCGCAGCACCCGATTCCCATTACGGGGGTTCTAAGAGATTCGAACGTCGCGACCGATTGGATTCACCGCTTCATGCAAATACCACTGTCACAAGAGATCTCAACATGGCCGGAGGAGCCCGCTCAACTGTTCGGCAGTAAGTGCACGCATTGTGCCGCTGTGACATTTCCCCGCCAACATTGTTGTCCCCGCTGTAGTAGAGAGCAGATGGCCGACATCCTGCTCCCCCGCCGCGGAACCCTGGTGGCCTGGACGACACAACAGTTCGCACCTGGGCCTCCGTACAAGGGGCCTTCTGGCAAGGATTTCGTTCCGTTCGGCGTCGGCCTCGTCCAACTCGGGGACGCCATTCGCGTTGAGGGCCGGCTCACCGAGAGTGACCCCGACAAGCTCAAGTTCGGCCAACAGGTTGAACTAACGATGGTGCCGTTCGCAACCGATGACACCGGCAACGAGATCATCACGTTCGCCTTCCAACCGAGTCAGGAGTAAGTCATGCGCCATTCAACGAACGAAGTGGCAATCATCGGCGTTGGCTTGCACCCCTTCGGCCGCTTCGAGGGCAAGACAGCGATGGAGATGGGCGTCGACGCCATCTCAGCAGCGGTTCGGGACGCCGGCATTGAGTGGAACGACGTCCAGTTCGCAGCAGGCGGCAGCTGGACCGTTGCGAACCCAGATGCCATCGTGGGAATGATAGGCCTGTCAGGTATTCCTTTCACCAACGTGTTCAATGCGTGCGCCACCGCAGCTAGCGCCATCAAGACCTGCGCTGATGGTATTCGGTTGGGCGACTACGACATTGGTGTTGCGGTCGGGCTCGACAAGCATCCCCGTGGCGCGTTCACCGAAGATCCGGCGTTGGTCGGAATGCCTGCGTGGTACGCCGAGAACGGCCAATACCTGACGACTCAGTTCTTTGGCATGAAGGCCAACAGGTATCTCCACACCCATGGAATCTCACAACGCACCTTGGCCAAAGTTGTCAACAAGAACCTCCGCAATGGTGAACTGAATCCAAATGCATTCCGTCGCAAGAGAATCGATGAGGACGTCATACTCAATGCGCCGATGCTGAACTACCCGCTGACGCAGTTCATGTTTTGCTCGCCGGACGAGGGTGCAGCCGCCGTAGTGATGTGCCGCGCCGACATCGCTCACCGCTACACCGCCAAACCGGTATACCTGCTCGCCACCGAGATCCGCACCCGCCAGTACGGCGCCTACGAGGTGAACACGACCTTCGCCCCGATCGACGAGACCGAGTCACCCACCGTGTACGCAGCACGGGCGGCCTTCGAGAAGTCCGGTATCTCGCCCGAAGAGGTCGATGTCATTCAGCTGCAAGACACCGACGCCGGAGCCGAGATCATTCACATGGCCGAGGCCGGCTTCTGCGCGCACGGTGATCAGGAGAAACTGATCGCCGATGGCGCAACCGAGATCGGAGGGGCGATGCCGGTGAACACCGACGGCGGCCTGCTCGCCAACGGTGAGCCCATCGGAGCCTCTGGATTGCGACAGGTCCACGAGATCGTTCGGCAGTTGCGCGGCGAGGCCGGCGACCGGCAGGTGCCCGGCGACCCCAAGGTTGGTTTCGCTCAGTTGTACGGCGCGCCGGGCACCGCGGCAGCAACGATCCTCGCCACCTAGCGGGAGCAAAGATGACCGCAAGCCAGGAGACCACCGGCATCCTCGCTGGTGAGCAACGCATGCTCATTGACGGTGAGCTTGTGCCCGCATCAGGTGGCGCGCTCTTTGGCGTCGTACACCCGGCGAACGAAGAGGTCGTCGGCACCGTCGCCGACGGATCCGTCGGCGACGTAGATCGCGCCGTCACGGCCGCGGCCCGGGCGTTCGAACAGACGAATTGGGCACGCGACGTCGAGCTGCGCTATCACTGCCTGACCCAGCTGCATGACGCACTGCAACGCAACACAGATCGGCTGGTACGGCTGCTCGTCACCGAAGTCGGCTGTCCGATCTCGACCGCCCAGGTGCAGGTCGCCGGCGCCATCGCCGAGGTGAAGCATTGGGCACAGCACGGCCGGACGTTCAGATATGTTCAGGACACCGGAATCCATCCGGCGCCGATGGGCACTGCACGGCGGCTCACGCATCACGTTCCACTCGGTGTCGTCGGAGCGATCACGCCATGGAACGTACCGCTATACCTCAATCTCGCCGAGTCGATTCCGGCGTTGATGGCAGGTAATACCGTCGTGCTCAAGCCCGCTCAGCTGACCCCTTGGGAGGGCACCGAGCTCGGCCGGATCGTCGCCGAGGAGACCGAGATCCCGCCCGGGGTCTTCAATGTGGTGACCTCGAATGCCAACGAGGTCGGCGCCGCACTCAGCGCCGACCCGCGTGTCGACATGATCACGTTCACCGGCTCCACCGCCACCGGCCGTGCCATCCTCGCGGCGGGGGCGTCCACCGTGAAGAAGACCCTGCTCGAACTCGGCGGGAAGTCAGCACACATCTACCTCGACGACGCGGACTTCGCTCGTACGCTGCCGATGACCGCCACGATGGCCTGCGTGATGTCTGGCCAGGTGTGCACTCTATCAAGTCGGATCTTGTTGCCTCGCAGACGATATGATGAGGGCATCGCGATCCTTAGGGCCGCCATGGAGTCCACTCCAGTTGGAGATCCCTGGAACCACAGCATCATTCAGGGTCCGCAGATCAGCGCCATGCAGCGGGCCAAGGTACTCGGTCTCGTCCAGTCCTCAATCAGCGCGGGCGCCCGCTTAGTCACCGGCGGTGCAGTCCCAGCCGATCTTCCAGTCGGGTACTTCGTGCAGCCGACATTGCTGGCCGACGTCGAACCCGCCTCACAGATCGCACAGGAAGAGATCTTCGGCCCAGTACTGACAGTCACGCCGTATGACACCGACGACGAAGCCGTGGCCATCGCCAACGATTCGATCTACGGTCTGTCTGGTGAGGTGACGGGCAGCGACCTCGACAGGGCGAAGTCCGTCGCGCTGCGGATGCGAACAGGAAACGTCACCGTCAACGGTGCCAGCCACTTCGGCATCACTAGCCGATTCGGGGGCATGAGGCAAAGCGGTCTCGGCTACCGCAACGGCGATTCCGGATTCCTGGAGTACCTGCACGGCAAGACTATTGGGTTGCCCTCCTGACACATTGCCCCACGGTCGCTGTCACCAGTACGGGCGGGGCAACGACACCGAACCACGTACCGACACGTAGCGGCCGGCAACGTAAGAGCGGACCGCCGCACCAGCTCGGGTCTGCGGGCACGACATCAAGATCGACGAAGGAAGGGTGCAACACCATATGAGCGTGCTGGATCGGTTCGAACTACGACGCGAAGACTACGGCCTTCCAGACGAGCAGCGTGAGCTGCAAGCGGCGTACCAGGACTTCTTCAAGAAGTCGTGCTCTATCGAGGCCGTGTGGGCCGCGGAGGCGAGCGGGCACGACGCCGCGCTATGGGAGCGACTGTGTGCCATGGGTGCCACGACCATGGCACTGCCGGAAAGCGACGGCGGCGACGGCGCCACCTTGATCGATCTGGTAGTGCTGGCCGAAGAGGTCGGACGCTCACTGGCGCCGGTGCCATGGATCGACCACATCGTGGCGGCGCGCCTACTATCGCGGCTCGGAATTCTGCGCAACGGCGGCGAGTTCGCGGAGGGCGTCGTTGCCGGAACGCAAATCCTCGCATTCGACCCTCGTCTCGGCACCCGGGCCGGTCGACGACTCGTTCCTACTGCCGGGGCGGCTCAGCATGTGATCGTCCCTCAGGGGGAACACCTGATCCGGTTGACCTTGGACGAACCCCTGCCGAACGTGCCGAACTTGGCGCGGCTCCCGATGGCCTGGGTGGATCCGGAACGCCACCAGAACAAAGTCGTGCTGGCCTCGGGTCTCGACGCCACGGTCGCACATCGACGCGCACTCGACGAGTGGCGACTGCTGACCGCAGCCGCGTTGACCGGCGTCGTTGATGAAACCACCCGCGTTGCAGCAGAGTTTGCGAAGTCACGTTTTACCATGGGCGTCTCGATCGGCGCCTTGCAGGGCATCTCACATCCGTTGGCCAACAACGCCATCGTCGTTGAAAGCGGTCGAAACCTGGCCCGGCGCGCAGCATGGTACTTAGAGCACGAGCCGGATACCCGACCGGAACTGGCTGGTGCGGCATTCGTCTACCTGGCCGACGAGGCCCCCCGCGCGGCCACGATTGCCGTCCACGCTCAAGGAGGCTTGGGCGTGAGCACCGAGGCGGCCAGCACCGCCTACCTGGTGCGTGCCCGCGGATGGGCACTGGCGGCAGGCGATCCCGCCGACACCGCCAAGTACATTGGCCGACTCGTGGCCGCCAGAGAATCGATCGAAGGTGACGCCGGCGTGGCAGAACCACGGCAGAAGGTGGAGGCCTGAATATGGACTTCTCACGGGTCCAGCTGACCGACGACCAGGCCGAGTTCCTCGGTGAGGTACGCAGTTTCCTCGATGAGCACATCACCGATGAAGTGCACGAGCGCGAACGGGCAACAGGCGACAACTTCGACGAAGGTGTGCACCTCGCCATGGGGGCGGCGGGCTACCTCGAGCGCGAGTCGCGGCCGGAGTCCGACGGCGGGTTCGACCGTGTCCGTCGGCGGATCTGGGAGCTGGAGTTACGGCGCTACCACGTGCCGTGGGTGACTTGGGGCACAACGAAGTTGGTTGCGCGTACGGTGGAGCGGGTTGCGCGCCCAGACGTACAGGAAGAAGTGTTGCCACGGGTGTACTCAGGCCACGTTCGTCTTTGCCTTGGCTATACCGAACCCGAAGGGGGCTCAGACATCGCGACCTGTAAGACCCGCGCAGTCCGCGACGGTGAGCAGTGGATCATCAACGGCTCGAAGATGTTCACGACAGGTGCACACAATTGTCAATACGTCTTTCTCATCACCAACACCGATCCGGACGCGCCCAAACACGCGAGCCTGACAATGTTCCTCGTGCCGCTGGACGCTCCTGGTGTTGAGATTCAGGGTCTGCGGACCATCGACGGCGATCGGACCAACATCGTGTACTTCAGCGACGTTGCCGTCGATGATCGATACCGCTTGGGCGACGTCAACGGTGGTTGGATGGTGCTGCGCGGGCCGCTGGACGACGAACACGGCGCAGTGTCTGCCAATACCGATGGCCTGCAGGATGTTTCGATACTCAATCACCAAGCCGGGTTCCTGTCCGCCGCTTTGGACAGCACCGCTGCGCTGGTCTCGCGGCGCGATGAGAGCGGATCGCCGGCCATCGACGACGATTCGGTCGCCTACCGATTGGGCCACGCGGTAGCGCGCGTCGAAGCAGGACTAAGCAGTCCCAACATCTTCGGCAGGGTTGCGCAAGCTCAGGCCATGCGCGATGTCGCGCCGCATCTCATGGATCTTCTGGGCTCATCGTCCGCGCTGCCGTACGGTGCCGACAGCGCCGCAGACCAAGGACAGACCGAGTACGTCTACCGGTTCGCACCCTTGGTCGGGATCTATGGAGGGACCCTGGAGGTCTTCCGAAACATGATCGCCCAATACTCCTTGGGATTAGGTAAGCCCGCCTACGGAAAGCCTGCACAGAAGGCGAACTGACGACCACGGCGACGCGAGCAGCCGTAGCACGGACACGGTGCGCTGATCGTCCAGTATCGAGAAATTGAGGAAACATGGTTGCTGGCCGCTTCGTTGGAAAAACACTGTTCATCTCCGGCGCTAGCCGAGGTATCGGTTTGGCCATCGCCAAACGGGTGGCCTCCGAAGGCGCCAACGTCGCTCTGATCGCAAAAACTGCCGAGCCCCATCCCCGTCTGCCCGGAACGATCTACACCGCAGCTGCCGAGATCGAGGCAGCAGGTGGCCACGCGCTACCGCTGGTCGGAGACATCAGGGACAGTGACACGGTCGAAGCTGCGGTGGAACGAACCGCGCATGAGTTCGGCGGCATCGACATCTGCGTGAACAACGCATCGGCGTTGAATACGGCTTCCGTACTGGAGGTCCCGATGAAGAAATTCGACCTCATGAACGGAATTCAGGTACGCGGCACGTATGCGGTGTCGCGGGCATGTATACCCCGCATGAAGGGTCGAGACAATCCGCATATTCTCACGATGTCACCACCTATCAGGCTTGAGCCGGAATGGCTCAGCCCGACTGCCTACATGATGGCTAAGTTCGGAATGTCGCTGTGTGCGCTCGGGTTGGCAGAGGAACTGCGCGCAGACGGCATCGCGTCGAATACTCTGTGGCCGCGTACCTCGGTGGCGACTGCGGCGATCCAGAACCTTCGGGGCGAGGGACCGATGAGGCAGTCACGTAAACCCGAGGTATGTTCTGACGCTGCGTACGAGATTTTCAATAAGCCAGCGCGTGAGTACACCGGACAAAGCTTGCTGTGCGAGGACGTCCTGGTCGAGTCGGGTGTGACCGATCTGTCCCGCTATGACTACGCGCAGGGCAACGAACTCCGGATAGACATGTGGGTCGACTCTGCCAATCCTCCGGGGTACACCCACCCACGATAGCGACGCTGGCTTGTTGCGTTCGCCGCACCAGAGGGGACGATCCGAGCTACTCGCACCGATCCACGTGATTTACTGTATACCTATCGGTATGGGTTTCGTGTCTGCGTCAGAGCAACGAGGTAGCGCATTAACCCGTACTGCAAATGCCGTGGCGCCGGCGTGTCTGTCCAGAGTCTCGGGATTACCGAAGAAACTCTCGGCACCACGACCCGACGATGGGGAGATGTCTTGACCGCCCAGAAATCTGGTCGGGAGCGCCAACTGGGCCGACGCGATCGCGGGTCCATCACTCCGGAGTATCTGATCGGCGGCGCCTACACACTTGCAGAAGAAGTTGGTCTCGACAATCTGAGTATGCCGACCCTCGCCAAGTATCTCGACATAGGCATCACCAGCATCTACTGGCACTTCCGCCGAAAAGACGACCTCCTCGACGCGATGCAGGACCGGGCGATTGCGCAATTCGCCAGCACGACTTGGTATGTAGGTCGAAATGATTGGCGCGCATCGTTGTACGCATACGCAAAGGTCTCGTGGAGGGCACTGTGCAGCAACCCGGTGATGTGTGACCTGATCCTATCCCGTGAACGCTCGAGTGAAACCGTCGCGAGACACGGCGCCGCCGATGCTGAACGGGCGGTCGCCGATCTCGTGCACGCCGGACTAACACCCCAGGACGCATGGGATACGTACAACGCCATCACGATCCACATCAGAGGCTCGTTGCTCATTCGCCGCATATACGACCGGCAGTTCCGCACAACCGAAGTACCTGCCGAGCGTGCCGAAGACCGATCGGCGGCCGAGGGCTCCGAGACGGCAAGCCTTCGACGCAACGTGCCCGACGAGCACCTGTTCGAGTTCGGGCTGCTGTGCATCCTCGACAGCGCCCAGCAGCGCATCGGAGCACGCCGAACTGGCCAGTAGCCCAATCTGCCACGATCATTCGATAGCAGGCCGTCCGTCTGAACCGCACCGATCGTGTGTCACGTACTACGTTTTGCATGAAATGCAGCGTCAATCACGCACCGCATGAGCCCCAGCTTGAGCGAGGCACGGACTTCACGTACCTATTATCATGTCAACTGTATTACCAACAGTATGACTTCACAGATAGCGACGATCGCGACGAACCCTCGCACCGTGTGAGGGCCAGCAGGCGTCGCGTTGCCTCCTTTTCTGTTGTCAGGAAACATCGATAGGGCGAAAACACGATGACCAAGCGAGCAGATCGCGAGCGCAAGAAAGCGCGCCGTGACCGCGGCTCGATCACGCCCAAGCAACTGCTCGACGGCGCATTCGCCCTGGCAGAAGAGGTAGGTATCGACAACTTCAGCATGCCCAGTCTGGCCAAGCGCCTCGACGTAGGTATCACAAACATCTACTGGCACTTTGGTCGGAAAGGCGCCCTCTTGGAGGCGATGAGAGACCGAAGTGTCGCCGAGTTCGCCCGCAGCACCGCATACGGCGAAGGAGACGACTGGCGATCGGCACTGTCGGCCTACGCGACAAATGCATGGAAGACGCTTGGCGCCAACCCCGTAATGTGCGACCTGGTCCTGTCCCGGGCACCAACAACTTCGGCAGTGGCGCAGTACGGCGCAGAGGATGTCACGAAAGCAGTTGCCGATCTGGTCGATGCCGGGCTGCCGAAAGCAGACGCCTGGGATACGGTGAACGCCGTGACGATCCACATTAGAGGATCGATGCTTCTACGACGACTGTACGACAAGCAGTTTCGATCTGACACCATAGGTTTCCCCGCTCATCCCGAAGTCCCGGCATCGAAGGCTGACACACTCGATTCAGTGCCGCGCAGGCGAGGAATACCAGACGATCGGCTCTTCGAGTTCGGTCTCAATTGCCTCCTCGATGACGCCGAGCGCCGAATCAGTGACGCCTCCACTTGCTGACGGCTTGCGTTGACCGCTGGAGCCCGATTCAAGCGATTTCATGATCCCCGAAGACCGGCAACGTCAGCCGACCTATGCGGCCCAATTCGCCGAGCGCCGGCCGGAGTGCACGCCGTGAGCACAATGCGATGCCAAATCCCGCCAGGTGACTCAGATGTACGGACCAGCGTGTCCTTTGAACGGAGCGGCGCGCACAGCCCAGCATAGCTACACCGACCCGCCATGTACGGTGGCAGCCACATCTGCACTCCGATACCCGCGTACATCGAAAGCGACCACGCTGCCGGCAATTTCAGGTACCACAAGTCGGCTCGCGCTTTCTAACGTCGGAGCTCCGTCGCGTCTATCGCTAGCGCAATTCCTGCGAGGCAATCGCCACTAGCTGTGCGGCACCAATCCGAATGGGCAACGCGACTGATGATTGCACACCGCAACCACTGTCGGGTGACCTACGGCTGGATACTCCTCGACGTGGTGGGGCCCCGATGCTACAGCGGCAGTGCCGCATGATCGGCTGTGAGAACCTCGCGATGGACCCAGCGCTTCGCTGTTATCGACATCCGTTGATTACCGGACGATTTCCAAACTTTCGATCGCCCTGCTGATCGACAGGCCAAGTGCAACGCCAAAGCCCTTCTGGAGCAACATGATTTCGAGAATCAAATCGTGTTGCCCTTAACGCTACGATGCACCGCTATCGCCTGAGCCCGTAGATCGCACAGTTGGCGCCCCGTCGTCGAATCAAATGTCGAGACTCGAAATGGGTTCGGGGACGTGGAAATGTTCGTCGCGCAGCCGGAACGCTTCCTTCGTGCCATGCTGCGCGCGGGTCTTGACGAAGTTGAACTCACCCGGCGAGAACTGCAGGTTGGTGCCGTAGGCGTGGAAGATGTAGCTGGCCACCTCCTCGCCCTGGTAGGCCTGACTCTGCTCGACGAGCCGGAACGCCTCCTTGGCGATCACCACACCGTCGGCCGGCATCTTGGCGGCCTTGGCCGCCCAGTACTGTGCCCGTGCCGTCAGCTGATCGGCATCGCACGTGTCGGTGAAGATGCCGAGGTGCTCGATGGAACCGGCCTCGACGATGTCCCCGGTGAGCAGCATCCGCCGGGCCAGCACCGGGCCGAGGCGGTGGAAGAACATGTGCAGGCTGCCCAGCGCCGGACCGAGGAACCGGGTGGCCGGCATCCCGATCCTGGTATCGCGGGCGATCACCGAGATGTCGGTCATCAACGCCATCTCGAATCCACCGCCCAGTGCGTAGCCGCCGATCTCGCCCACGGTGACCTTCGGGAAGCCCATGAAGTTGTGGTAGAAGCCAAAAGACTTGCGGTCCACCGTGAGTCGGCGTCGCTGGCTCGGCCGTGACTTCCGAGAAGCCTCCTTGGCTCCAGCACTCTGCTCTTCGCGCGAGCGCTCATCGCCGTACCAGCCGTACGCGTTGTTCATGTCGGCGCCAGTACTGAAGACACCCTCGGCCCCGCGCAGCAACACCACGGTCAGATCGTCGTCGTCGGCCACGATGTCGAGGTAGCGCGCGATCTCGTCGCGCATCGCGGCATCATAGGAGTTGCGCTGCTTGGGATTGTTCAGCGTGATGGTGGCGATGCGGTGGTCCGCATCGACCTCGAACAACACCCGGTCGTCTCTACCTTGGGCGATTGTCATCGCTAGTCCTTCCTGAAATTGGCTTCGCACGTTCCGCCGCGACGAAGGTCGCCTCACGCAACGTTCTCGATTCACTATTGAACGGACAGGACCGTCATCGGTAGTCGGACTGTCTGCGCACGGAACGTGGGTCGGATGTCTTACCCGAGGTACTCGAGTTCTGCAACTCGTCCTTCAGCAGAAACTCTATTTCCCGAGCCTGAGGCCGGCTTGCCACAGTTCCGTTGGCACCGGCGACTGGTAGACAAGAGGGCGCTTCACGCGCCCGCTCACCCCAGCCTGACACTCAACCGGTCTACGGTTTCAACAGAATCTTGATGGTTCCGGCATCACGTGACCGCGCCTTCTGGTAGGCCTGAACGCCGTCCTTGAGCTCAAAAGTGTCGGTGAAGACTGCCTCCGGATGGACGCGGCCCCATTTGACCAACGGGACCAACTCCGACCAGTATTTGGGGATCTCGGTCGTCTGATCCGTCCGCAGGGTTACACCCCGCAAAGCTGATTCGAACGGTACCGCAACATCGACGCCGTGAACGGCCCCCAGAATGCTCAGGGTCCGATTCGCGCCAGTCAGCTTCAGCGCGAGATCCACTGATGGTTTTGAGCCAACCGCTTCGATCACGGAATCAGCCATGTCGCCCGAAGTTGCGGCTCGCACCGCGTCTTCGACTTCGTCGGGCCCGAGGGCCACAGCTCCCAGCGCCTTGGCGCGCTCGAGCCTGTCGGGCAGTAGATCGACAGCGAAGACACAGGCAGCACCAAAGAGGAACGCTAACTCCGTGGCAATCAACCCAATCGGCCCGAGTCCAATCACTACAACGATGCCGCCTCGCGGAATGTCCGCTTGCACAACGGCATTGTATGCAGTGGGCAGACAATCGGTAAGCGCCAATGCCTGAACGTCGCTCACGTTGTCCGGGATTTTCATCGTATTGAAATCGGCGTTAGGGACTCTGATCAGTTCAGCCTGACACCCACCGAGACCCCCCGGCGTACCGTAGATGCCGAAGCCATTATTCTTGCAGCGCTTGATCTCACCTGCCATGCAGGGGCGACACAAACCACAACCGGTGTCGCCAGCAAGAAGTACGCGGTCGCCTACCGACAGACCGGTGACTCCGGAACCGCGTTCGACGACAACACCTATAGCTTCGTGACCGATCGGATAAGAGGTCGGCAGGTCGTAATCCAGAAGGTGCAGGTCACTGCCGCATATCGAGGTAGCCAGCATTTGGACAACCGCATCGCGCGGTTGCTCAATCGTGGCATCCGCCAGCTCTTCGTACTGAACACCTTTGCCTCGTGCCACGAGCCCAAACATCCCTTGCCTCTTCCCTATCCGTCGCGTGCATCTAGTGGCGATCTAGCAGCGCCGGCCAAAGGACGACGCTCAATCGCTAGCAGCTGGCATCGAACAATATGTGCCAGCGAACAAACAGCGGTACACCCGAATGGGCGTGGAGTCATGTGTCTCATGCCTCAAGACGACCCCGCGATTCCTCGCACTTGCCGGCGGAGCTGGTTTCATTTGGACAAATCAGCGCAGGAAGCGGCTAGCTCACCAGCACTAAGTCCTGCCACGTCTTGGCCGTGCCGACCAGGTTGGTTTGGTGGTACATGTGCCCATCGGATGCCATATATGCCCCACTGCTGGGGTTGTACTTCGCGACAGCTACCGAGGGGCCAGCGGTATTCGATTGGTCCGCAGCGCCGCTCGGCTGGACGGTGGAGTCTGCTTGCCCAGCAGGCGTGTCCGGACCGGGGAGTGAGGGCACTCCTGGCTCCCCGCCGACCCCAGGGGAGTCGGGCGGCGGGGCGGTGTTGTTCACCGGAGGCGGCGGTATCGGCGTCCCATCGAGGGGACCGAAGATGTTGCTATCGGGTAGGACGCGATCGTCGGGCGGTACTCCCTGGGCAATGAGGTTGGGGTCGAGCGGGGCCGGGCCCAGAGCGTGCTGGCGCATTGCCAAGGGTTGGAAAGGTTTGTCGCTGTGGCAGTCCTGAACGAAGGCTGCGCGCTTTCCGGGCACGTCGACGCACGGGAAGTTCCGCGCCCCGCGTACAGCTAGGGGTGAGTCCTGCGGCAGCTTGCAGTACAGGCCGTCGGGTGTGTCGACCTCTGTGGTGTCGGCGGGCGAGCGCCATTGCGACGGAGGCAAGAAGCCCACCGTGCACGCGGGAGGATCACCGAGAGCCATCGCGAAGTCGACCAGGGAGTGTCCGGTGGGGTTGTTGGTGCCGCCTCCGGAGAGGTCGGCGGCCACTTGCGGAGGGATGAGCACCAATATCTGCTCCAGTGCCGCGTTATAGGTAACCGCGACTTGGCCGATCGTAGTCAGATTCGCCAGCAGCACAGGCAATGTCGGCTTGATTTGGTTGAGCAGCCGCGACACTTCGTCGGCGAATCCGGGCCCGCGCTGCAGCAGCGTGCGCACCTGCGGGTCGTTTTGATGAAGCTGGTCGGTGATGCCGGCGAGGCTGCGTGCCCATGTACGTAGGTCGTCCGTAGTTTGAGCTTGCCCGTCCAGTAATGGGCCGCTGTCATCGATCAGGGCACGCGTGCGATCGGACACGGCAGCGAGATCGTGGGTAAGAGTGCTCGTTGAGTCGAGCATCGACCCCAGGTCGTAACCAGCGCCATTGAATGCCCGGTTGGACTCATCAAGCAGCGAGTTGAGCCGATCTTTGGGGAGGCTGTCGACCAGAGAGCTGAGCTGGTCGATCATGGGGCCGACGCGTTGCGGGATGGTGGTGTGGGCCATGGGAATTACCGACCCGTCGTGCAGATACGGCGGTGCCTCCGACCGTGGCTGCAGATCGACGTATTGCTCCCCCACTGCTGACATGCTGCGAACCTGCGCCACGAGGTCCGAAGGAACTTTCGCCGAGCGATCCAGCGACAGCGTCGCGCGCACCACGCTTGCATCGTGGACGTCAATGTCAGTGACCTCGCCGATGTGGGCTCCGCGATAGGTCACATTGCTGAAGCGGTACAGGCCGCCGGAAGCGGGCAACTCCAGGGTCACTGTCACGCGTCCCCATCCCAGCAGCGTCGGAACCCTCATGTACCCGAAGATCATGACGACGGCTCCGACGACTCCAGCGATCGTAAAGATGATCAGCTGCGTACGGACGAACCGTGTGAGCATCAGCCCCCCGCTTTCGGTGTATCCGTGACAGGGTGCGTCCCGTACGGGCCGGCGAAGATTTGTGAGCCGGCGGTGATTGCCGACTCGCCGGCTACGGTCGGGGGTGGGACCACCGGCAGGATCGGTCCCGTTATAGGAGGCGGGGGGCGTCCGGCGCTGGAAGCCCAGGCGGTAGCGCCTCTGACTCCAATGGAGCCATGAGCGGATCGTATGTGTGCGCGATCTGACCGGGCTCGCCCGGTGCGGGAACCAGTGCCGCACCCTCTTGACCCCACCGGGTCCCGAGGAACAGTCCACGCTTGAGGCGAGGAACGGTCAGATCAAGAATTCCGAACAGGTTCATGTAATCGCCGCGCAACCCACGGTCTATGACGTCCTGCCCGTACGGGAAGACGCTGAAGTACGACAATGCCTCGTCGAGGCCCGGGCCGACATCTGCCAGCGCGCGCAGAGTTGGTTCGAGGTTGCGCAAATTGGTTACGAGGTCGGCGTGCGTGTCATTGACCAGCTGAGTGGTGGTGTCGCTGAATGTGCGGAGCTTGTCCAGCGCTGTGGTAAATCGCGAACTTTCCCTGACCATCACGTCCAATGCCGGCGGAATCTTCCGCAGCGCCTGCGCGACGACTTCCCGTTGTCCAGCGAACTTGTCGGCAAGCCGATCCAGCGCCTGGATCGAGGCAATAATGTTGTCGCGCTGGCTGTTCAAGGTTCCGATGAAGGTGTCGAGGCGAGTCAGCAACGATCTGATCTGTTCCTGGTTTCCTGTCATCGCGGCGCTCAGATTGTGCAGAATGTCGCCGATTTGCCCGAGCCCTCCACCGTTCACAACGGCTGACAACGCCAACAGTGTCTGCTCGGTCGACGGATAGGTCAACGATCGATCCAGTAGCAAGGTCGCCCCTGGTTTCAATCTGCCTTCCGGTGCAACCCCAATCGGCGGATCCAGAGAGAGATGCATCGAACCGAGCAGGCTGGTCTGACCGACGGCAGCGACCGCGTTGGCGGGTACGACCACATCCTCGCGCACGGAGACTTCGACCTCAGCATGCCAGTCCTTGAACGACATCGGTCCAACACTGCCAACGACTACGTCGTCAACGAGAACCGGCGAATTCGACTCCAACGTACCAACATTCACCAACTGAACGTGGTAGGAACTGGCTCCGCTGCCACGTCCAACAGCTCCTGGCAGCGGCACCGAATTCAGGCCATGGTAAGCGCACCCGGAGGTACTCAGTAGAAGGCATGCGGCCACCGCAACCACGCGAGGGAGGCTGCGGGCGATCACGGCGCGGGCTGTTCGGCTGGCAGCAGCATGTCGTTGACGGTCCTAGAAGGCGTAGGGATGGGGGCTCCGGGATACAACGCCGGCGAGGGCTCCGCAGGCAGATGGTCCGGCGCGGTAGGACCGGGCACTACTGCGGGGGGCTGACCGGGCGCTGGCGGAGCCGCAGCATCGAAGGCTCCGGTGTAGGCGGACACCGCCGGAGGCGTATCTGGCGGCACTGGTGTTGCTCCACTACCGCCCGGAGCCAGCGCTGGATCGGTGTAAATCAGGTTGCCGGGGCTAGCCGACTTCATCAGATATGGGTTGACCGGGAATGGAAGGTAGTTGAAGTTGAGCCGTTGCAACGCCGGGCCGAGGTACTGGGCGCACAGTTTGGCCGTTTCGGGTGCGGTGATGTTCTCGACGGCTCCGATCGCACCGCAGATGAACCCAATTGGGCTGGACAAGTTGTTCAACACGAAGCCACCAACGTTGGTGCCGGTGTCGGGGTTGTAGATGTTGTAGCTGTTCGCCATGGCGTTGGGCGCGGCGTGTAGCAGGTTCTCCAGGTCGGTCTTGTGGTCAGCCAGCGTTTGGGTCACGTTCGCCAGGCGCTGCATCTGCTCGGCCGTTTGGTCTCGGGTGCCGGCAATGAACCGCTGCACATCGCCCACCGCCGACGACAAATTGGTCAGCGCACCATCGAGGTTGGACCGGCCGTCGTTGACGACGCTGGTCAGAGTCGCAAATCGGTTCTGGAATTGCACGATTTGGGTGTTGCTGTCGCGCAAGGTGGTCACGAACGTCTGCAGATTTGTCAGGACGTCGACGAGGTTGCCGCTGCCGTCAGCCAGGATGCGCCCGACTCCTGAGAGTTGATGGATGGCCTGGCGCAGCTTGTCGCCGTTGCCGTCCATCGCGTTGGCCGCGCTCTCGATGAAGCGTGATGCGGACCCGCTCGGCGCCGTCGCGTGGGGGCCCAATTCGGCGGCTAGACGGGTCAATTGTGTCTTGACCTCGTCCCATTCGACAGGAATTGCGGTGCGATCGACGGGAATCACTGCACTAGCCGACATCGTCGGCCCGTTGCCTTCATAGGCGGGCGCGAGTTGGACATAGCGTGCCGCAACGAGACTCTGGGCGACGATCACTGCTTTGGCCTCAGCAGGGATCGATACCCCGTGGTCGACCTGCAGTGCCACCTTCACCTGAGCGCCGGCCGGTTTGATGGAAGCGATCGTGCCGACACGGACACCGGCAACCCGCACTTCGTCACCGGGGTAGATACCGGTAACGCTGGTGAACAGCGCGGTGATCCGGGTCGGGCCGAAGTAGTTGGCGCGCAACACCGTCACGAGGCCGGCCAATAGCAGACTTACGAGTGCAATTGCGACGACACGCACTACTCTACCGCGACCAGTCACCGCGATCCTCCTGGAATACCGTTGTAAGGCAACGGTATTTCGGCGCGGGGCCCGGCATTGTCCGGCGGCTGCCCCGCGTCGGTTCCGCGCCGGAAGCCGAAAGCGTAGTCGAGGAAGGGCTGAAGGATCTGCGCTGGCGACAGGTTGGGCACGTAGGCCATGTAGTTGTGGCCCGATGCAACAGCTTCGCCTTGGGTGATTTGGTATTTCACCAATCCGGGTAGGGCCTTGGAGATGTTGTCGCGGTTGTTCTCCAACATCGCCGCGACCGAGTTGAGTTTTTGCAGAGCGGGCGCCAACTCGTGCTCGTTGTCTTCGACCAGCGCAGATAGCTGCTTGGCGACCACCGACACGCTGGCAAGGAGGTCGACGATGGCCTGTCGACGTTCGTTGAGGACTGCGATCAGGTCGTTGGCATTGAGTATGAGCTCGTTGAGTTGCTGGCTGCGGTCGGCCAGAATGCCGGTGACGCGTCCGGCGCTGCCGAGCAGTTGGCGCAGGGTGTCATTGCGATCGTTCAACGCGCGAGAGAGTTGCGACAATCCATCGAAGGTGGGCCCCAGTTGAGGGCCGATCTGATCGAGGGTGTCAGACAAGGTGTCTAATGACCGACTGAGGTCGTCGGTGTTGGTCGCGGCGGTGTTGGTGGTGAAATCGCTGACCGCCTCGGTCAGTGAGTACGGGGACGACGTACGAGACACCGGAATGGTGTCGCCGGGGTGCATGATGTGGCTTCCAGCGTATTCCAGGGTCATGACGCGTTGGCCCAATAGCGTGCCTGTACGGATGTGCGCGGTGGTTTCCGAACCCATCGGTGTGGCGCCGGTGATCGAAAAGGTCACCAACGCCTTGCCGTTACGGAGCTCGATTCCCGATACTGAGCCGACCTTCATACCCGACATCAGTACCTTGTTGCCGACTGTCAATCCGGCCGCGTCAACAAAGGTCGCGTGATAGCGGGCACCTGCCGCCCATGCCATCAGCCGTTCCGGCTGTAACCCGACGGCGATGATCAGGAGTATCAGCACCGTGCCGATCACGCCGGCTCGGATCAGTCTTGGTCCACGGTATTTAAGCATCAGGGCTCCGCGCACCTCCCGCCTTCTTGTTTGAACCATGGAAATGCTGCGGTCCGGCCTTGCAGGTCGGTGACCCGGATAGTGAAGCCGCAGATGTAGTAATTGATCCAGCTGCCGTAGGCGCCCAGGCGCACCAGTTTTCGGTAGTTGCCGGGCGCCCTCTGCAGCGCGTTGTCGAGGCGCTCCTTGTCGTCGTCAACAAGCGGCGCCAGACGTGCGAGCTGATCTACGGTGCCAGCGAGCGGCGGGCGGGCATCGGTGAGCAGATCGGCAATCGATGCCGTGCCCTTGTCCAGTGCGTCGATGGCCTCGGCGATCGGGTCACGTTCGGTCGAGAGCTGGCTGACCAGCTGGGTCAGCTTGTCGATCGCTCCGGAGAAGTTGTCGCCATCGGCCGACAGCGTTTCGACCACGAGATTCAGGTTGTCGATCAAGCGCTGGATGGTCTGGCTGTTCTGGGCCAATCCGTCTGTGAAGGACGCTGATTCGGTTAGCAGCGACTTCAACGTCCCGCCCTGCCCTTGGAACACCTGCAACAGTGATGCTGTGAGTGCATTGACATCCTGCGGGTTGAGACCCTGGATGACTGGTTTGAGACCGCCGACTAATTGGTCCAGATCCAACGCCGGTGCGGTGCGTTCGGTTGGGATGTTCGATCCGGCCGGCAGGATCCTGGTCGAGCCGGGCCCGTCAACCAGCTCGAGAAATCTGTCGCCAACAAGATTGAGGTACCGCACCACTGCGCGGGTGCCCGTGGTGAGCACAACCCCGCGATCAGCGGTGAAGCCCACCCGCACGGTTCGATCAGACTGCATTCTCACATCGGTCACGGTGCCGACCCGCAAGCCGGCGGCCCGTACTGAGTCTCCGGTCTTGAGTTCGGAGACGTTGGCGAACGTCGCGGTGAAATCTTCGGCGGCACCGGTGCGGTACTGACCGAAGATCATGAACAGGAACCCGGTCAGCACGACCATGACACCGGCAAAGGCACCGAATTTCAGCATCGTTCCCAGTGTTCTGCTCATCCGGGCTGCCCTATCTGTGCGGTGTTGCGGGGTGGGCCATCGATGGGGCCGAACAGCACCTGCTTGAGGCCGTCGGAATTGAGCAGGATGCCCTGATTGCCGTACTGCCACGGATTGGCACCCACATCGGCCACGACGAAGGGCGCCCGCGTACCGAAGGGCAGATTCGGCAGATCGTGGCATTGGGGTCCGCCGGTCGCGGCCACTTTCGGCAGGTTGCTGGGGAAACGGTATCGCTCCCTGCCCAGCAGGAATCCGATGGAAAGTACGAGCCCGGGCTCCGGGAACGGCGGTCCTTGGGACATGTGGACCATCCCGGCCAGGCCGCACGTCAATGCTTGGTTGTATCTGTCGGTCAGCGACGTGGTCGGGACCAAAATGTGCACGAGATCGGTCGTCGACTGCCGGTTGGTGCTCACCACGTCCTGGCCGACGTCAGCCAATCCGATTGTGCTGACCAGGAATGCATCAAGGTCGCGCTGTTGATCGACCACCGTTTGACTCATCGAAGCGGCGTTGTCAGCGATATTCAGCAGGTCTGGGGCCGCGTCGGCGTAGGCGTTGAGGACGGTCGGCGCGGTCTCCATCTCGTGGCTCAGGGTAGGCAGGCTGGGTTCCATGCCGGCCAACATCGCGTCGAGGTCGCGCATCGCAGTGCCGAAGCGGGCACCGCGGCCGTTGATCGCCTCGGCGATGGCGCGCAGTGTCTCGTTCATCTTGGCAGGATCGACTTTTCTCAGCACGGCGGTGAGGTTCTCGAACACCGTGTTGAACTCCACTGTGACGCGATCGCTGTCGAGAACCTGGCCGGCCTGCATTTTCTCCGGGGACGGGTCGGCGGGCGGAATCAGTTCCACCGACTTGGCACCGAACACGGTTGCCGAAGAGATCTCGACCTTGGCGTTGGCCGGTATCTGAGCGAACTGCCGACTATCAATTGCCAGCCGCAGCAATGCATTTCCGCCGGGCTGATTCTCGATCGACTCGACGTGGCCGATCTCGACCCCAAGGAGTTTCACCTTGGCGTCGGGGTTCATCACCAGTCCGGCCCGCGCCGAGATCACCGTCAATGGGACTGTCGTCGCGAGGCCCCCGCGGAACATCACGACGACCGAGGCGACGACGGCCACGATCACCGCAACCGTGACTGAACCCGCAAGGATGCGCGCGTCTGGTCTGCGCGCCCGCGCAGGACCCGAGTCGTTCAACTTATTTCGCCTCCACACCTCGACGCCGACTCCGAGATTCACCACAGGGCGGTGCACGCAGCTCGACGGCATATCTGACCGCACTTTCCGTGCGGCGCGGTACATCCTTTTGGGTGTGACGAAAGACCGCTCCATCTGGTGCACTTCCTGACCAAACACGCGCGTACGGAGGTTCTGTGGTCATGGGTGCACGATGCGACACGCCAAGATACCCATGAGTGCACGAAGGAGAGCTCGCCGCGGAGTCCTGGCAGGACTGTCAATGATCATTGTCGGAGCTGGAACGGGCGCCCCGGGCATCGCCAACGGCACGGACAGATGGGCGCTCAACGGTACTTTTCGTGCCGAGTCGAACGGTCAGTGGGCGAAGACCAACGACCGGTTCCACGACGAACAGGTGGTCGTAGCCACTTGGACGATCTCGTCATCGTGTAGCGCCCCCACCGCGTGCTCTGGAGAGGTGCACAGCAATCAGGGTTGGTCGGCGCCGGTCTATCAGTCGTCAGGTACGTGGAACGTCAAAAGGACTGTCCCGGGCTGGGAGTCATGCCAAAGCGGCGCTGCAGTAGACGGACTTCAACATATCCGCTTCTACGCTGTAAATGACGAGGGCACCTTGGACATACACTCGTCAACCTTCGCCGGATTCGACAAGACAACTGCACCGAGTGGCGGCTGCGGTATCAACAAGGGCCTCACGATCGTGATGCCGTTCAAGCTCACGCCCATCGACGGCTCCTAGCCAACAGTCGCAACTGGATATGCAGCGCACCGGATCCGGTCAAACGCGTTTCCCGGCCAAGGAAGATTCGGCCGTGCTCGCGGTGATCGGATCCGGTTCAGCAACCAGCAATTGGACAAACGTCTACCCGAGGCTGAAATCGATCACGCCCCGTAGATTGACTCCGTCGCGGAGGTCCTTGATGGCCTGGTTGATTTCATCGAGACGGTAACGCCTGCTCACCAGCTCGTCCAGCTGGAGGTCGCCCGCCTCGTACATTGACAACAATGATGGGATGGCCACTCTCGGGTTCATCTCTCCATAGAGGGCACCTTTGAGGGTCTTACTCGAATTCACCATGTCGGCCAGGACCAGCGGCACGGTCATCTCCTCGAGTGGGGTGATCCCGGTCAATACACAGACACCGCCTTTGCGAATGAGCATCATCCCGCTCGCTACGAGATCAGTGTGGACGACACCGGCGGTGATGATGACCCTGTCTGCCATGACGCCCCACGTCAGCTCCTTGACCATGTCGAAGGCCTCGTGCACTTGTCCGACCGCGTGAGTTGCTCCCAGTAATGTCGCGGCGTTGTGTTTGAACGTGATCGGATCGACGGCTACGACGTACTTTGCTCCGGCCGCTCTCGCGCCCTGCACGGCGCCCATCCCGACCCCGCCGGCGCCGATGACGACAACAGTGTCCCCCGGTTTGGTCTGAGCGCTCACCGATGCGGAGCCGAATCCTGTTGTGACACCGCATGATACTAAAGCAGCAGCGTGAAAGGGGATCCAGTCGTGGACCTTCACCAGGGACCGTTCGGAGGCCACCACATACTCGGAGAAGGTGCCGACCTGCATCATGGCGGTCAGGTCTTCACCGCCTAGATGCCTGCGCGATGTTCCATCGGTCGTCATACCCGTGCTGTAGAGCTGCGACCCGACATCGCAAAGGTAGCTGGAGCCAGAGACGCACCAGCGACAATCGCCGCATGCCGGAATGAAAGACATCGCGACGTGGTCGCCCACCTTGAGGTTGCGCACCTCGGGACCGACCTGCTCGACGATCCCCGCTCCCTCATGGCCGCCAAGGAGCGGAAACCATTCGGCAACTGGCAATCCGGCCGCTGCCATCATCTGTGTCAAGGCCTCACTCGGGACACAATCGCCAGTGGCGAAATGGTCATCTGAGTGACATATTCCCGCCACCTCCATCTTGACAAGCACTTCGCCCGCGCGGGGTGGGTCGAGTTCGATGTCCGCAACTTCCCAGTCCATTCCCACCCCGTGGAGGACTGCAGCGCGAGATTTCATTGGTGATCTCCATTCACGAATCGAGGCGTCAACAGGCCAAGGGCAGTCAGGTCGGTCGCGTACTTGACAATGAATTTCTCTGAAAGATGGGGTATTTCGCCGCCAGCAATGGAACTCACCGCCGCCACTCCCGCACGGAACCGCGTCGCGTCGGTACGCGAACCGGCCGTGGGGGGGCCTGCGTACCGAAATGCGTCGAGGAGGTGCAGCACCGAATGCTGGCGCTGGTTCTCCGGCAGCGAGCGCAACGCAGATTGAAACCGTTCGAACCAGTCACCATGATCGTCGATACGTTGGACCGGGTAGCCGACCGCTGCCAGCCAGTCAACAAAGGTATCCATGGAGACGTTGTCATCGTGAGGGTTCACCACGTGGTACGTCTGGAACCCGCTGGTTGCTCGCGCTCCCAATTCAACAATTGCCTGTGCGACGAAATCCACTGGGAGCCCGTCATAGTGGGCTCGCGGGATTTCGCCATTTGATTGGTAGAACGAGCGAGGGGCTATTCCGGTGACGATCAGGCTGAAGATGAGACGTGTGAACAGGTCTGGCACATTGAGCTGGCCTCGATATTGGCTGTGTGCAAGGATCATGTCGGAACGGAAAACCGCCACGGGGATCCCGCATAGGTCATGGGCTTCCCTCGCGAGGACTTCGCCGGCCCATTTGCTGGCCGCGTAACCGTTGGCATATCCGTCGCCGACGGTGCGCGCGGAGATGGCGACCCGAATGTCTGCGTCCTCAGGGATCGGGTTCCCGTCTGCTGCGAATGCAGCCGCCACTGATGACACAAATGCAAGGGACTTGAGCCGGGCCGTGATCGCCAACCTGATCAGTTCGGATGTTCCTGTGACATTGGGCCCGAACAGTTGCCGGTACGGCAGGACATGGTTGACGAGCGCACCGGAATGAACAATGCAGTCGACCTCACGGATAAGTCGTTCCCAGATCTTCTCCCCCACACCTAGTTTGGGCTCGCTAATGTCGCCAACGACCACTTCGAGGTGGTCCTGTGCGAGTTTAGTGAACCGACTCAGGAGTTCGGGGTCGCTGTTGAATGGCTTGGTCATGCGCGCGATTGCTTGGTCGGTCGAATTGCCCCGGACAATACAGATGACCTTGCCCCCCACCGGAGCAACTCGCTGTAACCATTCGAGGCACAGGAACCGACCGAGATAGCCGTTGGCGCCGGTGATCAGGACGGTTCGGGGCGTATCGGTCGGCGGCGAAAGCAGTCGTGACGCGTCTAGCGTGTCGGTGTCGATGAACTTCTCGAGTTTGAGGTCCGTCGCTCGTATCTCTGCAGAGCCTGAGCCGTGGACAGCGGCGAACGTCGGAGTATTTGAATGCTGCTGGCGCTCTATTTCTTTGGCCAGCGCCTGCAGGCTGGCCGTCGGGCTGATGACCGTTCCGACCGGTACATCGACGTGTAGCGATTCTTCCAGCAGCGTCGCGAGCGACAGGGCCGCCAGAGAATCTCCACCGAGATCGCTGAACCTGGCTTCCGGAGTGATTGCGGTTGCAGGCAGCCCCAAGGTGGCTCCAACAGCGAGATACACGGTCTCCAGAATTGGACGTTGTCCCGCTCCGGCCCGGAGTTCGGCGAGATCGCGCTCCTGGGCTTCTGCGATTTGATGGTAGACGTCTTGCAGAACGCTCTCGTAGCGCGCACGCAGCGCTGGCCGGACGAGCTTGCCCACCGTAGTGATCAACCCATTCTCGACGGTAAACGGCTCGATTTCGACAATGAAGTCGCGTGGTACCTCGTAAGGCTGCAAACCAGCATCACGCGCAACTTGCTGCAGTTCAGTGGATAACGCGCCCCTAACGGCTGATGGGTCCCCGGAGACTTCTTGCGGGTCCGGCACGATCACCGCGAGTACGTAGGACTGTTCGCTGCTGCCGTAGACGTAGATCTGGCGTATCAGGGAGCTGGAGGCATACACCGCCTCAAGATGAGACACGGTGACGAATTCGCCCTGAGACAGTTTCAGTACATTATTGCGCCGATCAACGTAAACCAGCTGGTCTTCTCCGGTTTCGGCCATGATGTCACCGGTGCGGTAGAAGCCATCGCCGTCGAACATTCCCGCGGTGATCTCGGGGCGCTGAAAGTAGCCGGCCATCATGTGCTGCGACTTCACCAGTAACTCTCCTCGCGGGAACGGTTTGTCGGAGCCGTAGTAGCCGAGCTCGGGGACATCGATGAGCTTGTAATCGAGCACAGGCGGACGGAGCACTTTGCCGTCCATCACTATGCCGCCGGTTTCGGTGGAGCCATACGAAATCAGCAGCGGCACATCCAACAGCTGACGCAGGATCTGGGTGTGCTGCGCCGAGAGCGGAGCAGTGCTGCAGTTTGCCCACATATATCGCCCACCGAGCACGTTGCGCCGAATATCCTCTGCGACTGTCTGTTCGACGTCCGCTCGTTTGGAATTCTCGTCGGAGCAACGGCTTAATTGACCGTGGTACCGGTGAATGATCATCTCGCAGACCCGTGGGATCAGGTTCAGTGACGTCGGTCGCACCATCGCGAGGTCTTCGAAGAAGGTCGATAGATCGGGCTTCGCCGCGAAGTAAGCCGTACCGCCGTTGGCCAGGGTGGTATAGAGGTACGCACGGCCATACATATGGCTCATCGGAAGGTAATTGAACGAAATGACTGGGCCCGGCAACGCCTGTTGCCAGGGAGCGATCAACATGTGCTCGGTGTACATCGCGCCTTTGGGAGCGCCGGTACTGCCCGAGGTGTACAGCAGGCACACCAAGGGGTCCGCGTCGTCCTCGTAATTGTCGTCGTGCGCGTCGAAGTTGACCGGTGGGAGCGTCTCACCCTCACTGATCAACTCTGACAACGGCTGGAGTGAGATCGCACGAGAGTGTGTTTCCAGCCGCGCACGGGCCGCGTCGAGCGCGTGGCGGTGATCGTCATCCGCGGTGACGTAGTCGAGCACCACGACTCGTCCCGGTCGCGATTCGGAACACAGCACGGCGTCGACCGCCAGATCGAGATTGTCAACGCTGGTGCACAGCACCTTTGGAGCCACCTCGCCGAGAATGTCGGCGATCACCTCTTGGCCTACGTTCGGGAGCGGAACAACGACTGCACCCATCTGAAGGCAGGCCAGGTCGACTACGGTGTAGTCGACGCTGACGAACCCGAGAATCCCGACAAAGTCTCCCGGTGCTACCGAACTGTCGTTGACTCCGCGATGCCAGACTCGGGCGACTGCAGCTACTCGCCGACCAAGCTCCCGGTAGGTGATGGACTCGAACTGGGGCAGTGGCCGTCGCACGGTCCGCCTGTCATCGGCCGATAGTTCGTACGAACGGTAAGCCACCGCCGGACGGTCGGCATATCCGTCCAGGACCGTCGTGACTGCCTGCCGCAGCCGCATCGATGGCGCGGCGAGCCGCTCCGAGATTATCCGATCGGGTTGCGCGGCAAGCAGTTGCTCGTCGGATTCAAACCGGTACGGTTGGGGGCTGGGCACACCCTTCCCTGTTTCTTGCACCGAAGCGCTGCCTGTTGTCACGCCGGTCCCTCTCTGCTCAGTAGCACCTTCGAGATGCGGATGGGCCCTATTTGATCGCGTCCTGAGGTGGCGGCGGCACATCTGTTCGGGTGTAGCGCTACAGCGAGGGTGAGGGAGCCTCGGTGAACAGATCGATCAGGCGGCGGCGCATGACTTTTCCTGTCGAGGTCAGCGGAAGCTCCTCGATCAATCGAACCAGTCGCGGACGCTTGTAGGCCGCCAGCCGATCCGCAGCGAACGCGATGATCTCATCCGCACCCAATTGCGCGCCGGCCACGGGAACGATATAGGCGCAAGCTAATTCGCCCTTGACAGGATCTGGCACCGGGCCGACGGCCACCAATGCCACCTTGGGATGCTCGGAGAGCACCCGCTCGATCTCTGCGGGATATATGTTGTATCCCCCAGTGATGATCATGTCCTTGATTCGGTCGACAATACGGACGTAGCCGACGTTGTCCATGACCGCGACGTCACCCGTGTGTAGCCATCCGTCCGGCTCGATGGTTTGGTCTGTGGCAGCCTCGTTCTCGTGATAGCCCAGCATTACCAGCGGTCCTCGAATCATGAGCTCGCCAGGTTGATTGGCGGGTAACGTCCGAGCCGAGTCGTCGACATCGGCTACGCGAAGTTCGACTCCGGGCAGCGAGATGCCGATCGTCCCCGGCATTGGCGGCGTGTGGAGGGAGTGCGTAGCTCCAAGACCCGCGATCTCAGTCATCCCCCACAACTCGATCAGGCGGCAGCCGCTCCGGTCCTGCCATCGTTCGATGGTCGACAGAGGCATGGTTTGCCCACCGACGGTGCAACGGGTCAGCGTCGAAAGGTTGGCGCCTGCCAGAGCGGGGTCCGCAAGCAACATCGCATACATCGCCGGTACGCCTTCGAACATCGTCGCGCCATGCCGCTCAATTTGGGTGAGCACCGACATGGCGCTAAAACGCTCCAGCAGTACGACGGTCCCGCCGACCAAGAACGTTGAGTTGATGGAGACGTTGCCGTACACGTGGGCGGCGGGCAGTGCCGTCACTACGACGTCGCTGCCTGTCCGACCATGCATTGTCGCCGTATGAGCGCAGTTGAGGAATACCGACTGATGGCTTTGAACAGCTCCTTTCGGATGGCCAGTCGTTCCCGAGGTGTATCCGATGACAGCGGGTTCATCCCCCTTCACAGCCGGGCACGCGGACTCCATTGGTGCCACGGCAAGGAGCTCGCCAAAGTCCAGCAGATCGGTGGAAGGCTGTGCGCTGTACGCATCGAAACATACGGTGGTCTGCAGTGATTCGATTTCGCCGAGTGCGGCAAGTGTTGCCGTCTTATCGCCGGAGATGAATAGGGTTGTTGCGCGACAGTTTTCCAACACATAGGTCAGTTCGGCGCCGGTCAGCATCACATTGATCGGGTTGACGATCGCGCCCGCCTTCAACGCACCGTGGTAAGCCACGATCCATTCCCACCGGTTCTCCGAATACAGTGAGACGACTTGTCCTGGTCGCAGCCCGCGGCTGACCAACGCCATCGCGACCCGATTCGTCAGATCATCCAGCTGGTCATAACTGAGGCTGACGGTATCGGTGATGAGTGCAATCTTGGACCCGAACTGCGCCGCCGACGCTGGCAAGATGCCCCGCGGACTGTTCAACGATACTCCTTCGTCCCGGTCCTTCGATCGGCGTGACTATAGAACCGCGCCAGCGTCTTTGGCGTCTGCGAGGTCGTCCCACTCCCAACCGAGTTCCAGCAAGATCTCCTCCGTGTGCTGCCCATGCTCAGGTGCGCGGGACGGCGCCGGTGTGGTCTCGTTGAACTGCACAGGCGCGGCGACGACTCGATACTCTCGGCCTTGGTCGTCGGTATTGGTGACCATGAGCCCGTTGGGTTCGACCTGGCGGTCATTGAGCACTTCGAGTGGGTTGGCGACAATCTCCCACACACCTGGTTCGTCTTCGAGCGCCTTCTGCCAGTGCGCCAGATCGTGCTCGGCGAACGCCTTCGCCAAGATCGCCGCCGCCTCTTTGGCATTGGTAATGAGTTTCATTGTGGAATCGAAACGTTCATCGTGAGCCAGTTCGCTCAGCCCCATACGGTCGCAGAATCCGGGCCAGAATCGGTCGGGCTGTAGGAATACAAGCTGAATCCAGCGCTGATCTCTGGTCTTGTAGCGGTAGGACAGCGGGTTGATCACGGTGTCTGGCGTCGACCATGCTGGCAGTTGCTCAACTCCGAACATCTCTGCCGCGCCGATCGAAGGCGCGATCGCCCACATCGCCTGCGCCAGCAGTGAACAATCCACAATCGAGGGCTCACCAGTGCGTTCACGATGGAACAGCGCGCCGCAGACGCCTCCGGCGAGGGTGATACCCGACTGGAGATCGCCGAAGGCCGGGCCCTGCTGGGGCAGGTGCTCGTAACCGGGGATCGCAAAAGTGCTCGCTACGCCTCCGCGGGCGGTGTAGGTGGCAGCATCGAATCCGCCCTTTTCGCCGTCCGGTCCGCGCACACCGCTACCTGACCCGCGGGCAATGATGATGGTCGGGTTGATCTTGCGGACGTCTTCCACGGTGAGTCTCGCGCGTTCCAGGGCGCCGGGTCGCCAGTTCGTCAGGAAAACGTCGGCCTCGGCGAGGAGCTGATCGAATGCCTTACGTCCTGCCGGCGACTTGATGTCGAGGCCGATGCTGCGCTTGCCGCGGTTACCGAGCTCCAGCATGAAATCTGCATCGGCTTTGGCGTTGGCGCGAGCAAGTCCACCGACAACTAGTGCACGCGCCGGATCACCCCCAGCCAGCGACTCGACCTTGACGACGTCGGCACCCCAATCGGAGAGCGCGACGCCGGCCGACGGCACAAAGGTCCACGACGCGAGTTCCACGACGCGCACACCGGTGAGAATCCCTGGTCCTGACATCTGCAAACCTTCCAATCCGAATGCGCTTGCACGACCGCACGGCCATCGCCGCCACGACGCACAGGTGGAACGAGAGTGAAACACGCCGGCACAGTCGCACAACACACCCGAAAGGGTGTGCGACGCAGCGCGGAGACCATTCGAGAAGGTTCTGCAGCGCAAGCCTTCTGACTAGCTGCCTGGCAGCAGCAAGATCTTGCAGTGTTCGTCAGGTTTGCGGAGGTCGTTGAACGCCTCTCCGACATCGTCGAGTGTGCGGGTCGCTGTCACGAAGTCCTGGGCGTTGATAGTGCCATCGCCGATCCAACGCAACGCCTGGCTGAATTCTTCAGGACGGTAGGCGAATACGAAGCGGATTGAGAGTTCTTTCACGGTCGCGACCATCGGGGTGATCGTGTCCTGCCCATTGCAGACGCCCACCACCACCACGCGCGTGTAGAGCGGAACAGCATCAAAGACCGCTTGCAGTACACCTGGGGCGCCCACGCATTCGAAGACAACTGTGTTGGGATGCTGGGCAGTCTCCTGTAGTGGCGACGATAATGGCGGCGCGCCGGCGAGTTCCGCCCAGCTGTTGTAGGGGCTGGTCTGGGCGGGATCGACGATAACGTCCGCGCCAATCTTTTCGGCCAACCGTCGCCGACCTGCTGAAAAGTCTGCCGCCACGATAGGCCTGTGCCCGGACGCTTTCAGAGTCGCGATGACAGCCATCCCAACTGGACCGCATCCAACAACCAACGCGACATCACCGGGCGCCATGTTCGCGGCGGCGACAGCGTGACCACCCACCGCCAGCGGTTCGGTCAACGCCGCCAAAACTGGGTCCATACCCTCGGGCACCGGAATCAGGCGCTTCTCTTGCAGGATCATCTGCTCGGCCAGCCCACCGCCGATTCCCGGGGACAGCCCGACCAAAAGTGGTCCGTCTGCTGTATCGAGGTAGGGAACCGAGGTGACTGCGGAGCCGACCGGTTGGTGCCGGGACGTGCCGGGGCCGTAATCAATGACCCTTCCGACGAATTCGTGACCAAGTGATATAGCTGGTATCACGTCGGGCATCGTTGCCTGGTTCTCGACGAAGTGGATATCCGAGCCACATATCCCACAGGCCAAAGGCTCAACGAGAACCTGCCCTTCGCCTGGTTGCGGATCAGGGACCTGTTCGACTCCGACGGCTCCACCACGGGCCACTACTGCACGCATTGCCACTACCTCACTGGTTCTCCGTCGTGCGCCTACTTCTCCTTCAAACTCTCGTCTGCCTCGATGAACTGACCGGCGAAGTACTGTTTTCCGGCACTGCTCACCAGCTCGACCGCAAAGCCGTACGGCGTGTCATGCATCGAAAACACCATCGTTCCGTCCGGTGCAGTCGCCCACCAGGATCGGTTCCAGCCACAGGCATCCAAACGTTCGGCTTCGATTGCGACGTCCTCGGAGAAAACGCCGATGTGATGACCGCGGGTGCGGCTGCCGAAATCCCACAAGGTTTCAGGTGCTGCGGTGTGTTCGATGAGTTCAACGTGCGTCGGCCGCGTCGAATAAGTGAAGCGGAGCACCACGTCGTCGCGTTCACCCGCCGAGGTGTGCAGAGTCAGGCCCGCGACTTCCACCGGTTCGGTGAAGGTCAAGCCCAAAGTCTGGCCGACATCCTTGATGGCGCTGTCAAGATCTGGCACAACGAAGCCGACATGGAACACCCGCGCATCGGCCCCCAGTGTGGCGGCCAGTACGCCGAGCGCGTCCAGCTCTTCAATTGTCGCCATGATCCTCCTTGTCAGTCCGCACTATTCGAGTCGCCGCGGCTGACAGTCACCGGGTGATTCGTAGTGCGTGCAGTAAACGCAGCCAATGCACCGCCCGGGTACACCCAAACGGCTGTACTACGTGCGGGACATGTGCCTCACCCCGGTCCGGTCGCCGTGTACAGCAGTGCCTCGACAGGTTTGTTCAGGACACCGGCAACCGTGGTCAGTACCTGTGAGCCCAGCTCTCCGTCGACGAGACGGTGGTCGAATGACAATGCGAGTTGGGTGATGTCACGGATCGTGATCTGACCATCGACAACCCAGGGAGTCGGCCGTACTGCGCCAAATGCCAAGATCGCCGCTTCGCCTGGATTGAGGATCGGGGTACCTGCATCCACTCCGAGCGCACCGATGTTGGTGATGGTGATGGTGCCGCCCGACATGTCAGCAGGTGTTGCCCTGCCCGAACGTGCTGTCTCAACCAGCTCCTCGATCGCTGCTGCGAGGTCGGGCAATCCAAGGCTGCCGGCGTTCTTGATGTTCGGGACGATCAGGCCTCGAGGTGTGGCTGCGGCAATACCCAAGTTGGTCTGGCCGTGGTAGACGATCTCCTGATTGTCTTCGTCCCAGTGGGCGTTCACGGCAGGATGTCGCTCGACAGCGATCAGCAAGGCCCTTGCCACGAATAGCATCGGGTTGACCCTCACCCCGGCCCATTGTGGATCGGTTCGAAGGGAACGCACCAGCGCCATCGTTTCTGTAACGTCGACGGAGAGCCATTCGGTGACATGCGGGGCGGTAAAGGCCGACGTTGTCATGGCGGTGGCGACAGCCTTCCGCACACCTTTGATCGGCACCCGGGTGGTTGATGCGGGGCGACTGTTGCGTGTTTCGGGTAGTTCGCTGCGCGGGCGCAGATGTCGTCGGCGCGGGGCCAACTCGCTTGGCCCCGTGCCCACCAGGATCTTGATATCGGCCTCGATGTCAGGGGGCGGCTCGGGCGTCGATTCCGGCTCGGCCGCCGCGGAGACCGGCGGCGCCGCCGGGGCCAAATCGTCAGCGATCGGGTTATCCGTTTGCGGCGGCGCAGGTTCTGCGTCAGCGGACGACGGACCACCTACCCGGAACGAAATGATCACCGTGCCGACAGCGACGGTGTCGCCCTCAGCAACGTGCAGGGTCTCGACTACACCGGCAACCGGAGAGGGTAACTCCACCGCCGATTTCGCGGTCTCGATCTCGCACAGGATCTGATTGACCTCGACCGCGTCACCGACCGCTACCGCCCAGTGCAGCATCTCTGCCTCGGTGAGCCCCTCTCCGACATCGGGAAGTTTGAAGCGAGCAACAGTAGCCATAGAAGTCACTCCTGGAAAAAGAGGGTGCGGTCGACCGCCTCGAGAACTCGGTCGATATCGGGGAGAAAGTGCTCTTCCACCCGCGCGGGCGGATACGGCGTGTTGTAGGCACCAACCCGGAGGACCGGCGCATGCAGATCCCGGAAGCAGGCTTCAGAGATTGCAGCCGCAATCTCTGCTCCCATGCCCAGGAATGTCGACGCTTCGTGTACTACCACCATGCGGCCGGTGCGGCGGACTTGCTCGACCAGGACCGGAAGGTCCAGCGGCGACAGCGAGCGTAGATCCACTACTCCGACCGAATAGCCGTCCTCCTCGGCGGCCTGGGCGGTTGCCATCGCCGTGGCAACGGTAGGTCCGTAGGCGACCAGCGTGCAGTCGACGCCCTGGCGCCTGACCACGGCGCGGTCCAACGGAAGCTGATCACTTTCGTCCACATCCGACTTACGCCAGTAGTGCCGTTTAGGTTCGTAGAAGATGACCGGGTCGTCGCTGCGGATCGCCTGCTGGATCATGTGATATGCATCGTTGGCCTCAGCGCACGCAACGACCCGCAGGCCAGCTGTGTGGGCAAAGTAGGTCTCATTCGATTCGCTGTGGTGCTCAACCGCACCGATTCCGCCACCGAACGGAATGCGGATGACCACTGGCAGCGAGATCCGCCCATTCGATCGCGCCCGCATCTTTGCCAGCTGACTGACAATCTGATCGAAACCGGGATAGACGAAGCCGTCGAATTGGATTTCGCAGACCGGTCGGTAGCCCCGCATAGCCAAACCGATTGCCGTGCCGACGATTCCAGATTCAGCGAGCGGAGTGTCCACGACACGATGGGCGCCGAACCTGCGCTGCAGGCCGTCGGTCACCCGAAAGACTCCACCCAGCGTGCCGATGTCTTCGCCCATCAGCACGACCTTGTCGTCTGCCTCCATCGCGGCGCACAGACCTGCGTTGAGCGCCGCGCCCAGGCTCATGGTGGACATGCTCACCTCTGTCCGCTGGTGTGCGACGCGCCGTATGCGGCAAGTTCGACCTCGACAACCGGATGCATTTCGGCGTAGACATTGCGGAAGGTGTCCTCCAACCGGGGCTCTGCAAGCGCCCGGCATTCGGACCTGACCTGCTCGGCGAACGCCTCGGCTTCCCTCTCGACGTCATCGAAGAATTGTCGATCGGTCAAGCGATCCTCCAACAGCACTCGCATCCGCAGCAGGGGGTCTCGCGACTCGTACAGCTTGAGTTCCACCGCGTCGCGATACCGACCGGGGTCATCGGAACTACTGTGACCGCCGCGCCGATAGGTCTGAGCTTCGATCAGGACCGGGCCACCACCCGAGCGGATGTACTCACACGCTTGCTTGGTCACCTCGTGAACGGCAAGTACGTCGTTGCCGTCCACGTGGTAGGTCTTCAGCCCGAACCCTGCAGCACGGCGATGTAGCGGTGCTCCCATCTGGGTCGCGGTAGGAGTCGAGATCGCCCATTGGTTGTTCTGGCAGAAGAACAGCACGGGCAACGAGCTAGCGGCTGCCCAGTTGAACGCCTCGTTGACGTCCCCCTGACTGCTGGCGCCATCACCGAAGTAGACCGCGACAACCTCGTCGGTCCCTTCCATGGCTGCACCGGCCGCGTATCCGGTTGCGTGCAGCGTCTGGGTCCCTAGCACCAGGGAGTAAATGTGGAAACGGTGGTGTGCAGGGTCCCAACCCGCGTGGGCGCAACCGCGCCATTGCGTCATCAGTTCGGCGGGGGAAAGACCTCGGCACAGTCCGGCGGCGTGCTCACGGTAGCTCGGAAAGACCATGTCGGAGTCACGAAGGGCTCGAATCGATCCAACCTGCGCGGCCTCTTGACCCCAGCTCATCAACCAGAGGTTCAGTTCGCCTTGCCGTTGTAAAGCGAGGGCTTCGGCATCGAAGCGTCGCGCCAACAACATATCCCGGTACAGGTCTTGCGCAAGCTGCAGGTCGAGGCCGTGAGAGTCGCCGTGCAGGGTCAATTGGCCCTGCGGTGTGACGAACTGAATCAGCGTATCTGCCGATGGATGACGCACCGCAACGAACTTCGTCTCAGTGGGCAGGGGTGCGATCGACATAAGGTGCCTCCTTCATCGCTGGCAAATTTGGCAACCGGGTTGCGCTTCAGGACTGCTCGGAACGGGCGGGACGCGACCCTTAACGGGGCTCCGACCTTCTATAAGAATCTTGCTCCACACCAACCAGCGCAGCAACTAAGGCGCAATAATGATGACTACTACGCAATCTAGTGCATGTCCGACTCGTTATGCTGTTGCAGCATGGACCCTTCCAGTTCTGTCGATGCAACACCGGTGGCACTAGACGACATCGACTTGCAGATTCTCGAGTTGTTGAGGAAAGACGCACGGCGCACTGTGCGGGATATCGCCAAGCAGGTCGGATTGACGGTCGCACCGGTGAAGCGCCGAATCGATCGGCTTGAGGCAACCGGAGTGATCGACGGTTACACCGTGCGGGTCAACGCCTCTCGCGTTCATAGCGGCCTTGAGGCGATCGTTGAGCTACGAGTCGCCGGCGACATGGAGCTCGACACGATACTGTCGTTCTCCTCACACCTGCCTGAAGTCCGAGAGGTCCTTACACTGGCCGGCGATCCCGATGCACTGGTGCGGGTGCGCGCCAACAACATCCATGAACTGCAACGCGTGGTCAACGTGCTGCGCACAAATGGACGTGTTACAGGCACAAAAACCCTTGTTGTGTTGGGCAACTGGAAGAACGACCAGTAGACGGCCGGACAACTGCTGCTACGCAATCACTCCAGGCATCGCCAGTATCCGTCGCGTTTCTGCGATCGTCGCCGGTCTGCGACCAAGCTTTTCAATCAGCTGTACGACCGAACGCACCAATGCAGAGTTGCTCGGCTCGCAGTTACCCGCGTAGTCCTCCAGCCCGACGCGAACATGCCCGCCGCGGCGAATCGCGGTCTCTGCCAGTCCGCATTCGACCACATCACCTCCGAGAACCGCTACTGACCAAGGCAACTCGAGTGGGTCAACCAACTCCAGATAGGCGTCTAACGCGGTCGGCGTGGGTGGCAGCCCGAACTGGACTTCGCCTCCGAAGTACAACTTGATGATGGCTCCCGGCGGTAACAGTCCCGCGTTCTTCCACATAGCGACGACTCGCAGAAACCCGGGTTCAAATATCGAGATACTCGGTGCAGCCCGCAACTCAGCGGTGCGGCTAAACATATGAGCGACATCGTCGAAAGTGTTCTGGTAACAACCCTGATTTCCACTTGGCGGCACGGAACCGCCACGCGTCAAGCCGATGTTGACCGAGCCTGGGTCTACGAGCGTCATCCCACCCATACCCCGGCGGGCCAGTTCCTCGACGTGGGCCCACCTCGACTCGACAGGGATGCCGCGTGCGCCGGCCGCCATCGTGGGGTAGAGCAATGCGTTCGGATAACGGGCAAGAATCGGTCGCCAGGCAGCAACATAGGGTTCGACGGGATGAACGCCCGTCTCGGTAAACATCGGATCGTCGTTGTGGTTGTGGATGATCGACGCACCCAGTTCAATGCACTCCAGCGCCACGTCGGAGATCTCGGCAGGGCTACGGGGTACATACCGATTCCGGGATCTCGGGGTCGAACCATTGAGCGCGAGTTCGACGATCACCGGCCCCGTCACTGCGGACGCCGATGGTCCGTGCATGAGTCACCCACCGGCCGCGCTCCTCCTGTTGTGCCGTCCGCAAGAAACCGAATCAATGTACTGCGCTGTCACCGCAGTTGTGTTGAGCGAAATTTGTTGATTGATATTGGTTTTCAGCTGTTGGGATTGATCACGATCTTGCAGTGCTGCGAGGGCCCGCTCAGCTCTTCGAACGCGCTCGATGCCTGATCCAACGAGCGCGTCGCTGTGATGAGCCGCTCGGCGTCGAAGCACCCGTCTGCAACTGCTTGCAGCGACTGCTCAAACTCATGCGGCCGATAGCCGTACGAGAACGTCAGGGTCAGCTCTTTCATGATCGCAATCGCCGGGGTGAATTCATCCGGCTGCTGGCAAGCCCCCACGACTACGACTCGGGTGTGGCCGGGCACTGAGTTGACGATTGTGTCCAGCACCCCTGGAAGACCGACACATTCGAAAACGACGGTGGTTGGTTCCGGGTCCTCTACAAGGAGGCACGAGTTCGGTAGTTCCGAGCCTGCCAGAGCGGCCCAGGTGACGTACGGACTTGCCGCCGCGGGATTAACCACATTGTCCGCTCCCAGCGCTTCGGCTAGCTTTCGGCGCGGTTCAGAGAAGTCGGTGGCCACGATCGGACGATGACCGGCAGCCCTGAGGGCCGCGATCACCGCCAAACCGACCGGGCCGCAGCCGACCACGAGTGGCACGTCGCCCGGCTGCATGTGCGCGATGCGTACCGCGTGGGTGCCCACCGCCAGCGGTTCCGCTAGTGCTGCATGGTTGACCGGCAACCCGGCGGGTACCGCAACGAGCCTGGACTCCTGCGCCAGCATGCGCTCGGCCAGCGCCCCGGGGGCAAGTGGTGACACGCCAATGTGTTGGGGACCGGACGCATGATCAAGGTAGGGAACTGTCGTGACCAGAGTCCCGGGCTTGAGTCGTCGTTCGGTCTCCGCGCCGTACTCGACGATCTCACCAACAAATTCGTGCCCCAGCACGATGGGCGGAAATACATCGGCCATCGACGCTTGAGTGTGCAGGAGATGCACATCGGAGCCGCACACCCCGGTCGCCAAGGGCTTGATCAAGACTTGGCCAGGCCCCGGAGTCGGAGATGCGACTTCTTCAACCCCGAGCAGTCCGCCACGAGCAACTAGCGCCTTCACGTCTCCTCCTACCCGAGTTCTTGCATGATTTCGGAAACTCCCCAAACAATGGTCTCCGCGGCTTCAACCGCATTCCGGACACCCCCGGTGCTGACGATCGCATGGGCTTTGAATGCTTCCGCGGCAGTGCTGGGCTGGTATTGGACGCAGCTGCCGGCGGCGCTGAGTCCAGCGTCGCCCCAAAGGGTGACACTTCTACTCCGGCCGCGTAGTGCATCACCGACCAGGCGGCGGATTCGGATGTCCTCGCAATAGCTTGTCGCAGCCACCGCCAGCGCAGACTGAGCGCCTGCGAGCGAGTTCAGTCCGTGGTCGATGTCTTCGCTGCTTACACCGAGGATGCGCAGCGGGGTGTCCTGCTCGGTGGTCGGTAGCAGCGCTGTGACAGCCCAACCTTCCATCACTCGATCGACGAGCCAGCCACCAATCTGGACAACCAGTTCGGCGACCGATGGCGCCAACACGACAAGGCGGCACGAGTCGGACAAGGTGCGGCCATCAACCGGTGCGGTTAGCGCTTGATGCCAGTCGGGGCGCGCAGCAGCCTGGATGCTCCTCATCGTTCAACCGTCACAACGAAATCCATACGTTTTTCGTGCGGCTGAACTCTTGGATACCGGCCGATCCACCGATTCGACCTGTTCCGCTCTGCTTAACGCCGCCGAATGGGATCGATGGCGGGAATCCGAGGCCGTTGATCCATACCATGCCGGCGTCCAACGCAGCTGCCATTCGGTGTGCACGGCCGAGATCATTTGTCTGGATATAGGAAGCCAGCCCGAACTCGGTGTCGTTGGCCTTGGCAACGACGTCGGCTTCGTCGCTGAACTTCACTACCGACATCACTGGCCCGAAGATCTCGGCGCGGGCGATCTCAGCCGCAGGATCGACATCGGCGAACACGGTCGGCTCGATGAAGTAGCCGTTGGCGAACTCGCCGCCTACCCTGGATCCGCCCGTCACGAGAGTCCCGACGTCCTGTTGCTTGGCTCGCTCGATGAAGCCGGTGATTCGTTGCACCGCGGCCTCGTTGATGACCGGACCGAACATTGTCGTAGGGAGCGCCGGATCGCCGGGTGCGAACAAACCCACCGCGGCCTTGATCCGGTCAATCACGTCATCGTGCACGGTGTCCTGAACCAGGATCCGGGTCCCGTTGATGCAGCCCTGCCCGGAAACCTGCATACAGAAGGCCACAGCTTGCGCCGCCGCCGCATCCAGGTTTGCGTCGGCGAAGATGATGTTCGGCGACTTTCCACCGAGTTCGGTCGCCACCGGGGTGAGGTTTACTGCTGCTGACTGCAGTATGCGGCTGGCAGTGGGTCCGCTTCCGGTGAAATGGATCTTGTCCACCCCACGGTGGGCGACCAGGGCTGCCCCGACGATCCCGTCACCGGGGACCACGTTGATCACACCGGGCGGAAAGCCCACCGCCAGGGCCAGTTCGGCCAAACGCAAGGTGCTGAATGGAGTCAGCTCAGGCGGCTTGATCACCACACAGTTGCCGGCAGCTAGTGCCGCTCCTAGCACCGAGCCCAGGCAGAACAACGGACTGTTCCAGGGGACGATGATCCCTACGACGCCGTAAGGTTCATAGACCGAGTAGTCGAGGGCGGGCCCGGGCCAGGCGGGGTTAATGTCGCCGGTGACCTTGTCCGCCCAGCCGGCGTTATACCGCAGCATCTCCGAGACAGCTTGCAGATGTAGACCTGCGATCAGCGACGGCATGCCGTTCTCGATCACCTGCATCGCAGTGAGCTCTTCGGCATTGCGCTCGATTGCCGCCGCAAGATCAGCCAACAGCTTTCGTCGTTGCGGTGGATCCACCTGCGCCCACTCGGGGCACGCGGCTTTGGCCGTGATCACAGCCTGATCGACTTCCACCTCACTAGCCAGTGGAACAGTGACGGTTTTTCGTCCGGTTGCCGCGTAGATGTGCGGAAACTTGTTTCCAGTAACGGATTTCAGCTGTCCCTTGCCGATCAGCGGCATTGGGTTCGGCAGCAGGTCGACCCGCGCCTCGGAGATCGTCATGGCTGCTCCCGCTACTTGGCGGCGGCGCCGAGGTCGATGGGCAGGCTTACACCGGTGACGTAGCGCCCCTCCTCGGAGGCCAGGTACAACACTCCGTTCGAAACGTCCGCCGGCTCAACCCACGGCTCGTTCCACATGTTGAGGAAGGAAAGCACCGGTGTGGCGTCCTCGAGGGTGGGGTTCTCGAGATCGGGACGGAACATGCCCCGAAGCATCTCGTTGTCTAGCATTGTGGTCAGCACATTCGTGGGGTGCAGGGTGTTGACCCGGATACGGTGCGGCGAGAGTTCAGCTGCCAACGACTTCGCCAATCCAACCACTCCGTACTTCGTGGCGGAATAGCCGGAGGCGTACTGGCCACCCTTCAGCCCCATCGTCGAGCTGATGAAGATGATCGACCCACCCTCACCCTGCGAGATAAGGTGTGGGATTACCGCTTTGGCGGTGTGCCACGATCCCGTCAAGTTGACGTCGAGGATGGTCTGCCACTGCTCTTCGCTCTGCTCGTGCGAGGCGCCCATGGTCAGAATTCCGGCGTTGGCAACCGCGATATCGACGCGACCGAACGCCTCGACACCGCTGTCCACGGCCTTCGATAGCGCGTCGAAATCTCGAACGTCAGCCTCGATCGGCAGGATACGTCCGCCTGCCTTCTCGACTAGGTCGACTGTCTGCGCCAGATCGGACGGAGTCGCCGCCTCGTACGACACCGTCTCGACGGCCTTACACACATCGACTGCGATGATATCGGCGCCCTCTTCGGCGAGGCGAAGCGCGTGCGAACGCCCCTGGCCACGAGCGGCTCCGGTGATGAGAGCGACTTTGCCCTCAACTCGTCCTGTCATGATTTCCTCTTGTTGTCGTCGTCTGGGCTGCGGCCGGTTCAGCCGACCTGCATACCGTCGAGGGCGTCCTTCTCACGCCAAGCCCTGAGCAGGTCCCCGAACTCCATCACCGAACCCCAGTACTGCTCCTGCTTCCAGTTGCGCGACTTGTGTTCGGCGCCTTCCTGGTTGTAGTACCCGGGAGTGCACGAAAGATCCTGCCCACCAAGGTTCTTCGCGATCCCGCCATCGGAACTGATCTGGGCATTGACCCAGGCTTCTTCGGCTTCCTGGCTCACCTCGACGCGCTCGACGCCGTCCTTGGTGAGCTTGCCGATGATGTAGGCGACATGATGTGCCAGGTCATCCACCGGCGAGCAGTAGTTCGCACCGAAACCGAACGGAAACAGGCCACCGACAAGGAACATGTTCGGGAAGCCGTGCGACGAATGCGAGTGCAGCGCCCGCATCCCGGTGCGCCAGTGGTCGTACAGCAAGCGGCCGTCGCGGCCGAACACCGGAATGCCCATCCGGCGTTCGAAGTCACTGGTGATCTCGAAGCCGCTGGCATAGACGATGCAGTCGACCTCGATCTCGACGCCGTTGGCAACCAAGCCCTTCTCGGTGATGCGGTCGACACCCTTACGCTCGCTGACGTCGACCAGGGTGACGTTGTCACGGTTGAACGTCTGCAGGTACTGATCGCTGAACGTCGGACGCTTGCAGAATTGCTTGTACCAGGCCTTGAGCTTCTCGGCCTTAGCCGGGTCGGTCACCACCTCATCCACCCGGGCCCGGATGAGCTCCATAGTCGTGTAGTCCGAATAGTCGATGAACAGCTCCAACTCGGTCGGATCTGCCAGCGCCTCGACGTCGATCTTGGCGCCCAACTCGGTGGCAGTACGAACAGGGCGAGTCCATCCGTCGTCGCTGAAGTCGCCGTCGTCACTGATGATCGGTCCCTGGCCCAATACCGCTGCATTGAAGGCGCCCATGCGACGCTTCTGCCATCCAGGCTTCAAGGTCGAAGCCCACTGCGGGTCAGTAGGCTCGTTGTTGCGCAGGTCGACCGACGACGGGGTGCGCTGGATGACGTAAAGGTGGTCTGCAGACTCCGCGAGCCGCGGAATGCACTGGATACCAGTGGATCCGGTGCCGATCACTGCGACCTTCTTGTCGGCCAGATTGGCCAGCTTCGAATCCGGCCCGCCACCGGTGTATTCGTAGTCCCAGCGGCAGGTGTGGAAGGACGCACCGGCAAAGTCATCGATGCCGGGGATACCGGGCAGCCGCGGGCGGCTGGCCGGGCCGGTTGCCAGCGTCAGGTAACGCGCAGTCATATCGTCGCCACGGTTGGTCGTGATGTGCCACAACTTGGCCGCCTCATCCCAGCGCGCTTCGTTGACCCACGTCTGGAACACCGCCTTGCGATACAGATCGAAGTGCTTGCCGATCCGCTGGGCATGTTCGAAAATCTCGGGCGCGTAGGAGAACCGTTCCTTGGGGACGTAGCCGGTCTCGTCCAGCAGCGGCAGGTAGCTGTAAGACTCGATATCGCATTGCGCACCCGGGTACCGATTCCAGTACCAAGTGCCACCGAAGTCGGCCGCACAGTCGATGATCCGGACATCGTCAACCCCCTGCTGCGCCAAACGCGCGGCCAGCAGCAAGCCCACCCAGCCCCCACCGACGATCGCGACCTGCACGTGGTCGGTCAGCGGTTCACGCGGTTCCGGTTCGGACGCGTAGGGGTCATGGGTCAGATACTCGGAGAACTCGTTCGACGTGGTGACGGCGGAGAACTGTTGCTCTCCGTCCTTACGGTGACGCTTGTCGCGTTCCATCTGGTAACGCTGGTGCAGCGCGTCCGGGTCGAACCCCAGAACCTCGGGAGTGAGAGCATCCTTCACCTTGATCATGGGAACTCCTTGTAACCGCTATGGATTGAAAGTTGTGGATTGAAGTGGAGTGAATCACGGTCGGTGTGTCGGTCGTCACGCCCGAATGGGCGTGACGACGCTTCCCTGCCGCAGAAGCGGATCATCCTGGCCCTCAGATCAATCCGTGTCGGCGGGCGTTGGTAACCAGCTGCGCCCGGTTGCGTGCCTGCAGCTTCTGCATGACATTGCGGAGGTAGGACTTCACCGTGTTGTTTGAAAGCCCTAATTGCGAGCCGATTTCGGTATTGGTATGGCCGGCAGCCACCAAGCGGGTGACTTGTCTTTCGCGGGGTGTGACCGAGCCGACGACTGCCGCCAGTACACCGGTCGTGCAATATCCTCGGCCGGAAGGATCGGAGTCGGTGTCGGGAGCCTGGAGATCCGACGGTTGCTTCATCAAGAGGCCAGCCGCCCCCGCAGCGAGCGCAGCCGGGATCGCACTGTGCTCCGGGGTATCGGTCAGCACAATGATCCGGGTGTCGGGTGAGGTTATCCGGATCAGCGCAACCAGATCCGAAGGCAGGGCATCCGGCAGCAGCGGATCGAGCAGCAGGACGTCAGGCTTTTCCTTCTCGCACAGCTCAATTGCATCGTGTGCGGTTCCGCCGGCAGCGATGACGGCGATGCCCGATTCGGTGCGCAGTCGTGAAATGACCCGGTCCCGGACCAGCGGTTGATGATCGATGACCACCAACCGCATCGTGGCACGGTCCAGAGTCGCGGTCAGCATGGATCTACCGCCGGCTGGTGCGCAGTCCGGGGGCCATCAATGATGTCAATGGCGAATGGCATTCGACTCTCCCTGCTGCCGTTGGATGCCCTGATGCTGTGGCGGACTAGCGTTTGACGGTGGTGCGGGCGAAGACGGAGGTGAGCTCTTCGGCGGCGTCACCGAGTGCCTCTTGTGCCCGGGAGAGCATCGGCATGGTGAAGAAGCCATGGAATACCCCTGGGTAGCGGGTGGACTTGACGTCAACCCCGGCCTCTTCCAGAGCCCGCCCGTACGCTTCCCCGTCATCGCGGATGGGGTCGTATTCGGCGGTGATCACGAACGCCGGCGGGAGCTGTGCCAGCGACTCGGCTCTCGACGGGACTGCACGGAAATCGCTTCGATCGACTTCGGTCGGCACGTAGTGATTCCAGAACCACCGGACGTCCTCGGCACACAGCATCGGCGCGTTGGCGTGCTCCACCATGGAAGGACGCTCCACGCCATACTCAGTTGAGGGATAAACCAGCAATTGGAGGGCAAACTCCGGGCCACCATGATCGCGGGCATAAAGGCATGCGGCCGCGGCCAGGTTGCCACCCGCACTGTCACCACCTATGGCGATGCGTCCACCGTCAGCCCCGATCTCGGCGCCATTGCCGGCGAGCCAGGTAGCTACGCCGTAGACATCTTCGAACGCTGCCGGAAATGGGTGCTCCGGAGCCAATCGATAGTCGACCGAAACCACCACACACTGGGCTTTTGCCGCCAACACGCGACAGGCCTCGTCTGCGGTCCCCAGGTCACCGGTGCTCCATCCGCCGCCATGCATGTACATCAGGACGGGCAGAACATGGCGGGGATCGGGGTGGTAGATGCGGACGGACACTGGCCCCGAGTCCGTTGCGATCGTGCGGTCGACAACCTCTGCGATCTCGGTGGTCGGCGGTATCGCCGAAGCCATCGCAGCGATCTCCCGCGCGCCCTCGATACCAACCGTATTGAAAGCCGGGATCGACGCTGCTAGATCAGCGATCGCCTGTGCGTCAGCGTCGAGCGTCACTTCTTGCCCTCAAGCTTTGCGATGTCGATGTTGTAGACCTTGGCCGCGTTCCCGCCGATGATCTTCGCCCGGGTGTCGGGGGCGACACTCTGCTTCTCGAACACCTCCGAGATGCCGAGCAGCGGCTGCGGATACAGGCAGGTCGGGTGCGGGAAGTCGGTCTCGAACATCACGTTGTCAACCCCGAGCCGGTCGGCGTAATGCATAAAGTCCTGGCCGGATTCGAACCAGAAGCAGGCATACATCTGCCGGCTGAAGTACTCGGATGCCTTGAGCTCCAGATGGTGGACGTTGTTCTCGTCTGCCTGGTAATCCAACGCTTCGAGGATGAACGGAATCCATCCGATACCGCTTTCCACCGACACCAGCTTGAGCTTCGGGTGGCGATCGAGCAGGCCCGAGTAGATGAAGTTGGCAATCACCCGCGAGTTGCCGATATAGAGCATCGCCGAGCCGAGCGCCAGCTTGGTGTCATTGTCCAGTGAGGGCCACGGCGCGGTGCCCATGTAGCTGGACTGCGACACGCTTGCACCGATGTGGAAGTTGACCGGTAGATCGAAATGCTCGCACGCTTCCCACATCTCGGTGTAGACCGGGTCCGACAGGTCTGGCAGGCCCTGGTTCTGCGGATCGGCATTGGTATTGAGACCGTGCAGACCAAGTCCGGCGACCCGCTCGATCTCGGCGACCGCAGCCTTGGTGTCCCACCAGGGGATGAGTCCCATACCCATGATCCGGCCACCGGATTCGACTTGCATCTCGTGCATCGCGTCGTTCCAGATCTTGAAGATCGCCAACCGCACTTCCGGATCGGTGACCGCGGCGAGCGCCTGTCCACCAAAGCCGACGGCGTTGGGATACATGATCTGCCCAAGAATCCCGCAATCGTCCATCAAGGCGAGCCGCGGCTCGACCAGGCTGACCGCCGGCGATACGTCGGTCAGCGGCCAGTGGATGAACTCCGAACCCTTGACCTTCTGATTCGACTTGTTGATGACGCTGGCACCACCTGCGAAGGTCATCAGGGTGTTGTCGCCGACCACCCACACCGGCGTGGATTCGGTGGAACCGTCTGGCTTCCAGCCAAGTTCCTTCTGGATCCGCTCGTTCGACACGTACTCCACCCGTGGCATGAGATGCTTGTACTTCTCCGGGGCCCGCGAGGTCCAAAGGTCACCCGGCTCGGTGAGGTGGGTGTCGACATCGATGACGGGAAGGCCCGCGATCGGCTCTAGCAGGGGATGGTCACGAGCCAGCGGAACCAGCGGGTCGTAATCCTGGTCGATAGTCGTCATTTTCGTGAACTCCTTTGTCTCACTGGGTATTACGATGTTTCGATTGAGGTCGTCTGAATTGCGGGGCGGTCCAACCCTCTGCCTGATCGACGAAGTAGGCCTCTAGAGGCTCTCCGATGGCCAAAGTCGCCGGATCGATCCCGCCCATGTTCGAAACAATTCGGACACCCTCGTCGAGGTCGACGAGCACCACGATCGCCGGGCCGTCGAATCCAGGTGCCGGCGGATTACGAACGACCGTGTAGCTGTGTAGCTTTCCGTGTCCACTCAATTCGATCGGCCGCCACGCCAACGAGTGACAGTGCGGGCATGCTGAGCTGGGCGGATGGCGCAATGCACCGCATTCACCGCACTTCTGAACTGCCAACCGCCCTCGTTGTGCGGCGTCCCAGAAGAAGCTCGTCTCCTGGTTGATCGCAGGTTGAAGCCTGCCTTTGGCCGACACGTCTGCCACGACTGGCGAGGGAGAGGTCTGCGTCATGCTGCTCTCCCGAGCAGTACCCCACTGGTCGGCACGTGCGATCCACCTGTCACAACCGCGTGAGCCGCGCCGGGAACCTGATTGATGGCGGTTCCGCGTAGTTGGCGAACCGCTTCCAACAATCCGTTGAACCCGTGGAGATAGGCCTCAGACAATTGTCCACCGTTTGTGTTGGTAGGCAGGGCGCCATCAAGCCTTGTGCCCCCGTCTCGGATGAATCCTGGAGCCTCACCGGCACCGCAGAAACCCAGCGCCTCGAGTTGCATCAGTACGGCCGGACCGAAGTGGTCGTACAGTATTGCCAAATCAATATCGTTGCGCCCCAATCCACTCTGGGCCCACAACTGGGCGCCGACGATCTTCGTCTCTTCCATGCAAGTGATGTCGTCTCGGTACAGCGGGGCCATCCCGGTCTGGCGGGAGCCGGATCCCATCGCCGATCCCAGCAGAGTCACGGGGAGCTGAGGCAGATCTGCTGCGCGGTCAACAGAAGTGATCACCAGCGCAACCGCGCCATCGCTTTCCTGGCAGCAATCGAGTAGCCGCAGCGGGTCTGCCACCAACCGCGAGTTCTGGTGGTCGTCTAATGTGATCGGGCGCTGGTAGAAGAAGGCATCCGGATTGTTGACGGCGAATTCACGTTGAATGACTGCCTGACGTCCGAAATCCTCTGATGTCGCGCCGTATTCGAACATGTAGCGTTGGGCGCTGTGCGCCATCCACGACAGTGGTGTGACCATTCCGAAGGGGCCGGCGAAGGATCGCTCGATGGCGCCGCTCTTGGCGAAGGTACCGCTGACGTATTCCGACGGTTGGCCGAATCGCTGGCCGGACCGCTCGTTCATCGCCCGATAACAGATAACGGTGCTCGCCTTCCCGGTGGCGATGGCCATGGACGCCAGCGCCAGCGTTCCAGGGGCTCCCCCACCGCCCGAAGAGGTTCGGGCGAAGAAAGACAATGCATCGACACCGAGGTTGCGCGCGAGTATCGCTTCGTCGTTGTTGTCGATGGAGAACGTGACGAGGCCATCAACATCGCCTGCCGAGAGCCCCGCGTCCGTCAGTGCCGATAGACAGGCTTCAACCGCGAGCCGCATTTCGCTGCGACCCGAGTTCTTCGAGAATTCGGTTGAGCCGATACCCACAATCGCGGCAGCGGGAAGGGGCATTGCGAATCTCCTTTCCTCACCGAAATTGGCGTCAACGGGCGCGCTTCAGCGGCGCGGGAGCTCCCCGCGCGACCGCTGAGATGGACGTCCGGTCGGTCATCTTGATGTGACGCCGGTAACTATTGGGCTACCGCCAGTAGAGCACGAATGAAAATTTTCGTCAATCGCGGAAGGAAATTATTGTCGTTGCAGTGAAGGATCGGCTGGGTGTCCTGTCCCGGAAGAACGACTGCGATTGCTAGTCTGGCCAGGATGGCACCGCTGTGTGCGAGCATTCGGAGTCACGGGTTGTCACCGATCGGAAGGCGATGCGCAAGAGACCACTGACCGAGCAGGACGCCAATCAGCTCCTCGACCTCGGTCAGATCATTCGGGCAAGCCGGCGCGGCGTTTTGAGCCTTGAGGATTTGGCGAAACGAGCCGGGATCAGTGCAGGTCAGCTGAGCCGAGTCGAAAACGGCTCCAGCAATCCGACCATCGAGATTCTGCTTCGCATCGCTGATGCGCTAGGCCTGCGTCTCACCGACCTCGTTGAACCCCCTCCCGCAGCCCGCACATATGTGGTGAAGGCTGGGCAACGACGCACCTTCCGCTCGCCGGCGAACCCACACGCTCTGCAATTGCTGACCCCGACGATCCGAAACGACCTGAGTGTCACTTACTGCACAGAGATGCCGGGCGAAGTCCGTGCAGCACAGCAGCCAGTCTCGGGCGATGTGCTTTATTTCGTGATCACCGGGGAAATCGAGATCGAGAAGGACGGCTGTCGCTACCCGCTACATGCGGGCGACGCATTGCTTGTTTCCTTTCCGCACCAGATCGTCGTTGCCGGTGACACACCCGCGGAACATCTGGCCGTCTTCCGGCCCGAAAGAGACTGAACATGACCGACAGCTCCAACATAGATCGGCCGGTCACCGATCCGCCTGAGATCGAGGCAGCCCGCTCAATCCAGGTCGCTCTGATCGGTCAGCGTATTCGCGAACTACGCCGAGATCGGATGACGCTGACGCAGCTTGCCGAGGCCAGTTCGGTGAGCATTGGGTTGCTCAGTCGTCTCGAAAATGGGGTGGGCAATCCGTCCTTCACGGCTCTGAGCGCGATCGCCCGTGCGCTCGACGTAGACGTCCAGGCATTCTTTGAAATTCCCCCAAAAGACAGTGTCGTTCCTACGAACGGCCATCGCATCACACTGCGCAGAGACGCAACGGACGCGACTGTCGAGTTGCTTGTGCCGAATCTGAGTAGCCGCATCGTGGGCGCATTGATCACACTTCCGGCGAATCAAGCTGCGCCACAGTTGGCTGCGACGCAGCCCGGCCAGCAGTTCGAGTTCCTCGTCCAAGGGTTCGTCGAGTACCGCATAGAGAATGAGGTCCACCAACTCGAGCGGGGCGATTTCATCCTCTTCGACGCCGGCCGACCCCACGCTCGGCGCAACCTCAGCGCTGACGAACAGGCGACCATTCTCAGCTGTTCCACGCAGGCACGCCTAGAGAGCTTCTTCCCATTTAGCTAGCGCCAAGCAAGCCGATACACCCGTTCGGGCGTGTTGCCACTGAAGCGTCTTGTGCTTCACTTCGATGCTGGCTCGATAGTCGAGTGACGCGGCATTGCGCTGACGGTGGTCGCCGAGGCCGGCACTCGACGTCCGGGCCACCAACAGCGGAGCCGCTTTCGTGCCGGCGCTTCCTCGTGAGTGCGTTGCCGCGAGCGGACTCTTGAGCTTCGCTTGGTGCGCAATCAGGTGAAAATGTTTAGGAGACAAAGGAAGCCGTGGACATGGACGAACGAGGCATCTCGGCGATACGTACTGCCAATTGCACAGAATCTCGCCGACGCTCCACCTCCAGCGTCTCGACCAAGTCCTGATCCAAGGAGAAGACATGACGTCGACCATCGCATTCGATCCCTTCACCGAAGAGTTTTACACCGACCCGCACTCGTTCTATCCGGCATTGCGGCAGGAAGCTCCGGTCTTTTACAACGCCGAGCACGATTTCTATGCGCTGAGCCGACACGCCGATGTCGCCCCGGCGTACAAGAGTTACGAAACTTACTCCTCCGCATACGGAGTTGAACTCGCCACCGTGCGTACCGGGGAGAAATACCCGTTGAAGTTGATCATCTCGATCGACCCCCCCGAACACCGGTTGATGCGCAGCTTGGTCAACCGTGTCTTCACCCCACGCGCGATCACCGGCCTGGAGCCACTGGTGACCGAGCAAGTCCGTCACTTCCTCGACGCGGTCGACCCAACTAATTTCGATGTGGTGCAAGACTTCTCAGCACTGTTTCCCGTCGAGGTAATCACCGCGATGCTCGGCGTGCCGGTCGAATACCGGCAGCAGGTACGCGAGTGGATCGATATCTCGCTGCATCGTGAGCCGGGCCAAATCGATATGTCCGAGGCAGGCATCCGGGCGCAGGCCGACATGATGACCATGTACTACGAGCTCATCCAAGAGCGCCGGGCCAGGCCCCAAGACGACATGATCAGTGATCTTCTGGCGGTGGAAGTCACGCGCGAAGACGGCGAGAAGTCGAAGCTCCGAGGCTCTGAGATCGCCGGATTCGCGTCCTTGCTGGGAGGTGCCGGCGCCGAAACGGTTGCCAAGCTTATCGGCAGCGCAGCAGTAGTGTTCGCTCAGAATCCCGACCAATGGGCGAAGTTGCAATCTGACCACACCAAGGTGGCAGCGAGTATCGAAGAGCTGTTGCGATATGACGCCCCAGTTCAATACAACGTTCGCCGCACACTCAAAGAGGTTGAGCTGCATGGCGTGACGATCCCAGAAGGCGCCGCGGTGTTTCTGCTCGGCGCGTCCGCCAACCGGGATCCCGACGCATGGACCAAACCCGATGTCTTCGATATCGACCGCGATCGTGCCGAAGCCCAGAATCTCGGCTTCGGCTATGGAATCCACAGCTGTCTGGGCGCAGCACTCGCGAGGTTGGAGGGCGCGATCGCGATGCGGGCCATTCTCAACTTCATGCCCAGCTACGACGTCGACTGGGCAGGATGCAAGCGAGTGAGTATGCAGAATGTGTCGGGCTGGTCGCACGTACCCGTGCGAGTACGACGATGACGTCTCGTAGCGAGGCACCATGCAAAAGCACGTGATCAGCCTGCTTGCACGGGATGTCCACAGCTCGCCATCTCGGGTCTGCACGCTTCTCGCTCAACGGCAGATTGCGATCAGCAGCCTGCAGTTCAGTGAGGCCGCGGAGCACGGGGCGTGGTGGATACAGCTGGCAGTCGAAGTGGACGACTCCGCGATGCTAGGCCTGCTGATCAACCGCCTCAACAGGCTCATCGATGTCACCGAAGTCGTCGCACTTCCCTCCGGGACTGCGCACTATCGCCAATCTGTCTTTGTGACATTGACCCCCGTTGCGCCAGCCGAGCGAGACGGAATTCTCGGCATTGCAGCGATGTTCGGCGCCGAGCTACTCAGCAGCCCTCCCGACGAGGTCCAACTCCATCTGTGCGCAGATCCGGTGCGGTGCAGCCGCTTCGTTACTGCGCTGGAACGCCACACACCAACCGAAGTGCGGTATGGCGCCTTGTCGGCCATTCGCGCATCCGCGACCAGGCCCGCCGAGGGCCGCGACTGCGGCGATGGTTCAGCCCGCAGCGGAGCCGCCTGATATGCCGAACACACTACGAGCACACGAAATCGTCACCGGACAACAAACTGCAACTGCCGCCCAACAGGTTTCGCGGAAGGAAGTTGTATGAGCATCTCTCTGCTACTCGAGATGGCACTCTCCAGCGATCGCGATCGCCTCGCGGTGGTCTCAGACGGCATCCGACTGTCAACCCAGGAACTGTCCGACCTGGCCGGCGGCGGAGCGGGCGTGATCGCCGCGTCGGGAGCTGAGCACGTGGTTTACGTGGGCACCGGTGGCGCGCTCTTGCCGCTGCTGCTGTTCTCTGCAGCGCGAGCAGGGCGGGCATTTACTCCGATCAATTACCGACTCTCGGCCGAGAGCATTCAGAACCTCATCGAACGGTTGCCGAAACCCCTCGTAATCGTCGACTCACGCTACCGCGACATGGTCGGCGACAATGGCATCGGAGTACGGGAATCATCTGAGTTCCTTTCCGCCGCAGGGAACTCAAATCCAGTAGATGAGTTCGCTGATCCTGAAGATGTTGGCGTAGTGCTGTTCACATCTGGCACCACATCTGCGCCGAAAGCCGTCGAATTGACCCACAACAATCTGACCTCATACATCACCGGCACAGTCGAGTTCAATGCGGCCGAGCCAGCCGACGCCGCATTGATCTGTGTACCGCCGTACCACATCGCAGGGGTATCGGCCGTCCTGTCTAATCTCTATGCGGGCCGAAAGATGGTGTATCTGCCCAACTTCGATGCGGCCGAATGGGTACGGCTAGTGGAACAAGAGGGTGTCACGTCAGCGACGGTGGTGCCGACCATGCTCGATCGAATAGTGACCGTGCTCGACTCCGGCAACTACACGCTATCCACGCTGCGCAACCTGGCCTACGGCGGGTCCAAAGTCGGCCTGCCGCTGATCCGCAAGGCGTTGGGACTGCTGCCACACGTCGGATTCGTCAACGCATATGGTCTCACCGAGACATCATCGACGATCGCGGTACTCACGCCCGACGATCACCGTGAAGCGCACGGCCATACCGATCACGCGGTCGCCAGGCGACTCGCTTCAGTGGGACAACCTGTACCCGGTATCGAGGTGCAGGTCCGCGCTGAAGACGGCACCGTACTCGGACCAGGTCTACCCGGTGAATTGTTCGTCCGCGGCGACCAGGTTTCAGGCCGATACACCGGTGTCGGTTCGGTGCTCGACGAACATGGTTGGTTCCCGACGAAAGATATTGCCACCCTCGACGAAGAGGGATACCTGTTCATCACGGGCCGATCGGACGACACCATCATCCGGGGCGGCGAGAACATCGCGCCCGCTGAACTCGAGGATGTCCTCATCGAGCATCCGCACGTACACGAGGTCGCGGTCGTCGGTGTCGATGATCCGCAGTGGGGTCAGGCGATCGTTGCCGTTGTCGTGCCGGCGGTTGGCACCGAGCCAGACGGCGAAGAGCTGCGCGACTATGTCCGCACGCAGCTTCGAGGCTCCCGCACCCCGGACCGTATCGTCTTTCGCGACGATTTGCCCAGTAACGCAACCGGCAAGCTGCTGCGACGGGAAATCGTCGCGGGCCTGCAACACTCACCGAACAACTAGGAGACCCATCATGGTCAAGAACGGCGCCCGTCTGCAGAGTCAGGTGGATGACACCCAGGTCATCGTGGTCAAGACCGCCGAATCGCTCAGTGACCTACGCTGCGGCGGCACACTGATGATCCCGCTTGATACCGAGAAATCCAGTGGACCAATCGATCCCGAGTTCTCCCACGGCACTGCGGTGGGCAAGCGCTACGTCGACGCCGACGGCGCCGAAGTGCTTGTCACCAAGGCAGGCCAAGGCTCTTTGTCGATCGGAACCACAGTGCTGTTCCTCAAGGAAGCCAAACCGCTGCCCGCAAGCGATTGACTGGAGAGCTCGGCAGCCGTCGGTTCAAATGCACGACCGTAATGCTCTACAGACAGACAGAGGAGACATCAATGGGTAAGTTGGACAACAAGATCGCGGTGGTATCGGGCGCCGCTCGGGGTCAAGGCAGGTCGCATGCGGTTAACTTGGCGGCCGAAGGTGCCAGCATCATCGCCCTTGACATCTGCGCAGATCTCGAGGGCAACACTTACCCTTTGTCGCGGCCTGAGGATCTGGATGAGACCGCCCGCCTAGTCGAGAAGGAAGGTGTGCGAGTGCACACCGCGATCGTCGATGTGCGTGAGCGGGCGGCCGTGTGGAAGAGCATCGCAGACGGAGCAGATGCACTGGGTGGTTTGGACATCGTCGTGGCGAACGCGGGCATCTGCGCCATGGGCAGAGGCCAGACGATGCAGTCCTGGTCGGACACCATCGACACCAACCTGGTGGGGGTGTTCAACGTGATACAAGCCAGCCTCCCCCATATCAGCGACGGTGGCTCGATCATCGCCACCGGCTCGTTGGCCGCATTGCTCGACGCGACCTCCAGCCCTCGCCCTGGTGGCTCGGCGTACAGTCTGGCCAAGCAGCTCGTCGCGCGGTACGTTCACGATCTCTCGATTCAACTGGCCAAGCGAATGATTCGCGTCAACGCCGTACATCCGACGAACGTCAACACGGACATGCTGCACAACGAGGGCATGTACCACGTATTCCGGCCCGATATCACCGCGCCGAGTCGCGAGGAAGCCGAAGCCGCATTCCCTGCTATGCAAGCGATGCCGGTCCCCTTCATCGAGCCTGAAGACGTCTCCGAGGCCGTACTCTTCCTAGCCACCGACGCCTCCCGCTATATCACCGGAACTCAGCTGCGGATCGATGCAGGAGGATTCGTCAAGGCCACTCCATACAAGCTGTGACAACGGACATACCGTATAGCAATTCACTGACGCACCGATCTTCCGCGCTGGCCAGACCCTCTCCAAAACCGATGCCGCATGTCAACCCAGCCCGTGCAGTCCCAAAACTGCCGGGAATACTGCCGACTGGAAGTCCCACGCCCGGCAACGGTCCCGGCTTTCCTGAAGTGACACGAAGGCACGCCCACTCTGCGGAGCCCCTAGATGCCCGCGGGGTCCGCCGCGTTCTGGCCCGCGCCGGAATCTTTCAAGGCGTCAGCGCTGAGGGAGTTGCAGCACTTTGCCTTGAGCTACAACGTGTTTCGTTTCCTCGCGCCCACACGATCTTCAGAGAGAAGGACCCTGGCGATCAACTGTTCATTGTTGTCTCGGGCAGGGTGAAGATCGGCCGAACAGCTCCCGACGGCAGGGAGACGCTGCTTACGTTGATGGGACCCGGCGACATGTTTGGCGAACTAGCCATCTTCGATCCCGGACCCAGAACGTCGACAGTCACGACGCTAACCGCCCTAGAAGCGGTCACCATCGATCGGGATGCGTTGCGGAACTGGATTTCAGACCGCCCCGAAATCGCCGGACAGCTGTTGCGCGTGCTTGCCCGCCGCCTCCGCCGGACCAACGACGCCCTCACCGACCTTATTTTCACCGACGTGCCCGGTCGTGTTGCCACACAGCTACTGGACTTGGCCAACCGGTTCGGTATCCCCGAAGGGGGAGCAATTCGGCTAGACCATGAACTCACACAAGAGGAAATGGGCCAGCTTGTCGGATCCTCGCGAGAGACGACCAACAAAGCACTTGCCTACTTCACCCAACGTGGATGGATCCGCCAGCAAGGCAAGACCATTTTCATCGAAGATCCGGCGAGATTAGAGACCCGGGCACGGCACAAATCCGCCCATGAAGCTCCGGCGTCACGATGTGCCGAGCACGTTGCCAACTGACTGGCCGCACTCAACTAGCGCTAGCGTGACTTCAATGTGTTCGCGCTGTTTGCAAGCCCGCCTGACCGCGTGAGTGACGCGCCGCGCCATATCGTCATGGTGTGTTCTGCTCGGCGAAATGTCTGGTCCGCCGGTGTCTAAAACGATATCGCGACCATGCTGACCACGTGGTATGGGGGAGTGTGCTCCGACCTCAGCCTCGCCATACGCACTCACGCCGACGATGACCGTCATATCGCCGCGCTTGTCCAGCGATGCCGCACAATCGAGCCGCTGTGGTCCTCGGATGAGTCTCTCCAGCGCTTCGGTGCCGCCTTATCCGATTACACCTTTCGCCCGGGCATTGCATCCAGCCGCCGCCTCGAATCACAGTGAACACAACTCTGTTCCACGGCGTGGGCGCTCCCTATCCTCTGCGGAGAAAACCGCGGAAGAGGAGTACCTGTGAGCAAGGACCGTATCCGGTTCAACGCCTTCGACATGTCCTGCGTGATGCACCAGTCCCCCGGCCTGTGGGCCCACCCCGACGATCAGTCAGGGCGGTACAACGAACTGTCCTACTGGGTGGAGCTTGCACAACTGCTCGAACGCGGCAAATTCGACGGGCTGTTCATCGCCGACGTGCTCGGGGTTTACGACACTTACCAAAGCTCACACGACGCATCGGTACGCCGAGGCATGCAGATCCCGGTGCACGACCCATTGATCCCGGTCTCCGCCATGGCCGCGGCGACCTCGAAACTCACATTCGGGCTCACGGCTTCGTCCACCTACGAACAGCCGTACGCCCACGCCCGGCGATTCAGCACCCTCGACCATCTCACCGATGGACGCGTCGCCTGGAATGTCGTCACTTCGTATCTCGACGGCGCGGCCCGTAACCTCGGCCTCGACCGGCAGATGTCGCATGATGCACGTTACGACCTCGCCGACGAGTTCCTCGATGTCTGCTACCAACTCTGGGAGAGCTCGTGGGAGGAGGATGCCGTCGTCGCCGACCGTGAACGCCAGATCTATGCGGACTCGCACAAGGTGCACGAGATCGGCCACAAAGGTGAGCATTTCACAGTTCCCGGGGTGCACCTCTCCGAGCCGTCACCGCAACGCACTCCGGTGATCTGGCAGGCGGGGACGTCGACCAAAGGACGCGCCTTCGCCGCCAAACACGCAGAGGCGGTCTTCACCGTCGCACCGTCAGCACAGGTGCTGCGCGGCTACGTCGACGACATCCGACGGAGCGCCGCCACCAACGGGCGGGACCCACGCAGCATCAAGATCTTCACCGAGATCGCGACAGTAGTCGCACCGACCGACGAACAGGCACAGACGAAATACGAAGAGCTGCTGAGCTGGGCCGACTACGAAGGCGCGCTGGCCTTCTACGCCGGCATCACCGGCGTAGACCTGTCCTTGGTGGATCCCGATCAGCCGCTCGAATACGTCGAAACCGATTCGGCCCGATTCGCCCTGGAAATCTTCTCCCGCGCCGATCCGGACCGCACCTGGACGCCCAACGAGGTGGTCCGGTACCTGAGCATCGGTGCGATGGGGCCAGTGTTCGTCGGGTCCCCGACGACCGTCGCCGACGATCTCGAGCGCTGGATCGACGATGCCGACATCGACGGGTTCAACCTCACCTACGCAACGACTCCCGGCACGTTCGTCGATTTCATCGATCTGGTCGTCCCCGAACTGCAGCAGCGTGGCCGCTACTGGGATGACTACGACGAGGGAACGACGCTACGCGAAAAACTATACGGCCCAGGGCAGAAGCGGGTACGCGAGGACCACCCGGCCGCCGTGCACAGGCGGTCTCTCCAGCACCGCGTACGCGCTCGCGAGTCACTCGGCTGAACCGGCGGGTGGTGCCGGCGGCGCAGTCAGCGACCGATGAGCGGCACCGTCGACCGGGTCGGATACCAGATGCATTGCGGGGTCAGCAGTGCCGGGCGAAACGAAAGAATTCGTAAGCTCAGATTGCCAATGCGAAAGCGGCCCGCGTGTCAACCAGCATCACTCACCTACGTTCCCGCCGGAATGCTCCTCGAGGGCAGGGTGCTCGGGCTCCTCGGCCTGGGCAGAAGATGGCGAGGTACGGTCACGAATTCGGCATGGATGTCATCGCCTGGAGCCAGAACCTCACCCCGCAACGCGCGGCGGAGTCCGGCGTCGAGTGGGTGCCTCAGCACGAGCTCTTCGAGCGGTCCGACGTGCTGTCCGTCCACCTGGTCTTGAGCGAGCGGACCATGGCGCTGGTCTCGGCGACCCGCTCCTCGGTCTTCCCAATGTCACACTGACACCGCATGCCGGGTATTCGACGACCGAAGCGCTCAGCAGCTTCTACACCGACCTGCCGGAGGCGAATCAGTGCCTACGCCGCCGGCCGCCCGGTCCGGATGTTGAATCCCGAGGCCTTCGACCACGGCCGCAGTTAGGCGTTCAGCCGACTGCCGGCGGGCCCACCATCAGCGGTCGCGCGCAGACGACCAGGGCGCGATGGAGTTCGGCGTCGCCCACCTCCGCGATGCGCGGATCGGTGGTGGCGTAATAGATTCCGCCGAGCATCATCGACACCGTGACACGCCGCAGCGGTGACGGCTCGGGTCCTTCGATCAACTCGACGATGCGTTCACCGGCCTGCTGGAACTCCGGGGTCTGGGCGACCACCGCGGAGACTGCCGGATCGGATTGCAGTACGGCGGTGACCCGGCGGTGCCGCACGGTGAGCTCGATGAGTCCGCTGGTGGCCGACTCGATCTGAGCCTGGGCAGATGACAGCGTCTGAGACGGTGTTTGGTCAGTCACTCCTTTGCTTGCGACGGCTTGGACACGAACACAAGGTGTCCTCCGATTCAGCGGCAACCGACGCGCCGATATGGAAACCGCGATCTAAAAACGCAAGGTAGCCAGAGGCCGCGAGCGGCTTGAACGGAGTACGACGTCGTTTCGTTCCTGTACGACTGCTTGGAGACTGGCCAGTCCAAGAACGGCCGGGATTCGGGAATTCGTTGACGCGGTTCACTGCGTTATGCCTGCCGGTAGTCTGCACCGAGCTCACCGGAGTTCCACTGCGTCGGCACCATGTACACGGTGACCAGTTCATCGAGTCTGGGCCGGTTCACTTCCAGGTAGTCGTTAAGTGCATCTCCGCTGAGATAACGCGCAGCCACCTCTTCGAGCTGGTCTTCGTTGGTCTCCCCAAGCCGGCCGAGAGTTCCTTCCACAGAGACATAGCGCACCGTCGGTTCGGAGCGGGCCACCGTCAACGTGAATGCCCCTGCGGCGTTGATTAGCCCGACCTTCCGCGACGCGGCAAATGTAATCAGCCATGGCTCTTCCCCGACGCAGTACTGACACCAAACTGGCACTGCCAATGGCCCGCGGCCCTGTTGACCCGCCACCGAGAGCGTCGCGACGAGTGAGTGTTCTGCAAGGAAGCCTTCACGGTCCCTCTTCGAGAGGGCCATGGACGAATTCTATTCAGTCGCAATTCAATACAGATTTAGCAGAATTCCGAATCTTCCGTCAGATCTTGGTGTTCTCATCAGCGCAGTGCCTTTGAATCGGACAGTCCGCACGTTGCAGCAGCGCCGTCCTAGTCGGCGAGCAGCTCTTTACCGACGATCATCCGCAGCATCTCGTTTGTACCCTCGCCGATCGGCATGAGCGCCGAGTCGCGCAGGTACCGTTCGATCGGGAACTCCTTGACGTAACCGTAGCCACCGTGCAATCGCATGGCGTCATAGACCACCTCCATACCCGCCTCGGTCGCGAAGACCTTCGCCATACCCGATTCGGCGCTCGCGCGGCCCATCGCGTCAGTCTTCAAGGCTGCGTTGAGGTACAGCAGCCGCGAGGCTTCGATCTTCGTCGCCATGTCGGCGAGCTTCATCTGGATCGCCTGGCGTTCGGCGAGCTTCTTGCCGAAAGTCTCGCGCTGCTTGACGTATTCGATGGAATGCTCGAGGCTCGCTCGGGCCATGCCTGTCGAGGCGGCTGCCATGTAAATGCGTCCGCGGTCGAGCGCGCCCATCATCTGGTAGAAGCCCTTGCCTTCCTCTGCGCCCAGGAGGTTGACTCCGGGTACGACAGCATTGTCGAAGATCACTTCACACAGTTCCAGGCCGCGATGTCCAAGCTTGTGGAAATCGCGGCCGTAACTCAGTCCCGGAGTGTCGTGTTCGACCAGTAACTGGCTGATGCCGCCACGGTGGGCCGGTTCGATTGAGGGATCGGTCTTAACCAATGTGACAAGAGGATTGGCATGACGGGCGTGTGTGATGAAGATCTTCGTCCCGTTCACGATGTAGTTGTCGCCGTCACGGCGCGCAGTGAGCTTGATCTGCTTCAGATCGCTTCCGGTTGACGGTTCGGTCAGCGCAATGCCGCTCATCCGACGCCCTGCGGCGATGTCCGGCAGGAAGCGCTGCTTCTGCTCGTTGGTGCCGAAGGTGTTGATCAGATATCCGCCTGAGCTGACGGTGTAGACGAGGCTGGCAAGGGCCATCCACCCGCGTGCCAGCTCCTCGAATATGAGCCCGTATCCGACGTAGTCGATCGGCGAGCCACCGTACTGTTCTTCGACCGAGATGCCGAATAGGCCGAGTTCGGCGAGTTCGGGGATCAGGTCGTCAGGGTACTCATCCTTGGCTTCGCGTTCGATTGCGGTGGGGATGACACGCTCATCGACGAACTCGCGCATAAGGTTTCGAAGCTGGACGTGCTCGTCGGTCAGGCCTGCGGGGATGTGGTCGGTATTCATGATTGCCCTTCGGGAGAAGTGTGAAAGTGTCGCCTCAGGCGCTGGGTTCAATCCACGTGTCGGCGGCTTCGGAGATGGTCGGGAACCAGACGCCCTCGTGGCCCACGACGTACTCGATGAAGCGCTCGAGCATGAGCAGATTCTGGGCACGGCCGATGGTCTGTGGGTGCAGAGTCCAGGTCATCACCCCGCCGGGGCAGCGCTCGTAGGCGAAGTCGAATGCGTCCTTCCAGCGCTGCAGGACAACATCATTGGACTGTTGTGTCGAGTTTCCCTTGAGCAACTCCAGCTCAGGAAAATCATCGAGTGCCCACGACACCGGAAACTCCAGGAGTGGCGACGGGTCACCGAATGTGTTGCCCCGCTCCAGGTCGATGGCAGTCACCATACGTGGGTGATACGGCGAGAAGTCTCGTCCCTGAAGGGAGGAATCCCATTTGAAGCCAAACTCGTTGAGGAGTGTGAGAGTTCTGTCGGTGACGTCGAGGGCCGGTGACCGATACCCGCGGGGCCGGCGTCCGATGATCTCTTCGTGCAGGCGTACCTGCAGTTCCAGGAGACGCCGTTCCTCATCGAACTCTAGTTTGGGCACGTACTCGTGGTAGACCCCATGTGCGGCGATCTCATGCCCATGATCCAGCACTGCCGCCACCGCCTGCGGGAACGTCTGCATGGTGTGCGTAGGAATGCACCACGTGGTGGTGATACCGAAACGCTTGAAGGTGTCGAGTAGTCTGGGTGCTCCGACCTCCGCGCCGAACTCACCGCGAGAGAGGTTGGATTGCGACGTCGACCTGAATGTGCCGATCCACACACTGTGTGCGTCGAAATCGGGGCTCAGCGATATCGCCAGACGTTTGCCGTCCGGCAGCTGTAGAGGCATAGTTCCCCCTTCCGGGGTCGAGGAGTCGTCACGGCGTGACCGTCAGGCGGCGATCCAGCCGCCGTCGACGTGGATGACGTCGCCGCTGATGTAGGCGGCGCCTTCACTGGCGAGGAAGAACACGGTTGCGGCCACTTCGGAGGCGAGACCGCCGCGCTGCAGCGGGATGAGCATCTTCATCAGTTCGGGGTTGGTGCCGACTCCGACGTTGGTGTCCGGGACGATGTCACCGAGGATTTCCTCGGACGTCGCACGGATACCGGTTTTCACCACACCGGGTGCAACCAGGTTGGCGTTGATTCCGTACGGACCGAGGTCGACGGCCAGCCGACGGGTCATGCCCTCCAGGGCAGCCTTCGATGCGTCGTAAGCCAGCCCATCGGGCAGTGCGCGGGATGCGGCGATGGAGCCGATGAGCACGATACTTCCCGTCTTCTGCGTGATCATTTGTGTAGCAACGGGTTTGACGACATTGAAGGTACCGGTCAGGTTGATGTCGATGACTCGGTCCCACAACTCGCGACTGGTGGCCTCGATCCCGGCCAGGCCGTCGAACACTCCAGCACAGCCGGCGAGCACGTCGATGGAACCTGTTTCGGCGACGTTCGACACGACCTTGCCAACGCCGTCGTAGTCGGTGACATCAACGACGTGAGCGGTGGCCAGTCCGTCGGGCAGCGACGCGACCACCGTGTGGAGTCGCTCTGTCGAAATATCGAGCAGGTGTACGTGATCGCCGTTCTGGGTGAACGTTTCGGCCACGGCGGCACCGATGCCACTGCCGGCACCGGTGATCAGAATGTTGCGGGGAGTATTCGACATGGTTGGCGTGCGGTCCTTATTTGACGGTGGTCAGAAACAGTGGCTGCAGGGCAGGAGCACCCAAGAAGTAATCGGCTTCGTTGCCGCCGATGATGCGTCGTTCCCTGATGAACGGAAGAGCCTGATCCGGGTTCGGACTGTCAATCTCGCGGCCGAGGCGATGCCCGGAGAAGATCGCGTCGGCGATGAAATGCGGGCGCACACAGTCACCTACGCGGTGCACCGCCGAGATCACGTTGGCTTCCCAGTCGGCGCGCCGCTGGATCAGTTCCCGGTACATCGCATCGTCGGCGCAACGCGTGCCGACGAGCACGAGGTTGTCGATTTCGAGGAGTTCGTCGTCACGGTCGGGGCAACGAAGCAGTACGCTGTGGTCACTGACCGGCGTCACAGTGGTCTCGACGCGTAGCTTGACATTCAGGCGACGCAAGTCGTTGAGCGTATGCGGGATCTCGCGGGTGTAGCGCTGGTATTCACCGATGTGCTCACCCTTGGTCGCGAACACCACGTCATGGCCGCGCTTGGCCAGCATCTCGGCGATCCCCGGTCCCATGAAGTAGCCATCGGAATCGACGAGGACGACGCGATGCCCTACCTCGACGCCGTCACGTACGACCTGCTCGGGGGTGAGAAGTAGGTCTCCGAGAGCCGGCTCCAGGTCGAAGGGCAGCCGGTCGTGGGGGTCGATGCCGTTGCGCGTGTAGTGAGAACCCGTGGCGGTGATGATGATGCCGGCGCCGTAGTCGAGTGCGTCGTCGACGCTCAACTCGGTGTTGAGGATGACCTCGACGTTGTCTAGCTTGCGCAGTTGGTGCTCGCGGTACTCGATCAGACGGCGCCATTCGTGGCGCCCGGGTAGTTTGGCAACCCAGTCGATGCTGCCGCCGATATGGTCGGCGGCGTCTACGAGGTGCACGTTGCGCATGCCGCGTTTGCCGAGCACCATCGCGCACTCCATGCCGGCCGGGCCGGCGCCGATGACCAGAACATCGTTCTCGTGGTTCTTGGCCTCGGTAAACACCTCGGGATGCCAGCCGCGGCGGAACTCTTCGCCCGTAGTCGCGTTCTGAGTGCAGGCAATGGGCATGGTCCCGATATCACGCGATACACAGAAATTGCAGCCGATGCACTCGCGGATGTCCTCGATGTTGCCGGCGCGGATCTTCTCCGGCAAGAACGGATCGGAGATACCAGCGCGGGCAGCGCCAATGAAATCGCACTGGCCGGCGTTGATGATGTCGACCATGGTGTCGGGGCTGTTGAGGCGGCCCACGTTGACGACCGCTTTTTGGGTGAACTTCTTCAGGTGCCCGACCCACTGCTTTTCGAAATTCTCACCGACCGTACGAGACGACTGGGCGTCTTGGGCCCAGTCGAACCCACCGATGACGAAGTCCCAGTAGTCGACCAGATCGTCCATGAGCTCGATGAACCGTGCTGCATCTTCGTCGGAGCGCACGCCACGCTCGCCCAGACCGAACGGCGCATCCAGCGTGTCAACACCGAGCCGCAATCCGACAGCGGTGTCGGGGCCGACCGCTTCTCGCACTGCGGTCAGCACCTCGCGGTGGAAGCGCGACCGGTTCTCCAGCGAGCCGCCGTACTGGTCGGTGCGCGTGTTGTAGTACGGAATGAGCAGGTGAGCGAGAATAGACGCTGCGTGGCCGCAGTGCAGCGTGATGACGTCGAAGCCGGCCTTCTTGGCGCGCATCGCCGCGGCGACGTAGATGTCCTTGATGTCGGAGAACGCCTGCTTGTCGATCTCGATCAAGCTGCCGGCGTACGGCACCGCCAGCGCGGACTCACCGGGGGTGGCCACCACGTTGCGGGGCGTCAGCCCACGGCCTTCGGTCATCGGCCCTACCGCGGCGTTGTATTCAAGTTCGATTCCGGCGAGGGCCCCGTAGCGCTTGATCTCCGACGCCACGTGCGACAGGTTGCGCACGTCGCCCTCGTCCCACAACCGTGACATCCGGTGCGGGGTCTTATCCATCTCCGGGGTGATCGTCGTCGCCTCGGTGAAGACCACACCCCACCCGCCCTGGGCGCGCATGCTGCGGTAACCGGCAGCCGAGGCTGAGTGATCGGAGCCGAAACCAATCGCATGCGGTGTGGCCCAGAAGCGATTCTTCGACTCTTTCGGACCGATCCGTACGGGCTCGAATAGCACCGAGTACCGGCTGGACAACGACACGATCGGCATCCTCTTCTCGGGTGGTGGATTGTCTAGGGGGCTCCCCAAACCATAGGTGTCGAACCCGCGACCGCTACTAGTGATGTTCACAGAGGATGCGCTGCATCGTTGTGAAATCAACAGCGATGGCCGCGGTGGGCGATGAGACGGTCGAAGATCTGGACGACGTCGACGGCGGTGTTGTCAAACTGAAAGTCCATCGCCCGGATAACGTTTGGCCGAATCGGTGGTATCGCCCACGGCGACAACGACACCGGTCAGTCGTTTCTTGCGGCGCCGCTGAGGCACTCGCGGCCCTCGGCAGGCCACAGCCGGCAGATGCGCTTGTTGATGAACCTGCCAGAGTTCTCGGCGGACCATCACCGCTGCGCGACACCACCCCCTGCGCGGCAGATGTGGAGAATCGCCGCATAGGGGTCCGCAACTCGGGCGCCTCGGTACTGGCCGGCGAGGGTGCCACGCGCGTCGTGGACCGGCAGATCCCCACCACCGCACACGCCCGGCGTTGCGGCACCCGAACCGTTCGCGCAGCGCTTGCGGTTCGGGTCCGGGGGCAGAAGTGTCCCGGGGAGATCTCCTTGAGCATGCCGATGTCCATGGCTTGGTTGACGACCAACTGCGTTTTCGGCTTCCAGCTCTTTGAGCCGCTTGCCGTTGTTGTCTTTCACGCCACGGTATTGGCCTACCCAGCGAAGCCAGGTTGACTTCAGGTGCCGGCACACCTCATTGAGCTCCTGGCCCACGTCCAGGAGCTTGTTGCCCTCGGCGAGCCACTACGCTGTCTCATCTCACCCCGCCTAGGAGCGTTTGACAGCGCCAGACTGTCAGTCTGGGTCGACCTCAGGCTCTTCGCGGCCGATTCTGGCATAGACATCTGGCCTGCGACGGCGATAGACCCCCGCCGTCACCAGGCCAATCACTACAACTCCGTAGATCACCGCCAGCATCGCCACGGCCGTACTACCGGTGGCCCCAGTGAGGAGGTCGAAGTTCACGGTGGCGAGATATAGGACAATGGCAACGACGATCGCTGAGGCTGTCGTAAGTACGGCGGGTACAGGGCTTTCCCCGTCCTCTCGGTGACGCAGAAGGTACACCGCGATGGCGATGGCAACCATGAGCAGCAGGATCAAGAAGGTGTAGGAGTACAGTCCGGCTAGCCGTCCGTACAGAAGCGCCTCATCGATGTCGACGACAACGACCGCGATCAGCCCGACGAGTGTGGCACCGGTCATCGCGAGTGAAGCACGGTGCGGGGACAGGTGTTTACCGTGCACCCTGCTCAGGGAGTGATGGAGGATGCGGTCAGCGCTGAGGTTGAACGCGTACCGCGCCGTGATGTTGTGCGAGGCCAGCACCAACGCAAAGCAGCTGGTGAACAACAACAGCGCGGCTACGTCGTAAGCGAAGGTGCCGACGTATTCCTTGACGCTCGCGGTGGCGGCTTTGGTCGGATCCTCGGTGACCGCCGCGACCACCTCGGCCGCGCCATACGAATTGATGAAGACCCACGTGGTGATTGCGTACAGGCCCGCCAATAGAGCGACCACCGCATATGTGGCGCGGGGAATGGTCTTCATCGGATCGCGCACCTCATCCCGAAAGATGACGGTTGCCTCGAACCCGCCGAACAGCCCCAGCGCGAACATGAACGCAATCCCCACCGACCCGGAGAAGATCTCATTCGGTTGAAGTGAATCGAGAGCGATCCCGTCCGCGCCACCGTGCGCGAGCACTGCAACGTCGTACACCACGAGAAACAGCAGTTCACACGTCAAGAAGAAGGACAGGACCTTTGCGGACAAGCTGATCTTGAAATAACCCAGCACCGCGACGACGACGAACATCGCGAGTGCCCAGGCCCACCACGGCAGGTTCGGCCCATGGACGACATCGGCCATCAACGCGCGCATAGCGATACCACCCAGCGCATAGGCGCTGATACAGGCTACGTAGTAACACATCATTGCGGTGAGACCCGCGGACAACCCGACGATCTTGCCAAGACCCGCGCTGATGAACGCATAAAAACCACCTGGCGTCGGCAACTTGCGCGCCATCGTCGTCAGACCGACTGCCAAACAGGTGATCACCACCCCGCACGCCGCGATGGTCACCGGCATACCGATGCCGTTGCCCAGCAGAATCGCGACCGGGACGAATCCGAGAAAGACTACGATGGGCCCGTTGTAGGCCAGTACTGTGCAGACCAGTTCGAAGGCCCCGATGTTGCCGCCCAACCGGCGCGAGGATACGGCCGTTGCGGCGTTCCTCGGGGGGTCGATCGAGTCGGTTGCGGCCATTGCCATCACTCCAATCGTGGTCGTTCGAGCGGTCCCCCTCCGGGAAAGTATTCGATGTCAGCCGAGCAGTGAACATTGGAAGTTCCACAGACAGACGACCTCGACGCTGGGATGTCTACTGAACCACGTTTGAACGCCGTACCCAGGTACGCGGCGGCCGAGGTATAGGTTTCGGGATTGCCCAGGCGCTGCTGCAGGAGGGCGCCAGCGTGGTGATCTCCCAGCGCACCCGCCCTGAACTGGAGCGGGCCGCTGCCGAGTTGACCCGCTTCGGTCCCGTCGCCTACCAGGTCTGCGACGTGACCGATCGCGCACAGGTTGAAGCGCTGTTCGACTTTACGACCGAAACATTCGGGCGCCTCGACGTCCTGGCGGCCAACCATGGGATGGATCATCGGAGCAAGTTTCTCGAGCTCGACGAGACCGACTGGGACAGGGTGATGTCCGTCAACCTGAAGGGCATGTTTCTTTGCGGTCAGGCCGCGGCGCGGCGCATGGTCGCGTCAAGGACGAGAGGACGCATCGTCTTGACCTCGTCGATCTGCGGCCCGGCAGCTGAGGCCGACTGTGCACACTACAACGCCAGCAAGGGCGGTGTGTCGGCTCTGTGCAAGGCGATGGCCGTGGACCTCGCCGAGTACGGAATCGTCACCAACGCGGTCGCCCCTGGCTGGATACTGTCCCAGAACACTGAGTTCATGGTCACTCCGGGCCAGCTGGCCGGAACGGAACGCTTCCCGATCAACCCGATAGGGCGGATCGGACTGCCGCTCGATATCGGCAGGGCCGTGGCCTGGCTGGCCGATCCGAGGACCACGTTTGTCTCGGGCGTCATCATCCCGGTGGACGGCGCGCAGACCGCCGAACTCGCCTATCTGGACGCGGTGACGGAGCCACCCGCCCAACTTTGGGCGTGACGCCGACGCGGCAGCTTCAGCCGCGATAGCGGAGATACACCACGTCTCCCCACAACCCCTGGTACGCCGCTACGACGGATCCGCCGTGGTGACCGCCGGCGGATCCAGCGGTATCAGGCTCGCATCGGCCCTCGGATTCACACGAGCGGGCGTCACACGGCTGGCGCTGTTGTCCAGAGACAGCGCGCGTGGCGCGGCAGCTCGCCAGACGGTTTTGGATGCATGCCACGGACCGACCGATATCATCCACGTTCTGGTCGACGCACAGGGATACCCCCTGAAGGGTTTCGAGCACAGAATTCGGTGCGCCCCGGTAGATTCTCGGCTGCCATGCCGCAGGCCCAGTCGTCGGCCACCCGGCGGGAGTAGCTTATTCACAAATCCGAGGCGCACCGCTCAGTCGACTTCGAGTGTCCGGCCCGTAAACAAGAGCTCGCGCCACATTGGGCCGCAGCGCCTGCATCGCCCGGGAAAGCGCACCAGGCGCCGCGAACGTCCCCGGTGGACTTTCGGGTAGGCCGATATGCGGTTGCGGGCGCCACGACAAGATCGCAACCAACACAATCTCCAACCCACCACGCAGCCCGCCGCTCTCGGCGGCTTGGTGCGTCTGCGGCGGATGACGCGGTACTCGCCGCCGTGCGGGCATGCGCGTGCGCTCGGACTCGTGGAGGTGACTTCCGGCGCAGAAGATGAAGGTTGTCCCGGTGATGACACCGACCGGTAACTCATCGGGCCCGCTTCGAGGCCATCGAGCGCATTCTCGATGCCTTCAGCGCTGATCGATCGCATTGCGCTTCGACTCGCGCAACAGCCGCAGAACCAGAATCGGCCCACGTCGTTCCGTGGCGACCGTTCCTACATCGCTCTGGCTGGCGCATCCGGCTGCGCTCGCGCGACACGGCGCTATCGGCCAGCGGCGGTGCGTACCAGGGATGCGCCGGTGATGTCCGCCGCCTGGTGCGCACTGTTGACCGCACCTTCCATCCAACTGCGCCACAGTGAGTCGTCAATATCGGTGCCGGCGAACACGATTCGATCCTCAGGTGTGTTCATGGCGATGACTGTGTCATAGTATTCGCCGGCCCGATCGAAGCGATAGGTTCCGTCGAACAGTGGATCGGCATTCCAGTCATGCGCGTCGACTGCGACCACCTCGATATTGGGGAAGTACAGGCGCAGCACCGTTTCGACTTGCTCTCGATCGAAGTAGTCGAGTTCGCCGACGTTCGCACTGCCGAAGCCGTAGAGAATATGCGAGCCGTCGCCGAGATCATAAGCGTGGCAGACCATCTGCATGTCCGCGGTTCCCAGAGCATAGGGTCGTGAGTGCAGGTTACGGACGAGGGCTACCGATTTGAACGCCCGGCTTGGATGGTTGACCGCGGTGGCCCGCTGCTTCGCAGCGCTGAGCTGCGGCGTGAACTCGATGTGACGCAGCACGTTGGTGGGTGCCGCCACGATGCACGTCCTCGCGGTGACGCTCACGCCACCGGCAGTGCGCACAGTCACGTGATCGGCGTTCTGTTCGACCCTGACCACCCGGTGGTCGAGGCGCACTTCCAGACGCGACCCATCGATCATCGCGTTGAGCAGGGTGGCCGCACCGCCAACGAAGCGCTCCGTGAGCGCGCTGACGAATCCATACGGGCTGTGGCCGTAGGCGGTGACCTGGCCGATCAGGTTGAGCATCGAGATCTCGTTCGGGTCCGAGCCACTATAGGCGGCGGTCATCGCCAGGACCGCGTCGCGCGTGGCTTCGGGTAGATCCAGCGGGGCGAAGAACTGCTCGAAGGTGACATCGAGATCGCGCAGTGTCTGGCTGGTGAGGGACTGGTTGGGGACTATTCGCTTGGAGGCGTCGCGAACATGGCTGAGCGCCCGTTCGAGGTCGCCGAGCTCCTCGGAGGGGACCGGCATGATGCGGCGCGACCCTCCGGTGTAGAAGGACGCCGATTCCGTTGGGGGGTCCTCTTTGAGCGTGATGCCGTATCGGCGGATCTCGCGATTCATGTTGGGCTGCAGTTTGCGGTTGACCCAGCTGCCCCCGAAATCCACGGTCAGGTCGGGCCTCGCCGCGAACGGCCGGGCATAGGTGCGTCCGCCGATGCGCCGCCCACCTTCGAGCACGACCACCGAATTGCCTCTGTCGGCCAAATCCCGAGCCGCTGTGAGTCCGGCAATACCGGCTCCGATGACGATGGTGTCGTACTCGATGGTCATGGTGCCTCCATGTTCGGTCAAACTTGTTGTTTCAGAAGGTGATCAGCGGCTTGATCAGCCCGCGGCGGCGCTCGGCAAGATCGTTGAGAGCGGTGTGCGCCTGCTCGAACGAGTAGCGGTGCGTCACGAGCGGGCTTGGGTCGATGCGGCCGGTCTCGATCAGGGTCAGCAGCCGCTTCAGTCGAACGCTGCCGGCCGGAGCGAACGTCGACAGGATGGCTTTGTCGCCTAGTCCCCAGCCCCAATGTGCCAACGGTATCGGCAAGACAGCGTCGGGCGGCCCGGAGAACGAGCTCAGTACGGCGACCACCCCGCCGATCCGAGTGGCCTCGATCGCCCGCGGAAACGATTCCGCGACACCGCTCGCCTCGATCGCGCAGTCCACACCCTGGCCATCGGTGAACTTCATGATGTCGTCGACGACGTCGTGTTCGGCCAGGTTGAGACAGATGTCGGCGCCCATCGCAGTCGAGACGTCCTCCCCTCCGGGTGTGGCCTTGACTGTGATGACACGTGCTGCGCCCAGTAGCCGTGTGGCGGCGACGGCGCCCAGACCGATGTGTCCCTGTCCGAACACGGCGACTACGGCTCCGAGTGGGAAGTGCGCTGCTTCGGGCCCCGCGCTTCCTGACCCCAGGGTGTCTGTGGCGCAGACCGCTGCGGCGTCGTCAACGGCGTCGGGGATGACGGCCAGGTTGTGGATGGCGTGAGGGACCGTGAAGAACTCGGCCATACTGCCGTCCCGCGTCAACCCCGAGGAGTAAGCACCCCACGCGACCCCGCCGCAGTGTCCGCTGCGGCCCCGTTGGCAGTTCGTGCATTGGCCGCACGCCGTACCAGACGCGACCGCTACCCGCTGGCCGAGGGTGAATCCAGTTACTTCTGTGCCTATTTCGTGGACCACACCCACGGCTTCGTGACCAAGAATTATCCCGTCGGGGGCGGTGAAGTCCCCATTGAGACAGGCCGCATCGGCCGAGCACATAGACGCCGCAGTAGTTCTCACGACGACGTCAGTGGGGCTGGGGACTGGTACCGCACGCTGCTCGATACGCGCTTGACCATCGCGTAGCACCAGGGCGCGCATCATCTGATCAGGCTTCGTGCGTCTGGAGCTGCCGCTGGAAATCAGCACTGTCCCAGTAGAATCGCTCGCTCGCGACGTGACCGTCGCGGATCTCCTCGGCGACGCAGTACCGCAGCCGGATCGGCTTCCGGTTGTCTTCGGAGAACGGCTCACCGATGTAGCTTGCCGAGACGTCGAGCTCGCCGATGACGCTGCTGTGCCCCGTGGTGACCGTGGTCACGTCGACCACGACGTCGCGCATGGTGGCGAAATAGCCTACGAGGAATCCCCGAATTGCGTCGATGCCCTTGAAGGGGTTCTCGGCGTCTGCCATGTCCACCAGAACGCAGTCGTCGGTGAACGATTCTACGAGTTTCTCGACGCCGCACTCGGCGTACGCGGCCATCTGGGTGCGGAAGATTCGCTCCAGCGATGCGTCTGTCATGTGTTGCCTTTCAATTGCGGCCGGCGATGAATGAAATGTGTGTTTACTGTGGCGCTTCGACGTAGACGGAGCCACGCTTACGGACCGGAGCCAGTAGGTCGTCGGTACAGACCTGGTCCGGTTTGGCAAATGCGATCGGGTGCGGTCCGGGCCCCGGGTAGTGCAGAGCCCGCTGAACCTGACGTGACATGTAGTAGGCGGAGGTGAGCGCGAACACCACCGTCTCCCGGACGCCGGTTTCCCACTCCTGCAGTTCGCGCAGTGACGCGCAACCAGTTTCCAGCACTCGCTGGCCGGCTTCGAATATCGGGCCGGTGAGCCCGGGGTCGGCGGTCAGTACCTGATCGAGGAGCTCGCGATGAGCTCCGACCTCGCGGCCTGGAGGCAGGCGATCGGTGCCGGGCAAGATCAGGTCGACCAGCACGGCCAATCCCTCACGTACGTCATCCACGAAGTGCGACATCTCGAATTGCATTGTCACGCTGGAACTTTCTGATTGCTGGCGGTCTCGGCCAGGTGCATCGCGGCGCGTGCAGCGAAGGCGGTGATGGTCGGCGTCGGATTGACCGATGACGACGTGACAAACACGCTGCCGTCCATCACGAACAGGTTGGGGACATCGTGTGCCCGCCCGTACTGGTCGACGACGGATGACGCGGGATCGTCGCCGCAGCGGGCAGTGCCGAGCAGATGCCAGCCCACGGCCGGCAGCCAGTTGACCACTCGCGTCTCGACCGCCCCGGCGGCCTCGTGCGCTTCACGCATCCTGGCCACATTGAAGTCGAGGCTCTTACGCGTGTCCTCGGAAATCCGGTACACCAGCTTCGGTGCAGGCAGCCCTGATCCGTCGACTACGTCGTTACTCAACGTGACGTAATTGGACTCATCGGGGAGGTCTTCGATGATGGCCCCCCATTCGAACGAGCGTCCCAGGACGCGTTCGACGAGCCGCATTCCCGCCACTCCGGTGCGCTCGTGCAGCGGCAGGTCGGAGTAGCGGTGCAGCACCTCCATGGGGCTGATGATCGGCTGGCAGGACCATTTGGCTCCCCGGGCGAAGCCACGGGTCAGGTCGGTCTCGGCGAACTGCATGGAGGTCAGCGCGGCGCCGAACGGGCCGAGCCAGCTCTCCAGATCCTGTTCGTAGACCCCCATGACGCCGACGAACGGGTGCATCATGAGCCGGCGGCCGACCAGTCCGGAGGAGTTTGCTAGACCGTCGGGGAACTGAGCGGACTTCGACATCAACAGCAGACGCGGCGTACCGACGCCGTTGCCGCAGACGATGACCACCTGTGCGCGGGTGCGATGTTCCACACCGTCCTCGTCGAGCCACAGCGCCCCGGTTGCCAAACCGGCACTGTTGACGGTGATTTCACGAACGCGCGCGTTCGTGATCAGCTGGACACCTGCGGACAGCGCGGCGGGCCACATCGCGACGTCGAACGAACCCTTCGCCCCTTCGGGGCAACCCGACATGCAGGTGCCCCAGCGTGCGCACGCACCGCGGTCGCCTTCGGTCTTGGTCATGATCGCATTGGTGCCGGGCCACCAATGCCAGCCCAGCTTGTTCATCCCCTCCGCGGCCTTGATACCGGCACGGCCGATCGGAACTCCGGCCTGCGGCAGATCAAGACCGGGCGGATAGGCGGTGTCGCCGTCGACGCCAGACACCCCGACCATCTCGTCGCACAGGGTGTAGAAAGGTTCGAGTTCCTCGTAGCTGATTGGCCAGTCGTCGGCGAATCCGTAGAGGCTGCGCACTCGGAAGTCCGACGGCACGAACCGCGGCCACTCGGCGCCGTAATAGACGGTACTCCCGCCGACACCGTTGAAATTGAGCGGGTGAACGTCGGAATCCACCACGTCGATGGGGTAGTCCCAGTCCATCTTACGCACGTTGGGATCCGGCGAGAGCGGACCCGCCAGCAAGACGTCACGTTCGGCCTTGTCACTGGCGTAGTGAGCGCGGGTGAACCAGCCGCCCTGTTCGAGGACGGTAACTCGGAAGCCGTCCTCGGCAAGGATACGAGCGGCGGTGGCGCCGGACGGTCCCGACCCAACAATCAGCACGTCGACGGTATGCCTGTCCCCGCCGAGCTTGCCTGTCATACGAACTCCTTCGGGCTCTACACCTCGGCCCTAGTCGGTCCACGGCCTGTGGTGTCTGTCACGCAAATGTAGGAGCCGCCTACGGGCCTCGACACTGTGGCGGTAACAGAGAATTTTCTGTTTGATCAGAAGAGTTACAGCGGCTTACGAAGCCCGTTACGCATCGTGATCAACCACTGCGCGTCGTCTTACTAGATGTCGGCTTCGCCGATGTGGTCGCCGGACGCGACGAGCGAAGGCCGGTCGGCGCGGAGTTGCTCGGCGAAGTCGTCGTGCTCGCCGGCAACGATCCGCGCCATGATGCGTCCCGATATCGGTCCGGTCGCCATACCCGACGCGTGTCCTACATTGACGAAAGCGCCGTCGACGCGGTCGACCACCGGCAGGAAGTCGGCTGTCGTGCTTTGCAGCCCGGCCCACAAGGCGGTCACCCCGAATTTGCCGTAGTCCGCGTACCGTTCGACCGTCGTGGTGATCATGGCTTCGGTGGCACGGATGCTGATGTGGGGATTCAACGAGCCGGTGACGTCGATGCTGGCGCCGATGTGCAACGAGCCGTCGCGGTATTGGGTGATGCAGTCGTCGTAGTCCCAATTGTCCGCGGCGGCCTGCGAGGGGGTGGGCGCGGCGAACGCCTCACTGCGAAATGCGGGTACGTCCTTGAGCGCACCGCAGCTTGCTACTCCGCGCGGACCGTGCATGATGACGCTGGGGCGTTGGTCGATCGGTTGAGTGACGATCTGGCCCATGCGACTGGTGGTCAGCGGGATCGAGATGCCCTCTGGGTCCAGGTCGCGGGCCCATGCCCCGGAGGCCCAGACCACCCCGGCACACAAGACGTCTCCACGCGTGGTGCGCACGCCGGTGATCGTGTCGCCGCGCCGGATCGTCGACAGGACCGAGGTGTTGTCGAATCGTTTCACCCCGGCCTCGGTGCAGGCGAGTGCCAAGCCACGAACGAACCGCTGGGAATCGATCTGTGCATCCTCGGCGCAGTAGACCGCACCGAGCGCTGTCGACGGCAACAGTGGCGCGTGCTTGACCGCTTCCTTGCGGGACACAAAATCGATGTCGAGCCCGTGGCTCCGGCGGTCGGTCACGTAGTCGGTGAGGATCTCGCGCTGCTCATCGGTCTCATAGAAGAACAGGCCGCCCATGGTTCGGTGATCGAATCCGCCACCGATCTGTTCGGCATATTCGCCATACAGCTTGGAGCTCGCGCGCGCGAGCTCCAATTCGATACCGCCGCGCTGAAGCTGCAGCCACACCGCGCCCGGATTGCGGCCCGACCCCCCGAATGCGGCGAACCGTTGATCGAGAATGGCGACGTCAAACCCACGCTTACGCAATTCGTAGGCCGTGCAAACTCCAGCGATTCCCGCACCAACCACCACCACGTCGGCAGTGGCCAGCGGCTCCGAGGCCACCATCGGCTGGTCTCCTTCCCCAAGTGCGGTCATGTCAAACGGCATGCTGGGGCAATTCAAGCCGGCCGCAGGCCTGTCGAATAGGAAGCTACGGCATCAGCGGACGTCCGCCCAATGGGAAGTATTCCAACACCTGCTTGATTCATGCTGGATTATTTCCAATTCCCTGGCCAACCCAGGTCGGTATTCTCCTCGGAACGAAGAACTGAGGGGCGGAACGGATGGCTGACGCTACGTCGGGATGCACGCTGGGCATGGTGCTCGCCGAACTGGGCCCGTCCGCGAGCTTGATCGGCAATAACGAAATGTGGCTGAACAGCTCGGTGAGCGCGGCGGTCATCTGGTTAGCCTCGGACGCGCCCCCCGACGGCGATAACCTTCTGATCGTCTGTCCAGCACCCGTCACCGACACCGCAATCCTGCAGCCGTTGTTGCGAAGCAAGCAGCCTCGGATGGTGGCGGTGGCGGCCCCAGCGAATCAGGCGGTGTCGACATTCCTGGCCGAAAAGAGCCGTCAGCACGCCATTGTGGTGGTCGAGAATCCGCGGGCGTCCGCTGACGTCATCGCCGCCGTTGCGCGCGCCACCCAGACCGCCGATGAGTCGATCTCACGACGATTGGCATCGTTACAACGCACCCTGAGTCAAGCGCTCTCGGACCGATCGCCGATCGACAGCATCATGGCGAGACTGAAACGGGTGTGTAACGCAACGATCGTGCTGATCGACCGCCACGGCGATGCGCTGCACGCCACCGGCCCAGCCCCGTTGTCGTTGCTGTTCAGTGAGATCGGCAAGACTGCGTCCGAGTCGCAGATCATCGATGTCGACGGCTGGCACGGCGTGGCGACCCGCCTGGTGGACTCCGACAGCCCCGATGAACATCTCGGTTGGTTGATCGCCACTGCGCGCCGCCAGCCTTTCCCGGACCCCTACGCGATCTCGGCCGTGCACATCGCCGCGACGCTGATCGAGGTGAACCGCCGGATGACCACAGTGTCGCGGGCCCAGGAACGGGCGATCCGCGCCACAGTGCTCGAGCAAGCACTCGCGCTGCGGCCCAGCCGCGATGAACCCGAACTCGCCGGCCGCATCGCTGGGTTGGGGATCACCTTCGGCAATCCGTTGCGTGCTGTCGCCATCAGGCCCATGCGATCAGTCAACCGGGTCAAGGAGACCGACGCGCTGGAACGGCTGGCCGCTGCGGCAGGCGCGGCGCTGGCCGCAGCGGGAGTTGCTCACCTGTTCACCGTGCGCGACCACGCAGTGGTTTTGCTGGTGCAGGCTGACACGGCGGAGATCTGCAGCCTACTCGCCGATCAGCCCGGCTTGACGGGAGTGCATCGCGGGATCGGCCGAGCGATCGCCGCCGTCGCGGACGCGGCCGATTCCTACCATGATGCTCAGCTGGCGGTCCGCACCCTGCGCCGCACCGAGTCTCAGTCAGCCGCGATGTGCTATGAGGATTTCGATTTCGCGACGGCACTGTTCTCCGATGTAGGGCTCGACAGCATGGCGAAGCGCGCCGCCGGCTACCTCGCGCCGATCCTTGAGCGAGACTCTCTCGTCGAAGGATTGCAGGCGTATTTCGACCATGGGCAGAACATCATCGCGGCCGCCGATGAACTCCATATCCATCACAATTCGTTGCGGTATCGGCTGTCCAAGTTCGAGGCTGCGCTCGAAGTGAATCTGAAAGACGCCGGCGACATCGCCTCTGTTTTCCTGGCGCTGACGGCCCTGGACCTCAGCGGCTGGTTGCGTACCCGCAGGACGAAACCGGCTCGTCCAGGGCGCGGCGGGCCACAGGCCGCCGACATCGCAGTCAGCGGCGCACCCACCGACTACCCATCTGGCGAGCCCTCGCTCGGCGTGATCATGGGAGACGGCTAGAGCCAGGAATTACGTCGCACAGGCATTTCGGGACACTGGTGTTCTTGGACATCCGGTTGGTACAAATAGATGGAGATCAGCCACCTGCGCTCGGCGCAGGCCCCCCGAATAACGTCGTCATCTCGGAGGGCCACGCCGGGACTCAGGCCCTACGCTCGAACATCACCATCCACTGCCCGTCCTGACAGACCACGCCGTTCTGGTTGACCACCTGAACATCGAACGTCACGATTCCGCGGTCCGGCTTGGATACAGACGGGCGAACCTGGGCCACCTGCTGCTCGACGTGAATGGTGTCGCCGATTTTGACGGCATCCTTGAGCGACCACGTCATGCCCAGGAAAGCAATCGCGGTTCCCTCTTTGATCCCCAGTCGGGATTCCAGGCCCGTAGCGATCGCGAACACCCCAGGGCCGTGGAAGATTCGGCCACCAAACTGGGTCTTCTTCGCGAATTCCTCGTCGGTATGCAGCGGATTGTAGTCACCAGAGATGCCGGCGAAGTTCACCACATCGGCGTCGGTGATGGTGCGCGACGGAGATGTCCAACTCTGGCCGACCTCGAAGTCATCGAGATACATCCCGTCGGCGTCTTCTCGTTTGGACGTGGCCGACACTGCTTGCGTCATGGTTCTCCTTCAAGGCGGTGAGACTCCCTTCGAGTCTGCAAGACTTCGGCCGAACCCAGCATTGTGCAGACACTGGAAAACCGCACTCACCCTTGGAAGATTTACCGCAGGCCGGTCACACGGGATCGGCACTCGGCCGCCCTGCACCTGCCCAGTCGGGAAGGCCTGTAGAGCCATCCACACTCTGAACCGCACCTGCGGGTTGTCCAGCGATCGGCTGAGTATCGGTTTCGACTCCGAAAGTCTGTTACCGGCCGTGTAGCGATGCATAGCGAGTCCGTGCGCCCCCTTTAGCACGGATCCAAGGCGACTCACGGAGCGACGCAGTAGCTTTCGCTGCTCCGGACCCGATGGCCCCGCGCGGAACACAGCCCATTAATGGGTCGCGCGTTGACCGAGCGGCCCTCTACGAACCAGATCATTTGCGCGACTGCTGAGCACGCCGAGGACCAGCCCGGCCACCCGATAGGGCAGCGTCAACGCATATGTCACAGATGGACCGCACCCACCTGTGACATCCCCGCCCCGACGTCGGCACCATCGATCAGACCATGCCGTGGATCGTGTACACCTACTTCGTCGAACAATGTCACACTTTGCTCGGTGTCATCACAGGTAAGCCCGTCAGCCTGGGGCTGGCCGTGCGACGGCGACACGCTGCACATCTCGCCGTTCCACTATGGACCGTGGCCTTCTGTCTGCCGTGGAACGCGTCGCTGCTACCGGGCGGCTGCGCGGCCTCTACCAATGACCCGTCGGCGCCTTTCGACGGAAGTAAACAGAGCACATTGCATCGCGAGAGCACGTGAAGTTATCTATGTATCCCACGAGATCTTCGACGGCAGCGTTGACTTACCGTAGCGCTGAAGCCGCATCACGGGACCGCCGCCGGCACGACCAGCGGCGGTTGGCTGCCCGCGTTCAGGCCACGGCGTCGAGGACAGCCTCGGTGAATTCCTGGGTGCTTGCACTGCCCTGCAGGTCCACGGTCCGGATGCCAGCGGCCATCACCTCTTCGAAAGCGCGGGTCAGACGCTGCGCGGCGCTCGACTGGCCCAGGTGATCTAGCATCATTGCCCCGGCCCACAATTGTCCGACGGGATTGGCTATGCCCTTGCCGGCGATATCCGGCGCCGATCCGTGCACTGGCTCGAACATCGACGGGTACTTGCGCTCGGGATTGAGGTTGGCGGACGGTGCCACACCGATCGATCCCGCAACGGCCGCTGCGAGGTCAGACAGTATGTCTCCGAACAAATTCGAGGCCACAATCACGTCCAATGAGCTGGGTCGCAGAACAACCCGTGCGGCCAGCGCATCGATCAGCACCGACTCTAGCGTGAGATCGTGGTAGTCGCCGATAACGGCGGCGACCACCTCGTCCCAGAACGGCATCGAGTGCAGCAATCCGTTCGACTTGGTCGCCGAGACCACATAGCCGCGGCGGCGCAGCGCCAGTTCGGCGGCGTAGCGAGCAGTGCGCTCGACGCCGACGCGGGTGAACAGCGCCTGTTGGAAGGCCGCTTCCTCGGGCCGCCCCTGGTAGGCCCGGCCGCCTACTTCGGAGTACTCGCCCTCAACGTTCTCGCGCACGATGACGCAGTCGATCGAGCCCGCGTCGTGCAATGGCGAACCTACCCCGGGCAAGAGCCGCACCGGGCGTAAGTTGATGTACTGCAGAAAGCTTCGCCGGATCGGGATCAAGAGCCCCCATAGCGAGACATGGTCCGGAATATCCGGATGGCCGACGGCGCCAAGGAAGATCGCGTCGCCGTCGGCGAGTTGGCTGAGACCGTCGCCCGGCATCATCGCCCCTTCGCGAAGGTAGCGCGCAGACCCCCAGTCGCGATGGCGCCAGGTGACGGTGAAGTCTTCGGCTGCGGCGACCGCGTCGATGCAGCGGATAGCGGCGGGGACGACCTCTTGGCCGATACCATCTCCGGCGATTACATCAATGGTGTAGGCACTCATCGGTAACGACCTTCTTTAGTGGAAGTAGGGGGTGAGGGTTGCTGCGGCGAAACGGCTTACGGTGATCGGCGCCGCAATGACAACTGGCCCGCCGAGAGGCCGGCCAAGCCCTGGCCAGCGCAATATCTCGCTGCTCGTGGTCGAAGATGTCGTAGGCCGAGGCGATGTCCGCAGGTGTGGCATCGGGATGCTGCCGGGCCACGCGCGCCACTGCGGCGGCCGCTAGTGGTCGTAGGTCGTCTGCAGGACTTGGGTATTCCCCGTCGACGATCGCCGCGTTGAGGAGGAGTCCAAATCGCTCGCGGGCTTCGGCGTTCGTCGAGTCCACCGATGCGTGGTATCCACTGGTCACCGCTACTCCTTGATCATGATGTGCTTGAGTTGGGTGTACTCGTCGAGGGCGTGCGCGGACAGTTCCTTGCCGTAGCCCGACTCGCCGAACCCGCCGAACGGCATCTCGGTTGCCGTGCCGAAATGCTGATTAATCCAGACGGTCCCGAACTGCAGGTCTCTGCTGAATCGCATCGCCCGCCGGAGATCGGAAGTCCACACGCTGGCCGCCAATCCGTACGGGACGTCGTTGGCCATCGCCAGCATGCTGTCGTCTCCCCTCGCACGTTGAATGGTCGCAACAGGACCGAACACCTCGCTCTGGATGATCTCGGCGTCCTGGGTGAGGTCTGTGATGACAGTGGGGGGATAGAAGAACCCGTCCCTGTCATCGCACTTTCCGCCCACAAGCACTTGCGCGCCGGCTTCGTGCGCCCGGTCGACGAAACCGCGAATGCGTTCGCGATGCACGGCGGAGATCACCGGACCGATCTGGGTTGCCGAATCTGTGGGATCGCCGACCGTCAGTTCGGCGGCCGCCTGGCAATACGCACTGACGAAATCGTCGTAGGCGGCGTCTTCGACGATCACCCGGCATGCGGCGCAACAGTCCTGGCCGCTGTTGCCGAATGCTGCTTGCACCAACTCTCGTGCTGCCGCCGTAACGCCCTCGACATCGGAGAAGACCAGCACCGGCGCCTTACCGCCGAGTTCAAGATGAACGCGCTTGAGGGTCCGAGCGGCCGAGGCTGCGACCGCCTTGCCCGTCGCGACCGCACCCGTGACCGACACCAGCCGCACATCAGGGTGATCCACCAGAGCACGCCCGGTATCGCCGGCGCCGAGGACGATGTTCAACACGCCGTCGGGCAGAATGCCCTTCGCGAGATCACCCAGCCGCAACGTGGTGATCGGCGTCAGCTCAGAGGGCTTTAGAACCACTGTGTTACCAGTGGCCAGAGCCGGCCCGATCTTCCATGCGGCCTCCATCAACGGGAAGTTCCACGGCGTGATCAGCGCGACCGCGCCTAGGGGTTCACGTCGCACCATGGAGGTACTGCCCGACACGTACTCACCCACGGCCTCCACATGGGAGGTGCGGGCGACGCCGGCCATGAACTGCAACGCATCCACCGCACCAGTGACCTCTTCTGCTGCGGCGGCGAGCGGCTTGCCCACGTTCGTAGATTCGAGCGCTGCGAGTTCGTCGGCGTGCGCCTCGATCGCTGAGGCAAGGCGCAGCAGCAGATTGGCACGTTCGGCAGGTGTGGTTCGACTCCACGAACGGAACGCAGAAACAGCCGCCTCGATGTGACGGTTGACCTCCGCGGCATCGGCGCAACGGAACACGTCGATCGGCGCTCCCGTCGCAGGGTTGGCGACCTCGAACGTCGCGGTATCCGCGGCGTCGGCCCGCCAGTGGTCACGCAGGCCGCCCTCCGGGGCGAGCTCGGTATGCGATGTCACGAAATACCTCTCTTCACAGCAGAGTTCAAGCCCGCACGGGGATTTGTCGTCGAGTCTGCGGACTCAGCCTGAACCCATCAATTGGTCATCTTCCAACTGATCCGCGCCGCGTTCGTGAGCGTGCACAATGCCGAATAGCACTGGCGCAGCGGGGCCACTTGGCGCGCTCAGTGAAACTATTACGGTGTGGGCTGCTTAACCAGAAGACCGCCGTCAACCGAGATGGCCTGCCCCAGAACATATGTGACGCGAGGATCGCACAGAAACGCAACGACTTCTGCGATGTCCTCAGGCTCGCCGGCCCGGGCTAGCGGGATGACCTTCTCCAGCGTTTCCTTGGTCATGGTGGCCAAGTACTCCTCAGTCAAGCTGGTGCGCGTCCAGCCTGGCAGTACGCAGTTGGTCAGGATGTTGTAGCGCGCAAGATCGACGGCCATCGACTTTGTCAATCCCAGTAAAGCAGCCTTGGCCGCGTTGTATGCGGTGAAATCCGGCTCGGCGGCCAACGCGTTGTCCGAAGAGACGTGCACGATGCGCCCGCCGCCTTGGTCCTTCATCTGTCTGGCTGCGGCGACGCTCAACAGTGCCGGCCCCCGGAGGTCGACGTTGAGGTGCTGATCCCAGTGGGCATGGGTGATATCGAGAAAGTGGCAGTCCAGGTATACCGCAGCATTGTTGACCAGTACGTCGACACGTCCGAACTCATCGACGCACCGCTGTACCAATTGCTCACACACCTCGGCATCACCAACATCGGCGACCATTCCGATGACCCGCCGATCTGTCACGTCCAGTTCGTTGACCGCGCGGTCGAGTTCCTCACCGTTGCGTGAGCAAATGAGGACCGAGAGACCTTGCTGGTTCAAACGTTTGGCTATCGCATAGCCGATGCCCTTCGAGCCACCGGTAACAATTGCTGCGCCGTTCAGATCTGTCATGCTGCACCTCCGTTGAACAGAGAAAGTTGGGATCGCGGGCAATTCATGCCATTGGTTCGGGACAACCTGGCCCCGGCACTCATTGGTCAGACTGTGTCTTGGCGGCCGATCCGCGCGTAGACCTCAGGCTTTCGGACCCGGAAACACAGCGCCATCACAGCGCCTGCGATCACCACCGTGTAAATGATGCCGAGCAGGACGACCTCCAGAATGCCAGTGGCCCCAGAGATGATGTCGAAGTTTGTCGTTGCCAGGTAGAGGATTACGCACGCGTAGACGAACACCAAGAGGGACGCGATCCCCGGCGCGACGCCCCTGCGGCGGGTCAGGTATACGCCCACCGCCAACGAGACGCCGATCAACAAGAGAGGAGGAAGGTGTAGGCGTACAGACCGGCGAGCCTGCCGTACGCGACGCCACCGCTGAGGCCCGCGACCACGAGGGGTACAAGGCCCACGAAGCTTGCCACGGCAACGGCGTTGGATGCCTTGTGCGGCGATCCGTGCTTTTCGTGCACAACATTTAGCGACCTGTGCAGAACGCCATCGTTGCTCAGGTTGAACGCGTATCGCGTCGTGATGTTGTGCGCGGCGAACACCAGGGCGGTCGCGCTAGTGAACAGCAAAACCGATACCGCCACAAAGCCCCACGAGCCGACGTTGGCACGCACGCTGTCGTAAGCGGCGTTCAGCGGGTCCTGCTCTACGGCCGCCATGATCGCCTGCACCCCAAACGAATTGATGAACACCCAGGCGGTCAGGCAGTACAGCGACGCTAGGATACCCACGGTCAGGAAGGACGCCCGGGGGATGGTCTTGTTCGGCTCCTTCACCTCATCGCGGAAGATGATCGGCGCTTCGAATCCACCGTAGAGGCCGATGCCGAGCATCAGCGCGAGGGCCAGCGATCCAGACGTCAACGAACTCCAGCTGAAGGATTCAAAGCTGAGTCCTTGAGCGCCGCCGCGAGCGATGACGGAAATGTCATAGACCATCATCATGAGCAATTCGAGCGACAGGAAGGTCGTCAGCACCCGGGCCGAGAGATCGATCCTGAGGTAACCGAGGATGGATGCGGCGATCCATACGGGAATGCTCCACACCCACCACGGGATGTCGGGACCGTTGAACACACCGTGAACGATGGTCGCCAAGCCGGCCCCGGCCAGCGGGTATGCCGACAGCAGCGCCACGAAGTAGCACATCGTCGCGGCGAATCCGGCGGCCAGTCCGGGAGTCTTGCCCAACCCTTTGGTGATGAATGCGTAGAACCCGCCCGGCTGCGGCAGACGGCGCGCCATCGTCGTCAATCCCCACGCGAGCAATGCGACGACGGCACCGGAGATCAGGTATGCCACGGGCGTGCCCAGCCCGTGGCCTAACAGGATGCAGACTGGGATGAAGCCCAGGAACACCACGATGGGCCCGTTGTAGGCGATGACGGTGAAGACTACCTGGAGGACGCCCATGTTGCCGGTGAGGCGGGGGGGCGGTTGATGACACCGGGACCTGTTCGTCGGGGGGATAGACAGTTGACATGAATTCTCCTTCAGTCGGGCGGCGCAGGTCCCTTGCCGGTCACTGTGACTCACGGCACGTCTTCTGCGCGTCAAGGGTGTGTGTTGCGAGGCACACCGACAACTGGAATTTCTCCATAGGGGGCGGAGCCGTTCTGGAGTCTTCACACCATGCAGGTTTGGCCCGCACTTGCGCGTCTTCACAAAGGGTTGTCACGCATTGCGCACCCTGGCCGGGGCGCACGACGAGATGCCGTCGTCACAGGTGACGACGGCGTATCGCGCTTGGCACGCGGCGTTAAGGCGTGGCTCAGGAACAACTTTCGATGAGATCGTCACAGCTGGCACGCAGCGCTTCTGCTACTTCGGCGGGTAAGGGTCGCGACGCGGCGGTAGCAGGGTCGACATTCACATAGGTCATGTTTGCTTCGGCGATGTGCACGTCGTCGCGGGTTATTCCGATGCAGAGAGCGAAGCTGGACGACCCGACTCGCAAGCACGTCACATCCACGTCGAGGACATCTTCGAACCTCGCTGGGGCGGCGAAGTCAATCGAGGCTTTGATCACCGATGGGTCAGCGCCGGCAGCGAGGAGCTTCGGATACGGCCAGCCGATCGATCGCACGAATTCGGTCAGCGCCACATCCGCAATCTCGAGGAAGCGACTGTTGAACAGGAAGCCCTGGGCATCGCTTTCGTGGTAACGCACCCGGTGGTGCAGCACCACCACCATCAGAAGTCGGCTTCGGCGCGCAGCTTGGCGAACAAGTCCGTCCGGCGAAGCGAGAGGCCGGGTGGTTCCGGGAACGAACGGGACGCTATCAAGATGTCGTGATCGAGTTCGGCGAACAAGATGTCCTCACCTTTGACTTCCGAGAGGGCCAGTAGCCCATCGTTGATCCCGACTGTCTTGTCCACCGGCGTGGAGACGAGCGCCTGCCCGACGGCATACAGCGGAGCGTCCACGGGCAGACCACTATCACCGACAAGTGGCGACATGACCACATAGAGCTGATTCTCGATCGCGCGGGCTTGGCAACCCGTCCGCACGCGGTGCACGCCGCGCCGGTTCCACGTGAGCGACGGACAAATGATGAGATCAACACCCTGATGAACCAGATAGCGTGAGAGTTCCGGGAATTGGATGTCGGCGCAGATGAGAAGTCCGGCGGTGAAAGGTCCGATGCGGGTGACGAGCAGCTCATCTCCACCACGCGCGCCCATCTCGTGTTCCGGCGGTGTCAGGTGGATCTTGTCCTGCGTTTCCACGCGGCCGTCGGGCTGCGCGATGACGGCGGTGTTACGAAGCGAGCCGTCGTCGGCGATGCGGTTGTGGCTTCCACCCACAATCACGATGCCGTACTGTCGGGCAAGGCGTTTGACGCCGTCGGCGATGTCGTCGAAGCGTGGTGCCAGTACGTCTCGGTAGTCGGGGGTGACCGTCTTCGCGGTGACGATGTGATCGCTGATCGAGCCAAGCAACCCGGTGCTTGCGAACTCGGGAAACACCACCATCTCTGCGCCGGCTGCCGCCGCGCGACCGACCAGCCCCTCAATGTGTTTGAGCAAGCCTTCGACACTGGTCTCCGCGCGCAGAGCGAAGTTGGTGGTGGCGACCCTGAGGCTGGACATCATGCTGCTCCCTTGGTGCGGAGTTGTTCTGCGACGAGACGGCGGTCGACTTTTTCGGTACGAGGGTTGAGTGGCAGCTGGTCCATCACGTGGTAGCTGGTGGGAATCTTGAAGGTAGACAATTGGCCAGCGGCGAACGCGGTCACTGCTTCGGCGTCGAAAACATCGGAAGCAGGCACTACGGCAGCTGCGACACGTTGCCCGTAGGTATCGTCGGGTAAGCCGACGACGCACACATCGCGTACCGAGGGATGCTCGCGCAGGACGCGCTCCACTTCCGCGGGCGATACGTTGCTGCCGCCACGGATGATCATGTCGGACAATCGCCCTGTCACGTAGACGTAGCCGTCCGCGTCGATGCGGACGAGGTCTTTGGTGCGATACCAGCCATCTGGTGTCACCGCCGCGCGAGTCTGCTCCTCGTCGCGCCAATAACCGAGCATCAGCCCGGGACCCGTCGTCAACGCCTCGCCGACCTCACCGGCAGGTACCTCGTTGCCATCGGGATCGACAACGCGCACAAGCGATCCCGGCACCAGCTTGCCCGCGGAGCCGGGTATGGGCTCGGGGTCCAAGACGGGGTCGTAGGTGACGAATGGGAAGCATTCGGTGGCGCAGAATGTGTCGTGCACGGGACACCCGGTGAAGTCCCGCCACTGGTCGAACGCAACCTCGTTTCGCGGCTCGCCGCCGGATATGCACAACCGCAGCGACGTCAGGTCCGGCCGGTCCTCGTCGAGCGGCCCGAGATAGGCCACCAATTTGGCGAACATGGTCGTCACGCCAGCCAGGAAGGTCACCCTGTGCTTGGTGAGCGCTTCGACGATCATCTCTGGACGGCTGCGGCGCAGCGCGATGACTGTCCCGCCACCCAACAGTGTTGCCATCGAGGTGGTGCTGAGGCCGAACAACCACGCCATGGGTAGACAAACAACGGTCTTGTCGTCGGTCGAGAGCCGCCACACGCGCGCGTACACGTCGGCGCCGTTGAACACCGCTGCCGAAGACAACATGATCGCCTTCGGATGGCTCGTCGTTCCCGACGAATAGCAAATGAGGTTCAGCTCTGCGGGCAACCCCTCGGGATTGGGCATCCGGCCGGCACGGACTCGCTCGACGACGAACTGCTCGTCGATGACCACGACAGGCAGTTCGGCGGGCACGGCCTGCCCAACGGCGCCAACGGTCTGCGCATCAGCCAACACCAGCACCGGATCGCTGTTGTCGAGGCAGTACTTCAAATCAGCGATCGGCGAGGACGGATACACCGTTACCAGCACTCCCCCCACCTGCCACACCGAGAACGCGGTGACGAGAAAGAAGCCCGAGTTCTCCGCAACCAGCGCCACGCGGTCGCCGGACTGCACACCAGCCGCTGTCAGGGCCTGCGCCCTGCGCTCGACGGCTTCGAGCAATTCGGCATAGGTCCACGAGTGCTCGTCGTCGACGATTGCGGGACGATCTGCATGCGAGGAAGCGACGGTCTGCAGTGCGGTGAGGAATTCACGGCCCGGAGGTTGTTGATGATCGGTCACTGGGGTTCCCTCTTCCTAAAACGACGTAGCTAGTGACGACTGCGGTTCCGACCACCGACGAAGCCATACAGTCAGACGCTAGGCCGACGATGAGCCGACCGAAATGGGCAAGACCCCTACAAATGGCCGCGATTCTTGTGAGCCTTCCAAACTCGGATGTGACTCGCAGGGCCGGCGAGGACCGTCAGCGGACCAGCCCAGTACCAGCTGGCTCGGGCACTTCCGACGCCGGCCAACCAGCCGCTACCAGATCCGCCGCCAGATCACGGCGGGGCACGTCGTAGTTGACGGTCGCCGGCGGGATTAGACGCTGCACCTTGCGCGAGGCGAACTCCTCGGAGACATGCGCGATGATGCCGGGGAGCGTACCCAGGATCGCCAGGGCAGTCGACTCCTCGGGCGTGAAACCCATCGCGACGGTGATCGCAGCGATGACGGCAACGTCGTTGATGGGAAATTCCTCACGCCCCGGAAGCTTGATAAACGCGCGATGCACCGCCTCATACAGCTGGACCGGTTCACCCCACAATCCTGCCTCCACGGCGATCCTCTTCAGGATCTGAGCCCGCGGATCGACCTTCTTGAACACCTGGTGACCGAATCCTGGAATGCGCTGTTTCTTGGCTCGCGCCTCGGCGACGACCTGCGCGGCGAAGTCGTCCATGTCCATCGCGCCGGATGCTTGGTATTGCGCGTAGGTATCCCCGATGAAGCGCGCCGTGTTCTCAGTGGCCAATCCATAGTCGCCGGCGCTCAGCGCGGCGGCGGCGATACCCGCCTGCACGTTCGGGTTGCACGACACGACGTAGCGCGCCGCCGCAGTGCCGGACTTCTCCAAGCCATAGTCGAGCACGCCGGTCATCACCGCATCGAGGACTTTCGTCTCCTGTGGGCTTGGGAGCCGACCCTTGATCATGAGGTAGACCGCCGCCGTGAACGGTACGCCGATCAGATCGTCGAGCTTGTACCCACGGATGTACACCGTCTCGGGCGTGATCTCACTTATCTCAGTGCGCCAGTAGCGTTCGGTTGCATCGTTTTTCGTCATGTGTCCGTTCTCCGCGAGAGTGTGCTCGACATATCGTTCGACGCTAAGTTCACCGGTTACCGCACACACTCGGTACGTTCACGAAGAACCTGATCACCCGTTGGAGATTTCACGGTTGTGACCGCAATTCACTCAAGGGGCGCCTCCGCCGACCGGCATTCACTCGTCAGACTGGCGGTCACAACGTCGGCAGCGCGCTGGGCGCTACCGAGCGCCCCTTCCATCCAAGTCCGCCACACGGACGCGTCGACGTCGGTGCCGGCGAAGACCACGCGTCCATCCGGCTGGTTCATCACCGTCAAGAAACGGTACGCGTCCCCGGGCCGGTCGTGACGGTTAGTCCCGTCGAATAGCGGGTCAGACGACCAGTCGTGTCCTTGTACGGCTATGACTTCCGCGTCTGGGTAGTACTCACGAAGCGCGCGTTCGACGCTGAGTCGGTCGTCCGCTTTCAGCTCACCGATACCTTCACTGCCGAAACCGTAGAGAATCATCGAGCCGTCTCCGACAGCGTGGGCTGAGCACACCATCTGCAGCGTCGACCACCCCAGAGCGAATGTCGCAGCGGGTACGTTTCGGACGTGGATACACGGTTTGATCAGGCGGCCGACATGATTTCGTCCTGTGGCCCAACGCTTGTCAGCCGAAAGGGCAGGCCGGAACTCGATGTGACGAATCACGTTCGTTGGCACGGCAATGATGCATTGACGGCCCGACACCGTCTCCCCGGACGCGGTCACCGCCCTCACCGCGTCGCTGGACTGGTCAATCGCCACCACCCGCTGATCGAAACGCACCTCAAAACGTGATCCCTCAACCATCCGCCGCAGCAGTTGCGACGTTCCACCGACAAACCGCTCAGTGAGCGCTCCGACGAATCCATAAGGGCTGTAACCGAATCCGGCGACTTGCCCGACGATATTGAGCATCGACACACCGCTCGGGTCGTGTCCGCTATATGCGGCGATCATCGCGTTGATTATGTCGCGGGTGGCCACCGGCAAGTTCAGGGGCGCGAAGAACTCATCCGGCGAGACATCAAGATCGCGAATCGGCTGCTCATGCAGCAGTTGGGCCGCGTTGATTCGCTTCGAGGCATCGCGCAGATGGCCAAGTGCACGTTCCAGATCTCCGAGCTCGGCCGACGGTACCGGCAGCAGGGTACGTCGTTTGCCGCCGGTGTAGAACGCTGACGAGCGCGTCGGGCCGTCCTCGGACACCACGATGTTGTACCGCTGTGTCTCACGGCGAATAAGTGGTTGCAGTTTCCTGTTGACCCAACTGCCACCAAGGTCGACGGTAACACCGTTCAGACTCGTGAATGGCTGGGCAAACGTCCTACCACCGAGACGGTTCCCAGCCTCCAACAACACCACGGAGTGACCTCGGTCAGCCAGATCGCGCGCCGCGGCAACGCCGGCAATCCCGCCTCCAACAACGATTACGTCGTACGACTCACCCATGACGATTCCCTTCCCAAGCTGACAACGTGCGCATGTCGAGGCGAGGACGCACGGAGTTGACGCGATTTGCCATCCGACCGAAACGAACGCCAGCCGGCGGGCGCTCCCCCAGTGTGGCCCCGGGTGGCCATGCCCCAAACTGTGGAATACCCGAAACTCTCGCTGTGTGTTTGGATTTTTATCGCTGCCGATAGTGAAGGAGGCGATGGCCATGACATCCTTGTTAGTTAGATCTGGCCTCTCATCGGTCGATCGGTCGGTGAACGCCACCGACGTGCACTGACTGCCAAGGTCGTTGTGGTGGATCAGGCCAGTTAGTTGGTGTCCTCGATGCCGGGACTGCCCCGAATTCAGTTGACTCGCGGGGTGTGAATTTCAGGCCACGGTTGCGACTGGTGTGTGGAGCAGTTCGAACTCTATCGGGGTGAGCCGCCCGAGTGCGCGTTGCCGGCGGCGTCGGTGGTAGGTCCGCTCGATCCAGGTCACGATCGCCAGGCGTAGTTCGGCCCGGGTAGACCAGCGTTGCCGGTCGAGGACGTTGCGTTGCAGAAGGGCGAAGAACGACTCCATCGCGGCATTGTCCCCGCACGCGCCGACGCGGCCCATCGAGCCGTGTAACCCGTTGTGCGACAGCGCCTGGACGAACTTTCGCGACCGAAATTGACTGCCCCTATCGGAGTGGACGATCGTCGCGGCGGGTGAGCGCAACGCCACCGCATGATCGAGTGCGGCCACCGCCAGCGAGGACTTCATCCGCGAGTCAATCGAGTAGCCCACAATCCGGTTGGAGTACACGTCCTTGATCGCGCAGAGGTACAGCTTGCCCTCGGCGGTGGGGTGCTCGGTGATGTCGGTCAGCCACACCTGGTTGGCGGCCTGGGCGCTGAACAGCCGCTCCACGAGGTCGTCATGCACCGGTGGTCCGGATCGACGATTCAGACCTCGCTTCTTGGCGAAGATCGACCAGATGCGCTCCTGGGAGCACAACCGCGCGACACGGTTCTCCCCAGCGATGATCCCGCGGCCGGGCAACTCATCGGCGATGAACCGGTATCCGAAGGCGGGGTCATCGGCATGAATGTCACGGGCAGCATTGATCAGCTGGGCATCGTCCCAATCACGCTGTGACACGGGCGCTTTGCGCCACTTGTAGAACGCCTGGGTGGAAAACCCCAGAACCCGGCAGGTCACCGTGACGGCACGCCGTCATCGGCAAGGTCAAGGACCAGCGGGTACATCATTTTGGGTTGGCGTCTCGGGAGAGGTAGCCGACCGCGCGGCGCATCACCTCGGCTTCCTGTTCGAGGAGCTTGATCCGCTTGTGCGCCTCACGCAGCTGCGCGGCTACGTCGTCCGCGGCGGCCGGCGACCCGGGCCGGTCGACACCGTCTTGGCGGTCAGCGATCTTGAGCCAGCGATGCAGGCAGGCCTCCGAGATCCCGAAGTCCTTCGCGATCTGGCGCAGCGGAGCCTCGCCCTTGCGGGCCACCGCGATGACGTCAGCACGGAACTCGGCAGGAAACGGTTTCGGCACGAGATTGATCCTTCCAGCAAAGACGAATCCTCACAGGTCAGGAGTCAACCAAACCGGGGGCAGTCCCGACTACAACCTGTTGCTCGTGTCGAGGCTAAAAGAAGAGATCCAAGCCAGCGTGAGCACCGGCATCATCCGCGCCGTCGCTGGCAGCGGCGCAGTGGTGACCACCGCCGGAATGGTATTCGCCATGACCATGATCGCGATGGCGGTGGGTGAGCTGGTCACCATTGCCCAAGTGGGCACCACGATCGGCTTGGGCCTGCTGTTCGACACGTTCGTCGTGCGGGCGTTCATGACACCGTCGATCGCCGCGCTTCTGGGCCGGTGGTTCTGGTGGCCGCAACGGGTGCGCCCCCGGCCAGCGCCGCAACCCTGGCCAGCGGCCGAGGTTTGAAAGTGCCGGTCGCCCGACCGCGGGTCGCATACCCACGGAGAACTTTGAACCGCCCGGCATTTCAGGCAGCCAGCGCCTCGTGTAAAGGACGGGATCATTGCAGGTTCGAGGAAGTACCCGACTGAGCTGCGTGGACATGCGGTGCGGCTGGCCAATGAGGCAACCGCGGATCTGCGAGGATTGACCTCAACCGTTGTTGAACTTCTAGCCTGGTTTCATGACATTCAAGCCGCACGAGATCGCGTTCCTGAAAAGCGTGGAGTTGGGCAGGCTGGCGACCATCGCACCAGACGGCACGCCGCAGAACAGCCCGGTTGCCTTTAGCTACAACCAAGAACTGGGCACCATTGATATCCCTGGCTACCGGATGTCGTCGACCCGCAAGTTCCGGAATCTCAGCCACAACAACAGGGTCGCCTTCGTCGTGGACGACATCGTCTCCCGCGAGCCGTGGCGAGTTCGCTGCCTGGAGATCCGCGGCACGGCCGAGCAAGCGACGGTGACCCACACCGGCGGCGGCCAGCTGGATCCGGCCATTATTCGGATAACCCCGAAGCGAATCATCACTTTCGGTATCGATGATCAGGACACTGAACCCCACGATTTGGTACCCGACAGCCGCGAAGCCTAGACCTGCCCCCGTAGGGCCGGATTGAGACGACGCTGTCGAGAAACAACGTCAACTACCCGTGTTCAATGCGAATTGTTGCCAGGCGACGCGATTTCAATGAGGGCCGCCGTCAGCATCTGTACAGCGATGATCGTCGTGCCACGGACGGGATCGACAATCAGCATCGAACTGCGATTCCGTAACGTGATCCACAGCTCCCAGAGAGTTCGGGTCGTGGCAGACGTCAGTGCGATGACGCCTTGTCGATCGGCTCGAGGTCTGCAATGTCGAGCCGCTTGATCGGACCGACAACCACTACGTAGCAAAAAAGCGCCAACAGTGCGCTGATCCCGACATAGACCAATGCGAGGTCGAACGAGCCGTGGGTCTTGACCAGGTAGCCGATAACGATGGGCGTGGTGATGGCTGCCAGGCTGCCGAACGTGTTGAACACACCACCGGACAATCCGGCGATCTCTTTGGGCGCGGTGTCGGCGACTACTGCCCATCCCAGCGCGCCGAGACCTTTACCGAAGAATGACACGGCCATGAGCAGCACTACGAGCCAGGCCGCGTCCACGTAGTTGCAGCCGATGATCACGGTGGCGAGCAGCAATCCGGTCACGATGGGCAGCTTGCGCGCGTTGGTCTGCGACCAGCCGTGGCGCATGAGTCCGTCGGAGAGCACGCCGCCCAGGATTCCACCGACGAAGCCACAGATCGCCGGCAGCGATGCGATGAAGCCTGCCTTGAGGATCGACATGTGTCGCTCTTGGACCAGGTAGACCGGGAACCAGGTCAGGAAGAACCAGGTGATGGTGTTGATGAAGTACTGACCGAAGTAGACGCCGAGCATCATCCGGTTCGTCAGCAGCGCCTTGATGTAGTGAAGTTGATTGGCGCCCTTGGCTTCCTGAGGAGGGGCGGTACCGGCGTCCATGTCCACAAGGGCTCCGCCGTCGCGGATGTAGTCCAGTTCGGCCTGGCTAAGGCGGGGGTGATTTCGCGGTGCGTAAATGACGACGAGCCACAGCAGGCCGAACACCACGCCGATACCGCCGACGATGGTGAACACGTGCTCCCAACCGGCGGCGACGACCAGCCAGCCCATCAGCGGCGAGAAGGCGGCGGTGGCGAAGTATTGCGCGGAGTTGAAGATAGCCGCGGCGGTGCCACGCTCGTTGGTGGGGAACCAGGCTGCGACGATACGTGAGTTGCCTGGGAAGGAAGGCCCTTCTGCCAGGCCAACCAAAAGCCTGAGTATGAACAGCGCCCCGACGGCGGTCCCCATTGAGAAGTTCCCGACGAAGCCCTGGCAGACCGTGAACACCGACCAGGACAGTATTGCTCCGCAATACACCTTCTTCGAGCCGTACCGGTCCAGCAGCCAGCCGGCCGGGATCTGCGCCACCAGATACGACCATCCGAAGGCGGAGAAGATGTAGCCCAGTGTCACGGCGTCGATGCCGAGGGCGTCCTGGATTGCGTCACCAGCCATGGAGATGGTGGACCGGTCGGCGTAGTTGATGACCGTCACCGCAAACAGCATCGCCAGGATCGTGTAGCGCACCCGTCCGCTTTTGGGTGCAGGTGCGCGATGCGGGCTGTCAACCGGTGTTGCGGATGCTGATTTCATCGGGACTCCTTGTGTGGTCCGCAGCGCGAGAATACGGCGGGGTGGCTCAGATCACATTGGTGATGTGGCCGACTCTAGGCACCCAAATACATTCCAGTCCAAGCCCAATTTTATATTCAGCGATCTAATCTGGGTATCGATGCTCGGGGAGGTGGCGCTGCGCAAGGGCAGCCAACAAGCGATGCAGCGCCGGGTTGTCGTTTGAGGCTCGCCACATCAGATCCAGCTCTACGTGTGCGGTTGCCGGCAAGTTCAGTGCACGATATGTAACGCCGTCGAAGTGCATCTTGCTGGCCGATTCAGGCACGATAGCCAGACCCCAGCCGAGATTGACCAGTGCCAGCAGGCTGTGAATCTGGCTCAGGTACTGCACAAACGTCGGCCGCACTGACGCTTGTCGAAGGACGGCCGAAACCAGCTCGAAGAAGTACCGCGATTCGATCGGGCTGTACATCACCATCGCCAGCCCTTCCAGGTCAGTGACTTCGATCTGACGGCGCTGGGAGGCGAGGTGATGCTGAGCCGGCAATGCCACAACGAGAGGCTCCCGCACCAGTGGCCGCAGTTCCAGATCCGTGCGGGTAATCGAGGGGCGACGCACCATTCCTAGATCGATCGAGCCCTCCGACATGGCCTCGACCTGCTCCATCGTCACCATCTCCCGCAGGTCGATATCAACTTCGCCAAGTACGGCCGAGGCGGCCGACAGCACGGTGTGCAAGCCCGAGAAAGCGCTTCCCGCGGTGAACCCCACACGCAAGACCCCTAGGCGCCCTTCCGACGCTCTTCGGACAGCCAAAGCGGCACGTTCGGCGTTCTGGAGCAGCCGACGGGCGTCAGCGAGCAGTGATCGTCCCGCAGGGGTGAGCTTGACAGCGCGACTGCTTCGGTCAAACAACTCGACATGCAGTTCTTTTTCGAGCAGTTGGATCTGGCGGCTCAACGGCGGTTGCGTCATCTGCAGTCGTTCGGCCGCGCGGCCGAAATGCAGTTCCTCGGCGACAGCAACAAACTGCCGCAGCTGCGCCAACGTGAACATTTTCGATACCTATCTTGGATCGGAAGATACATATTTAGTGTTGGACTTGAATGGTATCGCGTTCCTACTGTGGTGTAGAGCACTGTTGCTCGTCCACACTGCGAGGAGATCCCGAATGACCATGTCGCCGTCCGAAGTCGCCACCCAGCTCGGATCCGGGCTGTTGTCGTTCCCCATCACGCATCTGAACGCCGACCAGACATTCAACGAGCACGGCTACCGCGAGAACATCGGATGGCTGAGCCAATTCGAAGTCGCCGGCCTGTTCGCGGCCGGTGGAACTGGCGAGTTCTTCTCCTTGACGCCCGCCGAGGTAAGTCAGGTCGTCACCGCTGCTGTAGCTGAAGCCGGCGACGCGGTACCCGTGATCGCCCCCGCGGGTTACGGCACGGCTATCGCCGTGGAGATGGCACGCGACGCCGAGCGGGCTGGTGCCGATGGAATTCTCCTGTTCCCTCCGTATCTGACGGAGGCGAGCCAGGATGGTCTCGTGGCGCATGTCAAGCAGGTATGCGATGCCACCGAACTTGGCGTGACAATCTATAGCCGAGCCAATGCAATCTACTCGGAATCCAGCGTGGTCCGGCTGGCAGAATCCTGCCCGAACCTGATCGGCTTCAAGGACGGTAACGGCAATATCGAACTGATGACCCGCATCTACGCCGCGCTTCAGGACCGCCTGACCTACATCGGTGGGCTGCCCACCGCAGAGATGTTCGCCTTGCCGTACCTCAAGCTCGGCGTGACGACCTACTCGTCGGCGATATTCAACTTCGTACCGCGTTTCGCACTCGACTTCTACCGAGCAGTGCGCGAGGACGACAGCGACCGGGTTCTCGGTGCTCTCAACGACTTTGTGATCCCGTATTGCGATCTGCGCAACCGCAAGCCCGGATACGCCGTGAGCATCATCAAGGCCGGAATGACTGCCATCGGTCGCCCGGCCGGCCCCGTGAGGTCACCCCTGACCGATCTTGAACCACTCGAACTCGCAGAACTGACCGACCTGATCAAGAAGGTGAGTTGACCATGCCCGTCACGACCACGGCCGCGCTATCCGGCACAAGTCTTCTCGGCGCTACCGACCACCGCGGTGCGGGCGCACCATTTCAGGCGATCAACCCCGCTACTGGCGAAGCACTCGAACCGAGCTATCACGATCTCGCAATCGCAGACGTCTCTAGGGCCTCGGAGTTGGCCACTGCCGCGTTTGACGGCTATCGCGACACCACTCCCCAAAAGCGTGCAGCTTTCCTCGACTCCATCGCGCAGGAGATCGCCGCCCTGGGCGACGACTTGATCGCCCGGGTCACTGCCGAGACGGGCATTCCGGCCGTGCGGGTTCGTGGGGAACTAGCCCGCACGCTTAATCAGCTCCGGATGTTCGCCGATGTTCTGCGAGAGGGCAGCTGGTTGCAGGCCAGGATCGATCCCGCCGATGCCGCCCGCACACCCGTGGCGAAGCCAGACCTTCGGCAACGCTCGATACCGCTGGGTCCCGTGGCTGTCTTCGCAGCAAGCAACTTTCCGTTGGCATTTTCGGTAGCAGGCGGAGACACGGCTTCAGCGCTTGCTGCCGGGGCACCGGTGATCGTCAAGGCCCACCCGGCGCACCCGGGCACCTCTGAACTTGTGGGTCGCGCGGTCCGCCGCGCAGTCGACGCGCATCAGCTTCCGGAAGGAACGTTCTCACTGCTGATCAGCGCGAGTCATTCAGTAGGTAGCGCATTGGTGACCGATCCGCGCATCAGCGCGGTGGGATTCACCGGATCGCGGGCCGGTGGACTGGCCCTGGTCACCGCCGCTGGAGCGCGAGCGGTACCCATCCCTGTGTTCGCCGAAATGTCCAGCGTCAACCCAGTTTTCATCCTCCCCGAGGCTCTTGCCGCGCGGGCCGAGCAGCTGGGCAACGACTACATCGCCTCGGTGAACACCGGCACCGGCCAGCTGTGCACGAGCCCCGGACTGGTATTCGTCGCCGATACCCCCGATGTCGACATCTTCATCGCTGCAGCCGCCCGCGCAGTCGATTCCTCAGCTTCTGCGCCCATGCTCAGCGCAAGAATCGCTGAGGCCTACGACCGAGGCGTTCGACGAATCGCCGAAAGCCCTGGCATCGAAAGGGTTGCCCAGGGCAGCGCTGATGTATCCCTCAACAGCCCGTCGCGGACCCAACTTTTCGTCACAAACGCAGACGAACTCCTCGCGCAACCCGGGCTCGCCGAGGAAGTATTCGGACCCTCCTCACTCATAGTCAAAGTTCCTGCCACACAACTATTGTCGATGGCCGAACGTCTCGAAGGTCAGCTCACCGCCACTGTCCACGCCGATCCGGGCGACTACCCACTCGCGCGTGCGCTGCTCAACACACTCGAACTCGCCGCCGGCCGAATTGTGTTCAACGGCTGGCCCACCGGCGTCGACGTTGGCCATGCCGTCATCCACGGCGGACCGTTTCCCGCCACCACCGCACCAGCGACTACCTCAGTCGGCAGCCGAGCCATCGAACGCTTCCTCCGGCCGGTGGCCTATCAGAACCTGCCAGAGGCCCTGCTGCCGGCAGAGCTTCGCCAACAGAACCAACTCCACATCCCCCGGCGCTTTGACGGCGTGCTCACCACACACTGATCTCAACCACCACCGTTCAGGAGAAGCACAATGCCTACAACCACCCATCCCGGTAGTGCGCTCAGTGATCGCGACGCTGCAATCAAAGCACTGGCGGCAGGCGCGGCCACACTTGACCGCATCGATCATGTGACGTTGTCATCAGTCACCCTCCCGCTCAAGAATGCAATCAGCGACGCCAAGGTGCTCACCGGCCGGCAGAAGCCGATGACAGAAGTTGCATTCTTGTTCGCCGAAATCCACACCGCCGGAGGCCACTCCGGCATCGGATTCAGCTACTCCAAACGGGCAGGCGGACCCGCGCAGTTCGCTCATGCTCGGGAGATCGCGCCAGTGCTCATCGGCGAAGACCCCAGCGACATTGCCAAGATCTGGGCCAAGCTGGTCTGGGCGGGCGCCTCTGTCGGCCGTAGCGGCGTAGCCACCCAGGCGATCGCGGCATTCGACATCGCATTGTGGGACCTCAAAGCCAAACGGGCCGGTCTGCCCATCGCCAAACTGATCGGCAGCCATCGAGATTCGGTACCGACCTACAACACCTCTGGTGGATTCCTTCACACCCCAATCGAGCAAGTGCTGGAGAATGCGTCGGCAGCCCTGTCCAGCGGAATCGGCGGCATCAAGATTAAGGTAGGGCAACCCGATTGGCGCACCGACATCGCCCGCCTGGAGAAGGTTCGCGAGCATCTTGGCGATGACGTGCCGTTGATGGTCGACGCCAACCAACAATGGGACCGCCCCACCGCAATGCGCATGGGCCGCATCCTGGAAAAGTTCAATCTTGTGTGGATCGAAGAGCCCTTAGATGCCTACGACGCCGAAGGCCACGCACATCTCGCCCGTGCTCTGGACACCTCGATCGCCACCGGCGAGATGCTGGCCAGTATCAGCGAGCACCAGCGACTCCTCGACGCTGACGCCGTCGATATCATCCAGCCCGACGCTCCACGCATCGGTGGCATCACCCAGTTCCTCAAGTTGTCCACCCTCGCCGAGCAGAAATTCCTACAACTGGCACCGCATTTCGCGATGGAGATCCACCTGCATCTGGCCGCTACCTATCCGCACGGAACCTGGGTCGAGCACTTCGACTGGCTGGACCCGTTGTTCAACGAGCACCTCGAGATACGTGATGGCCGGATGCATCTGTCAGATCGACCGGGACTGGGTTTCACACTCAGTGAGCAGGCACATGCTTGGACCGTTGACACCGCCGAGTTCCGCGGCTGACGCTTCGCGGGCCCGCAGCCACTGACCCCGCTAGCAATGACGGAGGTTGCCAGACGTCTCCCGACCTGCCGCTCGCGACGCCATCCTCTGTCGGTGCGATGACTGATGCTTGTTCGGGACAAATGTGTATGCGCCCAAGGCGTTCCGCTGCTGGCTAACCGGTGAGGTGATGGACGCCCCCAATCGATGCGGCGTCGGCCACAAGCTTCACTGAGGCTTCGACCTTCGTGGGTGCACACGTTGTGCGATGTCCAACATCTCTGCAGGGCCGACATTCCGGCTCGCTGTCATCAGGCCAGTGTGGGCTCGAACTTGGCGATCTTCCAATCACCGTCCACCTTCATCAACGAGATCACGACACTGCTCGCGCTGGTGCTCGGTTGGGGTTTGGCTGCCGTGGTGGTGTCTTGGTTGACGAAAACGAGAACCTTCGCGGTATCGGAGTGGAGCTCTTCGACAGCCGCCTGCACAACTGTGGCAGAGGTCTTGACAAGCTTTTCCTTTGCGGCAGGTACGAGCATGCTGCCTGCGAATTCCGTGTAGTAAGACAGGAAATCGCCCGTCAGATGGGTCTTTGCCTGATCGATGTCATGATCCAGGCTCTCCGGCGCGTAGGACAGTACGGCCACGGTTCCAGCGCTTGCGGCGGCAAGGACGGAGTCGCGGATCCCCGGTGAGCTGTCCTGCAGTTCAGGGCGCAGCTGGCGCGCGTAGAAGATGCCGGCAGCGACTAACGAGATGGCGATCAAGGTGCCGAGAACCGGGTACACCCAACGCGATCGGGTTGCGGTGGGAGCAGCGGCCGGTTGGACCTCTACCGCTGCCTCGATACCGGTTGTATCCGGGTCTGCAGCGTCTGCGTTGTCGACGTCTGGCTTCAATGTCATGGTACGAACTCGACTTTCGATAGCTTCATGTCGTTGCCGTCCCGCGAAACGGTCACGCTCAAACGCCACGCGCGGGGCGCCTTCTGCGCTCCCTCGGTGTTAGTGACCTGCGACGTCGCCGCGACCAGCACCACCGCGGAGTCATCGGTCATCGATTGCAGTGCTGCTGAGTGCACAGTGCCCTGAGTGACGACCTTGGAGTCCAGGACAACTTTGGTGAAATCATCGGCACGCGAGCGGAATTCGTCCCTAAACTCACCGGTTGCGTTGTTCAGCACCTGCTGGACACCGTCGGCGGCATGATTGAAGTCCAGGGACGTCAGCGCCATCACACCTTTCTCCGCCGCGGCAACGTATTGGGCAGCACGCTGCTGATCGGCGACCTGGTGTTGATGACGCCAGAACATATAGCCGATCGCAACCCACACCGCGATGAGGACGACGATCAGCACACTGACAATCACCGTCCGTCGGCTGGGTCGGCGGCGCCACCACACGGTGACAGTCGGCGCCGGTGTGTCATCAACGTCCTGCTCTGACGCGGTTTCATCGAGCACCGCAGGCAAGCCCGACTCTATGCGTAGAACCTGCTCACGCAATCGCACGGCCCGGGCACGCGCGCGCGCAGCCGTGGCCTCGGCCTCGGCCTCGGCGGCATCGGCGTCCGCTTGTTCTACTAGCACGCGAAGCTTCGACAGTGCCTCGGCTGCAGCGTCGATGCTGCCTTCAGCATGCTCGGCCGTCACAGTGTCATCCGACAACCGTCGTCGAGTACTACCGATGATGGTCGACATCGCCGTCTCCTTCCTGTCGTAGCGAAATCAGTCATTTTGCTGGGGCCAGGACCATGTCCTGCCAGGACCGGGGACCGCCGCCCTCGGCCAGGTCGGTCTGGCGGTAAAGCTTGCCGTCACCACCGACGTAGTCACCAGTGCGCGGGTTGTAACGCGCGAACTGCACTGCGGAGGTAGCCGGCGGCAACGCCGCTGAGGCCGGGGCGGCGCCGGGGGCAGGATCAACCCCGAGCGGCGGAGTCCCCGAGCTGCCATCAGGTTCAGGAACTGGCGGATTGGGGCCGGCCGGCGGTGCGTCAGCACCAGTGCCCGGCGGAGGCACCGGCATCGTCGTTGGAACCGGAGGTGGCGGTGTCTGAGGTGCCTGTGGACCCTCCCCCGGCGGAGAGTACAGACCCTGGTCGGGGAACCACCGGCTGTCGGGCGGCACACCCTGCGCTTCCAAATTTGGGTCGCGCGGATACGGCCCGAGAACCGGCTGCTTCTGGGCGACGGGCTCAAACTCTTCGTCGCTGTCGCAGAGGGCCACCGTTGGCGCCCGCTTGCCGGGCTTGTTCATGCAGGGAAAGTTCCGGCTGCCGCGCACTCCGATGGGCGAATCCTGGGGGAGCTTGCAATAGAGGTCATCAGGCGTGTCGATGGTCGTGGTGTCATACGGCGGCCGCCACGACGACGGTGGTAGGAATCCCACCGTGCACGCGGGTGGGTCGCTGATGGTGATCCGGAACGAGCCGATGCCCAGTCCTTGTGCATTCCGGTTGGGCTGCGCGGACTGCACTATCGAGATGACCGGCGGCAGCAAGACCAGAATCTGCTCCAGCGACGGGTGGTACGTCACACCCAGCTGGCCCATCGTGGACAGGTTGGCCAACAGGATCGGCAGCGTGGGTTTGAGGTCGTTGAAGAGCTTGGTCACCTCATTGAAACTGTTGGGGCCCTTCGTCAACAGCGTCCGGATCTGGGGATCGTTGGTGACAAGTTGACCAGTAACCGCGGCCAAGGACCGTGTCCAGGTCCGGATGGCGTCGAGACTGTCAGTTTGAGTGTCCAACAGTGGACCGGAATCGCGGAGGAGGTCGCGGGACTGGTCCCCTACTTCGTTGAGCCGCCCGGCCAGGGTCGAGGTGGAGTCGAACAGTGATTGCAGATCGTATTCTGCACCGCCCAAGCCCTTGTGCAGCTCATCAAGTAGCCCCTGCAGGCGTTCCTTGGGGAAGGTTCCTAACAGGGCACTGACGCGGTCGAGGGCAGGGCCGACAGGTTGTGGAAGGGTGGTGTGGGACTGCGGAATCACCGATCCGTTACGCAGGAACGGCGCACCGCCCGTTCGTGGGACCAGGTCGACGTACTGCTCACCTACTGCGGACACACTGCGTACGTTGGCCATGACGTCGGCGGGAATCTCGACATCGTCGTTCAACGATATGGTTGCCTGCACCCAATGCCGTGTCCTGTCTTTTGCGAGGTCGATCTTCGTGACTTCGCCAACCTGAACGCCGCGGTAGGTGACGTTGCTGAAGTGATAGAGGCCGCCAGCGGCTGGCAGCTCCAGGGTGACGGTATTGCGACCGATCCCCAAAAACGTCTGCACCTTGATGTACTCGAACGCCATCAACGCGGCCGCGACCACTGCGCAGATGGTGAAGATCACCAGCTGAATCCGAACCAGCCTGGTCAGCATCAGCGCCCTCCGGTATCGGCGGGCCGGCTCGGCGCGGGTGTCGCCGCGGGTTCGGGCGCGGGGACAGGGGCGGGCTCACCGGCCGGCGGCACTGCCTCAAGCGGTGGCGGCGTGATCCCCACGGCGAGCGGATTGCCGGTCTGTTCGGCGAAACCGGGATCGCCGACCGCGGCCTGCAACTGTGCATTGGGGTCCCCCCACCGAGTGCCCATCAGCAGCTCTTTCTTCAGGCGGGGAACCGTGAAGTCCAGCGTGGTGATCTGATTGATGTAGTCGCCCCGCACTGCCTTGTCGATGGTGTTCTGCCCGTATGGGAACACCGTTGCGAACGCGATGGCCTTGTCGAGGTCACGCCCCACGTCGGCGAGCGCACGGATGGCGGGCTCCAGGTGGGTCAGGTTCGAGACCAGATCGGCCTTCGTGGCGGCAATGACCGACGTCGCGGTTTCACTGAGTGCGCGAAGTTTGTCTAGAGCCGTCGTCAGCCGGGGACGTTCGCGTAGCAGAACCTCCAGGGCGGGTGGGATCTTCTGCAGTGCTTGGGCCAGCTCATCGCGCTGGCCGGCGATCGTGCCAGTGAGCCGGTTGAGAGCCTGCAAGGTGGCGACGACGTCATCGCGCTGTGCGTCGAATACGTCGACGAAGGTGTCCAGCCGGCTGATCAGGTCACGGAAGTCATTTTGCCGGTTGCTGAACGCGGCGTTGAAGCTGTGGACAATGTCGCCGACCTGCCCCAGTCCGCCCCCATTGACCACAGCGGACAACGCGGCGAGGGTTTGTTCTGTCGATGGATAAGTGGAGGACTCGGATAGTTTCAGTACTGCCCCGGGGGGCAGCTGCCCACGCGGCGCTTGCCCCACTGGCGGGTCCAGAGCGAGGTGACTGGATCCGAGCAAACTCGTCTGCCCGACGACAGCAAGGGCGTTGCCAGGCACGACGATCCCCGGCTTGACCAGGATTTCGACGTCGGCGTGCCAGTTGCGCACGGTGATGCCGCCCACGCTGCCAATCACCACGTTGTTCAACAGGACCGGTGAATTATTCTCCAGTGAACCGACATTGGCCATCTCCGCGGTGTAGGACTGCGCGCCGGGCACCTGTCCAGGAGCTCCCGGCAACGGGATCGAATTGATGCCGCCCCAGCTGCACCCCGTCAGGGTGATAGTCACTGTCATGCCCAAGGCAGCGAGCCCGTTGACACTTTTTGTCGCCTTGATCATGGTGTCGGCCTTTCGGCGGGCAGAAGTATGTTATCGACAGTGGGGGGCGGCGGCGGCCCGTCAGGACCGACCACGCCGGGGATGAGACCAGGTTCGCTGTAGATCATTTGATCTGGTCGTGGCACGGGCGCCAGGAAAGGATTGATTCCGACGGGCAGGTAGTTGAAGTTGACTAGTGCTGCCGGATTGAAAACCCTCAACAGCGGACCGAGATACTCGGCACATTTCTTGACACCGTCGGTCGGGTTGGCCGGTTGAGTTGCTGCAAGGGCAGAGCACATGAACTGGATGGGATTGGAGAAGTTATTCAAGGCGAAGGTGCCGGCCTCGGTGCCGCTGATCGGGTCGTAGATGTTGTAGAAGTTGACCAGACTGTTGGGGAAGATGTGCAGTAGTTGTTCCACATCCTTCTTTTGGTCAACCAGGGTCTGAGTGACATTGGCTAGCCGCTGCACCTGTTCGGTGGTCTTGTCGCGAGTGCCGGCAACAAATCGGTGGACATCGTCCAGGGCAGTCACCAAGTTTGTCAGTGCTGCGTCCAGATCTGTTCTGCTGCCGTCCAATACGCTGGACAAGGTCGCAAGATTGCCTTCAAACTGCACGATCTGCTGCCCGCTGTCACGTAACGCCTCCACGAAGACCTGGAGTTGCTTGAGAACGTCGACGATGTCGCCACCGCCTTCGGCGAGAACGCGTGCCACCCCGGAGAGTTGCGCCAGCGTCTGCCGGAGTTTGTCACCGTTGCCGGCCATGGCGTTGGCGGCGCTGTCGAGGAATCGACCTGCCGATCCGGTATTGCTGTCGCTTTGCGGCCCCAATTCTGTGGCGAGCCGGTTGAGTTGGGTCTTCACCTCATCCCATTCCACTGGTACGGCGGTGCGTTCGACCGGGATGGTCGCGCCGTCCTGCAGAACCGGCCCGGCATCCAGGTAGGCCGGGGTGAGCTGGACGTAGCGCGCCGACACCAAATTCTGGGCAACTACAACAGCTTTCGCGTCAGCTGGAACGCTCACACCGTGCTCGACGCGCAGGGTGAACGCGACATTGTCGGCGCGCGGCGTGATGGCCGTGACCGTGCCGACGCGCACACCGGCCACCCGCACAGCATCACCGGGGTATATGGCCGCGGCGCTGGCAAACAGTGCCGTGACAGTCGTCGGGCGGTTGACCCATCGGAACCCCAGGTATCCACTCGCGAGCAGCAGGGATGCCACGAGAACCACTCCCGCCGCACGGATTGCCACGCTACGCCTGCTCATCGGGGAGCCTGCGGAAGGTTCACCGGCGGCGTCTCTTCTCGGTCGTAGCAATCACCATCATCGCCACAGGTGGGGAAGGGAAACATTGCTCGAGGTTGTACGTTGAACACCCGGTCCATGATCGGCTGAATGAACTGGCCGGCCGACAAGTTGACGATGAAGGCGTTGTAAAACGCGCCACTCGACACTGCTTCACCTTGTGTCTGCGACGATCTGGCCAATCCGGGAATTGCCTTGCTGAGGCTGTCCCGATTCTTCTCCAGCATGGAGGTCACAGAGTTGAGCCGATCGAGAGTCGGGGCGAGCTCCTTCTCATTGTCGGCGACTAGACCCGAAAGCTGTTTGGCTACAGCCGAAGTGTTTGCGAGCAGGTCGACGATCGCCTGCCTGCGCTCAACAAGAACCTCTAGCAGCGTATTGCCATTGAGCAGCAACGCATTGACCTGCTGCCCCCGTTGGGCGAGAACTTTGGTCACGTCCGCTGCCGAGGTGAGCAGCGTTCGCAGCGATTCATTGCGCGCATTGAGCGATTGGGACAGCCGGGTCAGACCGTCAAATGTAGGCCCAAGCTGGGGAGCGATCTGGTTCAAGGTGTCCGACAGGGTGTCCAGCGCCGCATTGAGCTGGTTAGTGTCAGTCGCTCCGATATTGGTCGTCAGCTGCCCCACAGCGTCAGGCAGCGAGAATGGCGTGGATGTCCGCGTCACCGGGATTGTCGCATTGGGCCGAAGCGTCGAGCCGCCGGCAGAGTCCAACGAGACGGTTCGTTGCCCGAGCAGAGACCCCGTCTTGATATGCGCTGTGGTGTCGGCACCGAGTTTTACCGTTCCCCGTACAGCAAGTTCGACCAAGGCCCGACCGTGATGCAGCGAAATTTGGGACACTGTACCGACTTTGGTCCCAGCGACCATGACGTTGTTTCCGACTTCCAGCCCGCTGGAGTCAGTGAACTCCGCATGGTAACGAACGGTCGTGGCCCAGTCGTTGATCTTCTGGGGTTGCAGGCCGACAGCGACGAGCAGAACGATCAGGACTATCCCCATGATCCCGGGGCGAATCAGCCACGCACCTCGATACTTAAGCATCCTTGCACCTGCCGAAATTCGGTTTGTTGACGGGCAGCACCAGCACTTTCCCGGTGGGATCGTTGACTCGAATGGTCAAGCCGCACAAGAAATATTGGATGAAGTTGCCGTAGGCACCGGTGCGCACAAGCTTGCGATAGTTCTCTGGCGCCTTCTGTAGGGCGGATTCCAGCCGGTCTTTTTCGTCGTCCAGATTTGGCGCCATGCGGTTAAGTTGATCGATGGTGCCCGCGAGCGGTGGGCGCGCTTGTGTGAGCAAGTCGGCGATCGAGGCAGTTCCCTGATCGAGTGCGGTGATGGCCGCTCCGACCGGCTCGCGCTGGTCGGACAGTTGACTGACGAACTGTTCGAGTCGGTCGACAGTGGCGGAGAATTCTTTTCCGTTGTCCCCGACCGTCTTCAGGCTGTCCTTCAAGTTGTCGATCAGCTGCTCGATGACCTGGCTGTTGTCGGCCAGGGTCGAGGTGAACGAGGATGTCTTGGTCAACAGCGAGTCGATGTTTCCTTGTTGGCCCTGCATGATTTGGACAAGTGAAGAAGTGAGCGCGTTGACGTCGTCGGCGTTGAGTCCCTGGATGACTGGCCGCAACCCGCCAAGGAGCAGATCCAGATCCAACGCCGGTGATGTCCGCTCAAGAGGGATCACCGATCCGGGCTGCAGGAGCTTCGTGGATCCTGGTCCATCGAGCAGTTCGAGGTAGCGGTCGCCCACGAGATTGAGGTATCGAACCGATGCGCGGGTGCCTGTCGTTAGGCGGATGTTGTTGTCGACATTGAAGGCTACGGTGACGTGACGGCTGTCCTCGCCGAGCTCGACTTCCTCCACGGTGCCCACCCTGGCTCCGGCCACCCGAACTGACTGCCCTGCTTTCAGATCCGATGCGTCGGTGAAGACGGCCTTGAAGATTGTCGTTGATCCCGTGCGGATCTGACCGAAAGTCATGAACAAGAACACAGTGAGAACGGCCATGGCGAGGGCGAAGGCGCCGAACTTGGCGGCCGATGCGGCGGCTGAGGACTTCATCCGGGCTGTCCGACCTGTGCGGTGTTGCGCGGCGGACCGTCCTGTGGCCCAAACAAGAGCTGTTTCAGCCCGTCACTGTTGAGCACCCACCCCTGGTTTCCGTAGCGGTAGGGGTTGGTTCCGGTGTCAGTCACCACGTAGGGAGGATGGGTTTCATATTTCACCGGGAGTACCTCACATCGTGGCCCACCTTTGGCGGCGACCTTGGGTAAGTCTTGGGGATACCGATAGCGTTCGTGGCCCCAGAGGAAGTTCACCGACAAGGGGAGACCCGCCGAGCTTGCCGGCATCGCTTCGGCGACGCCGGCAAGGTCGAGGAAGCCGTTCATGGCGCATGTCAGGGCTGGGTTGTATTGGTCCAGTAGCGATGTCGTCGGGACCAGTAGATGCATGAGGTTTTCCAGCGGGGCACCATTGGTCGCCAGGAACTCGTGGCCGATGTCGCCAAGGCCGATCATGCTCAACAACATGGCGTCGAGTTGGGCTTGTTCAGCGACCAAGGTGTCACTGATGTGCGCAGCGTTGGTGGCAGTGGCGAGCAGGTCTCCGGCCGTATCGGCATAAGTATTGAGAACCGCAGGCGCAGCGCCGAGTTCGTGGCGCAATGCCGGCAGGGCGGGATCGATCTTGGTCAACGCGGCGTTGAGGTTCGCAAAGCCCTGGCCGATCGAGTCCCCGCGCCCGCCAATAGCATGTGAGACCGTCGACAGGGTCTCGTTGAGCTTTATCGGGTCGACGTGGTCGAGCACCGAGACCAGTTGCTCGAAAACGGTGTTGACTTCAACGGTGACGCTGCGTGCGTCGAGGGTCTGCCCGGCAGCCACGACCTGGGTCGAAGGTTGCGGCGGCGGTTTGAGTTGGACGTACTTCGCGCCGAAGACGGTGGTCGAAGCGATGTCGACCAGCACATTCGATGGGATCATGTCAAGCTTGGCCCGCTCGATTTGCAGATGCAGAGCCGCCTGGCCGTCGGGCAGCGCCTCGATCGACTCGACGGTGCCCACCTGTACACCCAGCATCTGCACCCGTGCGTCAGGGTTCATCACCAGCCCGGCGCGAGACGAAAGCACGGTAACAGGGACGACGTCTGCCAGATCGCCCCGAAACGCGGTGACAGCCGCGGCCACAATGCCGGCCACGCACACCACCGAAACCAATCCGGCCAAAGGTCTGCGCACCGACACGGGCATGGCCGAGCTTCCCCGGTCCCCACGCAGTCGCGACCGTGTTTTCACACGCGGCACTGGCTTCATGAGCGATCAACCTATGTCAGATCAAGAGATAAGTAAACGGAAACGTATATATTTTTGGAGCCTCGGCGGAGTGGTCGTAAACGCTCCCGAAACGACCGGCTTGAAGTATACGATGCAGGCTACTTATCAGGTTGTGGATTTCTTGAACTGACGGGGGAACCCTATGAACGCCCGGTTATCCCGCGCCGCGCCGCGCAGCCATCACCACGCAGTCGAGCATCCTCGTTCACGTGCACGACAGCAGCACTTCCCTCCATATGGTGCGCTCAAGCGTGTGGTGGCGCTGACCGTCAGTCTTGTCGTCGCGGTGCTGTCGACCCCCGGTATCGCCGCAGCGGACAATGTGCCGCTGCTCGGCAACGATCAACGACTTCGGTTCTATGGCACCCAACTCGATGGCGCGTTGTTCGACGGGCGCAGCCTGATCGGCAAGAAGGCGGTGCTGTGGTTCTGGACGCCAGCCCCCTACTGTGGCGTGTGCACACAAGAGGCGCCGATGCTGGCTCGAGTCGCCGCGCAGAATCCCGACATCACCTTCGTTGGAGTCGCGGGCCGCTGGGATGCATTGTCGATGAGGCGGTTCGTCGCCGACAACGGCCTCGGCTTCGTGAACCTCACTGACGCCAACGGCCAGATCTGGCAGTCGTTCTTCGTGCCGTGGCCACCGGCGTGGGCGTTCTTGCGGCCAGATGGCACCGGTGAACTCGTCAATAACATCGGCTCGGCATTGTCCGAGCAGGAACTCACCGACCGACTCGAATCACTGAGGCATTGACGATGAAACCGCGGGTAGCTCCCGGCTTGATCACGATCATGACGTGGGTGGCGTTGACATTCGGTCTGCCCGCCACCGCCACCGCCGCGCCACCGCCGTCGTTGTCGGGGACGTTCACGGTGACTAAGGGACAGGATCAGACCCAATGGACGGTTCGCTCGGCGTGCACACCCCATTGCGTGGCCACTGTCCGCAGTTCGCAAGGTTGGCGGGGATATGCCTCGCTGGATGCCGGGGTGTGGACGATGTCGGTGTACACCGGCGGTTGGGCTCGATCGTCCTACGCCGCAGACCCTACGATGTGCGTCAATACCGCAGCGCCTCAGGATATCTCACAAACCTTCAGTTTCGATTCCCAGACGCTGACCGGGTCCGCAGAGACCTGGCGCGGTGATCGCTGCAGTGGACCCCGCGCCGTGGAGCGTGTGCCGCTCGCACTGAGCCGCATGGACTGACATTGTGCCCGACGACGAGAGGATGCCCGCCATGCGCAGGCGACTGATGTGCCACGCCGCCGTTGCCGTCCTGGCGATCGCCGGGGCGTGGCAGCCCGCGGTGGCGAATGCCGATCCCAGCGAGGACTACTTCCTCAACGAACTCTATAAGACGTGGCAGAAATGGTATTGGCCGTTCGGCGAGCAGTACATCATCACTGTCGGGCGGGGCGTGTGCGATGCCTGGAATGCGGGGATGGATTACCCCGCCGAAGTGGCGGCCTTATCAGCCGAGAAGGGCTGGACGCAGCGCAACACCCGCTATTTCGTAGCCCTTTCCACCGGCGCGTTCTGCCCTGAACGTTACGAATCGGCGATCCCCGCCGAGGCACGCCCCAAGGATGCCCCGCGCGGCTGGAACTAGTTGTCCCAGTTGTCCCCGCGGATCCACCTGCTGTCTGCTTCACCGCTGTCCCGCAGCGACATCCCACAGATCAGGAACAATCCATCAGGCGCTTGCGCCATCTGGTTGTACGGCTGATCGCACAACGTGTTGTATTCGCGAATCCCCACCACCGGTAGCGCACGGAAGTAACGCGGGCCGTAGCCGCGGGCCGAGTCGCAGAAGACGACCCGGCCCCACGGCGTCGTAGCGAAGACGTTGTAGATCACGTTGTCGCAGTACGACCCGAGCTCAACGACCCTATTGATACCTGGGACGCAGCTCGGATCGTCACACTGCGGAGGGTCGGCGTGGGCAACGGGGGAACACGCCGCCGCAGTCAGGGCGGCACCGACCATCGCTATCACCTTCTGGCGCATGACGGCAAGCGTAGCCCGAAACGCACACCTAAGTATACCTATTCGGATACTTATTCACGGGTGCTGTTCCGCTTACTTGATATCCGAAATCCCTGTGCGCGTGCGCTAGTCACCGTCGCGCGAACCGTCGATACTGTCGGCGCGGGTGTAGATGTCATCTTCTGCCATCCAATGGACGTAGCGCGCCAGCGGGTACATCGCGTCGTGTGGGCCGCCTTCGACATGCAGATTGGCGGTGCCCACTCGGCAGACACGTTGCCCCCCTGCGCTGGCAAGTTTGTCGCGCAGCGCAGTCTTGCGTTCGAAGGGGTAGACACCGATGGTCTGAGTGGCAACGTTGACATAGCGCACAGCGTCGTCAAGTGATGAAACCAGGACGACGTTCGAGATCTTGTTCGCTGGATGGAAGTCCACTGGTTGCTCTGACAGCAGCACCAGACCGCGTCCATCGAACCTGCCGAATACTTTGACCTCATCGTCCATGGCCTGCATAGCCTCGATCTCGTCCCGGATCTCGGTTGCCGGCAGAGGAGCCACCGCCGACCCGAAGTCCCGGTCGACCCCAAGCCGTCCCACCAATTCGGTGCAGAACCGTTCCGCCTGTTCACGGTCGGCTTCCAGGAATACGAATCGGCTTGCTAGACAGGCCTCTTGGTTGAAAACCATGGTGTCTTCGGCGACGCGCTCAGCAACCTCGGCCAAGACCTGTTCGGAGGTGAACGCTTCCCGGCCGATCATCGAGATCGAGGACTTCGGGTCAAAAGACACCAGTTGGATCCCGGGTCCGAGGTACTTGATGACGTTGTTGATCGCCGGGCCGCCGCCCCACGCGACAATCTTGTCGAAGAATTGGGGCCGATACAGGGTGCGTTCCACCGTCTCGTCGCCACCTTGCCAGTAGACAGCCGTCATCGACTGCACGACGGGGTGCTTCGGATCGATTTCGGCCATGGTGCGAAGTACCGCGACGGTGGTGAAGGGGTCGCTGGAGGGCATCTTGAACAAACTGATGGCCTTGACCAGGGCACCCTGGGCGATCGAGGCGATGCAGCCGGCAGGGGCGTTGCCGGCCAGCATATGCACCATGCGGGGCGGGAACGCGCGAAGGGCTCCGACATTGCCGTGGGCGTCGGTCCGGCTCACCCAGCCGTCGAGCACCTGGGGATGGGCGAAATTGGATTCGACCTGCGCCCATAACCCCTCACGGGACAGCAGGAAGGGCGCGCTGCGGTACATGTTCTCCACCACCCGTCGCGGCAAGGGGTTGGTCGCGGCGACCAGGTCCAGGCACGCCTGCATGTGCGGGTTCTTCTCCAGCTCCAGTCGCTGGCCGGTCTCCACGAGGAAATCGATGATCTCTTCGAGCTTGACGTCCAGCAGAGGTTGGAGCTGCGAGCGTGGAGTCACAATCACGTCGAGATCGATTGCTGGAGTATTGAAGTCGGCGCCCAGATCGCGTGATCTGTGCGTCTGCGCACTGCCTTCGACAAGGGCGCCGCGGATGAAGAAGGGGGCTGTGATGATGTCGTTCGTCGTGCTCATGCCTCTCCCCTGACGTAGGCGTCGATGGTTCCGGCGCAACTGATCTTGTCGCCGCCGAGATCGGAGTACCGGGTGATGTCTTGGGCAATACTGGGTCCCTGATGGCCACATGCACACTTACTGAAATCGATGTTGACCTGGTCGCCGGAGATGACGCCACCCCACCGGCCGTCGATGGAAAGGTCGACGAAGGCCGCCCGGCCCTGGATCTCACCGGCACTGATATCGAGCAGGTTCTCCCCCGGCTCGTCCAACGGCAGCGCCAGGACCCAGGGAGCGACGTGATAGCGCCCGGCGTGGCACTTCGGGAACGGAGTGTTCAGTTCCTGCATTGTGTAGAAGTGGTAGACGCGCTCCTGCGCGATGTTGAACGTGTCGAGGATGTATTCGCGATAATTGTCGGGCAGCGTCGCTCCTTTGAGACCGCCACCAACGAACAGTGCCGTGTCATCGCGGAAGTGACTGCTGGACAAGCCCTTTGCCCGCACTCCTTCGGCGATCTCGTAAAGAGACGCGAACATCCCGCTCAGCAGTAGTTTGTCTTTGCCGCAGGCGATCAGTGCGTCGACGGCGCCGGCGACTGCCTCACTCATCGAAGCCTGACGTTCGGTACTGAGCCGTTCGAAGGCCGCGACCTCCGATGGGCTGGCGGTGCCATCGGCGATGCGTCGCCGGAAGGCGATCATGCCCATGATGGAGCCCACCGAGATAGTGGGCACATCGAGCTGAAATGCCTTCTCGGCACTGGAGAACGCATCGGTCAGAGCCAGGCGGGTACGTTCATTGCGTTCAACATTGGTGCGCGGTCCGAGGCCGAAGATTCTGCGGTCACCCTCGGGTGCGATACCGGTGGCCCAGGACAAGCCGTGCACGTTGGCCTCCGAGGCGAACGTCAGATCCGCTTCCGAGCAGGCGATCATGGCAGGCTTGCCCGTGGTGCCGCTCGAACAGGTCACGTAATACCCGACGCTCTCCAAACGGGTAACGAAGTCGTCGAGCCCCTGTACGCCTTCGAGATCCAGGCCATCGATCGGATAGGCCGATACGGTGCGGACCCATTTGGCCATTCGGTCCCAGCGCCCGTCGACCAGCCAGCTCTCGGCGTAGCTCTTGTACGCGCTGTGGGCGAACAGCAGCGGGACCAGGTCTTCGCGCTGGGTGACTTTGGTGATCTCCGCGGTACTCGCGCGGTTCTTGAGCAGCGGGATCTGGTCGATGCGAGATTGCAGCCGCTCATTGGCGGCCTCCAACTGCAGGGGCAGCAGGTCTGCGGGTGCAGTTTCGAAACGGTCCGAAGATGCCTGGAAGTTCAAAAGTTGATCGAGCGCCGATGTCATGTTTCCTCCTTGAGGAAACCAATAATAGCACCTGATGCGTTTCATTAGCCATAATAGTCGGGTGCCCTATGCCAGTTCACCCAGTGCGCCGCGCTCACGCCGCTCGGTTCCCGAACGGCCTCGCGCCGGGCGGCCAACGCGTGAGCAGGCCCAGCAACGCGGCGAAGAACTCCTCGACTGCGCATTAGAAATGTTCTTGGACGTGGGGTTTGAGCAGGCGACCATTGAGGGCATCGCGGCGTCCGCGGGCATGGCCAAACGAACGATCTATGCGCGCTACCCGGATAAGCCGGCGCTTTTTCGGGCGGCCGTACAGCGCGCCGTGGACCGCTGGAGCGTGCCGATAGAAGCGTTGCGCAGCGCGGAAACCCCCGACTTGGAGGAAACCCTGATCGCGGTGGCGAGCCTGCGCCTGGAGAGCGTGACAAGCCCCGACGGTATGCGATTGCAGCGGATCCTCAACGCCGAGGCCTACCGATTCCCTGACATTTCCCGACTCGCCTACGAGCAGGGCACCCTGCCCGCCGTGCAGTTCATCTCCGATCTCCTGGCCCGCCATGCCGTCAGCGGAGCGATCGACATCGACGATGCCGAACTCCTGGGTACGTCCTTCCTCAGCCTGGCCGTCGGGGGGCCGGCGCAAGGGGCACTTTGGGGGGTCAGCCTGGACCGCGCCGCCGTAGATGCGCGAATCCGGGCATGCGTACGGCTGTTCCTCGACGGGGTACGACCACGTTAGGGATGCATTTTCAGAAATTCTGGCGCACAACCCGTCTGAGCGAGTTGCACCGCCTCAGCCCGGGCCGTCCGTCACCTTCTCGTCGCAGCCACGCCTATAATATCCTGAATCGTATACTTCTTTGGCGGCCACTCTGCTCGCCGACCGTCCGAAACGGGGACCTTCGATGACACCAGACCCCACGCCCACCGCATCTGACATCGCTCGCAGCCTCGATCTCAACGGGCGTACGTTCGTCGTCACCGGCGCCTCGTCCGGACTCGGTCGCCAATCAGCGCTAGCTTTGGCCGGAGCTGGCGCCCACGTGGTGATGGCGGCACGTCGGCCAGCTGCGCTCGCCAAAGCGCAGGATGAAATCCAGGCTCAGGTTGCCCATGCACGCCTGACCGCCGTGGAACTTGACTTGGCGTCACTGTCGAGCGTGCGCGCGGCGGCATCGACGATCGCTAAGACCACGACCCAGATCGACGCACTAATCAACAATGCTGGCGTGATGTTCACCCCGTTCGGACGAACGTCAGATGAGTTTGAGATCCAACTCGGCACGAACCACCTCGGCCACTTCGAACTCACCCGACTCCTACTCCCCCGGCTTCAGAACGGCACTGGGGCACGGATAGTCAACGTATCCTCGGAGGCACACCGTTTCGGCGACCTCGATCTCGGGGATCTCAACTGGCGCCGCCGCAGCTACGACAAGTTCATTGCGTACGGCGCGGCGAAGACCGCCAACATCCTGCATGCTGTCGAACTGAACCGCCGGTACGGGCCCGACGGGATCCGGGCCTTCGCAGTTAATCCGGGCATGGTCGCGACGGCGCTAGCCAGACACATGACCCGTGACGATGTTCAATCCGTATCCGTGCTGACCGACCGCGCCAAACAGAAAATGACGACGCCCACAGACGTCCTCACCCCAGACGAAGGTGCCGCCACCCAGGTCTGGGCGGCGACACACAGCGACATGGGTAATACTGAACAGGTGTATCTGACCAACTGCTCGGATGCCATCGTCGCCGAGCAGTATGCGCTGGATCCAGACCGAGCAGGCGCGCTGTGGGAGCTTTCGGCGAAATTGTGCGCCGATGTGCACGGGGGTTGATCGGGCGGTGTCGCTGGTTGTTCTTGCACCGAAACCCATTCCAATGAAAACGGTTTCGGGGCTGGGCAGCTGTTGACGCTTGTGGGTATGGGTTGGCGGCGAGGTCCCAATGGATCCCCACCCTCCGGCGCGCTTACCGCATGCAGTTGTCGTCATTGTGGGGATACCGACGCGGACTACCTGACCGATGCGAGGACGCCAAGTCTTACGATGCCCAACCCGGTCGTTTCAGGGCGAGCGTCGTTTGCGTGATTCAGCGCTAAAGACCCACGCCGCTGGGCATCGCGATAGGCCACAGGCCTACACAATTCGCCACCGACTGTTTGGCGGGCTGACGATTGCGCTGATGACATCGATATCGGCTGGACGGGCAGCGACCACCCGACCAATCACCCCTTCGATGCGGATGACCGAACGTCGGTGAGACCGCTGTTCTCGGGACCGCCCTAGATGCCGTCGACTAATAGACAGAGAATGACGGGATTTATGTCATTGCCGGAGAAAGACTTTCCCGCCTTTCATGACGAACTTGACGTGCTGGGTGACGGTAATGTCTTGCAGCGGATCGCCTGGAACGCCGATGATGTCAGCCAGGTAGCCATCGGCGAGGCGACCGCGGTCGGCAGCGTTGATCAGGTCGGATGCGATCACCGTTGCCGAACGCAGCACATCTGCGGGAGACATTCCCCGTTCCACCAGCGTGACTAGTTCGTTCGCGTTCTTGCCGTGGGGAATGGCGGGTGCGTCGCTGCCGACCGCAATCTTCACCCCCGCGTCATACATGCGTCGCGTGACTGTGCGCGCTTGAGGAAAGATCACCGCGGCCTTGGCTTGCAACTCAGGCGCGGCCCTGGATACATCCATGCGGTCGACGAGGTTTTGGGTGGTAACCAGGAACGTTCCGTGTTCGGCCATGAGCGAAATGGCGTCGTCGTCGGCGAGGAAACCGTGTTCGATGCAGTCGATGCCGGCAGCAACGGCATGCTTCACCGCCTCGGCGCCCAAGCAATGCGCAGCCACTCGGAGGCCACGCCGGTGCGCCTCGTCGACGATCGCATGAAGCTCCTCGTCGGAATAGTGTTGTGCGCCTGGATCTCCAGACAAGGACATCACGCCGCCGGATGCGCTGACCTTTATGAGTTTTGCCCCGTGTTTGATCTGATAGCGGACGGCCTTGCGAACCTCGGACACACCGTTAGCAACACCTTCTTCAACCGTCATCGGTAGAACGTTGGGCGCCAAGCCGACGAACATGGTGGGATCGAGATGTCCACCCGTCGGGGTGATGGCATGCCCAGCCGGCTCGATACGAGGCCCGTCGATCCACCCCGCGTCGATCGCTTTTCCCAGAGACGCGTCCAGCAGATACCCACCGGTCTTGATGAACAGACCGAGGTTGCGCACCGTCGTAAAGCCAGCCCGCAGCGTGCGCCTGGCGTTGCCAACCGCACGTAACAATCGGGTGGGCGGGTCGTCTTGGACGCTGGACAGACCGCCGGTGTCGCCCCGGCCGCCCATCAACAGGTTGACTTCCATGTCCATCAGACCGGGCATCAGGGTGAGGTCACCGAGGTCGATGACCTCACCCCGCTCGGGCTGGGCCTGGCCGATACCGACGATGCGGTCTTCATCGACCGAAACGAACCCTGGACGAATTATCGTCCCAGCGTCGACATCGAGCAGGCCGGCAGCCTTCAGTGTCAGCACGTCTCAGACCACCGGCTCCTGGATGCACTCGACATAGGAGGCACCGCTGTCGGGAACGCGTGCCTGCTTCCAGACTTCCACCGGGAACGAGATGGTGATCAGCGACTGCATTACGTGCATCAATGACCGGACATCTTCGGGCAGATCGTTGAGAGGGTAGTTATCGCAGTAGAGCATCGCGTCGGCGAGGCGCGGCAGTGCAGCGTCGTAGAACGCCTGCAATTCGGGCATCCCGGAGGCCAAGCGTTTTGCGTAGCGCTCCCCTTCTGTGGCCAGATCCCAGTCAGCGACGAACGGTTCGAGGTCCGTGAACTCGTCGGGAAGGACTTTACTTGTTGCCATTGCGGTACTCCTTGACGATATCGCCGACGGCCTTGTGCAGGTGTCGGAGCAGAATTTCCTGATCACACAACGGGAAATCGGTCACGACCTTGGTGCCGATCATCGTCTGAGTGGCCTCCAGGGTGTTTGCATCCTGCAATGCGTATTCCTTGAATGCTAGCCCCGTCATTTCGTGGCGGAGGCGCTCTGAGCAGGTCTTGGCCGGCACCAGGTACAGGTTGCATTCGAAGATATGCTTGTCCACTGCCGTCGGCCAGTAGTGGTAGGTCAGGTACCAGCCCGGCTCCCATATCAGCAACGTCATGTTCGGGAAGAACTCGAACGACGAGCAGCCCCACTGCTTGTGCTGCGATGGGTTGACACCGACCGGCGGGGGATCGATGCCCTCGATCTCAGGTTTGTCCCACGGACCGAACAGACCGGCACGCAGAATCCGCTCGATCGGTTTGACCATCATCGGATCCTTGGGCGGGCTCATGCCGCCCCAGGACGTGATCAGCGAATGAGGGGTGTCGATGTCGTAGTGCAACGCCTCGAATCCGTACTTGATCAGCTTCTCCGACTCGTCCTGCACCGACTGCTTCGCATGCAGGATCGGTGCGTGATAGAACTCGGCAAACGAGTCGATGAACAGCTTCCAGTTCGCGCCGATCTCCGAGCGGTAGGACCAGACCTCGGTCATCTCCTCAAACGGATAGTCCTCGATCGTCTTGGGGAGCCGGCCCAAGAACTCCTCGAGCGGTGCGGCGTCCATGTCGAAGTTGATGAAGATGAAGCCCCGCCACAGCTCGCACCGAACCGGCATGAGCCCGTACTGGTTCTTGTCGACGTCGAAGAACTCGTGCTCCTGCTGGATGAACGTGAGGTCACCGTCGAGGCTGTAGCGCCAGGCGTGGTACTTGCAGGTGAACTGCCGGCAGCTGCCAGAGACTTCCTCGCGTGGGTAATCGTTCCAAATCAGCTTGTTTCCACGGTGCCGACACACGTTGTGGAACGCCTTGATCACGCCGTCGCCAGTGTTGACCACGATCACCGACGTGCCCTCGCCGGCCGCGGCGATCTCCTTGGTGAAGTAACTGCCCTTCTTCGGAACCTTCTCCACCCGACCGAGGTTCAGCCACATCTTCTTGAAGATGGCTTCCTGCTCGTCCTTGTAGAACTCCGGATCGATCGAATCCGAGTAATCGACCGGCTCAGTACCCAGCTCCGGCCAGTGCTGCGTCCATGTTCCAGGATCGGGTTTGGCGAAATGTGTTGTCAACGGGTTCAACCTTTCGTGTTTGCTTCGGCCCAAATCTGTCTTGAGAGAGTCACGAGCTAGGTTTCGGAGATCGAAACAACTAGACGGTATTGTATGGTTATATAAATACACGCCATCGTATAGTTGTGTCAATACTCAGTACCCCAAACTCCAAGGAGGAAGTTCATGGCCAAATGCGGCGTGGACGGAGGTAATCCCGTCGTATCGGTATCGATCGTCCGCGATGAATGCCGAGACCCGGCGTACCGCCTCCTCCCTCGCCTGGTTCTGGTGGCGACGAGCGTGGCCGAAGCCATGACGGCGGCAGGTGGCTGGTTGTTCGATCAGACCATGGCAGGGTGGGATGCACTGGTGGTAGCCAGGGATCTTGCCAATGCCCCGTCGCTGCAAATCCTCGGCGCCCGAGGCATTGGCCTGGACGAGGCGCTGGTCGAGCGTAGTCAAGGAGCGTGGCCGCAGATCCTTGCGGTCTCCGCAGCGATGTATCAACAGGACCCCGTGGTGCGCTCGGGCGTCGACCAGGCGCTACAGCGGCGGTCGATGACCGTGAGCTTGTGGGGCCCACGATGCCCAGATCACCTCAAGACCACCCTTACCGTCTGCCATCGTGAATATAGCCACGCTGCAGGTGTTTTCAAGCACTATGCCCTAGCCGCGTCGGGCATCTCGCCCAGCGGCATGCTCGGGCGGGAAAGGTTCCACACCGCCGATACGGCGGTGCCCGTTCGTCGCAGCGGGTCAATTCGTAGCGTCACGGCCCACTCTGACACCAGCGGCATCTTCGATGGGTTTGATGACGCAGGTGAAATCTGATTCTGCGCCCTGCCTGGTGAGTGTGAGCTCCCACTGATCTTCTACCGCTTCCGATACATCGAGAGCGAGTCCCAGCGCGCGAGCCTCGTCGATGCACAACCGAAGGTCCTTGACCATCAACCCCGTCGCAAAACCGTAGTCGAAGGTGCGAGGCAGCACCGCCCTTGGGAACTTGTCCTTGCTCGCGCTGTTCGCACCGGAGCCTGCGTTGATAACGTCAATCATCATGGCTGGATCTAGACCGGCTTTCACCCCGAACACCAGCGCTTCCGCCGTCGCGACCAACGCCGTCGCTGAAAGCATGTTGTTCACAAGCTTCATAGTCTGCGCACTACCTGCTGCCTCACCCAGATAGAACGGCCGACCCAGAACATCCAATAGTGGCGCCACAGCCTGAGCATGCTCAATCGAGCCGGAAACCATCACGGCCAGAGTTCCTTCGGCGGCACCACCCATTCCACCGCTTACCGGACAGTCGAGCATCGCGATCTCCCGCTGAGCCAACTTCGAGTGGATCCGTTGAGCCATCTGGCTCCCCGTTGTCGACAGATCGACGAACCGGCAGATGCGGGATCCATGGATGACTCCATCCGTGCCGGTGGCGACTTCAAGGCACGCCTTCGGCACAGGTAGGCTGACGAAGATCGTCTCGACCTCGTCTGCCATCTGGCGAGGGCCGGCAACAGCGACACCGCCGACCTGGACGAGCTCGTCGAGGACTTCTTGACGAAGGTCGAAAGCCAATACCCGATGCCCGGCGTCAATAAGACGCCGTGCCATCGGAAAGCCCATGTGCCCCAAGCCTATGAAACCGATATCCACTCGTTCCCTTTCGCTCACGCGGGAGGTCCGCCATCAGGTTCGAAATCCCGTCGAGTTGGACAACGGTCGACCCGGCGGCCTTCAAAAAATTCATTTCTGTCATCGCCCTCGCGTAGACGGTCATTTGGTGAAGTGTGTCGATGGCCTCATTCCGGGATGCCTCTTTTGGCTGGCTGGCCGATGATGTGTGGGCCTAATTCATTGGGCTGGTTGAGGATCAACATCACCGAAGAGGTGATCGCGCCGCCGCTGCAAGTGTTGACACACTTCAGGTATTGCGACCGCCGTTGACTCCGATGCTCTGTCCGGTGACATAGCCGGCTTCGTCGGACACAAGGAAGGCGCACGCCGCGGCGATGTCTTCGGGGCGACCGGCCCGCCGGACTGGGGTGCGTTCGGCTATGGCGTCGACGCTGCCACCGAGACGGCCTTTGGCTTCGTTGCGCCGGGTCATCGGAGTGTCGATGAAGCCAGGTGGAATTGCGTTGACAGTGATGCCTTTAGCCTTGATCCACCGATGAATGGGCTGGTTGTTGGGGTGTCGGAATGAGGAAAGTGCCCTCTGAGCTGGAAAGATTGGTGTTCTCTACGCAACAATCCGACCAGCACAAGAAAGGCACTTCCAGTGCGAGTGTCCCACACGTTCGGTCCCGACTCCGCGGTGTTCGACGAGGACAACCTCGTGTCGTGCGCCGGGCTGGTCCCGGTGATGGCCCTGGCCGAGCAAGCTGGCCTGACACGGTTGTTGGACAACACAATTCACATCAGGTCGTCTCGGGTCAAGTCCGGGGCGGCTAACCCTCGATCCACCGATGAATCGCCTGTTCGGAGGGTGTTGATGTAAGGAAAGTGCCCTTTGAGCTGGGATGATTGGAGTTACCACACTTCGATCAGCCCACGTTCAGAAAGGCGCTTCCGGTGCAAGTGTCCCATAGGTTCGCCGTGTCGTCGGCGGTCTTCGATGATGCACATCTCGTGTCGTGCGCCGGGCTGGTGCCGGTGATGACCCTGGCCGACCAGACCGGTCTGTCGCAGCTATTGGCCGACAAGATCCGGTTCACCTGTGAGCGGATCCGTTCGGCCGCGGCCCATCCGTCACCGAAGCTGACCACGCTGATCGCCGGGATGTGCGCCGGCGCGGACAGCATTGATGACCTAGACGTTGTGCGCTCGGGTGGGATGAAGACCCTCTTCGGTGGTGTGTACGCCCCGTCGACGATCGGAACCTTATTGCGGGAGTTCACCTTCGGGCATGCCCGCCAGCTCGAATCTGTCCTGCGCGAACACCTGGCCGCGCTGTGCGGGCGTGTCGATCTGTTGCCCGGCGCCGACGGACGGGCGTTCATCGACATCGACTCACTACTACGCCCGGTCTACGGGCACGCCAAGCAGGGCGCCAGCTACGGACACACCAAGATCGCCGGCAGGCAGATCCTGCGCAAAGGCCTCTCACCGTTGATCACCACGATCAGCACCGACCACGGTGCGCCGGTGATCGCCGGGGCGAGGTTGCGGGCGGGCAAGGCCAACTCCGGCAAGGGCGCAGCCCGCATGATCGCTCAAGCGGCCGCTACCGCCCGTGCTGCCGGGGTCACCGGGCAGATCCTGGTGCGTGGCGATTCGGCCTACGGCAATAGCACCGTGGTCACCGCCTGCCACCGAGCAGGTGTCCGGTTCTCGCTGGTGCTGACCAAGACCGCAGCAGTTGCCGCCGCCATTGACGCAATTCCCGAGACCGCGTGGACCCCGGTGAACTATCCCGGTGCTGTGCGTGACCCCGACACCGGCGCCTGGATCTCCGATGCCGAAGTCGCCGAAACCACCTACACAGCCTTCGGTTCCACCAAGACTCCGGTGACCGCCCGGTTGGTCGTGCGCCGGGTCAAAGACGCGCGGTTCCTCGATGCGCTGTTTCCGGTGTGGCGGTACCACCCGTTCTTCACCAATTCCGACGAACCCGTCGACGCCGCTGACATCACTCATCGCCGCCACGCCATCATCGAAACCGTGTTCGCCGACCTCATCGACGGACCTTTGGCGCACATGCCCTCGGGGCGGTTCGGCGCGAACTCGGCCTGGATCCTGTGCGCCGCGATCGCCCACAACCTGCTGCGCGCCGTCGGCGTCCTGGCCGGAGGTGCCCACGCGGTCGCCCGCGGGGCGACACTGCGCCGCAAGATAATCACTATCCCGGCCCGCCTGGCCCGTCCGCAACGCCAACCTATCCTGCACCTACCAGCGCACTGGCCCTGGACAGAGCACTGGCTCACGTTGTGGCGCAACACCATCGGCTACAGCCCACCAGAAATCGCCACCACCTGACCATATGCCGAAAGGCCCGACCGGAGCGCACAGGAACAGCTGGACAGACCAGCAGATACCCCCTGCCCGCGACCAGGACCAGCCCTCAACAGCCCAGCGAGGCACACCTACCCCAATTCATCAGTGGATCGAGGCTAAACCAGCACCGAAACTGGCCACTCTGATCGCGAGCATGTGCGCCGGCGCGGACTACATCGACGATGTCGACGTGGTCCGAGCCGGCGGCATGAAAACCCTCTTCAACCGGGTGTATGCCCCCTCCACCGTGGGAACCCTGTTGCGCGAGTTCACCTTCGGTCACGCCCGCCAACTCGACTCGGTACTGGCCGAGCATCTGGCCGGTCTGTGCGAGCGAGTGGACCTGCTGCCCGGAGCCGATGTGCGTGCCTACCTCGACATCGACTCCCTGCTGCGCCCGGTGCACGGACATGCCAAGCAGGGCGCCTCCTACGGACACACCAAGATCGCTGGCAAGCAGGTTCTGCGCAAAGGGCTGTCCCCGCTGGTCACCACCTTGAGCACCGACACCGCCGCACCGGTGATCACCGGCATCCGACTGCGTGCGGGCAAGGCCAACTCCGGTAAAGGGGCCGCCCGCATGCTCGCCCAAGCCCTGCAGACTGCGCGTGCGGCCGGCGTGGGGTCCCGGTAGTAATGGCGCAAAAAACAACGAGGTTCGCGTAGCGCCTGGTCGGCGGTGATTTCTCGGTTCGGGCTGCGGGCCGGGGTGGTTGGTGCTTGGCTTGGCTGCCGATGAGGTTGGTCGGCGTTTTGGAGGCTGGGGTTCGTGGCGACGCGGGTATTCGCGGACGAGGAGTTGCAGCGCCTGCGGGAGTTCCCGGAGATCAGTCGTGAGGAGTTGTTCCGGTACTTCACGCTGACCCCGGCGGATCTGGCGTTCGTTGCTCCGCAGGGCAGGGGCCCTGCGGTCCGTCTGGGCCTGGCGGTGGCGTTGTGCACCTTGCCGTGGCTGGGGTTCGTGCCGGACAAGGTGTCGTCGGCGCCGCCGGTGGCGGTGGCCCGGTTGGCGGATCAGCTGAATGTCGATGCGGTGCAGCTTCGTTCGTATGGCAAGCGGGCGCAGACGCGGACCGAGCATGTGCGGCTGGTGGCCCAGTATCTGGGGTGGCGGCCTGCCGGGTCGATGGAGTTGAAGGAGCTGGATGAGTTCCTTCTGGCGCGGGCGATGGAGCACGATTCGCCGACGCTGTTGTTCCGGCTGGCGTGTGAGTACCTGATCTCGGCGCGGGTGATCCGGCCGGGCCCGGACACGGTGGTCCGCCGGGTCGCGCATGCTCGCACGCAGGCGCAGCGGGAGACCTATGACCGGTTGGCGCGCGAGTTCACGCCGCAGCGGTGTAAGGAACTGGATGCGTTGCTGGTCGCCGACCCGTCTATCGGGATGTCGCGGTTGCGGTGGTTGTCGACCGGCCCGGTGGAGGCGTCGGCGACCGCGGTGAAGGCCGAGGTCGAGAAGCTGGTGTTCCTGCGCAACCTGGGCGCGGATGAGCTGGATATGTCGGTGCTGCCGGCGGAGCGGCGGCGGTTCCTGGCGACTGTGGGCCGACGCTTGACGGGCCAAGCCTTGGAACGCCGGGATCCGCAACGCCGCTACCCGATCCTGCTCACGGTGTTGGCTCAGTCGGCCACCGATGTGCTCGACGAGGTGGTGCAGCTGTTCGATCAGGCGATCTCGGCCAGGTTGAGCAAAGCCGAACGCCGGATGCGCGACGAGCTCGCCGAGCGCGGTAAGGCCGGAGAGGATCGGCAGGGGTTGCTCGACGACTTGCTGGCCATCATCACCGACACGCAGATCCCTGACGAGGAGATCGGCGGCCTGATCCGGGGCGATCGGATCGGATGGGAGCGGTTGCGGGCCGCGGTCGCGCAGGCCAAACCTCGGCTGCCGCGCGATCACGGGCACCTGGCCGCTCTGGACAGCTCGTACTCCTATCTGCGGCAGTTCACCCCGCAGGTGCTGTCGACAGTCCGGTTCGCCGGCGGCACCGCGGCGATCGAGCTGCTGATCGGGGTGCACATGCTGCGGGAGCTGAATGCGACCGGTACCCGCAAGGTGCCCGACGACGCGCCGACGGGGTTCGTGCCGACGAAGTGGCGCGGCTACCTCGACGAGGCCCGCAAAGCCGGCAACACCACCGCCTATCGGCACTACTGGGAGCTGTGCGTGCTGCTGGGGCTGCGGGACGGGTTGCGCAGCGGCGACGTGTTCGTGCCGGGGTCGCGCCGCTACGCCGACCCGGCCGCTTACCTGCTGACCCCGCAGGCGTGGGAGCCGCAGCGTGACGAGTTCTGCCGCCTGGTCGGCAAGTCCGCTGATCCGGCCCGCGCCCTGGCGACCGCCACCGACGAGCTGCACGACGCTATGAGCGAGTTGGAGAAGGTGCTCGCCGACGGCGACGGCCCGGTCCGTCTCGATGAGGCCGGTGACCTGGTGGTCTCGCCGCTGTCGGCAGAAGACGTTCCGGCCGAAGCGGTGGCGTTGAAGCAGGAGTTGACGGAGATGCTGCCGTTCGCGCCGATCGTGTCGCTGTTGATCGAGCTGGACAAACGCACCGGCTACCTGGACTGCTTCACCCACGCCGGCGGTAAGCAGTCCCGCACCCCGGAGTTGAAGCGCAACCTCATCGCGGTGCTGCTGGCCTACTCCACCAACCTGGGTCTCACCCGTATGGCGGAGGCCTCCGGCATCTCCTACGACATCCTGGCCTGGACTTCGGAGTGGTATGTGCGGGAGGAGACGCTGCGGGCGGCGAACCTGACGATCATCGACTACCACCAACGCCTGCCGCTGACCCCGATCTTCGGGGCCGGCACCCTGTCCTCCAGTGATGGGCAGCGGTTCCCGACCCGTGGCAAATCGGTCACTGCCAGAGCGTTGAGCCGCTATTTCGCGAACGAAGGACTGAGCACGTATACCCATGTCACCGATCAGCACGCCACCTACGGCACGAAGGTCATCGTCGCGACGAGACGTGAAGCTCACTACGTGCTGGACGAAATCCTCGGCAATGCAACGGATCTGCCGATCACCGAGCATGCGACCGACACGCACGGCGTCACCCTGGTGAACTTCGGGCTGTTCGACCTGCTCGGGTTGCAGCTCTCGCCCCGCATCCGGGACCTGGGCCGGATCACCCTGTACCGGGCGGCGCCGCGAGCCCAGGTCGAGTCCGCGTTCCCGCACGCGGGCCCGCTTTTGACCCGGCGGTGCAATCTCGATCTGATCGCCGAGCACTACGACGACCTGCTCCGGCTGGCCGGGTCGCTGAAGTTCGGGCACGCCACCGCGTCGCTGCTGGTCGGCAAGCTGTCGGCGTCGGGCCGGCAGAACGCCCTCGCGGCGGCGCTCAAGGAGTACGGGGCGCTGCGGCGCACGATCTACGCCGCCCGGTATCTGTCCGACCCGGGCTATCGACGCAAGATCTCCCGCCAGCTCAACAAGGGCGAATCCCTGCACGCGCTCCGCCGCGACCTGCTCTACGCGCATGAAGGAACCGTGCGCGCGAGGCACCTGGAGGGACAGACCGAACAGGCATGGTGCCTCACGTTGGCGACCAACGCCGTCATCGCCTGGACCACGGAGTATTACGGTCTGGCGACCGAACAGATGCGGCGGGCCGGGCGGCGCATCGATGACGAGGTGCTGGCGCACATTTCTCCGGCGCACAGCGAGAACATCAACTTCTTCGGCGCCATCGAGGTCGACATCGACGCCGAACTGGCCCAGCTCGGCCCCACCGGGTACCGGCCGCTGCGGGTCCGCGACACCCTCTTCTGACCGCCGGCTACCACCTTCCGGGAGAGGGTGCTGGGGCGTAGCTGGGCACATCGGTGGCCTGGGTTGGGTCAGCGACAGCGTGGTGGTTCGGTGGCGGTGAGGACGCGGTCGCTGATCGGGCGCAGCTGGGCGTAGGCGTCGGCGACGGGCAGCACGAGCCCGGTGGGGTGCCGGCTCTGCCAGTCGGCGGCCGCCACGGCGGTGGCGAAGTAGCGGCCGGGGTTGCAGGTGGTGGCGCGGACCCGGGTCGGGTCGAGTTCGTCGGGGCCGGGTACAGAGATGACCGCGGTGGCCGGGTCGAGGCCGCTGACCCCGGAGGCCGGGTCAACGGACAGTCGGATGGTGGTTCCGGTTGCGGCGCAGGTGGATTCGACGGTGGCGGGGCGACCGATGATGGCGGGGAACAGCAGGGTGTCGGCGGCGCACCAGGTGTAGAGCTGGTGGCCGTCGACGGTGAACCGGTGCGGGGTGGGATTGAGGGTCAGGCCCCAGCCGAGGATGCGGTGCCGGTCGTCGTATTCGATGTCCGCGGCGGCGGGCGCGTTCTCGACGTCGGCGACGCTGGCGCCGGCGGCGGTAGCGAGCTGTTCGATGGTGATCGGTTCACCGGCCGCGAGCAGCCGCATCGCGGTGCCCATCAGGTTCGTTCCCGTATTGGCGGTGGAGTCGAACAGTGTGTCGACGATGGTGGTGGCGAACGGGTTGGTCGTCATCGCTGGTGTCCCCTCGGAGCGTGTAGTCACGGGTGTGGGATCGAGTGTCGGGCTTGCCACCGCAGGGAAGGTCAAGCGCCGCAGCCGCATGTCCTCGGATCCGGCACCCACGGCGGGGCGGCGGCTCGGTCGTGGCTGGTCGCCCGGGTCAACGCGTCGTGGTGGTGGTGTTCGAACTCGTCGATGCGGCGGCGCTGCTCGTCGAGGTCGCGGATGCGGTCCTCGATCCGGGTCCGGGAGCGGGCCAGTAGTTCGGCCAGCTGCGGTCCGACCGGCCGGGCGCTGTCGTCGCAGGTGGCGGCGAGCTGACGGATTTCGGCCTCCGTGAGGCCGAGGCCGCGCAGGGTGGCGATGACCTCGACGCACCACAGCGCGTGTTCGTCGAAGAGCCGGTATCCGGCCCGGCTGCGGCCGAGGCTGTAGATCAGGCCCAGGTCGTGGTGGCGGCGTAGTACTTTCGCCGGCACTCCGGTGCGGCGGGCCAGGTCTCCGATGGTCATCACCGGTGTGTTCATGACGGCTCGATCCGGTCCTCAGCCCGCGCAGCAGGACAGCTTGGCGACATCGGCGGTGAAGGTTTGGGCGGTGAGTTTCAGCGCTTCGGCCATGGTCAGATACGGCGCCCAGGTGCGGGCGAGCTGGTCGACGGTCATGCCCGCGGTGATCGCGTACCCGGCGGCGGTGATCAGATCCCCGGCACCCTCGGCGACGGCGTGCACGCCTAGCACCCGCCCGGTCCCGGCCTCGGCGACGAGTTTGACCACACCACGGGTGTCCCGGTTGACCAGGGCACGCGGCACGTTCGCACCGGTGAGCAGCCGCGACTCGGTCCGTAATCCGGCTGCGGCGGCTTGGCTGTCGGTGTGGCCGACCGCGGCGATGGCCGGGCTGGTGAATGTCACCCGCGGCAGCGCCGTGTAGTCCAGGGTGCGGCCGGCGTGCCCGAGGGCGTTGCCGGCGGCGAGTGTGCCCTGCGCCGCCGCGACGTACACGAATTGGGGGCCGCCGGCCACGTCGCCCGCGGCCCAGATCCGCGGGTTGCTGCTGCGCTGGTGGGCGTCGACGACGACGGCGCCGCGGTCGTCGGTGCGTACCCCGACCGCCGCCAGATTCAATCCGGGGGTGTCGGGGCGGCGGCCGGTGGCGATGAGCAGCTGGGCGGCCCGCAGTTCGGTGGTGGCCCCGTCGGCGGTGCGGACGGTGACGAGTTTCTCGCCGCCCTCGGCCAGTGCCTTGTCGAGGGTGGCGCCGGTGAGCACGGTGATGGCTTCGTCGGCGAACACCTGCGCGATGGCCCGGGAGATCTCGGGTTCCTCGAACGGCGCCAGCCGATCCAGGGCCTCGATCACCGTGACCCGGGTGCCGAGCCGGGCGAACAACTGTGCCTGTTCGAGACCGATGGCGTTGCCGCCCACCACGATCAGCGACCCCGGCAGGACGTCGAGCTCCATCGCGGTGGTCGAGGTCAGATACCCCGCCTCGGCGAGCCCGTCGGTCGGCGGCGCCCACGGCGCGGCGCCGGTCGCGATCAGGTACTGATCGGCGTCGATCACCCGCGGGCCATCGGCCCCCTGCTCGACCCGCAGCACCGGTGCGTCGGTGGTACCGGTGAAGACGGCGGTTCCCGAGACGATCTCCCAGCCGTAGTCGGCGGCCAGGTCGAGGTACTTCTCGCCGCGAAGCCGGTCGACCAGCGCGTTCTTGCCCGCGATCAGCTCGGCGAAGTCCACCGGTGCCCCGGTCGCCGCCAGCCCCGGGAACCGGTCGGCGCTCGCCGCGGTGTGCCGGGCCTCCGCGGCGGCCAGCAGCGCCTTCGACGGCACGCAGCCCACGTTCACGCAGGTGCCGCCGATCGCGGCGCGCTCGACCATCACCACCCGTTTGCCGAGGTTGACCGCGGCGATGGCGGCGGCGAACGCCGCCGAACCGGAACCGATGATCGCCAGATCGGCGCGCGGGGATGTCGTGGTCACGGCGGGTTCTCCTTGCTGGGGGACTCCGGTCACGGAACAGGTTGCTATTCGCGTTGACGAATATCTCCGGACATCATACTATGCGCTTATCCGAATAGTTCAACTTTCTTCTTGTGGAGGCGATCCCCTTGCCCCGGTCCACGACCGCCGCCGTCACCGCGCCCGGTGGCGAGACGGCCTGCACGCACCTGGATGCGACGGCGAAGTTCTTTCGCGCGCTGTCGGATCCGACGCGGTTGAAGCTGCTGGAGTTCATCTTGGCCGCCGAGCGCACCTCCGCGGAGTGTGTCGAGCATGCCGGGATCTCCCAGCCGCGGGTGTCGGTGCACCTGTCCTGCCTGGCCGACTGCGGTTATGTGACCGCGCGCCGTGACGGCAAGAAGCTGCGCTACTCCGTCGGCGACCCACGCGTCGCGGACCTGGTGATGCTGGCCCGCTCCCTCGCCGCCGACAACGCCGCCGCGCTGACCTGCTGCACCCGCATCGACACCGCTCGTGTGAACGGAGCAGGACATTGATGAACGTACGCAACAACTCCACGGGGATCGGCGGCCCGCTCGCGGTGGTGGGTGCCGCCGTGGCCATGATCGTGTGCTGCGCCGGACCGGCCTTGATCGCGGCCGGTGCGCTCACCGCCCTCGGCGGTGCGCTGCGCAGTTGGGGACCGATCGTGGCCGCCGCGGTGATGGTCCTCGCCGCCGTCGGCTACACCGCGCGCCGTCGTAAGCCGCCGCAGCGAGGGACAGTCCGCGGACTGCTGGGCACCCGCCGATCGCATCAGCCCAACGCGTCGACCGATCGGAGTTCCCAGCCGTGACCACGCCGATCACCCGACGCACGGTGAGCGCGGCGCTCGCCGCCCTGGCGGTCACGGTGCTGGCTGCCTGCGGCACCGACACCGCCTCGCCCCGCGCCGCCACCGACCCCGTCACGGTCACCGCGCTGTCCGGGGCGCCGGTGACCGTGCCCAGCGGCAAGCCGACGGCGATGTTCTTCTTTTCGGTCGGCTGCGGTGAATGCGTGGGCGGCGCGAAGTCGCTGTCGCAGGCTGCGCGACAACTCGGTGACACCGCCGCTTTCGTCCTGGTCGACATGGATCCGGCCGAACCTGCCCAGGTCGTCACCGACTTCCAGCAGCAAACCGGGACCGACACCGTGCCCGCGGTCATCGACACCGATGCGACCCTGACCAAGCGGTACTCCGTGGCCGCCCTGTCGACCCTGCTCGTCGTCGACCCCGGCGGTGCGGTCGCCTACCGGGCCGCCGACCCGTCCGCCGATCAGATCACCGCCGCGCTGGCGAAGGCCGGGGACCGGTGAACGGGCTGCTGGCCTTGGCGTTCACCGCGGGCATGCTCGCCCCGGTCAATCCGTGCGGTTTCGCGCTGCTGCCGGCCTGGATCACCCACACCCTCGGCGACACCGCCACCGAACCGCTCGGGGTACGCACGGCGCGGGCGCTGCGAACCGGCGTCGCTTTTACCCTCGGGTTCGCGGGCACCCTGGCCGTGGCGGGGCTGGCCATCAGCGCCGGTGCCCGCGCGCTGATCAGCGCCGCGCCGTGGCTCGGTCTGGTCGTCGGTGTCGCCCTGGTATTGCTCGGTGTCGTCATGTTCACCGGCCGCGTGCTCGGTCTGCGACTGCCCACCCGAGCGCTGCGCCCGGCCACCGGGCCGGGCGGCACAACCGGGATCGTCCTCGCCGGGATCGGCTACGCCGCGGCGTCGCTGTCGTGCACGTTCGGGGTGCTGCTGGCCGTCATCGCCCAGGCCCAGGCCACCGCGGGCTGGGGTGCGCTGCTCGCGGTGTTCGTCGCCTACACCCTCGGCGCCGCGACGATCCTGCTGCTGGTCAGCCTCGCCGCCGCGGCCGCCGGTACCGCGCTCACCCACCATCTCGCCGCCCTCGCCCGGCACGGCACCCGCATCACCGCGACCGTGCTCATCCTCACCGGCGCCTACCTGGCCTGGTACTGGCTGCCCGCCGTCACCGGCGACACCACCGGCACCAACGGATTCGCGGCCCTGTCCACCACCGCCAGCACCTGGCTGCAGAACCACACACCACTGATGGCGACGATCGCGGCACTGACCGTGCTCACCGCCGCCGTCACCGTCCTCGCTCACCGCATGATCCGGCGCCGCGTTACCGATGCCGCACCCGTCGACTGCTGCACCCCGACGACCGTCATCGAGGAAGGGCGCCCGCAATGACCGAACGCTACGACACCCTCGTGCTCGGCGGCGGAATGTCCGGGCTGCCACTGGCGCTGCGCGCCGCCCGCCACGGCCGGGTCGCCTTCGTCGAGAAGGAACTGCTCGGCGGGACCTGCCTGAACCGGGGCTGCATCCCCACCAAGACGATGATCGCCTCCGCCGCCGTCGCCCATCAGGCCCGCCGCGCCGCCGAGTTCGGCGTCCGCGTCGGCGGTCCGGTCACCGTCGACCTGGCCGCCGTGGTGGAGCGTAAGAACACCCTCGTCGATTCCATCCGGGCCGGATCGTATCGGGCCGTCGAAAAATCCGCCGACCTCGACTTCTACCACGCCGCAGGACAATTCACCGGTAACCGGCGCCTCACCGTCGACGGCACCACCCTGACCGCGGACCGGATCATCCTCGCGACCGGCACCCGCACCACCCTCCCGGCCATCGACGGCTTGGATGCCGTGCCCTACTACACCTCCCGCACGCTGCTCGACCTCACCGAACTACCCGCCCACCTGCTCGTCGTCGGCGGCGGCTACGTCGGCTGCGAATTCGCGCAGATGTTCCGGCGATTCGGCGCCGAGGTCACCATCGTCCAGCGCGCCGACCGGCTGCTGCCCGGGGAAGACCCCGACATCAGCGCCGCCGTCGCCGACGGCATGACTGCCGACGGCATCACTGTCGCGACCGCCACCACCTGTACTCACGCCGCCGGGACGGCCGGCAACATCCGGATCGGCTGCACCGGCACCGAGACCGCCGAGATCACCGGCAGCCACCTGCTGCTCGCCACCGGGCGCACCCCCAACACCGACGCCCTGGGCCTGGAACACCTCGACCTGCAACCCGACCCGCACGGCTTCCTCACCGTCGGCGACACCCTGAACACCTCCGCCGACAACGTGTGGGCGATCGGCGACCTGCGGGGCGGGCCGATGTTCACCCACACCGCCCGCGACGACGCCGACATCGTCTACCGCACCGTCTACCGCGACCAGGACCGCACCACCACCGGACGTGTCGTGCCGCACGCGGTGTTCACCGACCCCGAAGTCGGAGCCGTCGGCCTGACCGAACCCGCCGCCCGCGCAGCCGGCTACGACGTGATCATCGGCCGCCAGAACTTCACCGGCGTTGCCAAAGCACGCGCCATCGGCAACACCCGCGGCCTGGTCAAATTCGTCGCCGACGCCGCCACCGACCGGATCCTCGGCTGCCACATCGCCGGACCCGACGGCGGCGACCTCGTCCACGAAGCCGTCATCGCCATGACCTGCGGCGCCACCTACGGCCAACTCGCCGCCGCCATCCACATCCACCCCACCCTCGCCGAAGCCGTCAACGCCGCCGCCGGCGGCGTCCACCGACCCGCCGCCGACTGATCCCACAGATAACACCCTGTTATCTGTGGCACCATGAAACCCGGCCTGCGACGACTCCGCTCCGGCGGTGCGCGAAGCGGCCCTGTTATCTGTGGCAAGCAGGCCAGGGAGGTCACAATGTTGTCGTCCGGGATCACCGTCCGCGCCGCCGGCGACGGCTTCCTCGACTCGATCCGCTCCCCGAACACCCGCCGCTCCTACGCCATCGCCGTCGATAAGACCACCGCCAGGCTCGGCGAGGCCCGGCCGCTGGCCAATGTCGCCGACGACGAGATCGGCGAAACCCTGGAAACTTTGTGGGGCGAGGCGGCGGTCAACACCTGGAACGCCCGCCGCGCCGCGGTCGCGTCTTGGCTGGCGTGGTGCCGCGAGCACGGACACCTCGCCCCGGCGGTCCCCGCGTGGGTGAAACGCTCCACCCCGCCGGACTCGGCCACCCCGGTGCGCTCGCGCACCGCGATCGACCGGCTCATCACCCGCCGCGACATCGACCTGCGGGATAAGACGCTGTGGCGGATGCTCTACGAAACATGCGCCCGCACCGAGGAACTGCTCCAGGTCAACATCGAAGACCTCGACCTGGCCGGGCGGTGCTGCCCGGTGAAGTCCAAGGGCGCCAAGCCCCGCACCCGCCGCCGCGGCGCCGCCCATCACGAGTACGCGCACGAGCTCGTGTACTGGGACGCGGGTACCGCCCGGCTCCTGCCACGCCTCACCAAGGGCCGCACCCGCGGACCGCTGTTCGTCACCCACCGCCGACCCGGACCCCGCAAAGCCGTCGCCGACCGCGACATCTGCCCCGACACCGGCCTGGCCAGGTTGTCCTACGGCCAGGCCCGCGCCCTGCTCGATGCCGCCACCGCCACCAACGGACCCGGCACCGGCTGGGACCTGCACGAACTCCGGCATTCTGGCCTGACGCATCTCGGCGAGGCCGGAGCCAGCCTGCTCGAGCTAATGGCCAAGTCCCGCCACCGCAAACCCGACAACCTGCGCCGCTACTTCAAACCCTCACCGGCGGCCATGCGCGGCATCACCAGCCTCCTCGGTCCCGACCGCGGCCACCGATAGCGGCCACCAACAACGACTCGTCCGTCTACCCGGACCAGGCGCTACGCGAACCTCGTTGTTTTTTGCGCCATTACTGCCGGGACCCCGGCGTCACCGGGCAGATCATCGTGCGCGGTGACAGCGCCTATGGATCGCGGGCGGTGATCCGGGTATGCCGCCGCTACGGGGCGGTGTTCTCGCTGGTGCTGACCCGCAACGCCGCGGTGCAACGCGCCATCGACAGCATTCCCGAGAACGCCTGGACCCCGGTGAAATACCCGGGTGCGGTGCTCGATCGCGAGACCGGGGCCTGGATCTCTGATGCCGAAGTCGCTGAAGCCGTCTACACCATGGCCAAAACCGGCACCTATGAGGCGGTCACCGCCCGGCTGATCGTGCGCCGGGTCAAAGACGCCAACCAACCCCAAGACGGGCTGTTCCCGATCTGGCGGTATCACCCGTTTTTCACCAACACCACCGAGTCGGCCACCGACGCCGACATCACCCACCGCCGCCACGCCATCATCGAAACCACCTTCGCCGACCTCATCGACGGCCCCTTGGCCCACATTCCCTCCGGGCGCTTCGGCGCCAACAGTGCCTGGGCCGTCTGCGCCGCGATCGCCCACAATCTGCTGCGCGCCACCGCGACCCTGGCCGGGACCCGTCACCGCACCGCGCGCGGGGCGACCCTGCGCCGTCACCTGGTCAATATCCCGGCTCGTCTGGCCCGACCCCAACGACGACCGATCCTGCACCTACCCCGGCACTGGCCCGCCGAACCAGCATGGATGACCCTGTGGCACAACACCATCGGCCACCGATCCAGCGCCTGAACCACCGACCACCCGACCCGACAACCAGGAACCCGACAGGAAAAGCTGGACAGACCAGCGGCCTCGTCATGCCCACCACCAGCCCGGATCAAGACCATCAGCTCAACCGGCCACCACACCGTCGGTCGGTGGAATCAGGCTTAGTGAGAGGAATGATCAGAACCTGTGGATGAGCCTCGGCGTGGGGGCGTGAAAATGAGCGCACCTTCCCGAGGATGATCATCACGGAATCAGGTATTCGATCAAGACCGGCGTTGGCGCGCTGGTTGGGAAGGTACGCCCATGCTCACCGTAGTTCACGACGGCGCGGAGGCCAACGACAACACCGACAGTGGTGCTGGTCGGTCGTTGTTGGATGAGATTGTCCGTGATGGCGCTCGGCAGATGCTGGCCGCGGCGTTGCAGGCCGAGGTCGCCGCCTACGTGGCGCAGTTCGCTGACCAGCGCGATGACAACGGCCACCGATTGGTGGTCCGCAACGGCTACCACCAGCCGCGCGAGGTGCTGACCGCAGCCGGTGCGGTGCAGGTGAGGGCCCCGCGGGTCAACGACAAACGTGTCGATCCCGACACTGGTGAACGCAAGCGGTTCTCCTCGGCGATCCTGCCGGCCTGGGCGCGCAAGTCCCCGCAGATGTCCGAGGTGTTGCCGCTGTTGTACCTGCACGGGTTGTCGAGCAGCGATTTCACCCCGGCCCTGGAGCAGTTCCTCGGCTCCGGTGCCGGGTTGTCGGCATCGACGATCACCCGGCTCACGTCGCAGTGGCAAGATGAGGCCGCCGCGTTCGGTCGTCGCGATCTGTCGGGCAGCGACTATGTCTACCTGTGGGTCGACGGCATCCCCCTCAAGGTCCGCCTGGACCAGGAAAAGCTGTGTCTGCTGGTGATGCTCGGTGTGCGCGCTGACGGCCGCAAGGAGCTGGTGGCGATCAGCGACGGCTACCGTGAATCGGCCGAGTCGTGGGCCGATCTGCTGCGCGACTGCAAACGGCGCGGCATGACCGCCCCGTGCTCGCCGTCGGTGACGGTGCACTCGGGTTCTGGAAAGCGGTCCGTGAGGTGTTCCCGGCCACCAAAGAGCAGCGCTGCTGGTTCCACAAGCAAGCCAATGTTCTTGCCGCACTGCCGAAATCAGCACACCCGTCGGCCCTGGCGGCACTCAAGGAGATCTACAACGCCGAGGATATCGACAAGGCCCAGCTCGCGGTCAAGGCCTTCGAGGTCGATTTCGGCGCCAAGTACCCCAAGGCGGTCGCCAAGATCACCGACGACCTCGATGTGCTGCTGGAGTTCTTCAAGTACCCGGCCGAACATTGGATCCACCTGCGCACGACGAACCCGATCGAAAGCACCTTCGCCACAGTGCGACTTCGGACCAAGGTGACAAAAGGCCCGGGATCGCGAACGGCCGGACTAGCGATGGCCTACAAGCTGATCGACGCCGCCTCGGCCCGCTGGCGCGCCGTCAACGCCCCGCACCTGGTCGCCCTGGTCCGCGCCGGCGCGGTCTTCCACAAAGGCAAACTGCTCGAACGCCCCACCGACATCACCCCACCAACACCGCCCTCAGACGACGATCAGGACGCCGGAACGGAGGTCGCCTGAAACACCCCGATCCACAGGTATTGACAATTCCTCCAAGTGACGATTCGCGAGGTGAGAGTGCGAGGTGGGCAGGATGGATTCCGCCGCTGATCGTTGAACGGCGGACCCTTTGCTGATGCTTTCTCAGCTTCAACTGGGGGATCGGTCGCGTCTATCCCTCCACCGCGGCGCGGACTCCGATTCGCGCCAGATGTCATGGCAGTCACCACTTTTTCGACGGCTAGCGACGGTGTCGCGTTTTGTCAGAAGCCGCCCGACAGCACAGCGATCGCTGCTGCGGCGGCCCGTGGGTCACAGCAGCCGGACGATGCCGCGGGCAGCCACCTGCAGGGCGCCGAGCAGTCGCTGGCGACCTCGCTTCAACGACGGAACTACGACGGCGATCGCGGCCACCACAGCGTCGTCGGACTGCCGGACGATCGGCACGGCCAGTGAACAGGCGCCTAGCGACATCTCTTCCACGGTGGTAGCCAACCCCTCGCGCCGCACCCCCTCCAACTGTCGGGACAGCACCGCAGGCTGGGTGATTGTGTAGGGAGTAATCGGAGTCAGATTGGCAAACACCTGATCCTGGACTTCGCGTGGCGCGTGCGCCAACAGCACCTTGCCGACGCCGGTGCAGTGCATCGGCAACCTGCTGCCGACGGTGCTAACGATCGGCACGGATGCCCTACCCATCATCCGCTCGAGGTACAATACTTCGTTGCCGTCGCGTACCGCGAGGTGCACGGTGGCGAGCGTTGCCGCGTAGACATCGTGCAAGAACGGCTCTGCGACCTGCCGTAATCCGCCTCCGACCGGGGCGAGCAGCCCAGCGCTCCACATCAGTCGGCCGACCTCGAAACGACCGTCCGTGCGGCGCTGCAACGCCCCGCCCGCAACCAGTTCGGCAGCCAGCCGGTGGGCCGTGGCCATCGGCAGGCTGGCCCTACCCGCCAGTTCGGACAGCGTCAGTGTCCGGTGCCACTCATCGAAGGCGGCGACCATGCGCAGCAAACGAGAAGCGACGCTGGTGCCGGGCGTTGAGGTATTTCCCGCCACTCACGGATCCTTTCCGCTCAGTGGTAATCTAGCGTAGGTCAGTCGCCGAGGAGCCAATAGTGTCAAGGCTATGACAGCAGTGATCGACCCCGATCCCGACGGCGGGTTGCCGAGGCAGCAGGCGATCAGCGCGGAGATCGAGGCGATCGAGTCCGAGTATCAGCGCGCTGGCATCGAGGAGACGCAGCCGCGGCTCGGCTACGCGCCCTACCGCAGCAGCCTGCTGCGTCATCCCACGAAGGACCTACACCACGCTGACCCGGAGGGCGTCGAGCTGTGGACGCCCTGCTTTTCCGAACGCGACGTGCATCCGCTTGAATCGGACCTCACCATCCAGCACTCAGGCGAACCCATCGGCGAACGGATAGTGGTGACCGGCCGGGTGGTCGACGGCGACGGACGGCCGGTGCGACGTCAACTCGTCGAGATCTGGCAGGCCAACGCCGGCGGTCGCTACATCCACAAGCGTGATCAGCACCCGTCCGCGATCGACCCCAACTTCACCGGCGTCGGCCGCTGCCTGACCGATGACGACGGAAGCTACCGCTTCACCACGATCAAGCCAGGGCCGTATCCGTGGAGGAACCACCGCAACGCTTGGCGCCCAGCCCACATCCACTTCTCGGTGTTCGGAACGGAATTCACGCAACGGCTGATCACCCAGATGTACTTCCCCGGCGACCCGTTGTTCGCGCTGGACCCGATCTATCAGTCGATCACCGACCGAAAGGCCCGAGACCGACTGATTGCCAACTACGACCACGACGTCACCACCCACGAATGGGCCACCGGATACCGGTGGGACATCATCCTCACCGGCGCGACGCGCACTCCGACCGAGGATCCCCACCGCGGAAGCGAACACTGATGAATACCCTGCTCACCGCCACCCCGGGGCAGACCGTCGGACCCTTTTTCGGTTACGCACTCCCGTTCGACCGGTGCGACCAGCTGGTTCCGGCCGGCTCACCGGGTGCCGTCCAGCTTTCCGGCTTGGTCCTCGATGGTGACGGCCAGCCTGTTCCCGACGCCCTACTTGAGATCTGGCAGGCAAACGCCGACGGCACCATCCCCACGTCCACCGGCTCGCTACACCGGGACGGCTGGACCTTCACTGGGTGGGGCCGCGCCGGCACCGACGATGGCGGACGGTACAACTTTTCCACCGTCATCCCAGGTCCCTGCGATCCCGGTGCGGCACCGTTCTTTCTGATCACCGTGTTCGCCCGCGGGCTGCTCAACCGGCTGTTCACCCGCGCCTACGTGCCCGGGGGGCAGCTGGCCGGCGATCCACTGCTGGCGTCCCTGCCGCCCGAGCGTCGCGACACGCTCATCGCCACCCGCGAGGGCGCCGGACTACGCTTCGACATCCAATTGCAGGACGCGCCAGGCAAACCCGAGACGGTCTTCCTGCGCTACGCGGGACACCAGCGATGACTGACCTCTTCTGGCCGGGCGACGACCTCGCAGGCGACCTGATGAGCGGCCCCGCATTCCTCGAGGCCATGGTGGCCGTGGAACGGGCGTGGCTGGACAGCCTCGTCGACGCCGGTATCGCACCGCAAGAGGCGCGTGCCAGCTTGGCAGACCTCATCGCCGACGCCGACACCGAGTCGATCGCCCGCCGCGCCGCCACCGACGGCAGCCCCGTCAGCGCTCTGGTCACGTTGTTGCGTGAGCGCTCAACGGCGGCGACAGCCCGCTGGTTACACCGCGGGCTAACCAGTCAGGACGTCGTCGACACAGCGCTCGTCATCTGCGCCCGTGATGTCCTCATGCGCATCGGCGACGAGTTCACCGTCCAAGTCCGGGCGCTGTCCGAGCTCGCTGAGAGGCACCGGAGCACACCAACACTCGCGCGTACCCTGACCCAGGCCGCCCTACCAAGCACCTTCGGCGCCAAGATGGCACGTTGGCTTACCGGCATACTGGACGCCGCCGAACCGCTGACCGGGCTGCTGCCCTCGCTGCCGGTGCAGGTCGGTGGCGCGGTGGGAACGCTGGCGGCGGCTACCGAATTGACCGGTTCGGTGGACGGCGCCATCGCGTTGAGCGACGCGCTCGCCGGCGCACTGCGGCTGGCGCCGGCTCCGCCCTGGCACACCACCCGCTCGGCGATCACCCGCATCGGGGATGCGTTGGTGAGCTGCTGCGACGCCTGGGGGCACATCGCCGCCGACATCGCGACCGGTAGCCGGCCCGAGGTCGGCGAGCTGGCCGAGGGGACTGGTGGCGGCTCATCGACGATGCCGCACAAGAACAATCCCGTCCGCTCTGTGTTGATCCGGCGCACCGCGCTCACCGCGGGCACCTTGGGCGCCACCCTGCACCTGGCCGCAGGAGCGAGTGTCGACGAGCGCTCCGACGGCGCGTGGCACGCCGAATGGGCCACACTGCGCACGCTCGCCCGCCACACCGTCGTGGCGGCCATCCAAGCCTCCGAACTGCTCTCCGGGTTGCAGGTGGACACGGCGCGGGCGGCCGCGAACCTGGCCGACGCGGGCGGGCTGCTCACCGAACAACGTGCAATGACCGAGTTGACCGGTAGCCCAGCACGGCCCGACTACACCGGTGCCGCCGATCGGCTGATCGATTCGACCTTGAGTCGGGCCCGCCGCTTCATCAAGTCTGCGTCATGACCATTCCGGCCTTGGCCACAATCGACTTCGGCGGACCCGACGGTGCGCCTGTCCTCGTGCTGGGGCCTTCACTGGGTACCTCGGCAGCCACGCTGTGGAGCGCTGCGGCTGGATGGCTGAGTGCGCACGCCCGCGTCGTCGGGTGGGACCTACCCGGTCACGGTCGAGGCGGTCCTGGCGAGCCCTTCACGATCGCCGAACTCGCGGTCGCCGTGCTGGCACTCGCCGACGACATGCACGCCGAGACCTTCCACTACGCCGGTGATTCGCTCGGTGGCTGTGTCGGTCTGCAGCTGATGCTCGACGCGCCGCAACGGGTGGACTCGGCGACCCTACTGGGCACCGGTGCGTTGATCGGCACCCCAGCTGGCTGGCTCGAGCGCGCCGCCACCGTCCGCGCCGAGGGCGTCGAAACCTTACTCTCGGGCGCGGCCCAGCGGTGGTTCGCGCCGGGCTTCGTCGACCGGCAACCAGGTGTCGGCGCGGCGCTGCTGGACACCCTCAGCCACACCGATCCGGAGTCCTATGCGCAGGCCTGCGAGGCCCTCGCGGCATTCGACGTCTCCGACCGATTGCGCGAGATCGTCACTCCCGTCCTGGCCGTGGCAGGCAGCGCCGACGTGCCCACACCGCCGGAGTCATTGCGGCGCATCGCCTCCGGTGTCCAGGACGGTGACCTCGTAGTGCTCGACGGTGTCGGCCACCTGGCACCCGCCGAAGCCCCGGACCGGGTCGCCGGCCTCATCGCAGAGCAGGTGGGTATTCCGCAGCCTGCGACTAGGACCGTCGAGGATGTGTGTCGCGCGGGAATGGCGATACGGCGCCAGGTGCTCGGCGACGGGCACGTCGACCGGGCAATCGCCGGTACCACCGACATGACCGCCGATTTCCAGCACCTGATCACCCAGTACGCCTGGGGAACCATCTGGACACGCCCAGGTCTAGACCTTCGCAGCCGCTCGATGATCACCCTGACGGCGCTGGTCGCGCGCGGGCACCGCGAGGAACTGGCGATGCACCTGCGAGCGGCCCGCCGGAACGGTTTGAGCAACGACGAGATCAAGGAGCTGCTGATGCAGACTGCCATCTACTGTGGCGTCCCCGACGCCAACTCCGCGTTTCGCATCGCCGCCGAGGTATTGCCGGAATTCGACGAGGACGAGCGGGCGTCGTCATGAGCCGCACCGCCGTCTGCGCCGCCGCCCACGAAGCCGTCGCCGGAATCGCTGACGGCGCCACAATTCTCGTCGGCGGATTCGGCATGGCGGGCATGCCCACCACACTCATCGATGCGATCATCGAACAGGGCGCCGCCGAGCTCACCATCGTCAGCAACAACGCGGGCAACGGCGACACCGGTCTGGCCGCGCTGCTGGCTGCCGGTCGGGTCGCGAAGGTCATTTGTTCCTTCCCCCGACAGGCCGATTCGTACGTGTTCGACAGGCTCTACCGGGACGGCATGGTCGACCTCGAAGTGGTCCCGCAGGGCAACCTGGCCGAGCGGATCAGAGCGGCAGGCGCGGGCATTGGCGCGTTCTTCTGCCCGACCGGTGTCGGCACCCCGCTCGCCTCGGGCAAGGAGATCCGCACGATCGACGGCCGCGACTACGTGCTGGAGTATCCGATCCGCGGCGACGTCGCACTCATCGCAGCACACCTGGCCGACCGGGCCGGAAACCTGTTGTACCGCAAGACTGCTCGCAACTTCGGTCCGGTCATGGCGACCGCCGCCACGCTGACCGTCGTTGAGGTCTCCCGCGTCGTCGAGACCGGAGGCATCGACCCCGAGACGGTCGTGACGCCGGGTATCTTCGTCGACCGCATCCTCGACCTGTCCTCGATTCCCGCCGCCCGCACCGAGGCCGCCTCGTGACGGGAACGCTCGATGCAAGGACACGGCGTCGTGTCGAGCATCTCGACCGTGGCCCGTTGGACCGCGGGGAGATCGCCGCGATGATCGCCCGCGACATCGCACCTGGGTCGTACGTCAATCTCGGCATCGGCCAGCCCACGATGGTCGCCGACTACCTCGACCCCGCCGCCGAGGTGGTGCTGCACACCGAGAACGGCATGCTCGGCATGGGAGGCGCCGCGACAGGAGACGCCATTGACCCGGATCTCACCAATGCAGGCAAGGTTCCGGTCACCGAAACCCCTGGGGCGTCCTACTTCCACCACGCCGACTCCTTCGCCATGATGCGCGGCGGCCATCTCGACGTGTGTGTGCTCGGGGCGTTTCAGGTCAGCGAGCGTGGAGACCTCGCCAACTGGCACACCGGAGCACCGGACGCCATTCCCGCGGTCGGGGGTGCGATGGATCTCGCCATCGGAGCGAAGCGCGTATTCGTGATGATGACGCTGTTCGGCAAGGACAGGACCGCGAAGTTGGTTCCGGAGTGCAGTTACCCGCTGACCGGGCTTCGGTGCGTCAGCCGGCTGTATACCGAGTACGCGATCTTCGACATCGACAACGCCGGAGACGGACGCGTGCGCGTACTCGAGACCTTCGCCATCAGTATCGCCGCGCTCGAGAAGCGCTTGCACATAGCTCTGTCGTGACCCTGGCGCTTGGGTCGCCGAAAAGTGACTCCATGCTCGCTCAGCGACGAAATTCCCAGAGGAGTGGATTGATGACCCTATCCCGTGACGAGCTAGCCGATTTCGCCGAAAGTATGGCGCGCGCAGGGGATCGCGACACCCAGCACGTGACCGAGGAGCACCTCGTCGTGAACTCCACCGAGGCACACTGGATCCAGACCGGAAGCCCATCAGAAATTGGATTGCTTCTGCGGATACCCGCCCGCTCCATTGAGTTCTTCCTGCAGAAGATCCCCGCCGGTGCGGGCAGTGACCTTCATCGACACGTACACGAGTCAGTTCACTTCGTGCGACATGGCTCGGGCTGGTCGGAGATTGGCGATCAACGCGTAACGTGGAGCGCAGGCGACTTCGTGTATACGCCGCCGTGGGTATGGCATCGCCACTATGCAGATGACCAACAGGACGTCGAGATGATAGTCATCGAGAACTCCCGCCTCCTGGCTGCCGTGGACGCAACCCAGAGGGAAACCAGGGGCAACGTTAGCTTCGCCGAGGCTTTCGGCGTCGGCGACACGTAAGCAGTGGAGAAATTGTCAAGGTAATCGCTTCGAAGGGCGCTTGACGACGGCGGTCAAACACACGGCGGCCGGTCAACCCATCCACGGCGCTAATGTCCAGCCGCCCTGCAACTTTCGTGGCCGCGGCGTCTCCCGGCGAAGCAGGCGGCCTGATCTGCACCCGTGTTGTCGGCCCACGGGTTGTGCGAGTAAAGCGCAAAGTGATCACGATGCGGTCACATGCGTTATTCGTCGAACCCTTCATCTGGGATAGCAAACGCCGCCCTGGCGTTGTCGTTGAGATTTGCAAATCCATCGATAACCACCCGGGCCACGCGGGTCTCATGGTCGACAATGCGGATCAGCCACGTGTGAAAGGCCGCACCGGTGAATTCTTCGCTGACCGGCGAAGGAGCTCTCCAGCGACGGAAGAAGAACTCGAGTCGTGTCGTCAGCTCGATGACATCCTCCTGCACCGGAACGTAGGAAAGTACTTGACGCAGTTCGAGGCGTTCGTCGAAAATCCCGTCCCGCTGCGTGAGATACAACCGCAGACCATTGAGTCCCTTCCATTGGTGGCCGCCGCGAAAGCCGATTTCGAAGTCGTCTGTGAGGACGGTTGCGAACATTTGCTCGGCCGGCGAGTGGCGCTGTTCTAAGCGCAGGTAGTCATCGATCGTCGAAACGAACGCCGGCAGGTCGGGGGTACTCGACACAGAACATCTCCTTTGCCAATGTAGTTAGACCAGCTTAGTAGCAAGCTCTGCGGCAGCTTCGCCGATGATGCCAGCTACTTTGCGGACATGTGATGGCCGTAACCGATAGCTCGGCGCTGATGCATTTAGTGCCAGCCTCACGTCGGGACCTCTTGCAGGTATGGCGACAGCAACGGATGCGACACCTTCTTCGCTTTCCTCCCTACTGGTCGCGAAACCGCTCTTTCGAGAAATAGTCAAATCCTGTGGATCGAGGGTCGTCAGGCGACCTCGGACACTGGGGTGTCGGGCGATGGTTCCGGGGTGATGTCGACCGGACGTTCGAGGAGCTTGCCCTGGTGGAACACTGCGCCGGCCCGCACCAACGCCACCAGGTGTGGTGCGTTGACCGCCCGCCACCGCGACTGCGCTGCTTCGATCAGCTTGTAGGCCATCGCCATGCCCGCCGCCCGTGATCCCGGGCCCTTGGTCACCCTGGTCCGAAGCCGAACCGTCGCGAAGGTCGATTCGATCGGGTTCGTGGTGCGTAGATGCACCCAGTGCTCGGCGGGATACCGGAAGTACTCGAGCAGCACGTCGGCGTCATCGACGATTTTCTTCACCGCTTTCGGGTACTTCGCGCTGTAGTCACGTTCGAACGCTGCGATCGCCAACTGCGCCTTGTCGATGTCCTCGGCCCCGATGATCTCCTTCATCGCCGCCAACGCACCCGGATGCGCCGATTTCGGGAGTGCAGCAAGAACGTTGGCTTGTTTGTGGAACCAGCAGCGTTGTTCGCGGGTGGCGGGGAACACCTCCCGCAGTGCCCGCCAGAATCCCAAAGCTCCGTCCCCGACCGCGAGCGCCGGCGCGCGCATCCCGCGGCGGCGGCAATCCCGCAGCAGGTCCGCCCAGGACTCGGTGGACTCTCGGTAGCCGTCGGCCAGGGCGACGAGTTCCTTGCGGCCGTCCGCCCGCACCCCGAGCATCACCAACAGGCAGAGCTTTTCCTGCTCGAGCCGGACTTTCAGGTGGATGCCGTCGACCCACAGGTACACGTAGTCGACCTGCGAGAGGTCCCTGGTGCCGAAGGCCTTCGCCTCGTCCTGCCACTGGGCCGTGAGCCGGGTGATCGAGGATGCGGACAGTCCGGCGCCGGTGCCGAGGAACTGTTCGAGCGCCGGCCCGAAGTCACTGGTTGACAGGCCGTGCAGGTACAGCAGCGGCAGCACCTCCGATACCTGCTCGGACTTGCGAGCCCAGGCGGGCAGGATCGCCGAGGAGAACCGCTTGCGCTCGCCGGTATCGGGGTCGATCCGCTTGTCGTTCACGCGGGGCGCCTTCACCGCCACCGCACCCGCCGAGGTCACGACCTCACGTTCGGCGTGGTATCCGTTGCGGACCACCAGTCGGTGGCCGTGTTCGTCGACCTCACCGGCATACCGGGCTACATAGTCGGCGACCTCGGCCTGCAACGCCGCGGCCAGCATCTGCCGGGCACCGTCGCGGACGATCTGGTCGAGCAACGACCGGCCCGCACCGGCCGCATTGCGGGTCTCGTTGGAGTCGTCGTTGTTGTCTACTACCGTGAGCACGGGCGTGCCTTCCCGCCAGCGCGCCAACGCTGGTCTTGATCAGAATTCGGATTCCTTGCAGATCATCTTCCGGGAAGGCACGCCCGCCCGGGATCCACAGGTTCTGATCATTGCTCTCGCGACCCCGATGGTCACGACTATCTCTCTCCAGAATTTTTTGATGCTAACCATCAATGGGTTGTGCACAACTGCATCACTCTTTTCGAGTGCCTCAAACGTGGGGGTCTCCTCGACTCCGAGGCGCAGCCACAGGGCTCCGAGAGTTGTGAATATGGCGAGAAGGAAGGGGATCCTCCATGCCCAAACGAAAATTTCTTCCTGAGTGAATACGGCTGACAGGACACCAATCGCTCCCGAGCTAAGCAATAGACCTCCAGCTGTACTTACCTGCTGCCAGCTTCCGTAGAGGCCGCGGTGCGCGGGCGGGGCCGACTCAACCATAAAGATGGCCGAGCCAGATGATTCGCCTCCAGCTGCGATGCCCTGGAGCAGGCGGAGAATTGTAAGTAGGATAGGCGCAGAAATTCCGATGGAGGCCTGGGTTGGCAGCACACCAATAAGTACCGTGCAAATACCGATGAGCAGGACTGAAGTAACGAGAGCCAAGCGCCGGCCGTAACGGTCTCCAATGTGGCCAAACAGCACGGCGCCCAGTGGCTTCGTGAGGTAGCCGGAGGCGAAGACGGCAAAGGTTAAGATCAACGCGCCGGTTCCGTTGTCAGAAAAGAAGAGCTTGGCGAGGATAACCGCCGAATAGCCATAAATCCCGATGTCATAACCCTCCAAGACATTACCGGCTGCGGCGGCGATGGCGGCACGGCGAGAGTGGGTACGTACCGACTCAGACTCGAATTTGGACAGTGTTTGTTTCATTGGTCAGTCTTCCTTCTCTAATAGGCGGAGGGTGAGAATGTCGAACTTCTCCATGTGTCTAATTCGCGATCACTGATGCATCCGACCACTTGAAGCGAAGTTGTGTCGAACACGCGACGGCATGTCGCGTCGCAGAAGCTTTTTGTCTCGCTCGAGAGCATTTTCACGTCGAAGGTCAATCTCTCTTCCTGGGGGAGATTGACCTGGCGCTGCATTCCAGTTGGAGCATGATGGCCTGTGGGCCACTGCCCTCTGTTAGGCAGAGAGTGACTCTGATGGGTGCTATCCACTCGCTCGTCGTTCGTCAATGGTTCCGCTCAATCCGGGCTTCGCAGCTCGTGGCGGTCGCCCGCCTACTCGATCGCGTTGACGCTGGCCAGGCGGCCCAGTGGAGCCGTGGAGAGCCAATGTCGAGTAGGCGCACGGATGTTGGTATGGCGCCTGGCAGCCAGCCGGTTGTGGTTGCTGTTGTATCGGCGTGTATTCACGTCAACCAAGGCGTACCAATCGGGATGGGCTCGGCGGGCCCCATCAGCAGCTGGCGCACAACGAGCGTCAACCGACGACCGGGATGTCGACGGCGATCGCGGGCGTTCAACTTGTCACCGGCGTTGAATCACGGATCCCTCTTGACAGAAGGCTTCTCTGTGTGACAGAAATGGCAGATACTCGCCCCATAGGCGAGCCAGTTGCTTTGATCAGGAGGCTTGAGTTGAACACAGACCTGTCCGTGAACTACATATCCGTCGGCGGAATCAGGACGCGCTATATCGATCAGGGCGAGGGTCCGGTCATCCTCCTGATCCACGGTGGCCACTCGGGTATGAGCATGCCGGGCGGCGGGGATGGTTGGGCTCCCGTCATCGCTCCTCTGGTCGACAAGGGCTTCCGCGTCGTGACCTTCGACAAGCTGGGGCAGGGAGAGACTGACCTCGCGCCGACGCATGCCGAGTGGACGTTCGATGCGGTGGTCAAGCACGCCAGGGGCTTCATCGACGCTCTGGGACTCGAGGACATGATTCTGGTCGGGCACTCGCGCGGTGGCCTGCTGGCGAGCAAGCTCGCTCTTGACATGCCGGAGTCGACCAAAGGTCTCTTCATCGTGTCGAGCGCGACGCTCGCTGGCACCGACGCTAAGTTCCGCGACGTTGAGTTCTACGACGCGATCACGCGTTCGCTTCCGGCGGACGCGTCTCCGGAGGAGATCTGCGGAGCCTACTTCCGTGCGCTGTACGTGACCCCGGTGCCGCAGGAACAAATCAATGCGGCCGCCGCTAAGTACGTCAAGGAGAACCACCAGAACGCCCTCAAGACCTACCCGATGGTTGAGAAGAAATACTGGGAGCCGAGTCTTCAGGCGGCGAAGGACGACATCCGCGCTCGCCTCTTCGCCGGCGAGGTCAATATTCCCGTCGAAGTCGTCTGGGGCCGCGACGATCGCTCGGCGCCGGTTGACCTGGGCATCGCCTTCTACCAGAAGCTCGCCCTCGTCTCGGAGACCACGAGCCTGCACATCCTGGGAACCGCGGGCCACAACGTCTTCGCGGAGCGAACCGAGGACTTCGTTCGAATCCTGGCGGACTACGCAGGCCGTCGCAGCGCCAGCTATGCGACGCGTCGTTGATGGTGATCCTGGGGAACTATCCCGCTTGACGGGGTCTTCGAGTCCGTGCCGGATTGGCGCAGCGCGCCCAGATCGTGCTGCTGGCTTCGGCGTGCGAGTCGAACACCGCGATCGCGGACAAACTGGCCTGTATCTCTTGAAGTGGCCCCCCTGTTCGTGTCCGGTTTCCGGCGACCACGGTGGGCTCTGGGAGAGGGGCCGAAGACAGCGGCGGTTTTCGGCTGGGCGTGATGTGCCCGTGAAAGAGATCGCGGCGCCCGTGGCTCCGTCCTCCCCGGACGAACCCGGTTGAGGGAATTGTTGCCCGGGCTGGTGTGCCGGTTGCGCTCAGCGCGCCGGGCCGGCCCGGCGCAGGCGCCGGATGACGCACAAGCGCGGGATCCTTCGGCGGGCGACAGCCGCAGGGCGGCCCGCATTGGGGCATGGCGGTCCTCCCGCGGGGTGGATTCTACCCCTGATTCCGCTCCCCCTTCCACGGGCCACTGGCTGGCCCCGCCAGAGGGGGCGGAGGAAGAAGCGGTCCCCATCGTGGAAGCCCTCGGCTGCGGCCGGTTCTGGGTCTGAGATCGGTGCCGGGCGGGGCTCACACTGGCCGGGCCTTCAGATCGGACTTGGTCATGCGGAAGGACGCCTCAACCTGCCACAGGTCGTGATACGCGCCGATCACCGCTGCTGCGGACATCTTCTCGGCGCCGGTGACCTTCAGGAACCTCGCCTTCTTCAGCGGCGTGCTGCCCGGGCAGGGACTGGGGAATTAACGGTGTATCCGGCTCGACACGCCGGGGCGGCAAGCCTGGCGGGAAGGAGCCCGATATGGCCGCAACACTTGAGGCTGTGCCGAGTACGAAAACCGTTGACGAACTGACAGAGAAATCCGAGGCCGAGGCTGCCCGCGAGCTGGTCAGGATGGCGAGGGAGCAGGGGCTGTCCCTGGCCGGTCCTGACGGACTGCTCAAGCAGCTGACCAAGACCGTCATCGAAACCGCCCTGGACGAGGAACTGACCGAGCACCTCGGTTATGAACGGCACGACACGGCGGCGAAGGATACTGCCAACTCGCGCAACGGAACGCGGTCCCAGACCGTGCTGACGGAGACGACAGGCCCGGTGCAGATCGACGTTCCGCGGGACCGGGAGGGGTGCCGATAGGCCCTGCTGCGAAGGTCCCGTGCTGCGTTGGCGCCGAGGATCAGCCCCCGATATACGGGGCGGTTTCTAGTGAACGTTGCGAATTAGATGTGTTTGCATCCGGTGTCCTAATCGTTGCATGGCTGCCCGTGGCGAGCGGTCGTTGAGACATGCTCGGGGCCTGTCGTTGAGTCCGTCGCAGACGTCATCGAGCTGGTCTAACTCCACACGTTCAGGTCCGTGCCCTTTGGAAAGTACTGCCGGAGCAGTACGGGGTCGCTTTAAGGGCCCTTCGCAGTTAAGCATGGTTGATGTCTCGGCCGGGCAGGGGCACTGACGGTCGGTGTTGTTGAAACCAAAGACCGGGCCGTGGAGAACGCGGCCTTGAAAGCTGCCGTTTCGTATTTGGCTGCGTCGATCGGGAGGTGCGCCCGGGCTTGTAGAGCCGCAGACCGTCCGTGCCGCAGGCCCATTCCGGTGGCGGACGGTGTGAGGTGTGTCAAGGATGTGAGACAGTCGGGTAGTTTCTTTTCGGTCAGGCAGCAGCGGGAAGCGGCTGGTTTCTGGTTGTGAAGTTGGCCATTGCTGTCGCGGGCGGCAGACCCTCGTTGTTGGTGTGAGGGCGCCAGCGGTTGTAGAACACTTCGATGTAGCGCATGGTCGCCCGTCTGGCGTCCTGGCGGGTGGTGAAGCTGTGGTGATGGTAGAACTCGTTTTTCAGGGATGAGAACAGCGATTCTGCGACTGCATTGTCCCAGCACACCCCGGTGGCGCCCATGGATTGGCGGATCTTGTTTCCTGCGCACCAGGCGCCCATTTCCCGGGAGGTGTACTGCGTTCCGTGGTCGCTGTGAAAAATGGCGTTGGGGCTCAGGTGGCCGCTGTCCCTGGCCATCGTCAGGGCTCCGGTAACCAACGAGGCGCGCATGTGCTCAGCCATGGCCCAGCCGACGACCATGCGGGTGCACAGGTCAATGACAGTGGCCAAATACAGCCACCCTTCGCCGGTGCGCAGGTAGGTAATATCGCCCACCAGACGCGTTCCAGGGGCTTCTGCAGTGAAGTCCCGGCCGATGAGGTCCTCGAAGACTTTATCCGGATCCGAGGCGATCGTGGTGCGCTTGAACGCTCTCATCCGCTTTGCCGCCCACCCGTTTTCGGCCATGATCCCCGCGACAGTGCCCACCGAAACCTCGATGCCGGCGGCGGCAAGTTTCGCATGGACCATGCGGTGCCCGAAGATCCCGTCGGAGGAATCGAAGACGGTCTTCACCTGATCCGTCAGTTCCCGGCGGCGCAGCGCAGTCGGGGTGTCGCCGGCGTCCAGCCGCCGGTAATACGTCGCCCGTGGGAGACCAAGCTGGCGGCACATCCAGGCCACCGGGAAGTCGGCGTTCTTCTCCTGAACAACTCGGTACAAGTCCTCTACCGTTGTTCTTTGGCGAAGAACGCCGAAACTTTTTTCAGGAAATCGTTCTCCCTCTCCAGCTCACGCATCCGTGCTTCCAACGCCTTGTATTTCGCAGGATCCACCGGATCATCCGGTTTCCCCCCACCGCCTGGTTGCCCCTCACGGGACACCCGCACCCAGCGTTTCAACGCGGTGACGGAAATGCCGAGCTCCGGAGCGACAGAAGCCGGCGAACGGCCAGATGAAACCACGAGCTCAACGGCATCAGCCTTGAACTCATCGGAATAGGTAGGTCGAGCAGACATGAGCACAATCCTTTCAAACTGTGTCTCACATCAGTAGTACACCTCAGTGTGCCTGCGGCGCGGACGATCTGCGGCGGGACGAACCACCCGAGACTCCCCTTCCGTCGTACCGGAAGCACTCCGAAAAGACCAGGACTTTGAACAACCTGAAGGACAGACCCATGACCACAAACTCCTCAGATCTGGCCCTCACGGTCGCCGTCACCCACCGTGGCGCTGGAAAAGAAGCCTTCGCGCACCTAACGCGGGGTGAATCCCTGGCCATGATTCCGCCGTTGATCCTCGAACTTTCCGGCAGGATCAGCCGCCGGGCTGCGCTCCTAGAGGCGTCATCAATCGACGCGGCCCACAGTTCCGATGACCTGGCCGCCCTCGCCTGGATTCAGCAATCCCTGGAAGATGTTGAAGCCACCATCATGGGACTGTCGGAGGTAAACCGCCGCCGTTCTGCAGCGTTCCACGGTCCTGCCCCTTCTTCTGCCGGAAGCCTTGGTCCCCTAGGTTCCGCCGGGGCCGCCGGGATTTGGGCCCTGGCTTGATCATGCCGGCGGGCTGCCGCTCCTCCGTTCCGTCCCAGGGACATTTGGCGTGTCCCAAAGTACTGATCACCGCCCTCAGATTAAGGATTTGACCATGCACGCAGCACCCGGTTGTCTCGTCGTCGCCGTTCACACCCGAAAAGAACTGGACGCCGCCCTGGATGAAGCGGTGGATCTGCTGAAGCCGGCGGCGATGGCTGAACACGTCGGCATCTCGGTGGCCCGCCTCGCCCCGGGCCGCTATGAAGCGCGCCTGGACAGCGACGTTCCACGCGGTGTGACACTCGAAAGGTGGGGGAGCGGGCTGCGATGAACGGACAGCAGAGCGATCTCTCCGGCGCGCCGGCTGGCAGCGTTTTTAGCATGGTCTGCCCCGCCGCCCGCCAGGCCGGCTGTTCCCTGCGTACGGCGGCTCTCGGCGCAGCGCCGGGGAGGAATGGGTTGAAAGAGTCGCTGACAGAATGCGAAATCGAAGTCTTCCTGTCCCTGGCCCGCGGGCACCGCATCGCTGTGAGGGATCATGAAACCGGGGCATTGTGGTACGGGCGGGTTGACATGACGTTTCCGGAACACGGATTTGTCTGGGTCATCACGGACGTCGGTGAGCGGAAGTTGCTCGACGTTGGCGTGCACACAATCTGGCGGCCGGAGGAGTCCGGCGCCTGCGGCCGCGTTCGCCGGGAAGCCGGTCGCCTTGGGCCTTCGACGATGAGCAGGGTGAGGGCCGTCTGACGCCGGGGGCAGGGCGTGGCCGCATGCAGCTGCGGCGTGGTGCGGCAGGAAAGAGGTCAGGGCCTCTTTGAATTGGTCGCGACCAAGCAACCAATACCCAAAAGAGACCCTGACATGAATAACTCTATGTCGTGTTCCGGTGGCCGCTGGTGCACGCGCGCGGATGCGCTGCTCGGTGTCGAGGGCGTCCGCGTCAGCTCCGTCACGGCAACCGGTACCGGCCTGCTTCTGGGCGTCGAAACCGGGGAGAACGTCACCGGCTGCGCCGACTGCGGCGTCATCGCGGTCGGGCATGGACGCCGCCAGGTCCGTCTCCATGACATTCCCTGTTTCGGCCGCCCGGTGCGGCTGCTGTGGGCCAAACGTGTCTGGCGGTGCCCGGACCCGGACTGCCCGAGAACGACGTTCACAGAGGAGCACCCGCTGGCAGGACCACGGGCGAAGCTCACCGCCAGGGCCGCCGGGTGGGCGACCGATGCGCTCCAGCATTTCGACACCTCGGTCTCCGCCTTGGCCCATCAGCTCGGCGTCTCCTGGCACACCGTCTGGGACGCGGTCAGGATCGAAGCCACCCGGCGGATCGCATCGACCGGCCGGCTGACCGGGGTAGATGCGCTCGGGGTCGATGAGCATGTCTGGTCCCACACCGGCCCGCCCGGAACCGGCATGGTCACCGGGATCGTGGACCACACCCGCGACCCCGCGGGGGTGGTGCACGCCAGGTTGCTTGACCTGGTTCCGGGCCGGTCGGGGAAGGCCTATGCGGACTGGCTCAAAGAACGCGGCGCAGGGTTCACTGCCGGGATCAAGACCGCCGCGCTGGATCCGTTCCGCGGCTACGCGAACGCGATCCGTGACGAGCTGCCCGAAGCCATCGCCGTTCTGAACGCGTTCCATGTCGTGAAGCTCGGCTCGGCCATGATCGACGAGGTCCGCCGCCGGGTCCAGCAGGACACCCTGGGACACCGCGGCCGCAAGGGCGACCCGCTCTACGGAATCCGTCGAACCCTGCAGATCGGCGCCGAACACCTCACCGACAAACAAGCCGCCCGGCTCGATGCTAAGCTCAGCGCCGGGGATCACGGCCACGAAGTCACCCTGGCCTGGCAGTGCTACCAGAAGCTCCGCAACATCTACCACGCCCGCCCGGAGCGGGGCCGGGAACTCGTCAACGAAGTAATCACATCATTCCCGACCTCCCCATCCCGGAAGTCGCCCGACTCGGGCGGACACTCAATGGAAGACAGCGATCCTAGCCTACTTCGACACCCACGGCGCTTCCAACGGACCCACCGAAGCGATTCAATGGCGTCATCGAAACCACCCGCCGAATCGCCCGCGGCTTCCGCAACTTCACCAACTACAGACTCAGATGCCTACTGGCCGCCGGCGGCCACCGCCCCTACCGGAACAAACAGACCAACCATGCCTAAACGCGAAGCCGCTTTAAGTCTTCTAGACCAGGCGCCCCTGGAGTTCTTCTGCGGCTGCCCGGAGCATGCCCCCGAGGTCGCTGCGAAGCTCCTCCGACATGCGGTGGGCCGGCACAGATACGTTGATTCCGTAGACAGTGCCGCTTGGGCCGGCAACCGCGGCGGCGACCGATGTCACCCCGTCTTCGCTCTCTTCGCGGCTATTTGCGTAACCCCTGTGCCGGATTTCGTCGAGCTCCCTTTCAAGGTCCGACCTGGAGGTAATTGAGTTGGTAGTCAGCTTGGGGAGTTCCTGCCCTGGGTACAGATTCCGCAGCTGCTTCTCACCGAGGAGGCTCAGCATCGCTTTACCAGTCGCAGTGCAGTTTGCTGGCAAGGTGAGGCCCTGGCGGGAACCGACGCGGACCGCTCGCCTGCTTTCGATGGCGTCGATGAATTGGACGTCAGTCCTCTCAAGCCTGGCGAAGTGGACGGTTTCTCCCGTTTGTTCGAAGATCCGCTCGAGGACCGGCCGGGCCAGTGTCCGGATGTCCACCTGCCGTCTGATCGCAAAGGCAATCGAGCTCAGCGCCTGCCCAGGTTCGTAGGCCCGGGTCGCCGGGTTCTGCCGAACGAAGCCACGGTAGAGAAGCATGCCCATCAGCCGGTGCGCCGTCGACGACGCCACGCCCAAGTAAGTGCTGGCATCGGTCAGCCTGATGCTGGGCTGGGTTTCGAACAGCAGGAGCAGCCGCAGGGCGTTATCAACAGACTCGATGGGGTATTGCGGCGGCGGACCGTATTTGGATCCGTCTTCTGTCTCTGTCGATCGCATGCCTTGTATCGTACCCAGCGTCGGCGGGACTGTCGGCACTGCCGCGCTGGCCGGCTTCATGGGCTGACGCTCAGCCGGGCGAGCTCGTGTCGCCAGGCGGTCGCGATGTTGAACGGCCCTCCGAGATCTGGCAGCTCCGCCATGTCGGGACCGGGAAGGTCGTGCAGCTGCCCTCCGGCTGCTGTGATCTGAAGCGACAGGCCTGCCAAGGTGTTTACGCTGATGGCTTGGAGGACCGCCTGCTCCATCGTCGGCGCCGCGCTGGTGAGGCCGTGTCCGCGCAGCAGCACCACGGGCCGATCGCCCATGGCGTCGAGCATTTCCGCTGCGAGCTCGCGGTTTCGCACGAGCACTCCTCTGGGGTAGACGGGTATTCCGTCTGCCGCCAGGCGGGTGCCCGGGATGTCGAACGCCCCGACGATCGGCCGGATAGCGAGCCCTGCCAAGTCGGCGGCCACGACCTGCGGGGGGGTATTGCGGCGGCGGACCGTATTTGGATCCGTCTTCTGTCTCTGTCGATCGCATGCCTTGTATCGTACCCAGCGTCGGCGGGACTGTCGGCACTGCCGCGCTGGCCGGCTTCATGGGCTGACGCTCAGCCGGGCGAGCTCGTGTCGCCAGGCGGTCGCGATGTTGAACGGCCCTCCGAGATCTGGCAGCTCCGCCATGTCGGGACCGGGAAGGTCGTGCAGCTGCCCTCCGGCTGCTGTGATCTGAAGCGACAGGCCTGCCAAGGTGTTTACGCTGATGGCTTGGAGGACCGCCTGCTCCATCGTCGGCGCCGCGCTGGTGAGGCCGTGTCCGCGCAGCAGCACCACGGGCCGATCGCCCATGGCGTCGAGCATTTCCGCTGCGAGCTCGCGGTTTCGCACGAGCACTCCTCTGGGGTAGACGGGTATTCCGTCTGCCGCCAGGCGGGTGCCCGGGATGTCGAACGCCCCGACGATCGGCCGGATAGCGAGCCCTGCCAAGTCGGCGGCCACGACCTGCGGGGGGGGTATTGCGGCGGCGGACCGTATTTGGATCCGTCTTCTGTCTCTGTCGATCGCATGCCTTGTATCGTACCCAGCGTCGGCGGGACTGTCGGCACTGCCGCGCTGGCCGGCTTCATGGGCTGACGCTCAGCCGGGCGAGCTCGTGTCGCCAGGCGGTCGCGATGTTGAACGGCCCTCCGAGATCTGGCAGCTCCGCCATGTCGGGACCGGGAAGGTCGTGCAGCTGCCCTCCGGCTGCTGTGATCTGAAGCGACAGGCCTGCCAAGGTGTTTACGCTGATGGCTTGGAGGACCGCCTGCTCCATCGTCGGCGCCGCGCTGGTGAGGCCGTGTCCGCGCAGCAGCACCACGGGCCGATCGCCCATGGCGTCGAGCATTTCCGCTGCGAGCTCGCGGTTTCGCACGAGCACTCCTCTGGGGTAGACGGGTATTCCGTCTGCCGCCAGGCGGGTGCCCGGGATGTCGAACGCCCCGACGATCGGCCGGATAGCGAGCCCTGCCAAGTCGGCGGCCACGACCTGCGGGGGGTGGGCATGCACAACGGAGTTGATATCCGGGCGCCGCCGCAGCAGCTCGGTGTGCAGAGGCAGCTCGTTGGGGACCGTGTAGCCGCTGTCGAGCTCGCCTTCGGCGGCGGGATTGCCGTCGAGGTCGACCAGCCGGATGTCGTTGGCTTCGGTGTGCGCGAGGCCACGCTCCTTGGGACCCCTGCAACGGACCAAGAGCTCGTTCTCCCCCGTTCGCGCACTGATGTGGCCGAGGATTCCGTCGGCGAGGCCGCGGCCGGCCAGGACCCGGCAGGCCATTGCGATGGCCTGCCGTTGCTCTTCGTGGACCACCGGCGGCTGACTTCCCCGCATCAGAGTGCCGCCGTCGGCCGGGGCTCGAGCAGGAGCTCGAGTTTGTCGCGCAGTTCCTGCACGCCGATCCCTGATCCCATGCCGCGGCGGCAGGCAAGCAGGGCCTTCGGCCAGTTCACGATCGCGGCACCGTACAGTTCCACTCCGTCGGTGGTGTAGAGCGCTGCGAACCGACCGTGCAGCTCAGGGTCTCCGATGAGGACATGGTCGGCGTTGCCTCCCACGCGACCGACGACCTGGATTTTCCAGTCGTGCTGGTCGCTCCAGACGTATTCAACCGGTGTGTACTCGCGGGGACTGTCCGGATGGGTGATGTTGTGGGCGACGCATGAGGCTTGCTCAACCGCGTTTGTCCAGTGCTCGATCCGGATGTCCGCACCGTGCTTCTGATGCCGCCAGCGCGCCACGTCGCCGACGCCATACACGTTCGGGGCGTCCACAGCCCTGCAGAACTCGTCCAGCACGACGCCGTTGTCCACCAGCAGTCCCGAGGAGGCCAGCCAGGCGTCGTTGGGAACCGCGCCGATCCCGATGAGAACGGTGGCGGCTTGTACTGTCTGGCCGTTGGTAAGCCTGACGCTGAAGGACCCGTGCTCGCCCTCAATGGCCTCGACTCCGGTGCCAAAGATCGTGGTGACGCCGTTGTTGCGGTGGAGTTCTCCAAACAGCTGTGCGATTTCGGCGTTGAAGATGCGGCTCATTGGTATGGGCATCGGGTCGATGACTGTCACTTCCAGACCGAGCGTACGTGCCGTCGCGGCTGCTTCGGCACCGATGAAACCGGCGCCGATCACTGCCAGTTCCCCGCCTTTGAGGAGGTCGGCGCGCAGTTTCCGGGCATCGTCCAGGGAACGGAGCACGTGGATCCCGGGCCGTTGGCCCCAGGGTGAGGGTCGGGCAGATGCGCCCGTGGCGATCACAAGGTTGTCGAAGTGTAGGGGTTCGTGGTCCTGGAGGTACAACAGGTTTCCGGCGACATCGATGCCTGTGGCGGCGTGCCCGAGCAGCAGCCGGATGCTGGCTTCCTCCGCCTGCTCGCGGGTAAGGAGGCGGATGGACGACTCCTCTGCTTTGCCGGAGAGGACGGATTTGGACAACGGCGGCTTGTCGTACGGGAGTTCCGTCTCAGCACCGACGAGGACGATGTCGCCTTCATACCCCTCCAGGCGCAGGGACTGGGCAGCACGCACGCCGCCGGTTGAGGAGCCGACGATAACTGTGGTCGTGTTCATCAGTCCTCCACTACTAGGGCGGACACCGGGCAGCTGCGGGCAGCCTCGGTGACACGGGAACGCTCGGCCTCGGGAACTTTGGTCCTGAGGAGAACAACGATTCCGTCGTCATCCAGATCAAAGTAGTCGGGTGCCCCAACGACGCAGTTGGCGTAGCCCTGGCAGGCTTGCAGATCTGCTTTTACGGTAGGCATTGTCAATCTCCTTGGCCTCTAGATGTTGTTTTTGTTCTGGGGCGGCTGCTCGTCCTCGGTGACAAGCGGCCCGAACGGATGCCCGATCATGGCCGAGAAGGTTGCCGGCGCCTGCCAGGTGAGGGCTTCCAGCTCCAGGGGGCACAGGGACACCCACTGGCCGGAGCGCGGGGACTTGATCATCAGCCGCGAGCCGTTCCGCGTCTCGACGCGGCTTACCTGGACTTCGGAGAATTCGTTGGCGATCACGATCGGAGCGCCGTTGACCCGTGCTTCCAGCCGGTCGCGCTCCTCCGCCGCTCGAATGGCGGCAAGGCGGTCCTCCTCTTCGCCTTCCCATTCGAGTTTCATAGGAATATGGCCAGATTCTGCATCCGGATGACCGCCTCGTCGACCATGATGGTGCGGCGGGCGAGCTGCCAGCCGGAGCCGGTGCGGCGCAGCAGATCCTCCCTGCCTGCCGACACGGTCGCGGCCTCGCGGACGTCGCCCCGGCTGCGGAACAGCAGGACCGCCGAATCCACGATGATCTCATCCGGGTTACCGGTACGGAACGTCCGGACGTTGGTGACGTAGTGGCGCAGCCGCGACGGAGGGTCTTCGGTCCAGGCGTGTTCCGTGGCGAAGCGCGCCGCCCTGCGGCTCAGCGAGTACTTGTTTTCATCCATGTGCGCCATCCCGGGAGACGTGCTGTAACCGGCCCCGAGGGCAGTGGTCACCCTCACCGGCATGAGATAGTGCACGTCGTCCGTGAGGCGGCTCAGCCACTCGTCGTACTCCTGTGCGTCGAGCAAATAGGATTCATCGACAAGCCACTTGTGGGCTTGCAGATGAAGTTCATCATTGAACGGCAGGGAGTCACCCGTCCTCTGAGTACGGGGGGCGTGCCCTCCCAGCACCGACTGCTCCGAGAGAGATTTGTTGCTGCGTTCGGTTACGGCTTCAATACCCACGGCTAGCCCTCCTTCGAAACGGTCATTGCCGGGGCGTGCCCGTTGTGCTCAGCGGGAGCCGGGAAAGAATCCGGGGTGTCAGACGGACAGTCCTGCACCGGATTGCTGCCGACGTGCACCTGGGCCGCTTTTTCCATCGGTCGTTCAAGATGGTTGGCCCATCGCAGGAGCAGTTCACGCTGGTTGTATTCGCTGTATCCGACGCGGGTCGAGCCGGGGCCGGAGTACTGCTCGGGGGTCAGGGGTTCGACGACGTTCTGTCCGTTTTCCAGCATGCCCATGCGGCTGTTCAGCAGCAGGCGCCGTGCCATCGGGCCGCCGGCGGTGCTGGTCAAGGAAACCCAGTTTTCCACGTCGTCCTGCTCGAACATGCCGCCGCTGCCAAAGCACATGAGATAGGCCTTGTAGGAAAGTGCCTTAAACTCTTCGGGCGCGTTCTTGTCGACGGCGAACCACGATACGATCTCGGTCTCGTCTTCACTGATTGGCTGCCACTGCCGGATGGAGATGAACGGGAGCACTTCATCGGAGTCTTCTTCGACCCGTGGCCAGTTGTGCACGAAGCTCATGTTCGGGAACACCGACGCCGCCGACACCATGAACCCGTCCTTGCCCACGACGTCGAGCTGCTCCTGGCTCCACTGCTCTTTCATGCGGGCGATCATCTCGTCCGGGTAGCCCACGTAGCGGAGGCGGTCCTCCAGGCTTCCTTCGGGAAGCTTGTAGGTAGTTCCGCCGCCGTTGCCGGCCCAATAGGTTGTCCCGTCCTTGCGCTTTTCCGCCTTTGGTTCGCGGAACAAACCAATTTCGACGACGGAGGTGTGGGTCTGGGGGGTGTGATACATGTCGCCGGCGAAGTTTTCGGCTCCGATTTTCCAGTTGGCCTTGACCCGCCACCGCTGCGGCCCGCGCAGTTCAATCCCGCCGGAGCTTTGCTTCGTGTAGTAGTCCATGTAGAACTTGAAGTCACCCAGGAAGTCCTCCAACGGCTCTGCGTCAGGATCCAGGCTGACGAAGATAAGGCCGTTGTAGATGCCCAGGGAAGGAGCAGGCAGCAACGTCTGCCCCTGCTTCTTGAAGCCCTCTTCGCCGCCGTATGCCTCTTTGTGGAAGGGCAGTCCGACTATGCGGCCGTCGTTACGGTAGGACCACCCGTGGTACGGGCAACGGAAGTGGGAAGCGTTTCCCATCTCCGTGCGGCAGACCTGCATGCCGCGGTGAAGGCACATGTTGAACAGTGCCCGGATTTCTCCATGTTCATCACGGGAAATGATGAATGAGTCTTCCAGGACGCGGCGCACCACGTAGTCGCCAGCTTCGGGCACCTCGGATTCGTGGGCGACGAAAAGCCAGCTGCGACCAAAGACCCGCTCCTTTTCAAGCTCGAAGATCTCTTTGTCGTTGTAAATGTGTGCAGGGATCATGCCCTGCCGTACATCCTGAATCACGCCGCTGTGGTCAGTCATTGATGGATCTCCTTGTCCGGGCCGGCAAGACGCCAGTCATCTCTGGTAATCAGAGATAGTTTCTTTTAGAAAGAGAATGACTTAAAGTGTGGCGTTCGTCAAGCCCCCGACGAGACTCATCTAAAGTGCTCGCGAAAGAGGAATAGTCAAATCCTGTGGATCGGGGGTCGTCAGGCGACCTCGGACACCGGAGTGTCGGGCGAGGGTTCCGGGGTGATGTCGACCGGCCGTTCGAGGAGCTTGCCCTTGTGGAACAGCGCGCCCGCTCGCACCAGTGCGACCAGCTGCGGTGCGTTGACCGCCCGCCACCGCGACTGCGCGGCCTCGATCAGCTTGTAGGCCATCGCCATCCCCGCCGCTCGTGAACCCGGACCCTTGGTCACCCTGGTCCGAAGCCGCACCGTCGCAAAAGTCGATTCGATCGGATTCGTCGTACGCAGATGCACCCAATGCTCGGCCGGATACCGAAAGTACTCGAGCAACACATCGGCGTCATCGACGATCTTCTTCACTGCCTTCGGATATTTCGCACCGTAGTCCTGTTCGAACGCCGCGATCGCGATCTGCGCCTTGTCGATGTCCTCGGCTCCGATGATCTCCTTCATCGCCGCCAACGCGCCGGGATGCGCGGACTTCGGGAGTGCTGCAAGGACGTTGGATTGCTTGTGGAACCAGCAGCGTTGTTCGCGGGTGTCGGGGAACACTTCCCGCAGTGCCTTCCAGAATCCCAGCGCGCCGTCCCCGATCGCGAGCACCGGGGCCCGCATTCCGCGGCGGCGGCAGTCCCGCAGCAGATCGGCCCAGCATTCGGTGGATTCGCGGTAGCCGTCGGCCAGGGCGACGAGTTCCTTACGTCCGTCGGCCCGCACCCCCAGCATGACCAGCAGACAGAGTTTCTCCTGCTCGAGCCGCACCTTCAGGTGGATGCCGTCGACCCACAGGTAGACGTAGTCGACTTGCGAGAGATCCCGCTGTCCGAAGGCTTTCGCCTCGTCCTGCCACTGCGCGGTCAGCCGGGTGATCGAGGCCGGCGACAGGCCGGCACCGGAGCCGAGGAACTGCTCGAGGGCGGGCCCGAAGTCGCTGGTCGACAGGCCGTGCAGGTACAGCAGCGGCAACACCTCGGACACTTGGGTGGACCTGCGGGCCCAGGCCGGCAGGATCGCCGACGAGAACCTCTTACGCTGGCCTGTCTCGGGATCGATGCGCTTGTCGTTGACCCGTGGCGCCTTCACCGTCACCGCACCGGCGGCGGTCATCACGTCGCGTTCGGTGTGGTAGCCGTTGCGTACGACGAGGCGGTGGCCGTTGTCGTCGACTTCACCGGCGTGCCGGGCGATGTAATCGGCGACCTCGGCCTGCAGGGCTGCGGCGAGCATCTGCCGGGCACCGTCGCGAACGATCTCATCGAGCAGCGACCGGCCTGCACCGGCGGCGTCGCCGGCCTCGTTCGGGTCTCGGCCTTCGTGTACTACCGTGAGCACGGGCGTGCCTTCCCGCCAGCGCGCCAACGCTGGTCTTGATCAGAATCCTGTTTCGTCAAAGATCATCATCCGGGAAGGTGCGTCCTCCCGGGATCCACAGGTTCTGATCATTGCTCCTCGCGAAATGGGGTGCGTGCCTAATACGAAAGTAAGGTGGGTCAGGCTGCCTCCTGGTTACTTAAGGTGACGTTGTAGCCGAGTTCTTGGAGGCGGCGGATGGCGTTGTTCTTGGTGCGGGTGGGGTCCTTTTTGGTAAAGAAGTCGGATCCTGGGTCGTGGTAGCACTCGCCGTCCGCGAGCATGTGCCAGACGGCGGTGAGGATGGAGTGTTGGGTGGCGACGATGGCTTTCATCTTGCCGCGGCGCACAATGAGTCTCTTATAGCGTGCCCCGAGGTAGCTGTTCTTGGGGTTTCTGGAAATCGACAAGGCCGCGACGCCCAGAGCGCCCTTGAGATAGCGGTTCCCAGGTCGGGTCCTGGTGGACTTTGCCCGGCCGGCAGACTCGTTGGATCCTGGGCTTAGGCCCGCCCAGGATGCGAGTCGGCCCGGGCTCTGGAAGGAGCTCATGTCTGCCCCGGTTTCGGCGATGATGACATCGGCCACGAGGGTGGAGACCCCGGGAATGGTAGCTAGAAATTCCCGTGCCGTTTGAAAGGGTTCCATCGCCTCGTTGATGCGGGTGGTGAGTTCCTCGACGCACCGAGTGATGGAATCGATGCGTTCCAGATGCATGTTGCAAAGATAAGCATGGTGCACCTCGAAGCGTCCGGTCAGCGCCTCTACGAGCTCGGGAACCCGCACGCGCATGCGCCCCCGAGCCAGGTCAGCCAACACCTGCGGATCCCGCTCACCCTTGATAAGTGCCTTGAGCATGGCCCGGGAGGAGACACCCATCAGGTCCGAAACATGGTCCGAGAGCTTAAGGCCGGTAGACTCCAGAAATTTCTCCAGTCGTTGGACTTCCCGGGTCCGGTCCTGGGTGGCGATGGTTCGTGCCCGGGTCAAATCCCGAAGTACGCGGATCGGTTGAGGCGGGACAAAACAAGGGCGCAGCAGCCCGTGCGCACCGAGCTGAGCTAACCAGGAAGCGTCGGACACGTCAGTTTTTCGCCCGGGAATGTTGCGGGCCGCCTTCGCATTGACGAGCATCACTGGCAGGAGGTCCTCCATCAGGTAGTAGAACGGCTTCCAGTAATCACTGGTTGCCTCCATGACCACCGTGGTGACCTTCGCGGCGACCAGCATGTCCCGCAGGGCGAGGATCTGATTGGTGGTGGAACCCCAGGTGGTGACCTCGGTGGAAAAAGTCCCGGCACGCTTGCCCGGGGACCGGATGGCGACCTTCGCGTCACCCTTGGAAATATCAATGCCCGCGGCACGTTCATGAACCAAGTCCACGGGACACCTCCTAACCTGCTTGTTTCAATGGGTGGTGATGCCTGCCATGTAGAGGGTGGAATTAAATCAGGACTCTAATACTCGTGCTCACAGCAACAATCCACGGTTCCCGTGGAACCCTCCGCACCACGCTCATTTACGGGCCAAACAACAGCACCAAGGAACGACCGGCGTCGGACACGGCAGACACCACCATCATCCCGCTGAGCCATCCGATTCACCAGAGGCAAGGTGCGTCAAGAGGGACTTTCGACACCCACGGCGCGCAGCGGCGCTGGCACGCTCATTTGGGAAATGCTCGCGAAATCTCTGGTGCATGGTCGGGTGCTTTGGTGTGCTGGAGGGATGTATGGGTTGACGTTGTCTGCGCGCAGGGAAATCACTAAGAAGGAAGCCGGCGCGTATGTGGCGGCGTCGAAGAAGGCCAAGGGCGAGATCCTGGACCGGTTGGTGGCGGAGGTGGGCTGGTCGAGGGCGAATGCCCGGCGGCAGCTGGGCAGGGCCTTCAAGCGGCGGGGCCCGGCCCGTATGGAGGTGCGCAAGCCGAGACCGCCGACGTATGGCTATGACACGGTGAAGGTGCTCCAGCAGGTCTGGGTCGTGGCTGGGCAGCCCTGCGGGAAGTACCTGGCCGCGGTCATGGGCACCACACTGGCCAACATGGACGCCCATATCCGCGCTGGCGCTTTCGGGAGGGTGCGGGCCCGTTACAGCCCCGCAGTGCATGACCAGTTGCTGGCGATGAGCGCGGCAACGATCGACCGGCTGCTGGCACCGTTCAAGCTCTCGATGTATCCGGACGGGAAGTCCACGACCAGGTCGCGGCGGAACCAGTACACCGAGTCGATCCCGATCATGTCCCGCATCCCGGATATTGACTGGCAGCCTGGCCTGGTTGCCATCGATACGGTCGCGCATTGCGGCAACAATGCCAAAGGCCAGTACGCATTCACACTGACCGCCACGGACGTGTACACCGGCTGGACCAGCAACCGGGCGATCAAGAACAAAGCCGCCAAATGGGTGGTCAAGGCGATGGATGAAATCCTGGACGAATTCCCATACCCCATCGACCACATCCATAGCGACAACGGCTCTGAATTCCTCAACGATCCGGTCACTACCTGGTGCAATGCCCATAACATCCGCATGACCCGGTCCCGGCCCCACCACTCCAACGACAACCCGTTCGTGGAGCAGAAAAACGAGGCCGTCGTCCGCCGCTCGGCGTTCAACTACCGCTACGACACCGATGCTGAATTGGGGCTCCTGAACGAGCTCTGGCCGCTGGTGAACCTGCGCAAAAACCTGTTCCTGCCCACCAAGAAAGTCACCGGATATCACCTGAGCCGCAAGGGGAAGTCAGTGCGCAGCTACGACGACCCGCGGACCCCGGCAGACCGGATCAAGGACACCGGGATCATGCTCGAACCCCAACGTCACTACCTGGACGAGCTCTACGCCAGTCTGGACCTGGCCGGCCTGACGAACCGGATCAACGAGATCCAGCAGCGACTCATCCGGCTGGCCGCCGCCAAGACCTACTCCCAAGCACCCCACGCAGCATGAGACTTTCGCGAGCACAATAGATGAGGCACGCAGGAATCATTTGGCGAGCATCTTGACATGAGGCACCACGGCCCCAGTCGGCCGAGTGGCCGAGGCCCCGCCGGACCGCGTCCGTTGGCCGGGATTCAGTGACCGTTTTCCGCAGCATCTGAGTCCCGCGCAGCAGTTTCGCCCATATCCAGGCGGGCCAGATCGTTCATGTCGTCGGCGGTCAGGGTGAAATCGAACGCAGAGATGTTCTCTCTCAACCAGACGGGGTCCGAAGCCTGCGGGATGGGCACCAGGTCCTGCTGAATGTGCCATCGCAGCAGGACCTGGGCAGGTGACCTGTTCAGACGGTCGGCGATGGCCACCACAAGGGGGTTCGCACGCAGTCCGGATTCACGGCCGATCGGGCTCCAGGATTGGGTGAGGATTCCCAGCTCCCGGTGGACCGCACGCGGTTGTGTGCGCGCCAGAGCAGGACTTAGCTGAATCTGGTTGACGTCCGGAACGACTCCGGTCGCTTCGATGATTTTCCTCAGGTGGGCCGGCTTGAAGTTGGAGACGCCGATGGCCTTGACGGCGCCTTCCTCTAACAGGGTTACAAGGCCTTTCCATGCCTCCGCATACGCGCCAAGCGCCGGCACCGGCCAATGGCACATGAACATGTCCAGATAGTCGACCCTAAGCTTCCGCAGGCTTTCGTCGTACGCCCGACGGACGCCGTCGACGCTGTGGGACTCCTTGTTGAACTTGCTGGAAATAAAGAGTTCCGCCCGCGGGACGCCGGCGGTTCTGATGCCGCGGCCCACGGCTTCTTCGTTGCGGTATTGAACGGCCGTGTCGACCAGCCTGTAGCCGGTCTGCACGGCACAGCGGACGGCTTGCTCGCATTCGGCGTCCAGCATCGGCCATGTTCCGAGGCCGATCCGCGGCATACTGTGTCCGTTCAGCAAGGGCAGCCTTGAGGTCGCACCTGGTCTCGGAGCCGTACTCGTTTCATTTATCATCGGAGGGCCTCGTCTTTCGGATCTGTCGATAGTTTGCTAAACGGCTGAAGCCTCAGCTCTTTATGTTTGGGCCATCACGGGTGCGGTCAGCTCAAGGTAGGCGTTTGCCTCCTGCAAGCCAACGCCGCCGCCACACTTGTTGTCGATGTCGAACAGACTGGCCAGATGCGGCAGCTCGGCACGGTCGCCGTAATCCAGCAAGTGAAGCACAACGCATAACTGCTGTCCAGATGTTAATTCCGTTCAGCAGAGAACTGGCGAGATCTGCCGGTGTGGCAGTGGTAGCCGCCCGCCCAGCGCCGTCTGGCCTGTAATCCTCGCCAGTGGGGGCCATTAAACGCATCGCCATGAGATAGCTTCGGATAGGGCCAAGCCTCCCGGAGACCGCCTCCCTTTTGAAGAAGAGCGACCCGGGCCATGTCGAGGCGTTGGCCCGGGCTTTGTCCGTGCTGAAGGCCTATCAGCAGCCAGGACAGGCCATTGTCGGTCTCGGATGTTGCCGAGTTCGTCGGGATCGCCAGGACCGCGGCGGGGCGATTCATCCTCACCCTGGAATACCTGGGTTATCTGTCCTACGACGCCAGTGGCTATTCCTTGCGGCTAGCAGTGCTGGAGATCGGGGATGCCTATCTGCTGAGCCATAAGCTGCTGGCGGTGGCCCATCCGCACCTTGAGCAATGATCAGAACCTGTGGATCCCGGGCGGGCGTGCCTTCCCGGAAGATGATCTGCAAGGAATCCGAATTCTGATCAAGACCAGCGTTGGCGCGCTGGCGGGAAGGCACGCCCGTGCTCACGGTAGTAGACAACAACGACGACTCCAACGAGACCCGCAATGCGGCCGGTGCGGGCCGGTCGTTGCTCGACCAGATCGTCCGCGACGGTGCCCGGCAGATGCTGGCCGCGGCGTTGCAGGCCGAGGTCGCCGACTATGTAGCCCGGTATGCCGGTGAGGTCGACGAACACGGCCACCGACTGGTGGTCCGCAACGGATACCACGCCGAACGTGAGGTCGTGACCTCGGCGGGTGCGGTGGCGGTGAAGGCGCCCCGCGTGAACGACAAGCGGATCGACCCCGATACCGGCGAGCGCAAGCGGTTCTCCTCGGCGATCCTGCCCGCCTGGGCTCGCAAGTCCGAGCAGGTATCGGAGGTGCTGCCGCTGCTGTACCTGCACGGCCTGTCAACCAGTGACTTCGGGCCGGCGCTCGAACAGTTCCTCGGCACCGGCGCCGGACTGTCCGCATCCTCGATCACCCGGCTCACGGCCCAGTGGCAGGACGAGGCGAAGGCCTTCGGCACCAGGGACCTCTCGCAGGTCGACTACGTGTACCTGTGGGTCGACGGCATCCACCTGAAAGTCCGGCTCGAGCAGGAAAAGCTCTGCCTGTTGGTGATGCTCGGGGTGCGGGCGGACGGCCGCAAGGAACTCGTCGCCCTGGCCGACGGCTACCGAGAGTCCACCGAGTCCTGGGCGGACCTGCTGCGGGATTGCCGCCGCCGCGGGATGCGCGCGCCGGCGCTCGCGGTCGGGGACGGAGCTTTGGGATTCTGGCGGGCACTGCGGGAGGTGTTCCCCGCCACCCGCGAACAACGCTGCTGGTTCCACAAACAAGCCAACGTTCTTGCTGCACTCCCGAAATCGGCGCATCCGGGTGCGTTGGCGGCGATGAAGGAGATCATCGGGGCCGAGGACATCGACAAGGCGCAGTTGGCGATCGCAGCGTTCGAACGTGACTACAGCGCGAAGTACCCGAAAGCGGTGAAGAAAATCGTCGATGACGCCGACGTGCTGCTCGAGTACTTCCGGTATCCCGCCGAGCACTGGGTGCATCTACGCACCACGAACCCGATCGAATCGACCTTCGCGACGGTTCGGCTTCGGACCAGGGTGACCAAGGGCCCGGGATCACGGGCGGCGGGCATGGCGATGGCCTACAAGCTGATCGAAGCAGCGCAGTCGCGGTGGCGGGCGGTCAACGCACCACACCTGGTGGCGTTGGTGCGGGCCGGCGCAGTGTTCCACCAGGGCAAGCTCCTCGAACGTCCGGTCGACATCACCCCGGAACCATCGCCCGACACCCCAGTGTCCGAGGTCGCCTGACGACCCTCGATCCACAGGATTTGACTATTTCTCGACGCCACTTCCGGCTTACGACAAGACGGCATTCCTCAAGGAGGTCTATCTGCCGGAGGAGCGATACGAACGTTTGCGCTCTCTGCTGGCGCGGAAGAAGAGCGTCATCCTCGCTGGCCCGCCCGGTGTCGGGAAGACCTTCGCCGCAAAGCGCCTGGCATACTCGATCATGGGGGTGAAGGATCCGAGTCGGGTCCAGATGGTCCAGTTCCATCAGAGCTACTCGTACGAGGACTTCATGATGGGATACCGGCCCACCGAGACCGGTGGTTTCACGCTCACTGAAGGGCCGTTTTATCGCTTCTGCGAGAAGGCCCGCGCCGACGACACCGACCGGCCGTACTTCTTCATCATCGACGAGATCAACCGCGGCAACATCTCCAAGATCTTCGGCGAGCTGCTCATGCTCATCGAAGCCGACAAACGCGGACAAGACCTCCGACTGTTGTACAAGAACGAGACGTTCTCCGTCCCCACCAACGTCCACATCATCGGCATGATGAACACCGCCGACCGCAGCCTTGCCGTCCTGGATTACGCACTGCGTCGTCGCTTCGGATTTTTCGAGATGACCCCGGGCTTCCACTCTGCCGGATTCACCCGTTGGCAGCAAGACGCTGGAAGTCCCACCCTCGACCGCCTCGTCGAAGTGGTCATCGACCTCAACAAGACCATCGCCGACGACCCCGCACTCGGCCAGGGCTTCGCCATCGGACACAGCTTCCTCTCCAGCCCTCCAGAAGGCGCCACCGACGATGAATGGCTGTACTCGGTGGTCGAGGACGAACTCATCCCCCTTCTCGACGAGTACTGGTTCGACGAGCCGACCACGGCCGAGGAGTGGGCCAGCAGGCTCAGGGCCGCCGTCGCATGACCGAGAGGTCCATCGCTATCCGTAACGTGTACGTGATGATGGCCTATGCCTTTCGAGCGATCCGCAGCGAAGGCAACGACCGAATCGCGGCCGAGGCCTTCGACCATCTTCACGATCTGTTCGCGGAAATTCTCGTGCGTGGCGTCGGCACACAGGTCAAGCGCGGTCTTCATCGCGACTACCTGCACCGCAGCGAAGCGCTCGCCACCATTCGCGGACGTATCGATATCACTCGCACCGCAGCCACTCGCTCTACGTTCCGAGGAAGGCTGGTGTGCGAGTTCGACGAGTACGAGCTCGACACGCCCCACAACAGGGCGCTGAAGTCGGTCATCGTCCTACTCCTCCGCCACGGTGATGTCGCCGCGCCCCGCCGGGCTGCGCTGCGTCGGCTTCTGCCATACCTGGACGCGGTGACGCTGATCGCGCCGACATCGATCCGCTGGCGCACGCTGACCTACCACCGCGCCAACGCCACATACCGGCTGTTGCTCGGTGTCTGTGAACTGATCGTCCGCGGGCTCCTCCCCACACAGGATGCCGGAAGCACCAAGCTCACCTCATGGGTCTCGGACGACGCGATGAGCAGCTTGTATGAACGATTCCTGCGCGAGTACTACATCGTCCACCACCCCGAACTCTCCCCCACCGGCTCCACCGTCAAGTGGGACTACGACGATGCAGGCGCACTCGGAGCCGAACAGCTCCCGGCAATGCGCACCGATGTCACACTGCGGCGTGGACACCGGGCACTCATCATTGATGCGAAATATTACGGCCGATCGATGCAGGCCGGGATGTGGGGCAAGCCGACTGTCCACTCGACCAATCTGTACCAAGTATTGACGTACGTGAAGAACGCCGACGTGAACCGCGACGGCTCGGTCAGCGGGCTATTGCTCTATGCGCGTACCGAAGCACCTGCGCAGCCCGGACTGGACGTCGTCGTCCAAGGCAACCGCATCGGCGCTCGAACACTCGACCTCAACCGTCCATGGAACGAACTCAGCACTCAGCTCGAAGACATCGTCACATGGCTTCAGAACTAACACATTGTTCCTACAAGGACGTAATGCATCGAAGCTGACTTCCAACCCCGTATTTCCACCACAAAGAACTCTCGGCGGCGGCAGGTAAGGCGGAGAGCAGGGCACTGATCGACATCCACCGCGGGCTGACGTCATCGGCGCCGACCTTGTCGAACTTTGTGACACATCCGTACAGCGCAGAGCAATGATCAGAACCTGTGGATCCCGGGCGGGCGTGCCTTCCCGGAAGATGATCTGCAAGGAATCCGAATTCTGATCAAGACCAGCGTTGGCGCGCTGGCGGGAAGGCACGCCCGTGCTCACGGTAGTAGACAACAACGACGACTCCAACGAGACCCGCAATGCGGCCGGTGCGGGCCGGTCGTTGCTCGACCAGATCGTCCGCGACGGTGCCCGGCAGATGCTGGCCGCGGCGTTGCAGGCCGAGGTCGCCGACTATGTAGCCCGGTATGCCGGTGAGGTCGACGAACACGGCCACCGACTGGTGGTCCGCAACGGATACCACGCCGAACGTGAGGTCGTGACCTCGGCGGGTGCGGTGGCGGTGAAGGCGCCCCGCGTGAACGACAAGCGGATCGACCCCGATACCGGCGAGCGCAAGCGGTTCTCCTCGGCGATCCTGCCCGCCTGGGCTCGCAAGTCCGAGCAGGTATCGGAGGTGCTGCCGCTGCTGTACCTGCACGGCCTGTCAACCAGTGACTTCGGGCCGGCGCTCGAACAGTTCCTCGGCACCGGCGCCGGACTGTCCGCATCCTCGATCACCCGGCTCACGGCCCAGTGGCAGGACGAGGCGAAGGCCTTCGGCACCAGGGACCTCTCGCAGGTCGACTACGTGTACCTGTGGGTCGACGGCATCCACCTGAAAGTCCGGCTCGAGCAGGAAAAGCTCTGCCTGTTGGTGATGCTCGGGGTGCGGGCGGACGGCCGCAAGGAACTCGTCGCCCTGGCCGACGGCTACCGAGAGTCCACCGAGTCCTGGGCGGACCTGCTGCGGGATTGCCGCCGCCGCGGGATGCGCGCGCCGGCGCTCGCGGTCGGGGACGGAGCTTTGGGATTCTGGCGGGCACTGCGGGAGGTGTTCCCCGCCACCCGCGAACAACGCTGCTGGTTCCACAAACAAGCCAACGTTCTTGCTGCACTCCCGAAATCGGCGCATCCGGGTGCGTTGGCGGCGATGAAGGAGATCATCGGGGCCGAGGACATCGACAAGGCGCAGTTGGCGATCGCAGCGTTCGAACGTGACTACAGCGCGAAGTACCCGAAAGCGGTGAAGAAAATCGTCGATGACGCCGACGTGCTGCTCGAGTACTTCCGGTATCCCGCCGAGCACTGGGTGCATCTACGCACCACGAACCCGATCGAATCGACCTTCGCGACGGTTCGGCTTCGGACCAGGGTGACCAAGGGCCCGGGATCACGGGCGGCGGGCATGGCGATGGCCTACAAGCTGATCGAAGCAGCGCAGTCGCGGTGGCGGGCGGTCAACGCACCACACCTGGTGGCGTTGGTGCGGGCCGGCGCAGTGTTCCACCAGGGCAAGCTCCTCGAACGTCCGGTCGACATCACCCCGGAACCATCGCCCGACACCCCAGTGTCCGAGGTCGCCTGACGACCCTCGATCCACAGGATTTGACTATTTCTCGAAAGAGCGGTTTCGCGACCAGTAGGGAGGAAAGCGAAGAAGGTGTCGCATCCGTTGCTGTCGCCATACCTGCAAGAGGTCCCGACGTGAGGCTGGCACTAAATGCATCAGCGCCGAGCTATCGGTTACGGCCATCACATGTCCGCAAAGTAGCTGGCATCATCGGCGAAGCTGCCGCAGAGCTTGCTACTAAGCTGGTCTAACTACATTGGCAAAGGAGATGTTCTGTGTCGAGTACCCCCGACCTGCCGGCGTTCGTTTCGACGATCGATGACTACCTGCGCTTAGAACAGCGCCACTCGCCGGCCGAGCAAATGTTCGCAACCGTCCTCACAGACGACTTCGAAATCGGCTTTCGCGGCGGCCACCAATGGAAGGGACTCAATGGTCTGCGGTTGTATCTCACGCAGCGGGACGGGATTTTCGACGAACGCCTCGAACTGCGTCAAGTACTTTCCTACGTTCCGGTGCAGGAGGATGTCATCGAGCTGACGACACGACTCGAGTTCTTCTTCCGTCGCTGGAGAGCTCCTTCGCCGGTCAGCGAAGAATTCACCGGTGCGGCCTTTCACACGTGGCTGATCCGCATTGTCGACCATGAGACCCGCGTGGCCCGGGTGGTTATCGATGGATTTGCAAATCTCAACGACAACGCCAGGGCGGCGTTTGCTATCCCAGATGAAGGGTTCGACGAATAACGCATGTGACCGCATCGTGATCACTTTGCGCTTTACTCGCACAACCCGTGGGCCGACAACACGGGTGCAGATCAGGCCGCCTGCTTCGCCGGGAGACGCCGCGGCCACGAAAGTTGCAGGGCGGCTGGACATTAGCGCCGTGGATGGGTTGACCGGCCGCCGTGTGTTTGACCGCCGTCGTCAAGCGCCCTTCGAAGCGATTACCTTGACAATTTCTCCACTGCTTACGTGTCGCCGACGCCGAAAGCCTCGGCGAAGCTAACGTTGCCCCTGGTTTCCCTCTGGGTTGCGTCCACGGCAGCCAGGAGGCGGGAGTTCTCGATGACTATCATCTCGACGTCCTGTTGGTCATCTGCATAGTGGCGATGCCATACCCACGGCGGCGTATACACGAAGTCGCCTGCGCTCCACGTTACGCGTTGATCGCCAATCTCCGACCAGCCCGAGCCATGTCGCACGAAGTGAACTGACTCGTGTACGTGTCGATGAAGGTCACTGCCCGCACCGGCGGGGATCTTCTGCAGGAAGAACTCAATGGAGCGGGCGGGTATCCGCAGAAGCAATCCAATTTCTGATGGGCTTCCGGTCTGGATCCAGTGTGCCTCGGTGGAGTTCACGACGAGGTGCTCCTCGGTCACGTGCTGGGTGTCGCGATCCCCTGCGCGCGCCATACTTTCGGCGAAATCGGCTAGCTCGTCACGGGATAGGGTCATCAATCCACTCCTCTGGGAATTTCGTCGCTGAGCGAGCATGGAGTCACTTTTCGGCGACCCAAGCGCCAGGGTCACGACAGAGCTATGTGCAAGCGCTTCTCGAGCGCGGCGATACTGATGGCGAAGGTCTCGAGTACGCGCACGCGTCCGTCTCCGGCGTTGTCGATGTCGAAGATCGCGTACTCGGTATACAGCCGGCTGACGCACCGAAGCCCGGTCAGCGGGTAACTGCACTCCGGAACCAACTTCGCGGTCCTGTCCTTGCCGAACAGCGTCATCATCACGAATACGCGCTTCGCTCCGATGGCGAGATCCATCGCACCCCCGACCGCGGGAATGGCGTCCGGTGCTCCGGTGTGCCAGTTGGCGAGGTCTCCACGCTCGCTGACCTGAAACGCCCCGAGCACACACACGTCGAGATGGCCGCCGCGCATCATGGCGAAGGAGTCGGCGTGGTGGAAGTAGGACGCCCCAGGGGTTTCGGTGACCGGAACCTTGCCTGCATTGGTGAGATCCGGGTCAATGGCGTCTCCTGTCGCGGCGCCTCCCATGCCGAGCATGCCGTTCTCGGTGTGCAGCACCACCTCGGCGGCGGGGTCGAGGTAGTCGGCGACCATCGTGGGCTGGCCGATGCCGAGATTGACGTACGACCCAGGTGCGATGTCGCGGGCGATCATCGCGGCGATCTCCCCGCGGTCCAACGGGCCACGGTCGAGATGCTCGACACGACGCCGTGTCCTTGCATCGAGCGTTCCCGTCACGAGGCGGCCTCGGTGCGGGCGGCGGGAATCGAGGACAGGTCGAGGATGCGGTCGACGAAGATACCCGGCGTCACGACCGTCTCGGGGTCGATGCCTCCGGTCTCGACGACGCGGGAGACCTCAACGACGGTCAGCGTGGCGGCGGTCGCCATGACCGGACCGAAGTTGCGAGCAGTCTTGCGGTACAACAGGTTTCCGGCCCGGTCGGCCAGGTGTGCTGCGATGAGTGCGACGTCGCCGCGGATCGGATACTCCAGCACGTAGTCGCGGCCGTCGATCGTGCGGATCTCCTTGCCCGAGGCGAGCGGGGTGCCGACACCGGTCGGGCAGAAGAACGCGCCAATGCCCGCGCCTGCCGCTCTGATCCGCTCGGCCAGGTTGCCCTGCGGGACCACTTCGAGGTCGACCATGCCGTCCCGGTAGAGCCTGTCGAACACGTACGAATCGGCCTGTCGGGGGAAGGAACAAATGACCTTCGCGACCCGACCGGCAGCCAGCAGCGCGGCCAGACCGGTGTCGCCGTTGCCCGCGTTGTTGCTGACGATGGTGAGCTCGGCGGCGCCCTGTTCGATGATCGCATCGATGAGTGTGGTGGGCATGCCCGCCATGCCGAATCCGCCGACGAGAATTGTGGCGCCGTCAGCGATTCCGGCGACGGCTTCGTGGGCGGCGGCGCAGACGGCGGTGCGGCTCATGACGACGCCCGCTCGTCCTCGTCGAATTCCGGCAATACCTCGGCGGCGATGCGAAACGCGGAGTTGGCGTCGGGGACGCCACAGTAGATGGCAGTCTGCATCAGCAGCTCCTTGATCTCGTCGTTGCTCAAACCGTTCCGGCGGGCCGCTCGCAGGTGCATCGCCAGTTCCTCGCGGTGCCCGCGCGCGACCAGCGCCGTCAGGGTGATCATCGAGCGGCTGCGAAGGTCTAGACCTGGGCGTGTCCAGATGGTTCCCCAGGCGTACTGGGTGATCAGGTGCTGGAAATCGGCGGTCATGTCGGTGGTACCGGCGATTGCCCGGTCGACGTGCCCGTCGCCGAGCACCTGGCGCCGTATCGCCATTCCCGCGCGACACACATCCTCGACGGTCCTAGTCGCAGGCTGCGGAATACCCACCTGCTCTGCGATGAGGCCGGCGACCCGGTCCGGGGCTTCGGCGGGTGCCAGGTGGCCGACACCGTCGAGCACTACGAGGTCACCGTCCTGGACACCGGAGGCGATGCGCCGCAATGACTCCGGCGGTGTGGGCACGTCGGCGCTGCCTGCCACGGCCAGGACGGGAGTGACGATCTCGCGCAATCGGTCGGAGACGTCGAATGCCGCGAGGGCCTCGCAGGCCTGCGCATAGGACTCCGGATCGGTGTGGCTGAGGGTGTCCAGCAGCGCCGCGCCGACACCTGGTTGCCGGTCGACGAAGCCCGGCGCGAACCACCGCTGGGCCGCGCCCGAGAGTAAGGTTTCGACGCCCTCGGCGCGGACGGTGGCGGCGCGCTCGAGCCAGCCAGCTGGGGTGCCGATCAACGCACCGGTGCCCAGTAGGGTCGCCGAGTCCACCCGTTGCGGCGCGTCGAGCATCAGCTGCAGACCGACACAGCCACCGAGCGAATCACCGGCGTAGTGGAAGGTCTCGGCGTGCATGTCGTCGGCGAGTGCCAGCACGGCGACCGCGAGTTCGGCGATCGTGAAGGGCTCGCCAGGACCGCCTCGACCGTGACCGGGTAGGTCCCACCCGACGACGCGGGCGTGCGCACTCAGCCATCCAGCCGCAGCGCTCCACAGCGTGGCTGCCGAGGTACCCAGTGAAGGCCCCAGCACGAGGACAGGCGCACCGTCGGGTCCGCCGAAGTCGATTGTGGCCAAGGCCGGAATGGTCATGACGCAGACTTGATGAAGCGGCGGGCCCGACTCAAGGTCGAATCGATCAGCCGATCGGCGGCACCGGTGTAGTCGGGCCGTGCTGGGCTACCGGTCAACTCGGTCATTGCACGTTGTTCGGTGAGCAGCCCGCCCGCGTCGGCCAGGTTCGCGGCCGCCCGCGCCGTGTCCACCTGCAACCCGGAGAGCAGTTCGGAGGCTTGGATGGCCGCCACGACGGTGTGGCGGGCGAGCGTGCGCAGTGTGGCCCATTCGGCGTGCCACGCGCCGTCGGAGCGCTCGTCGACACTCGCTCCTGCGGCCAGGTGCAGGGTGGCGCCCAAGGTGCCCGCGGTGAGCGCGGTGCGCCGGATCAACACAGAGCGGACGGGATTGTTCTTGTGCGGCATCGTCGATGAGCCGCCACCAGTCCCCTCGGCCAGCTCGCCGACCTCGGGCCGGCTACCGGTCGCGATGTCGGCGGCGATGTGCCCCCAGGCGTCGCAGCAGCTCACCAACGCATCCCCGATGCGGGTGATCGCCGAGCGGGTGGTGTGCCAGGGCGGAGCCGGCGCCAGCCGCAGTGCGCCGGCGAGCGCGTCGCTCAACGCGATGGCGCCGTCCACCGAACCGGTCAATTCGGTAGCCGCCGCCAGCGTTCCCACCGCGCCACCGACCTGCACCGGCAGCGAGGGCAGCAGCCCGGTCAGCGGTTCGGCGGCGTCCAGTATGCCGGTAAGCCAACGTGCCATCTTGGCGCCGAAGGTGCTTGGTAGGGCGGCCTGGGTCAGGGTACGCGCGAGTGTTGGTGTGCTCCGGTGCCTCTCAGCGAGCTCGGACAGCGCCCGGACTTGGACGGTGAACTCGTCGCCGATGCGCATGAGGACATCACGGGCGCAGATGACGAGCGCTGTGTCGACGACGTCCTGACTGGTTAGCCCGCGGTGTAACCAGCGGGCTGTCGCCGCCGTTGAGCGCTCACGCAACAACGTGACCAGAGCGCTGACGGGGCTGCCGTCGGTGGCGGCGCGGCGGGCGATCGACTCGGTGTCGGCGTCGGCGATGAGGTCTGCCAAGCTGGCACGCGCCTCTTGCGGTGCGATACCGGCGTCGACGAGGCTGTCCAGCCACGCCCGTTCCACGGCCACCATGGCCTCGAGGAATGCGGGGCCGCTCATCAGGTCGCCTGCGAGGTCGTCGCCCGGCCAGAAGAGGTCAGTCATCGCTGGTGTCCCGCGTAGCGCAGGAAGACCGTCTCGGGTTTGCCTGGCGCGTCCTGCAATTGGATGTCGAAGCGTAGTCCGGCGCCCTCGCGGGTGGCGATGAGCGTGTCGCGACGCTCGGGCGGCAGGGACGCCAGCAGTGGATCGCCGGCCAGCTGCCCCCCGGGCACGTAGGCGCGGGTGAACAGCCGGTTGAGCAGCCCGCGGGCGAACACGGTGATCAGAAAGAACGGTGCCGCACCGGGATCGCAGGGACCTGGGATGACGGTGGAAAAGTTGTACCGTCCGCCATCGTCGGTGCCGGCGCGGCCCCACCCAGTGAAGGTCCAGCCGTCCCGGTGTAGCGAGCCGGTGGACGTGGGGATGGTGCCGTCGGCGTTTGCCTGCCAGATCTCAAGTAGGGCGTCGGGAACAGGCTGGCCGTCACCATCGAGGACCAAGCCGGAAAGCTGGACGGCACCCGGTGAGCCGGCCGGAACCAGCTGGTCGCACCGGTCGAACGGGAGTGCGTAACCGAAAAAGGGTCCGACGGTCTGCCCCGGGGTGGCGGTGAGCAGGGTATTCATCAGTGTTCGCTTCCGCGGTGGGGATCCTCGGTCGGAGTGCGCGTCGCGCCGGTGAGGATGATGTCCCACCGGTATCCGGTGGCCCATTCGTGGGTGGTGACGTCGTGGTCGTAGTTGGCAATCAGTCGGTCTCGGGCCTTTCGGTCGGTGATCGACTGATAGATCGGGTCCAGCGCGAACAACGGGTCGCCGGGGAAGTACATCTGGGTGATCAGCCGTTGCGTGAATTCCGTTCCGAACACCGAGAAGTGGATGTGGGCTGGGCGCCAAGCGTTGCGGTGGTTCCTCCACGGATACGGCCCTGGCTTGATCGTGGTGAAGCGGTAGCTTCCGTCGTCATCGGTCAGGCAGCGGCCGACGCCGGTGAAGTTGGGGTCGATCGCGGACGGGTGCTGATCACGCTTGTGGATGTAGCGACCGCCGGCGTTGGCCTGCCAGATCTCGACGAGTTGACGTCGCACCGGCCGTCCGTCGCCGTCGACCACCCGGCCGGTCACCACTATCCGTTCGCCGATGGGTTCGCCTGAGTGCTGGATGGTGAGGTCCGATTCAAGCGGATGCACGTCGCGTTCGGAAAAGCAGGGCGTCCACAGCTCGACGCCCTCCGGGTCAGCGTGGTGTAGGTCCTTCGTGGGATGACGCAGCAGGCTGCTGCGGTAGGGCGCGTAGCCGAGCCGCGGCTGCGTCTCCTCGATGCCAGCGCGCTGATACTCGGACTCGATCGCCTCGATCTCCGCGCTGATCGCCTGCTGCCTCGGCAACCCGCCGTCGGGATCGGGGTCGATCACTGCTGTCATAGCCTTGACACTATTGGCTCCTCGGCGACTGACCTACGCTAGATTACCACTGAGCGGAAAGGATCCGTGAGTGGCGGGAAATACCTCAACGCCCGGCACCAGCGTCGCTTCTCGTTTGCTGCGCATGGTCGCCGCCTTCGATGAGTGGCACCGGACACTGACGCTGTCCGAACTGGCGGGTAGGGCCAGCCTGCCGATGGCCACGGCCCACCGGCTGGCTGCCGAACTGGTTGCGGGCGGGGCGTTGCAGCGCCGCACGGACGGTCGTTTCGAGGTCGGCCGACTGATGTGGAGCGCTGGGCTGCTCGCCCCGGTCGGAGGCGGATTACGGCAGGTCGCAGAGCCGTTCTTGCACGATGTCTACGCGGCAACGCTCGCCACCGTGCACCTCGCGGTACGCGACGGCAACGAAGTATTGTACCTCGAGCGGATGATGGGTAGGGCATCCGTGCCGATCGTTAGCACCGTCGGCAGCAGGTTGCCGATGCACTGCACCGGCGTCGGCAAGGTGCTGTTGGCGCACGCGCCACGCGAAGTCCAGGATCAGGTGTTTGCCAATCTGACTCCGATTACTCCCTACACAATCACCCAGCCTGCGGTGCTGTCCCGACAGTTGGAGGGGGTGCGGCGCGAGGGGTTGGCTACCACCGTGGAAGAGATGTCGCTAGGCGCCTGTTCACTGGCCGTGCCGATCGTCCGGCAGTCCGACGACGCTGTGGTGGCCGCGATCGCCGTCGTAGTTCCGTCGTTGAAGCGAGGTCGCCAGCGACTGCTCGGCGCCCTGCAGGTGGCTGCCCGCGGCATCGTCCGGCTGCTGTGACCCACGGGCCGCCGCAGCAGCGATCGCTGTGCTGTCGGGCGGCTTCTGACAAAACGCGACACCGTCGCTAGCCGTCGAAAAAGTGGTGACTGCCATGACATCTGGCGCGAATCGGAGTCCGCGCCGCGGTGGAGGGATAGACGCGACCGATCCCCCAGTTGAAGCTGAGAAAGCATCAGCAAAGGGTCCGCCGTTCAACGATCAGCGGCGGAATCCATCCTGCCCACCTCGCACTCTCACCTCGCGAATCGTCACTTGGAGGAATTGTCAATACCTGTGGATCGGGGTGTTTCAGGCGACCTCCGTTCCGGCGTCCTGATCGTCGTCTGAGGGCGGTGTTGGTGGGGTGATGTCGGTGGGGCGTTCGAGCAGTTTGCCTTTGTGGAAGACCGCGCCGGCGCGGACCAGGGCGACCAGGTGCGGGGCGTTGACGGCGCGCCAGCGGGCCGAGGCGGCGTCGATCAGCTTGTAGGCCATCGCTAGTCCGGCCGTTCGCGATCCCGGGCCTTTTGTCACCTTGGTCCGAAGTCGCACTGTGGCGAAGGTGCTTTCGATCGGGTTCGTCGTGCGCAGGTGGATCCAATGTTCGGCCGGGTACTTGAAGAACTCCAGCAGCACATCGAGGTCGTCGGTGATCTTGGCGACCGCCTTGGGGTACTTGGCGCCGAAATCGACCTCGAAGGCCTTGACCGCGAGCTGGGCCTTGTCGATATCCTCGGCGTTGTAGATCTCCTTGAGTGCCGCCAGGGCCGACGGGTGTGCTGATTTCGGCAGTGCGGCAAGAACATTGGCTTGCTTGTGGAACCAGCAGCGCTGCTCTTTGGTGGCCGGGAACACCTCACGGACCGCTTTCCAGAACCCGAGTGCACCGTCACCGACGGCGAGCACGGGGCGGTCATGCCGCGCCGTTTGCAGTCGCGCAGCAGATCGGCCCACGACTCGGCCGATTCACGGTAGCCGTCGCTGATCGCCACCAGCTCCTTGCGGCCGTCAGCGCGCACACCGAGCATCACCAGCAGACACAGCTTTTCCTGGTCCAGGCGGACCTTGAGGGGGATGCCGTCGACCCACAGGTAGACATAGTCGCTGCCCGACAGATCGCGACGACCGAACGCGGCGGCCTCATCTTGCCACTGCGACGTGAGCCGGGTGATCGTCGATGCCGACAACCCGGCACCGGAGCCGAGGAACTGCTCCAGGGCCGGGGTGAAATCGCTGCTCGACAACCCGTGCAGGTACAACAGCGGCAACACCTCGGACATCTGCGGGGACTTGCGCGCCCAGGCCGGCAGGATCGCCGAGGAGAACCGCTTGCGTTCACCAGTGTCGGGATCGACACGTTTGTCGTTGACCCGCGGGGCCCTCACCTGCACCGCACCGGCTGCGGTCAGCACCTCGCGCGGCTGGTGGTAGCCGTTGCGGACCACCAATCGGTGGCCGTTGTCATCGCGCTGGTCAGCGAACTGCGCCACGTAGGCGGCGACCTCGGCCTGCAACGCCGCGGCCAGCATCTGCCGAGCGCCATCACGGACAATCTCATCCAACAACGACCGACCAGCACCACTGTCGGTGTTGTCGTTGGCCTCCGCGCCGTCGTGAACTACGGTGAGCATGGGCGTACCTTCCCAACCAGCGCGCCAACGCCGGTCTTGATCGAATACCTGATTCCGTGATGATCATCCTCGGGAAGGTGCGCTCATTTTCACGCCCCCACGCCGAGGCTCATCCACAGGTTCTGATCATTCCTCTCACTAAGCCTGATTCCACCGACCGACGGTGTGGTGGCCGGTTGAGCTGATGGTCTTGATCCGGGCTGGTGGTGGGCATGACGAGGCCGCTGGTCTGTCCAGCTTTTCCTGTCGGGTTCCTGGTTGTCGGGTCGGGTGGTCGGTGGTTCAGGCGCTGGATCGGTGGCCGATGGTGTTGTGCCACAGGGTCATCCATGCTGGTTCGGCGGGCCAGTGCCGGGGTAGGTGCAGGATCGGTCGTCGTTGGGGTCGGGCCAGACGAGCCGGGATATTGACCAGGTGACGGCGCAGGGTCGCCCCGCGCGCGGTGCGGTGACGGGTCCCGGCCAGGGTCGCGGTGGCGCGCAGCAGATTGTGGGCGATCGCGGCGCAGACGGCCCAGGCACTGTTGGCGCCGAAGCGCCCGGAGGGAATGTGGGCCAAGGGGCCGTCGATGAGGTCGGCGAAGGTGGTTTCGATGATGGCGTGGCGGCGGTGGGTGATGTCGGCGTCGGTGGCCGACTCGGTGGTGTTGGTGAAAAACGGGTGATACCGCCAGATCGGGAACAGCCCGTCTTGGGGTTGGTTGGCGTCTTTGACCCGGCGCACGATCAGCCGGGCGGTGACCGCCTCATAGGTGCCGGTTTTGGCCATGGTGTAGACGGCTTCAGCGACTTCGGCATCAGAGATCCAGGCCCCGGTCTCGCGATCGAGCACCGCACCCGGGTATTTCACCGGGGTCCAGGCGTTCTCGGGAATGCTGTCGATGGCGCGTTGCACCGCGGCGTTGCGGGTCAGCACCAGCGAGAACACCGCCCCGTAGCGGCGGCATACCCGGATCACCGCCCGCGATCCATAGGCGCTGTCACCGCGCACGATGATCTGCCCGGTGACGCCGGGGTCCCGGCAGTAATGGCGCAAAAAACAACGAGGTTCGCGTAGCGCCTGGTCCGGGTAGACGGACGAGTCGTTGTTGGTGGCCGCTATCGGTGGCCGCGGTCGGGACCGAGGAGGCTGGTGATGCCGCGCATGGCCGCCGGTGAGGGTTTGAAGTAGCGGCGCAGGTTGTCGGGTTTGCGGTGGCGGGACTTGGCCATTAGCTCGAGCAGGCTGGCTCCGGCCTCGCCGAGATGCGTCAGGCCAGAATGCCGGAGTTCGTGCAGGTCCCAGCCGGTGCCGGGTCCGTTGGTGGCGGTGGCGGCATCGAGCAGGGCGCGGGCCTGGCCGTAGGACAACCTGGCCAGGCCGGTGTCGGGGCAGATGTCGCGGTCGGCGACGGCTTTGCGGGGTCCGGGTCGGCGGTGGGTGACGAACAGCGGTCCGCGGGTGCGGCCCTTGGTGAGGCGTGGCAGGAGCCGGGCGGTACCCGCGTCCCAGTACACGAGCTCGTGCGCGTACTCGTGATGGGCGGCGCCGCGGCGGCGGGTGCGGGGCTTGGCGCCCTTGGACTTCACCGGGCAGCACCGCCCGGCCAGGTCGAGGTCTTCGATGTTGACCTGGAGCAGTTCCTCGGTGCGGGCGCATGTTTCGTAGAGCATCCGCCACAGCGTCTTATCCCGCAGGTCGATGTCGCGGCGGGTGATGAGCCGGTCGATCGCGGTGCGCGAGCGCACCGGGGTGGCCGAGTCCGGCGGGGTGGAGCGTTTCACCCACGCGGGGACCGCCGGGGCGAGGTGTCCGTGCTCGCGGCACCACGCCAGCCAAGACGCGACCGCGGCGCGGCGGGCGTTCCAGGTGTTGACCGCCGCCTCGCCCCACAAAGTTTCCAGGGTTTCGCCGATCTCGTCGTCGGCGACATTGGCCAGCGGCCGGGCCTCGCCGAGCCTGGCGGTGGTCTTATCGACGGCGATGGCGTAGGAGCGGCGGGTGTTCGGGGAGCGGATCGAGTCGAGGAAGCCGTCGCCGGCGGCGCGGACGGTGATCCCGGACGACAACATTGTGACCTCCCTGGCCTGCTTGCCACAGATAACAGGGCCGCTTCGCGCACCGCCGGAGCGGAGTCGTCGCAGGCCGGGTTTCATGGTGCCACAGATAACAGGGTGTTATCTGTGGGATCAGTCGGCGGCGGGTCGGTGGACGCCGCCGGCGGCGGCGTTGACGGCTTCGGCGAGGGTGGGGTGGATGTGGATGGCGGCGGCGAGTTGGCCGTAGGTGGCGCCGCAGGTCATGGCGATGACGGCTTCGTGGACGAGGTCGCCGCCGTCGGGTCCGGCGATGTGGCAGCCGAGGATCCGGTCGGTGGCGGCGTCGGCGACGAATTTGACCAGGCCGCGGGTGTTGCCGATGGCGCGTGCTTTGGCAACGCCGGTGAAGTTCTGGCGGCCGATGATCACGTCGTAGCCGGCTGCGCGGGCGGCGGGTTCGGTCAGGCCGACGGCTCCGACTTCGGGGTCGGTGAACACCGCGTGCGGCACGACACGTCCGGTGGTGGTGCGGTCCTGGTCGCGGTAGACGGTGCGGTAGACGATGTCGGCGTCGTCGCGGGCGGTGTGGGTGAACATCGGCCCGCCCCGCAGGTCGCCGATCGCCCACACGTTGTCGGCGGAGGTGTTCAGGGTGTCGCCGACGGTGAGGAAGCCGTGCGGGTCGGGTTGCAGGTCGAGGTGTTCCAGGCCCAGGGCGTCGGTGTTGGGGGTGCGCCCGGTGGCGAGCAGCAGGTGGCTGCCGGTGATCTCGGCGGTCTCGGTGCCGGTGCAGCCGATCCGGATGTTGCCGGCCGTCCCGGCGGCGTGAGTACAGGTGGTGGCGGTCGCGACAGTGATGCCGTCGGCAGTCATGCCGTCGGCGACGGCGGCGCTGATGTCGGGGTCTTCCCCGGGCAGCAGCCGGTCGGCGCGCTGGACGATGGTGACCTCGGCGCCGAATCGCCGGAACATCTGCGCGAATTCGCAGCCGACGTAGCCGCCGCCGACGACGAGCAGGTGGGCGGGTAGTTCGGTGAGGTCGAGCAGCGTGCGGGAGGTGTAGTAGGGCACGGCATCCAAGCCGTCGATGGCCGGGAGGGTGGTGCGGGTGCCGGTCGCGAGGATGATCCGGTCCGCGGTCAGGGTGGTGCCGTCGACGGTGAGGCGCCGGTTACCGGTGAATTGTCCTGCGGCGTGGTAGAAGTCGAGGTCGGCGGATTTTTCGACGGCCCGATACGATCCGGCCCGGATGGAATCGACGAGGGTGTTCTTACGCTCCACCACGGCGGCCAGGTCGACGGTGACCGGACCGCCGACGCGGACGCCGAACTCGGCGGCGCGGCGGGCCTGATGGGCGACGGCGGCGGAGGCGATCATCGTCTTGGTGGGGATGCAGCCCCGGTTCAGGCAGGTCCCGCCGAGCAGTTCCTTCTCGACGAAGGCGACCCGGCCGTGGCGGGCGGCGCGCAGCGCCAGTGGCAGCCCGGACATTCCGCCGCCGAGCACGAGGGTGTCGTAGCGTTCGGTCATTGCGGGCGCCCTTCCTCGATGACGGTCGTCGGGGTGCAGCAGTCGACGGGTGCGGCATCGGTAACGCGGCGCCGGATCATGCGGTGAGCGAGGACGGTGACGGCGGCGGTGAGCACGGTCAGTGCCGCGATCGTCGCCATCAGTGGTGTGTGGTTCTGCAGCCAGGTGCTGGCGGTGGTGGACAGGGCCGCGAATCCGTTGGTGCCGGTGGTGTCGCCGGTGACGGCGGGCAGCCAGTACCAGGCCAGGTAGGCGCCGGTGAGGATGAGCACGGTCGCGGTGATGCGGGTGCCGTGCCGGGCGAGGGCGGCGAGATGGTGGGTGAGCGCGGTACCGGCGGCCGCGGCGGCGAGGCTGACCAGCAGCAGGATCGTCGCGGCGCCGAGGGTGTAGGCGACGAACACCGCGAGCAGCGCACCCCAGCCCGCGGTGGCCTGGGCCTGGGCGATGACGGCCAGCAGCACCCCGAACGTGCACGACAGCGACGCCGCGGCGTAGCCGATCCCGGCGAGGACGATCCCGGTTGTGCCGCCCGGCCCGGTGGCCGGGCGCAGCGCTCGGGTGGGCAGTCGCAGACCGAGCACGCGGCCGGTGAACATGACGACACCGAGCAATACCAGGGCGACACCGACGACCAGACCGAGCCACGGCGCGGCGCTGATCAGCGCGCGGGCACCGGCGCTGATGGCCAGCCCCGCCACGGCCAGGGTGCCCGCGAACCCGAGGGTAAAAGCGACGCCGGTTCGCAGCGCCCGCGCCGTGCGTACCCCGAGCGGTTCGGTGGCGGTGTCGCCGAGGGTGTGGGTGATCCAGGCCGGCAGCAGCGCGAAACCGCACGGATTGACCGGGGCGAGCATGCCCGCGGTGAACGCCAAGGCCAGCAGCCCGTTCACCGGTCCCCGGCCTTCGCCAGCGCGGCGGTGATCTGATCGGCGGACGGGTCGGCGGCCCGGTAGGCGACCGCACCGCCGGGGTCGACGACGAGCAGGGTCGACAGGGCGGCCACGGAGTACCGCTTGGTCAGGGTCGCATCGGTGTCGATGACCGCGGGCACGGTGTCGGTCCCGGTTTGCTGCTGGAAGTCGGTGACGACCTGGGCAGGTTCGGCCGGATCCATGTCGACCAGGACGAAAGCGGCGGTGTCACCGAGTTGTCGCGCAGCCTGCGACAGCGACTTCGCGCCGCCCACGCATTCACCGCAGCCGACCGAAAAGAAGAACATCGCCGTCGGCTTGCCGCTGGGCACGGTCACCGGCGCCCCGGACAGCGCGGTGACCGTGACGGGGTCGGTGGCGGCGCGGGGCGAGGCGGTGTCGGTGCCGCAGGCAGCCAGCACCGTGACCGCCAGGGCGGCGAGCGCCGCGCTCACCGTGCGTCGGGTGATCGGCGTGGTCACGGCTGGGAACTCCGATCGGTCGACGCGTTGGGCTGATGCGATCGGCGGGTGCCCAGCAGTCCGCGGACTGTCCCTCGCTGCGGCGGCTTACGACGGCGCGCGGTGTAGCCGACGGCGGCGAGGACCATCACCGCGGCGGCCACGATCGGTCCCCAACTGCGCAGCGCACCGCCGAGGGCGGTGAGCGCACCGGCCGCGATCAAGGCCGGTCCGGCGCAGCACACGATCATGGCCACGGCGGCACCCACCACCGCGAGCGGGCCGCCGATCCCCGTGGAGTTGTTGCGTACGTTCATCAATGTCCTGCTCCGTTCACACGAGCGGTGTCGATGCGGGTGCAGCAGGTCAGCGCGGCGGCGTTGTCGGCGGCGAGGGAGCGGGCCAGCATCACCAGGTCCGCGACGCGTGGGTCGCCGACGGAGTAGCGCAGCTTCTTGCCGTCACGGCGCGCGGTCACATAACCGCAGTCGGCCAGGCAGGACAGGTGCACCGACACCCGCGGCTGGGAGATCCCGGCATGCTCGACACACTCCGCGGAGGTGCGCTCGGCGGCCAAGATGAACTCCAGCAGCTTCAACCGCGTCGGATCCGACAGCGCGCGAAAGAACTTCGCCGTCGCATCCAGGTGCGTGCAGGCCGTCTCGCCACCGGGCGCGGTGACGGCGGCGGTCGTGGACCGGGGCAAGGGGATCGCCTCCACAAGAAGAAAGTTGAACTATTCGGATAAGCGCATAGTATGATGTCCGGAGATATTCGTCAACGCGAATAGCAACCTGTTCCGTGACCGGAGTCCCCCAGCAAGGAGAACCCGCCGTGACCACGACATCCCCGCGCGCCGATCTGGCGATCATCGGTTCCGGTTCGGCGGCGTTCGCCGCCGCCATCGCCGCGGTCAACCTCGGCAAACGGGTGGTGATGGTCGAGCGCGCCGCGATCGGCGGCACCTGCGTGAACGTGGGCTGCGTGCCGTCGAAGGCGCTGCTGGCCGCCGCGGAGGCCCGGCACACCGCGGCGAATCACGCAGCAATCGTGTGACTCTCGCCTACCGACCCGGTACCCATGGATGAAACAGCCTGGACACCAGGGGTTTTCGGTGGATGCGAACGAGTATGCATGACCCCCTCTCCGGCTGGCCGCCGCGACACGCATCGGCGAACGTTCGTTTTGCGATGGACCTACCTGCGGCGATGTGGTAATGATTCATTAGATGATTCAATGATGCATCAGATGAGACGTCCTGGGAGGCTGAATTGCCCGTCGACAAGAGCGGTCGCGTGGTTCTGGTCGGGTCAGTTCCGCTGCTGCATCCGGAGGCCCAAACCGTCGAGGACATGCTCGACGGCTGGCGCAACCAGCAACTGTGCCGCAACCTCGACCACGAGACCATCAGCAAGCGCATCGCCCTGGTGCGCCGCTTCATCGACCACTGCAACGAGTACCCCTGGGCCTGGACACCGGCGATGGTTGAAGAGTTCTTCGCCGATCTGCGCGGCATCAAAGGCCGGGCGCAATCGACCGTGCGCGGCTACCAGAACGGCCTACGGTTGTTCTGCTCGTACATCGCTGATCCGGACTACGGCTGGGATCGGGTATGCGAGCAGCGCTTCGGCACTCACCCTGCGCAAGTGTTCTTCGAGTGGAACACCGCTGCCCACGTCCAAGACAACGAGCAGAATCCGCTCAAGCGGCCCTTCACCAAAAAGGAGCTGCAGGACTTCTTCGATCATGCCGACGAGCAAGTGTCCCTGATTGCCAATGCCCGTAAGAAGGGCTGGCTGCCGGCTTACCGCGACTCGGTGATGTTCAAGGTGGCCTACTCCTACGGGCTGCGCTTCAATGAACTGCGACACCTGCAGACCGTCGACTTCTCGCGCAATCCGCACGCCGCCGAATTCGGGCGCTATGGCGCGGTTCTGATCCGGTACGGCAAGGCCAAAAAAGGCTCACCGCCGAAGCGGCGCACCGTGTTCACGGTGTTCGACTGGACACCCGAAGTCATCGCCGACTGGCTCACCCACGGCCAACCGTATATCGACGACAGCATTGACCTGTTCCCCAGCGAGCGCGGCAGCCTGATCGCTGAGACCACCCTGCTGCGCCGCTTCCGGCGCTACTGCGACGAACTGGATCTGCCGGCCGGACTGGATCTGCATTCGTTTCGCCGCTCGCACATCACCCACCTCATAGAGGACGGCTGGGACGCCAAATTCGTCCAAGACCAGGCCGGCCACGATGTCGCCAGCACCACATCCCTCTACACCGGTGTATCCAGCGACTACCGCACCCGCACACTGCGCCGCATGCTCGATCAGACCGTCAAAGATGCGCTCTCCTTCGGGGAAGAATCATCATGAAACGCGAAGTCGACTACACCTGGCGCCTCGCCGAGCTCATGGCCGCGCATGGCATGCACAACAGCACTGACCTGATCCCCCGCCTGGCCGAACGTGGCATTCAGCTCTCCCGACCCCAGGTCTACCGTGTTGTCCACCAACGGCCCGAACGTGTTTCGCTGCAACTGATGGCCGCGCTATGCGACATCCTCGGCTGTGGCGTGGAGGACCTGGTGACCGTCACTGCCACCGACGTCCGACGCCGGAAGACCGCATCCGGGGCAGCCGCTACCCCGCCGCCGAACGTGGTCGAACTCAACAAGTCGGTCCGGCCACGGCGGGCGCGGGTCATCACCGATGGCCCCGATTAATCCCAAGCCACGATCCAGGCGCCGCGGACGCCCACCCGTCACCACCGGTCACTACGAATGCAGCCGCTGCCATCGCAAGGCCAACACACTGCGCGTCTACTGGCCCGGCGATCAGCTGTGCCACAGCTGCTTCTACACTGCGATGCGCACCCACGGCATCTGCCCCAACTGCGGGCACGACGGCGTCCTTCCCGGCCGCCTCAACCGCACCGACCCACGGCCGGTCTGCCTGACCTGCGCCGCCATCCCCGGCGATTACGCCTGCCGCACCTGCGGCCACGAAGGCGAAATCCACCGCCGCGGCGAATGCGCACGATGCGCTCTACGCGACGACCTGTGCAAAATCCTGCTGCACCATCCCGCCGACCCGGCCGCCATGGAAACCCTCCTCGAAGTGCTCTGCGGCGTCGACCGGCCCGAAAGCATCCTCACCTGGAAGCGCAACATCCAGGTACTGCAGCTCCTCGGCGGAATCACCTCCGGCGCAATACCCCTCACCCACGACGGCCTCGACACCGCCGGCCCGGGCCGACACATCGAACACCTACGCAGCATGCTGGTGCACCACCACCTCCTCCCACCACGCGACGAACACCTCGCACGATTCGAACGCTGGCTCGCCACCAAACTCGACGCCATCGACTCCCCGACAGTGCGAGGACCCGTGGAGCAGTTCGCCACCTGGCACCACCTGCGCCGCCTGCGCAGCGAGTCCAAGCCCGGCCAAGGAACCGACGGACCCAAACGCGCAGCACAACAAGAGATCACCGAAACCATCAAATTCCTGACCTGGCTCGAGCAGACCCACGACCGCACCGCTTCAACCTGCAGCCAGCAGGACGTCGATGAATACCTGGCCTCAGGTCCGACCACCCGCCATTCGATCCGGACGTTCTTCGTCTGGGCCAAACGCAGCAAGATCAACACCTCAATCACCATCGAGCACCGACAAGCCAGAACATCCCCGACCATCACCCAAGACCAGCGCCTCGCGTGGCTCAAAGAACTCCTCACCGGCGACTCCGAGAGTCTTCCCTACCGGATCGCTGGAATCCTGCTGCTGCTCTACGCGCAGCCGTTGACGAAGATCGCCGGCCTGCAGACCACCGCTGTCATCCGGGTAGGCGCCGAGACCCGTATCGCGCTGGGCAAAGAACCCACCCCGGTGCCCGAGCCGTTCGCCTCCCAGCTGCACCATCACCTCTACAACCGGCCCAATCAACGCACCACCGGCGGAGCCATCGCCACGCCCTGGCTGTTTCCCAGCAGCCGGGCTGGCCGTCACCTCGACCCGCAATCAATCATGCATCGGCTTCGATGGCTCGGCATCGAGTTGCTGGGCTCACGCAACAGAGCCCTTCGCGAACTCGTATCGCAAATACCGCCACCGGTCGTCGCCGAAATGCTCGGCTACAGCGACCAAGTCACCCAAAAACACGCCGCCGAAGCCGGCAACACCTGGGCGCAGTACGCATCCGCCACCGATCGGAAGCACACTCCGACAACACCACCTGGACGAACCATGACGACCGACTCTCCGCAGGTTTGCCCCACCGACGACAAAGACGAACCGGACACGGATACCTCCGAGCCCACGTTGTTCGACCTCGATCCCCCGGTTCGGCCCTACGACGTCCACATTGAGTCACTAGGAGCCGCGGCGGCCGCATTCGACGACGCCCGCGGCGCGGTCCAGGTGGCCACGAACGCCCTCGGTCAGGCGCGCGCGACAGCTAAAGCAGCCAAAACGCAGCTCACCGACGTAGTGCTCCAGGCGCATCTGGCCGGCGTATCTTGGGCGAAAATAGGTGAGGCCCTGGGTATCTCGCAGCAATCGGCCTATCAACGCTGGGCTCGACGTTTACGCGAGGACGATAACGCGACAATTCACGATGTCGAGGACGGCGATGAATCCGAAATCCCGATCTCCTAGCTGACACCGTAAACGACCTCAAGCCGCACCCAAGCCGCCGATACCCATCGATGACTCCACGAGCCTTCCACGACCCCATCTCTGAGCGCCGATCCAGCAGACAGACCGATCGCACCGAATACAGCGGAATCACCCCACCGAGGCGCGACTTGCATTGGTGTGAGACGTATTCCACCTAGCTGCCGTGTCTTCGAAGCGCTGATGACGCGGCAATGGCCGCTGCGACCGCGAAACCAGCGACAGCGGTAGCGAGCGTGAATTGCTCACCGAAGGCGCCGATGCACAAGCCGCCCAGGACCGCTCCCAAAGCGCCCATCGTCTGATTAATGGAGCGCCTCGTGGCGTTCACGCGCCCGAGCAGCCGGTCCGGTGTAAGCGTCTGCCAGTAGCCCATCTCGTTGGCATTCTCGATGCCGGCTGCGATCCCTTGGAATCCCAACGCAACGAAAATCACTGCATCGCCCAAACTGGATTCAGGGGCGCAGGCCACGAGCAGCCACGTGATCGGGTATGCGGTGCGCGCCAGAATGATCACCCGTCCCACCCCTATTCGGTCACCGGTCGACGGTGCCAACGAGGCCCCGATCAGACTCGCGACACCGAAGACCGTCAATAGCATTCCGAATGCGTAGGGGGTGAACCCCATGGAGCGCAGGGCCAGCAGGGAAAGCGCTGTCATCGCTGCCCCGTTGGCGAGGAACCATATGTGTGTCGACACTGCCAGCGGACCGAGAGTCCGGTGGCGGTAAGTCCATTTCAGGCCTTCGCCGATCTCGTGACGGAGGTGGCGCGAGCGTGGTTCTGGTTGGGGTTCGGGGGCATGGACGCTCGCAATCAGCACAGCCTCGACGAGGTAACTGATCGCGTCGACGACGATGGCCGCGGGAGCGCCCAAGAGGCCCACGAGTCCACCGCCCATCGCCGGGCCGAGGGTTTGGGCGGCAGCGTCGGCCTGATCGAGACGCGCGTTCGCCGCAACCAATTGTCCCGTCGGTACCAGTCGGGGAAGCAATGATTGCGTGGCGGCGAACCCGAATACCGAGAACGCCCCGAACGCCAGCAACGCGACGACCAGCATCCACATCTGCAGACTGCCGGCCAACCACAGAACTGGAACCAGCCCCAGGCTCAGAGCACGCCCCACGCTGGCCCACACCAGCACAGGTTTGCGGCGCCAGTGGTCGACATACACCCCGGCGACAAGTCCAAGGGCCGCGTACGGAACAAACTGTGCGGCGTTGACCACGCCAACCTCGAATGGGCTGGCACCGAGCAACTGGACGACCAAGACGGGCATCGCGACCGCAGAGATCGCCGACCCGATGGAACTGAGTGCCGCAGCCACCCAAAAACGAACAAAAGCCGAGCGAGTACCTTCACCCGCACTATCCCCCACGACACCACTGTCTCACGGCGAACAGGCAGCTCGAGACCAGTCTAAAATACCTTTCGATCGGTAGGACTCGATATCTGGTCGAGAGCCGACACTGCTAACACCTTGCCCGTTCTGTGGACAAGCCACTGGGCCCCGATCACCTCTGAAGGCAGCGGGGGGTGCGCGTGCTCGCAGTTCGTTTGGTTACCCGCGGAGTACTACTGGCGATTCGTGGTTGCTGTTTGCGATCAGGATCGTCGCTCGATCCTGAGGCTTGCATTCTCGGAAGTAGCGGCGCTGCGCTTCAACATAGCGCCGCATGGTGGGATGGTCCGGGTCTGGGTTACTTCCATCTCGCAAGGCCATCCTTCGTGCGGTTTCGATGAAGGGAACATCGAGGAACACGGATAGGTCCCAGCTAGTGGCAAGCTCGTTGCGGTGCAGGAAGATTCCGTCCACCACGAGCACTGTGCCCGGGGCGGCCAGCTGCGGCTCCGGCATGAGAATCGTGTCAGTGGTGACGTCATGGCAGGCGGTGCGGTATCGCCGAGATCCGCCGGGCCGAAACGGGACAAGGACATCGGTATAGAACTGGCGATAGTTGTAGGAGTCTGACCAGAACCCCTCAGGCGAACTACGGCCCAGCCGGTACCGAGAGTAATTGTCAATACCTGTGGATTGGTGTTTTTCAGGCGACCTCCGTTCCGGTCGGGGTGGCCGGGTTGTCGGCCGGTTCGGGTGGGGTGATGTCGACGGGTCGTTCGAGCAGTTTGCCTTTGTGGAACACCGCTCCGGCCCGGACCAGGGCGACCAGGTGCGGGGCGTTCACCGCCCGCCAGCGGGCTTGTGCGGCGTCAATGAGCTTGTAGGCCATGGCGATACCCGCCGCGCGGGAACCCGGCCCCTTGGTGACCTTGGTGCGCAACCGGACCGTGGCGAAGGTCGACTCGATCGGATTGGTGGTGCGCAGATGTACCCAGTGCTCGGCGGGATAGTGGTAGAACTCCAGCAGCACATCGAGGTCGTCAACGATCTTGGCCACGGCCTTGGGGAACTTGGCGCCGTAGTCCAGTTCGAAGGCTTTGACCGCGACCTGCGCGTGGTCGATGTCCTCGGCGCCCGCGATTTCCCGCATCGCCGCGATCGCCCCCGGATGCGCCGACTTCGGTAGTGCGGCAAGGACATTGGCCTGCTTGTGAAACCAGCACCGCTGCTCACGGGTATCGGGGAACACCTCACGGACCGCTTTCCAGAACCCCAGAGCACCGTCCCCGACCGCGAGCACCGGGGCGCGCATGCCACGGCGCCGGCAGTCCCGCAGCAGATCCGCCCACGAGTCCGCTGATTCGCGGTACCCGTCGGTCAGCGCGACCAGTTCCTTGCGGCCGTCGGCGCGCACCCCCAGCATCACCAGCAGGCACAGTTTGTCCTGCTCCAGGCGGACCTTGAGATGGATGCCGTCCACCCACAGGTACACATAATCGGTGCCCGACAGGTCCCGGCGGCCGAACGCGGCGGCCTCGTCCTGCCACTGCGCGGTCAGTCGGGTGATCGCCGGAGCCGAGAGCCCCGCCCCCGAGCCGAGGAACTGCTCCAACGCCGGACCGAAGTCGCTGCTGGACAGGCCATGCAGGTACAGCAACGGCAGCACCTCGGCCATCTGCGGGGACTTACGCGCCCACGCCGGCAGTATCTTCGACGAGAATCGTTGCCGCTCACCGGTTTCCGGATCGACCCGTTTGTCGTTGACCCGCGGCGCCTTCACCTCGATCGCCCCAGCGCCGGTGAGCACCTCCCGGACGTTGTGGTGGCCGTTGCGGACCACCAGCCGGTGCCCATTCTCGTCGACCTGATCGACGAACTGGTCGACATAGGCGGCGACCTCGGCCTGCAAAGCGGCGGCCAGCATCTGCCGGGCACCGTCGCGGACAATCTCATCCAACAACGACCGACCGGCACCGCTGCGGGTGTCGTTGGCCTGCGCGACATCGTGAACTACGGTGAGCACGGGCGTGCCTTCCCAACCAGCGCGCCAACGCCGGTCTTGATCAGAAACGAACTGGACTTGTGATCATCCCCGGGAAGGCGCGCCCACATTCACGCCGCCCTACCAAGGCTCATCCACAGGTTCTGATCATTGCTCCGGTACCGAACCTCGCGGGTGTTGTGAAAGTCGTCGAGTGATACTCGGACGACTGGTCGTTGTCGGTCTCGTAGAAGTTCGGCTAGTGCGTCCGCGAAATGGGTCTTGCCGGCACCGTCGGGCCCGTCGATCGCGATCCTCGGGCAACGCTGACCGTCGAAGACAGGAATCCGCGCCGCGACGAAGTCCAACGCATCCACTCGACCGAAAGCAGCGCTCATCACCGGCGGTCCTGCGTATCACCGGCCAGAAGCGCATGCACGTGCATGTCGTGCCAGCCGTCAGCGTGCAACGCAGCACTCCGCCGGATGCCCTCCACGCGAAACCCGGCCTTCTCCGCAACCCGACAAGAGGCGAGGTTGGCGACCGAATGCTCCAACCCAATCCGCTGGAAACCGACTTCACGGAATGCCCACTGACACAAAGTAGTAAGGGCTTGAGAACAGAGTCCTCGTCCACGCCACGCTGGCGCCATCCAGTACGCCGCTTCAGCTGAACCATCGTGCAAATCCACGCATTTGAGCGAAATACGGCCGGTCAATGAATCGCTGGTGCGGTCAACCAGCGCCCAATTCAACTGAGCCTCTGCAGTCCACCCGTCACGCCACTCGCTAATCCACTGGCGCGCTTCGTCCTCAGAATCGGCGCGCCGCACATGCCAGCGTTGGATCTCGGGGTCATTGAAGGCGTCCACGACCGCGCGAGCGTCAGACAGTCGCCACGGTCGGAGCAACGCAATAGAGCCCACCGACAACGACGGATGAGGAGACAGCGGATATCGCCGGCGGGATCAAAGTCGGCACACATGGCATCATCGCGCAAAATCCGAACCTAGACCAACGAGAACGCGGCATCCACGCGTAGGCCCTTCATCGCAAATCTTTGATCATAGCGATGCCGAGGGGTCCATTGCCTTGGCCCACCACGCGAAATCCCTTGCGCTCGTACAGATGTTTGGCCGGATTGCGAACATGGACATTAGTGCACATTGCTTCTGCATGTGGCGAAAGCTCGGCGAACAGTGCATCCAGAAGCAAGCCGCCGATGCCGGCTCCCCGCGAGCCTGGTGCGACAGCGATGCAGAGTTCCGGCAATGGCGACCCGGCCGCATCAGTGCGCAATGGCGGATTGCTATGGTACGTCCACACCGGAGCAATGATCAGAACCTGTGGATGAGCCTTGGTAGGGCGGCGTGAATGTGGGCGCGCCTTCCCGGGGATGATCACAAGTCCAGTTCGTTTCTGATCAAGACCGGCGTTGGCGCGCTGGTTGGGAAGGCACGCCCGTGCTCACCGTAGTTCACGATGTCGCGCAGGCCAACGACACCCGCAGCGGTGCCGGTCGGTCGTTGTTGGATGAGATTGTCCGCGACGGTGCCCGGCAGATGCTGGCCGCCGCTTTGCAGGCCGAGGTCGCCGCCTATGTCGACCAGTTCGTCGATCAGGTCGACGAGAATGGGCACCGGCTGGTGGTCCGCAACGGCCACCACAACGTCCGGGAGGTGCTCACCGGCGCTGGGGCGATCGAGGTGAAGGCGCCGCGGGTCAACGACAAACGGGTCGATCCGGAAACCGGTGAGCGGCAACGATTCTCGTCGAAGATACTGCCGGCGTGGGCGCGTAAGTCCCCGCAGATGGCCGAGGTGCTGCCGTTGCTGTACCTGCATGGCCTGTCCAGCAGCGACTTCGGTCCGGCGTTGGAGCAGTTCCTCGGCTCGGGGGCGGGGCTCTCGGCTCCGGCGATCACCCGACTGACCGCGCAGTGGCAGGACGAGGCCGCCGCGTTCGGCCGCCGGGACCTGTCGGGCACCGATTATGTGTACCTGTGGGTGGACGGCATCCATCTCAAGGTCCGCCTGGAGCAGGACAAACTGTGCCTGCTGGTGATGCTGGGGGTGCGCGCCGACGGCCGCAAGGAACTGGTCGCGCTGACCGACGGGTACCGCGAATCAGCGGACTCGTGGGCGGATCTGCTGCGGGACTGCCGGCGCCGTGGCATGCGCGCCCCGGTGCTCGCGGTCGGGGACGGTGCTCTGGGGTTCTGGAAAGCGGTCCGTGAGGTGTTCCCCGATACCCGTGAGCAGCGGTGCTGGTTTCACAAGCAGGCCAATGTCCTTGCCGCACTACCGAAGTCGGCGCATCCGGGGGCGATCGCGGCGATGCGGGAAATCGCGGGCGCCGAGGACATCGACCACGCGCAGGTCGCGGTCAAAGCCTTCGAACTGGACTACGGCGCCAAGTTCCCCAAGGCCGTGGCCAAGATCGTTGACGACCTCGATGTGCTGCTGGAGTTCTACCACTATCCCGCCGAGCACTGGGTACATCTGCGCACCACCAATCCGATCGAGTCGACCTTCGCCACGGTCCGGTTGCGCACCAAGGTCACCAAGGGGCCGGGTTCCCGCGCGGCGGGTATCGCCATGGCCTACAAGCTCATTGACGCCGCACAAGCCCGCTGGCGGGCGGTGAACGCCCCGCACCTGGTCGCCCTGGTCCGGGCCGGAGCGGTGTTCCACAAAGGCAAACTGCTCGAACGACCCGTCGACATCACCCCACCCGAACCGGCCGACAACCCGGCCACCCCGACCGGAACGGAGGTCGCCTGAAAAACACCAATCCACAGGTATTGACAATTACTCTCCACACCGCACCGATAGCGATCGCGCTGTGATCCTCGGCAAGGATCGGCACGATGCCAACAGGTGGGAGCAATTCGAGCACTTCGCCGTCACCGGGGTCAGGAAGTGGCCAGTCTTCGATAATGCAGGCATGGCGGGCCATCTCGACGACGAAAGCGTGATCGTCAGCGGTCGCCGAGCGGAGTCGCACTCTGGACTGTGCCATCGGCAGATTGTGGCAGAAGTTCCCTGCTGCACGCATATCGATTTTTGACGAGATGGGATGTACGGGCGCGGCGCGAAACAGTCGCCAGCAAACATTCCGTGGACGGTTAACCAAGAGCCCAAAGGGCTTGCCAAGTGTGAGTCCATCACAGCTGCTGCCAGCCGCCCATCCCGAAACTGCCGACCCTATCGATATCAACAATCACCGGATTACGGCTGAATCGAATACTGAGGGTTACCAGTAACAGTTGGCATATGTGCACACCGACACTTGACGTAGGCATACTGTCGCAGAATACTTGGCGGTATGGCAATCCCCCGCCTCGTCGAGTTGATCGACAGGTATCGGGCCGCCCACGGCGTTAGCGAATCCGAGGTGGCCCGCCGGATTGGCATGTCTCGTGAGAATCTGCGCAAGTGGCGGATTAACGGCGTCAGCCGCCTCCCGGACCGCGAGAATCTGGCGGCCGTCGCCCGCGTGATCGGCAAGCCCTATCGCGAGGTCGTTTCTGCGGCTCTCTTCGACACCGGGTACCTCACCGACGACCAGGCGTCCACACCGCGGCCTCACGATGAGGTCCTCCACGACGCGATCAGCGTGCTTACCGAGGCAACCCGGCTGACCAATCAACCGATGCGACAAGGGCCGTCAGGCCAATGGGAGATCGATCCCGATCCACGCGCCGCGCTGCGCATCGACTGGGCCGCCTTCGTAACGCTGGCCCTGGCGGGCGCGGCGGCCAACGTTGGGAGTATCGAGGAAGCTTTGGCAGGCCGGCCAGGCTCGTGGGAGGCCGAAATGGTGCGGCGCACACTCCAAGCCACGGTCTTTGACGACAAAGACTTACTGCGCCATCGCACCGAGCCGGTCGTGGTCGATCTCTGGGTGGAAAGCATTCTTGCCCAGATCGACGACGGCAGCGACGACGCCTATGCCGACGCACAACTCGAACTCGATGCCCGCGCCGACGCCATTCCTGAGCCCGCCGACCTGCCGCCGGGCCCCTTCTCCCCCAACGACCCTCGCATCGCAGCCGCGGACTGGGTGGACGTGGACGACAACGGCTACCTGGTCATCACCCACGATGGCTGGACCGGCGATGCTGACGACGTGGCTCTGCTCTCCGAGCTCTCAGCGGAGGCCGAGGCCTCCCGCGATCCAACCCCCGGCGGGATCGCCTATGAGCAGGCCATGCAGTCGATCGCTGCCTTGGTCGACGCGCTCAATGAGCAGCAGAAACGCGAATACACCGAGTACGCGGCCCGGCTCACCGAGGCCATCCACGCGCAGCTCGCGGCCCTAGATGTTCTTCACGGGTAGGTTGTGAACGCGTAGGCGCTCGATTGGTGTCATTCCGCCGATGCCGGTGTGGGGTCGGTGGTGATTGTAGTGATGCAGCCAGTGCTGGTAGGTTCCGGCGCGTTCGGCCTCAGAGCGGTAGGTCTGCGCATAGGCCCATTCGGTGGTCAGGGTGCGGTTGAATCGCTCGACTTTGCCGTTGGTCTGTGGCCGGTAGGGCCGGGTCCTCTTGTGGGTGATGTCGGGGCCGAGCGCTTCAGCGAAATTCTTTGACCGGTAACAGGATCCATTGTCGGTCAACACTCGTTTGACGGTGATGCCGTGGTCGGCGAAGAACGCGTTGGCGCGTTTCCAGAATCCCGCGGCGGTTTCTTTGCGTTCGTCGGTGAGGTCCTCGGAGTAGGCCAGCCGGGAGTGGTCATCAACGGCGTGGTGCAAGAACGTGTATCCCATGCCGCAGCGGTTGCGCCGGCCGGCTTGGCAACCCAGCTTGCGATGGCCGCCCCCGTCGGGGATGCGGCCCAGTTTCTTGACGTCGACATGGACCAAGTCGCCGGGAGCCGGGTGCTCATAGCGGCGGGGTTTGGGCCGGCGTACCGGTAACCCGGTGTTTTGGTCCAGGTGCCGCAGCAATGGCATCCGGTAGCGGCGCAGCACCGCCTCAACGGTCGAGCGTGGCAGGTGCAGGTAAGCGGCGATGCGATGTGGGCCCCAGCGCCGGGTGAAGCGCAGGTTGACGATGCGCCGCTCACGTCGTTTCGGCAACCGCAACGGACTGCGATGCGGCCGGCTGGGCCGGTCTACCATCGCTGCTTCGCCACCGTCGCGATAACGGTCGGCCCATTTCTTGGCTGTGGCCACCGAACATTGGAACCGCTCAGCCGCGCGCCGCAAACTCCAGCCCTGATCAACAACCGCCTGCGCAAGCCGCAACCGCCCACGAGGAGTCAACGAAGCATTAGCGTGGACCATGAGGACCTCTCGGTAATCGGATGTGCGTGTTTGGTAACCACACCGATACCGGAGGTCCTCACCTACTTCCGCTCACCACGCCGTTCACAACCTGTCTGGGAGTTACACCTAGATCCTCAGAGCAGAGTGGACCAGTAACTCCAGAACCGCACCAGGCACAACAGGATCACCGCGGTGAACCACAGCGCCACGATCGACCAGCGCCAGGTGTGCAGCCCGCGCAGCACGGCGTTGCCGCGCTGCGGCTGCACCGCGATCGTCGTCACCACGACCAGCAGCGGGATGGTCATCGACCACACCACCATGCAGTACAGGCACAGCGCGCCGATGGTGAACACGCTCTGGTAGATCAGCCAGTGCACGAACACCGTGCCCAGCAGCGTGCCGACCGCCAGCCCGGCCCAGTACCAGCGGGGCAGCTGAACCCGGGCCACCGCGAGCACCCCGGTCACCAGCACGACGGTGAACGACACGATGCCGATCAGCGAGTTCGGGAAACCGAACACGGCGGCCTGCGGGGTGACCATCACCGAACCGCAGGACAGCACCGGGTTGAGGCTGCACGTCGGCACGTAGGCCGGGTTCTTGAGCAGCTCGACCTTCTCGATGGTCAGCGCCAGCGCCGACGAGAGGCCCACCACGCCGGCGATCAGGACCCACAGCGCGCTCAGCCTCCCGACGTGCACCCCACCGTGCTCGGGGCTGTCCGGCTCGGCCGGGGACACCTCCCCTGGCGCGCTCACGCTCATGGAGCGGGAGCGGGAGCGGGCGCCGGGGTCGTCGGATCCGGATTCGGCGGCGGCGCACCGGCGTCGAGCACGGGCAGGTCACCGACGATGCTCCTGATCTCGTCGATCAGCGCGTCGGGGGTCGTCGGCTTGTAGTCCTTGCCGTTGATGCGGATGGTCGGGGTGGCCTTGACCTCGGTCGCCTTGGCCATGCCCTTGACCATGTCGTCGTAGCGGCCCTTCTCGATGCAGTTCGGGACGTCGCCGACGACGCCGGCCTGGCGCGCCACCTCGGTCAGCCGGGCCTCGTCCGGGAACGGGCCGACGCCCTCGGGCGGCTGCTGGGCGTACAGCGCGGCGTGGAAGCGGCGGAACGCCTCGGTGTCGGCTTCGGCCACGCAGTAGGCGGCGTTCGCGGCGCGGGTCGAGTACCCCTGGCCGGCCCGGTCCAGGATCGAGACCATGTAGTAGTCGGCCGCCACGGCGCCGCTGTCGATCAGCCGGTTGATCGTCGGGCCGAAGGCCTTCTCGAAGTTGCCGCACGCCGGGCACAGGAAGTCCTCGTAGAGCGACAGCACGGCCTTGGGCTCGCCGTCGTCACCGGTGATGACGTCGCTGGACGCCACCCGGATCGGCTTGGCCTCACCCTCGCCGGGCTTGTCCTCCTTGGTCATGACGATGTAGAGCACCAGCGCGACGGCGAAGATCACGACGATCGCGGTCAACCCGATCTGTACGGCCAGATTGCGTTTCTTGTCGGCCGCCTTCAGGTCGTACTTCGGGGTCTTCTTCGGTTTCGAGGCCACGGGGACAAGCGTACCGGCGGCGTTTTCGCGGCCCGTCAGACGCCGCGCAGACGGGTGCGCAGCGCGCTGATCATGTCGGCGACCGCGGCCGCGCAACCGCCCCCGATCGGGAACATGTTGGCGAAGCCGTGGATCAGCGCACCGGCCTGCCGCAGGTCGACGGCCACCCCGGCGGCGCGCAGTGCCTCGGCGTAGGCCACGCCCTCGTCGCGCAGTGGGTCGAAGCCGCCGGTCAGCACCAGTGCAGGCGCGAGCCCGGACAGGTCGTCGGCCAGCAGCGGTGACACGACCGGATCGGTGATCTGCACCGACGCACCGGTGACGTACTTGTCGGCGAACCACTCGATGTCGGCCTTCGTCAGGAAGTAGCCGGAGGCGAACAGGGTCTGCGACCGGGTCTCGCCGCTGGGGTTGGTCCACGGGTAGATGAGCAGTTGCAGCGCCGGTTGCGGCACTCCTTCGGCGCGGGCGCGCTGGGCGACGACGGCGGCGATGTTGCCGCCGGCGCTGTCCCCGCCGACCGCGACGCGGTCCGGGTCGGCACCGAGTTCGGCGGCGTGCTCGCGCGCCCAGCGGTAGGCGGCGAACCCGTCGTCGGCGGCGGCGGGCGCCTTGTGCTCGGGGGCCAGCCGGTAGTCGACCGACAGCACGTGCACCCCGGCGTCGCGGCAGATCAGCCGGCACAGGTCGTCGTGGCTGTCGAGGTCGCCGATCACGAAGCCGCCGCCGTGGAAGAACACCAGCAGCGGGGCGGCCGTGTCGGCGGTGGATGTGGGCGGAACGTAGTGGCGGGCCGGGATCTCACCGTCCCCGCCGGTCACGGTGAGATCTCTCACCGCGGCCACCGGGATCGCCTGCCGGAACCCGCCGGACAGGTCGCGCAGCTGCGCCCGCGCCGCCGCCACGTTGTTGGTGCCACCGTCGATCCCGACCAGCTTCTGCCCGGCGAGCATCAGCTGCACCGTGGTGTCGAGGGTGTTGCCGTCCACCGTCACCGTGCGGCCCGCCAGCAGCAGGCGTTTCACCGGGTCGGGGATGCGCGGCAACGCGCGCAGGGTGACACCCGCCATCGCGGTGACGAGCGCCTCCTTGCGTCCCGGGCTGTACGCGCCGTCAGCTGGCAGACTCGCAGTCATGGCATCTCCCTTGATCACGCTGAATGACGGTAATGCGATCCCCCAGGTTGGACTCGGAGTTTGGCAGACGCCGCCGGAGGCCACCGAGCGCGCGGTTGCCACGGCGCTGGAGGCGGGCTACCGGCACATCGACACCGCCGCCGCCTACCAGAACGAACGCGAGGTCGGGCAGGCGCTGGCCAAGTCGGGTCTGCGCCGCGAGGACGTCTACATCACGACCAAGCTGTGGAACGCCGACCAGGGTTATGATAGCACGCTGGCCGCGTTCGACAAGAGCATGGAGCGGCTGGGCCTGGAGTATCTCGATCTGTATCTGGTGCACTGGCCGATGCCGAAGACCAACAAGTACGTCGACACCTTCAAGGCGTTCGCCTACCTGCGTGACCAGGGCCGGATCCGCTCGATCGGGGTGAGCAACTTCGAGCCCGAACACCTGCGCACGCTGATCGACGCCACCGGCGTCGTGCCCGCCGTCAACCAGATCGAGCTGCACCCGCTGCTTCAGCAGCAGGAGCTGCGTGAGGTACACGCCGAACTGGGCATCGCCACCGAGGCGTGGAGCCCGCTGGGGCAGGGATCGCTGCTGGCGAATCCGACCGTCACCTCAGTCGCGGAGGCGCACGGACGCACCCCGGCGCAGGTACTGATTAGGTGGCATATCCAACTCGGCAATATAGTCATCCCGAAATCGGTGACCCCCGAGCGGATTGTGAGCAACTTCGACGTGTTCGACTTCGAGTTGAGCGAGCAGGACATGGCGTCGATCTCGTCGCTCGGCGATGGCACTCGCCTGGGTCCCGACCCGAGAAATTTCGAGTTCACAGGGTAGGTGACATGACCTCCTCGTCCATTCCGACGGTCACGCTCAACGACGACAACACCATGCCGGTGCTCGGCATCGGCGTCGGCGAGCTGTCCGAGGCCGACGCCGAGCAGGCGGTGCTGGCGGCGCTGTCGGCCGGTTACCGACTGATCGACACCGCCGCCGCGTACGGCAACGAGGCCGCCGTCGGCCGCGCGGTACGCAAGTCCGGGGTGCCCCGCGAGGAGATCTTCGTCACCAGCAAGCTCGACGTCCGCGACCAGGGTTTCAAGAGTGCGCAGGACGCCTGCCGCAAGAGTGTCGAGGAACTCGGTCTCGGCTACGTCGACCTGTACCTGATCCACTGGCCCGCCGGTGAGCAGGGCAAGTACATCGACAGCTGGGGCGGGCTGATGAAGAACAAGGAGCTCGGCGACGCCAAGTCCATCGGGGTGTCCAACTTCCACGAGGAGCACCTGTCGAACGTCATCGACCTGTCGTTCTTCACCCCCGCGGTCAACCAGATCGAGCTGCACCCGCTGCTCAACCAGGCGCACCTGCGCGAGGTGAACAAGGGCTACGGGATCGTCACCCAGGCGTACAGCCCGCTGGGCGTGGGCCGGCTGCTGGACAACGAGACCGTCGTCTCGGTGGCCCAGGCGCACGGCAAGACCCCGGCGCAGGTGCTGATCAAGTGGAGCCTGCAGCTGGGCAACTCGGTCATCACCCGGTCGAGGTCGCCGGAGCACCTGGCGGCCAACCTCGAGGTGTTCGACTTCGAGCTCACCGACGACCAGATGGCCGCGCTCAACGGCCTGGACGACGGCACCCGGTACCGCCCGGACCCGGAGACGTACACCGGCTAGTTGTTCTTCACGGGTAGGTTGTGAACGCGTAGGCGCTCGATTGGTGTCATTCCGCCGATGCCGGTGTGGGGTCGGTGGTGATTGTAGTGATGCAGCCAGTGCTGGTAGGTTCCGGCGCGTTCGGCCTCAGAGCGGTAGGTCTGCGCATAGGCCCATTCGGTGGTCAGGGTGCGGTTGAATCGCTCGACTTTGCCGTTGGTCTGTGGCCGGTAGGGCCGGGTCCTCTTGTGGGTGATGTCGGGGCCGAGCGCTTCAGCGAAATTCTTTGACCGGTAACAGGATCCATTGTCGGTCAACACTCGTTTGACGGTGATGCCGTGGTCGGCGAAGAACGCGTTGGCGCGTTTCCAGAATCCCGCGGCGGTTTCTTTGCGTTCGTCGGTGAGGTCCTCGGAGTAGGCCAGCCGGGAGTGGTCATCAACGGCGTGGTGCAAGAACGTGTATCCCATGCCGCAGCGGTTGCGCCGGCCGGCTTGGCGACCCAGCTTGCGATGGCCGCCCCCGTCGGGGATGCGGCCCAGTTTCTTGACGTCGACATGGACCAAGTCGCCGGGAGCCGGGTGCTCATAGCGGCGGGGTTTGGGCCGGCGTACCGGTAACCCGGTGTTTTGGTCCAGGTGCCGCAGCAATGGCATCCGGTAGCGGCGCAGCACCGCCTCAACGGTCGAGCGTGGCAGGTGCAGGTAAGCGGCGATGCGATGTGGGCCCCAGCGCCGGGTGAAGCGCAGGTTGACGATGCGCCGCTCACGTCGTTTCGGCAACCGCAACGGACTGCGATGCGGCCGGCTGGGCCGGTCTACCATCGCTGCTTCGCCACCGTCGCGATAACGGTCGGCCCATTTCTTGGCTGTGGCCACCGAACATTGGAACCGCTCAGCCGCGCGCCGCAAACTCCAGCCCTGATCAACAACCGCCTGCGCAAGCCGCAACCGCCCACGAGGAGTCAACGAAGCATTAGCGTGGACCATGAGGACCTCTCGGTAATCGGATGTGCGTGTTTGGTAACCACACCGATACCGGAGGTCCTCACCTACTTCCGCTCACCACGCCGTTCACAACCTGTCTGGGAGTTACACCTAGATCCTCAGAGCAGAGTGGACCAGTAACTCCAGAACCGCACCAGGCACAACAGGATCACCGCGGTGAACCACAGCGCCACGATCGACCAGCGCCAGGTGTGCAGCCCGCGCAGCACGGCGTTGCCGCGCTGCGGCTGCACCGCGATCGTCGTCACCACGACCAGCAGCGGGATGGTCATCGACCACACCACCATGCAGTACAGGCACAGCGCGCCGATGGTGAACACGCTCTGGTAGATCAGCCAGTGCACGAACACCGTGCCCAGCAGCGTGCCGACCGCCAGCCCGGCCCAGTACCAGCGGGGCAGCTGAACCCGGGCCACCGCGAGCACCCCGGTCACCAGCACGACGGTGAACGACACGATGCCGATCAGCGAGTTCGGGAAACCGAACACGGCGGCCTGCGGGGTGACCATCACCGAACCGCAGGACAGCACCGGGTTGAGGCTGCACGTCGGCACGTAGGCCGGGTTCTTGAGCAGCTCGACCTTCTCGATGGTCAGCGCCAGCGCCGACGAGAGGCCCACCACGCCGGCGATCAGGACCCACAGCGCGCTCAGCCTCCCGACGTGCACCCCACCGTGCTCGGGGCTGTCCGGCTCGGCCGGGGACACCTCCCCTGGCGCGCTCACGCTCATGGAGCGGGAGCGGGAGCGGGCGCCGGGGTCGTCGGATCCGGATTCGGCGGCGGCGCACCGGCGTCGAGCACGGGCAGGTCACCGACGATGCTCCTGATCTCGTCGATCAGCGCGTCGGGGGTCGTCGGCTTGTAGTCCTTGCCGTTGATGCGGATGGTCGGGGTGGCCTTGACCTCGGTCGCCTTGGCCATGCCCTTGACCATGTCGTCGTAGCGGCCCTTCTCGATGCAGTTCGGGACGTCGCCGACGACGCCGGCCTGGCGCGCCACCTCGGTCAGCCGGGCCTCGTCCGGGAACGGGCCGACGCCCTCGGGCGGCTGCTGGGCGTACAGCGCGGCGTGGAAGCGGCGGAACGCCTCGGTGTCGGCTTCGGCCACGCAGTAGGCGGCGTTCGCGGCGCGGGTCGAGTACCCCTGGCCGGCCCGGTCCAGGATCGAGACCATGTAGTAGTCGGCCGCCACGGCGCCGCTGTCGATCAGCCGGTTGATCGTCGGGCCGAAGGCCTTCTCGAAGTTGCCGCACGCCGGGCACAGGAAGTCCTCGTAGAGCGACAGCACGGCCTTGGGCTCGCCGTCGTCACCGGTGATGACGTCGCTGGACGCCACCCGGATCGGCTTGGCCTCACCCTCGCCGGGCTTGTCCTCCTTGGTCATGACGATGTAGAGCACCAGCGCGACGGCGAAGATCACGACGATCGCGGTCAACCCGATCTGTACGGCCAGATTGCGTTTCTTGTCGGCCGCCTTCAGGTCGTACTTCGGGGTCTTCTTCGGTTTCGAGGCCACGGGGACAAGCGTACCGGCGGCGTTTTCGCGGCCCGTCAGACGCCGCGCAGACGGGTGCGCAGCGCGCTGATCATGTCGGCGACCGCGGCCGCGCAACCGCCCCCGATCGGGAACATGTTGGCGAAGCCGTGGATCAGCGCACCGGCCTGCCGCAGGTCGACGGCCACCCCGGCGGCGCGCAGTGCCTCGGCGTAGGCCACGCCCTCGTCGCGCAGTGGGTCGAAGCCGCCGGTCAGCACCAGTGCAGGCGCGAGCCCGGACAGGTCGTCGGCCAGCAGCGGTGACACGACCGGATCGGTGATCTGCACCGACGCACCGGTGACGTACTTGTCGGCGAACCACTCGATGTCGGCCTTCGTCAGGAAGTAGCCGGAGGCGAACAGGGTCTGCGACCGGGTCTCGCCGCTGGGGTTGGTCCACGGGTAGATGAGCAGTTGCAGCGCCGGTTGCGGCACTCCTTCGGCGCGGGCGCGCTGGGCGACGACGGCGGCGATGTTGCCGCCGGCGCTGTCCCCGCCGACCGCGACGCGGTCCGGGTCGGCACCGAGTTCGGCGGCGTGCTCGCGCGCCCAGCGGTAGGCGGCGAACCCGTCGTCGGCGGCGGCGGGCGCCTTGTGCTCGGGGGCCAGCCGGTAGTCGACCGACAGCACGTGCACCCCGGCGTCGCGGCAGATCAGCCGGCACAGGTCGTCGTGGCTGTCGAGGTCGCCGATCACGAAGCCGCCGCCGTGGAAGAACACCAGCAGCGGGGCGGCCGTGTCGGCGGTGGATGTGGGCGGAACGTAGTGGCGGGCCGGGATCTCACCGTCCCCGCCGGTCACGGTGAGATCTCTCACCGCGGCCACCGGGATCGCCTGCCGGAACCCGCCGGACAGGTCGCGCAGCTGCGCCCGCGCCGCCGCCACGTTGTTGGTGCCACCGTCGATCCCGACCAGCTTCTGCCCGGCGAGCATCAGCTGCACCGTGGTGTCGAGGGTGTTGCCGTCCACCGTCACCGTGCGGCCCGCCAGCAGCAGGCGTTTCACCGGGTCGGGGATGCGCGGCAACGCGCGCAGGGTGACACCCGCCATCGCGGTGACGAGCGCCTCCTTGCGTCCCGGGCTGTACGCGCCGTCAGCTGGCAGACTCGCAGTCATGGCATCTCCCTTGATCACGCTGAATGACGGTAATGCGATCCCCCAGGTTGGACTCGGAGTTTGGCAGACGCCGCCGGAGGCCACCGAGCGCGCGGTTGCCACGGCGCTGGAGGCGGGCTACCGGCACATCGACACCGCCGCCGCCTACCAGAACGAACGCGAGGTCGGGCAGGCGCTGGCCAAGTCGGGTCTGCGCCGCGAGGACGTCTACATCACGACCAAGCTGTGGAACGCCGACCAGGGTTATGATAGCACGCTGGCCGCGTTCGACAAGAGCATGGAGCGGCTGGGCCTGGAGTATCTCGATCTGTATCTGGTGCACTGGCCGATGCCGAAGACCAACAAGTACGTCGACACCTTCAAGGCGTTCGCCTACCTGCGTGACCAGGGCCGGATCCGCTCGATCGGGGTGAGCAACTTCGAGCCCGAACACCTGCGCACGCTGATCGACGCCACCGGCGTCGTGCCCGCCGTCAACCAGATCGAGCTGCACCCGCTGCTTCAGCAGCAGGAGCTGCGTGAGGTACACGCCGAACTGGGCATCGCCACCGAGGCGTGGAGCCCGCTGGGGCAGGGATCGCTGCTGGCGAATCCGACCGTCACCTCAGTCGCGGAGGCGCACGGACGCACCCCGGCGCAGGTACTGATTAGGTGGCATATCCAACTCGGCAATATAGTCATCCCGAAATCGGTGACCCCCGAGCGGATTGTGAGCAACTTCGACGTGTTCGACTTCGAGTTGAGCGAGCAGGACATGGCGTCGATCTCGTCGCTCGGCGATGGCACTCGCCTGGGTCCCGACCCGAGAAATTTCGAGTTCACAGGGTAGGTGACATGACCTCCTCGTCCATTCCGACGGTCACGCTCAACGACGACAACACCATGCCGGTGCTCGGCATCGGCGTCGGCGAGCTGTCCGAGGCCGACGCCGAGCAGGCGGTGCTGGCGGCGCTGTCGGCCGGTTACCGACTGATCGACACCGCCGCCGCGTACGGCAACGAGGCCGCCGTCGGCCGCGCGGTACGCAAGTCCGGGGTGCCCCGCGAGGAGATCTTCGTCACCAGCAAGCTCGACGTCCGCGACCAGGGTTTCAAGAGTGCGCAGGACGCCTGCCGCAAGAGTGTCGAGGAACTCGGTCTCGGCTACGTCGACCTGTACCTGATCCACTGGCCCGCCGGTGAGCAGGGCAAGTACATCGACAGCTGGGGCGGGCTGATGAAGAACAAGGAGCTCGGCGACGCCAAGTCCATCGGGGTGTCCAACTTCCACGAGGAGCACCTGTCGAACGTCATCGACCTGTCGTTCTTCACCCCCGCGGTCAACCAGATCGAGCTGCACCCGCTGCTCAACCAGGCGCACCTGCGCGAGGTGAACAAGGGCTACGGGATCGTCACCCAGGCGTACAGCCCGCTGGGCGTGGGCCGGCTGCTGGACAACGAGACCGTCGTCTCGGTGGCCCAGGCGCACGGCAAGACCCCGGCGCAGGTGCTGATCAAGTGGAGCCTGCAGCTGGGCAACTCGGTCATCACCCGGTCGAGGTCGCCGGAGCACCTGGCGGCCAACCTCGAGGTGTTCGACTTCGAGCTCACCGACGACCAGATGGCCGCGCTCAACGGCCTGGACGACGGCACCCGGTACCGCCCGGACCCGGAGACGTACACCGGCTAGTTGTTCTTCACGGGTAGGTTGTGAACGCGTAGGCGCTCGATTGGTGTCATTCCGCCGATGCCGGTGTGGGGTCGGTGGTGATTGTAGTGATGCAGCCAGTGCTGGTAGGTTCCGGCGCGTTCGGCCTCAGAGCGGTAGGTCTGCGCATAGGCCCATTCGGTGGTCAGGGTGCGGTTGAATCGCTCGACTTTGCCGTTGGTCTGTGGCCGGTAGGGCCGGGTCCTCTTGTGGGTGATGTCGGGGCCGAGCGCTTCAGCGAAATTCTTTGACCGGTAACAGGATCCATTGTCGGTCAACACTCGTTTGACGGTGATGCCGTGGTCGGCGAAGAACGCGTTGGCGCGTTTCCAGAATCCCGCGGCGGTTTCTTTGCGTTCGTCGGTGAGGTCCTCGGAGTAGGCCAGCCGGGAGTGGTCATCAACGGCGTGGTGCAAGAACGTGTATCCCATGCCGCAGCGGTTGCGCCGGCCGGCTTGGCGACCCAGCTTGCGATGGCCGCCCCCGTCGGGGATGCGGCCCAGTTTCTTGACGTCGACATGGACCAAGTCGCCGGGAGCCGGGTGCTCATAGCGGCGGGGTTTGGGCCGGCGTACCGGTAACCCGGTGTTTTGGTCCAGGTGCCGCAGCAATGGCATCCGGTAGCGGCGCAGCACCGCCTCAACGGTCGAGCGTGGCAGGTGCAGGTAAGCGGCGATGCGATGTGGGCCCCAGCGCCGGGTGAAGCGCAGGTTGACGATGCGCCGCTCACGTCGTTTCGGCAACCGCAACGGACTGCGATGCGGCCGGCTGGGCCGGTCTACCATCGCTGCTTCGCCACCGTCGCGATAACGGTCGGCCCATTTCTTGGCTGTGGCCACCGAACATTGGAACCGCTCAGCCGCGCGCCGCAAACTCCAGCCCTGATCAACAACCGCCTGCGCAAGCCGCAACCGCCCACGAGGAGTCAACGAAGCATTAGCGTGGACCATGAGGACCTCTCGGTAATCGGATGTGCGTGTTTGGTAACCACACCGATACCGGAGGTCCTCACCTACTTCCGCTCACCACGCCGTTCACAACCTGTCTGGGAGTTACACCTAGATCCTCAGAGCAGAGTGGACCAGTAACTCCAGAACCGCACCAGGCACAACAGGATCACCGCGGTGAACCACAGCGCCACGATCGACCAGCGCCAGGTGTGCAGCCCGCGCAGCACGGCGTTGCCGCGCTGCGGCTGCACCGCGATCGTCGTCACCACGACCAGCAGCGGGATGGTCATCGACCACACCACCATGCAGTACAGGCACAGCGCGCCGATGGTGAACACGCTCTGGTAGATCAGCCAGTGCACGAACACCGTGCCCAGCAGCGTGCCGACCGCCAGCCCGGCCCAGTACCAGCGGGGCAGCTGAACCCGGGCCACCGCGAGCACCCCGGTCACCAGCACGACGGTGAACGACACGATGCCGATCAGCGAGTTCGGGAAACCGAACACGGCGGCCTGCGGGGTGACCATCACCGAACCGCAGGACAGCACCGGGTTGAGGCTGCACGTCGGCACGTAGGCCGGGTTCTTGAGCAGCTCGACCTTCTCGATGGTCAGCGCCAGCGCCGACGAGAGGCCCACCACGCCGGCGATCAGGACCCACAGCGCGCTCAGCCTCCCGACGTGCACCCCACCGTGCTCGGGGCTGTCCGGCTCGGCCGGGGACACCTCCCCTGGCGCGCTCACGCTCATGGAGCGGGAGCGGGAGCGGGCGCCGGGGTCGTCGGATCCGGATTCGGCGGCGGCGCACCGGCGTCGAGCACGGGCAGGTCACCGACGATGCTCCTGATCTCGTCGATCAGCGCGTCGGGGGTCGTCGGCTTGTAGTCCTTGCCGTTGATGCGGATGGTCGGGGTGGCCTTGACCTCGGTCGCCTTGGCCATGCCCTTGACCATGTCGTCGTAGCGGCCCTTCTCGATGCAGTTCGGGACGTCGCCGACGACGCCGGCCTGGCGCGCCACCTCGGTCAGCCGGGCCTCGTCCGGGAACGGGCCGACGCCCTCGGGCGGCTGCTGGGCGTACAGCGCGGCGTGGAAGCGGCGGAACGCCTCGGTGTCGGCTTCGGCCACGCAGTAGGCGGCGTTCGCGGCGCGGGTCGAGTACCCCTGGCCGGCCCGGTCCAGGATCGAGACCATGTAGTAGTCGGCCGCCACGGCGCCGCTGTCGATCAGCCGGTTGATCGTCGGGCCGAAGGCCTTCTCGAAGTTGCCGCACGCCGGGCACAGGAAGTCCTCGTAGAGCGACAGCACGGCCTTGGGCTCGCCGTCGTCACCGGTGATGACGTCGCTGGACGCCACCCGGATCGGCTTGGCCTCACCCTCGCCGGGCTTGTCCTCCTTGGTCATGACGATGTAGAGCACCAGCGCGACGGCGAAGATCACGACGATCGCGGTCAACCCGATCTGTACGGCCAGATTGCGTTTCTTGTCGGCCGCCTTCAGGTCGTACTTCGGGGTCTTCTTCGGTTTCGAGGCCACGGGGACAAGCGTACCGGCGGCGTTTTCGCGGCCCGTCAGACGCCGCGCAGACGGGTGCGCAGCGCGCTGATCATGTCGGCGACCGCGGCCGCGCAACCGCCCCCGATCGGGAACATGTTGGCGAAGCCGTGGATCAGCGCACCGGCCTGCCGCAGGTCGACGGCCACCCCGGCGGCGCGCAGTGCCTCGGCGTAGGCCACGCCCTCGTCGCGCAGTGGGTCGAAGCCGCCGGTCAGCACCAGTGCAGGCGCGAGCCCGGACAGGTCGTCGGCCAGCAGCGGTGACACGACCGGATCGGTGATCTGCACCGACGCACCGGTGACGTACTTGTCGGCGAACCACTCGATGTCGGCCTTCGTCAGGAAGTAGCCGGAGGCGAACAGGGTCTGCGACCGGGTCTCGCCGCTGGGGTTGGTCCACGGGTAGATGAGCAGTTGCAGCGCCGGTTGCGGCACTCCTTCGGCGCGGGCGCGCTGGGCGACGACGGCGGCGATGTTGCCGCCGGCGCTGTCCCCGCCGACCGCGACGCGGTCCGGGTCGGCACCGAGTTCGGCGGCGTGCTCGCGCGCCCAGCGGTAGGCGGCGAACCCGTCGTCGGCGGCGGCGGGCGCCTTGTGCTCGGGGGCCAGCCGGTAGTCGACCGACAGCACGTGCACCCCGGCGTCGCGGCAGATCAGCCGGCACAGGTCGTCGTGGCTGTCGAGGTCGCCGATCACGAAGCCGCCGCCGTGGAAGAACACCAGCAGCGGGGCGGCCGTGTCGGCGGTGGATGTGGGCGGAACGTAGTGGCGGGCCGGGATCTCACCGTCCCCGCCGGTCACGGTGAGATCTCTCACCGCGGCCACCGGGATCGCCTGCCGGAACCCGCCGGACAGGTCGCGCAGCTGCGCCCGCGCCGCCGCCACGTTGTTGGTGCCACCGTCGATCCCGACCAGCTTCTGCCCGGCGAGCATCAGCTGCACCGTGGTGTCGAGGGTGTTGCCGTCCACCGTCACCGTGCGGCCCGCCAGCAGCAGGCGTTTCACCGGGTCGGGGATGCGCGGCAACGCGCGCAGGGTGACACCCGCCATCGCGGTGACGAGCGCCTCCTTGCGTCCCGGGCTGTACGCGCCGTCAGCTGGCAGACTCGCAGTCATGGCATCTCCCTTGATCACGCTGAATGACGGTAATGCGATCCCCCAGGTTGGACTCGGAGTTTGGCAGACGCCGCCGGAGGCCACCGAGCGCGCGGTTGCCACGGCGCTGGAGGCGGGCTACCGGCACATCGACACCGCCGCCGCCTACCAGAACGAACGCGAGGTCGGGCAGGCGCTGGCCAAGTCGGGTCTGCGCCGCGAGGACGTCTACATCACGACCAAGCTGTGGAACGCCGACCAGGGTTATGATAGCACGCTGGCCGCGTTCGACAAGAGCATGGAGCGGCTGGGCCTGGAGTATCTCGATCTGTATCTGGTGCACTGGCCGATGCCGAAGACCAACAAGTACGTCGACACCTTCAAGGCGTTCGCCTACCTGCGTGACCAGGGCCGGATCCGCTCGATCGGGGTGAGCAACTTCGAGCCCGAACACCTGCGCACGCTGATCGACGCCACCGGCGTCGTGCCCGCCGTCAACCAGATCGAGCTGCACCCGCTGCTTCAGCAGCAGGAGCTGCGTGAGGTACACGCCGAACTGGGCATCGCCACCGAGGCGTGGAGCCCGCTGGGGCAGGGATCGCTGCTGGCGAATCCGACCGTCACCTCAGTCGCGGAGGCGCACGGACGCACCCCGGCGCAGGTACTGATTAGGTGGCATATCCAACTCGGCAATATAGTCATCCCGAAATCGGTGACCCCCGAGCGGATTGTGAGCAACTTCGACGTGTTCGACTTCGAGTTGAGCGAGCAGGACATGGCGTCGATCTCGTCGCTCGGCGATGGCACTCGCCTGGGTCCCGACCCGAGAAATTTCGAGTTCACAGGGTAGGTGACATGACCTCCTCGTCCATTCCGACGGTCACGCTCAACGACGACAACACCATGCCGGTGCTCGGCATCGGCGTCGGCGAGCTGTCCGAGGCCGACGCCGAGCAGGCGGTGCTGGCGGCGCTGTCGGCCGGTTACCGACTGATCGACACCGCCGCCGCGTACGGCAACGAGGCCGCCGTCGGCCGCGCGGTACGCAAGTCCGGGGTGCCCCGCGAGGAGATCTTCGTCACCAGCAAGCTCGACGTCCGCGACCAGGGTTTCAAGAGTGCGCAGGACGCCTGCCGCAAGAGTGTCGAGGAACTCGGTCTCGGCTACGTCGACCTGTACCTGATCCACTGGCCCGCCGGTGAGCAGGGCAAGTACATCGACAGCTGGGGCGGGCTGATGAAGAACAAGGAGCTCGGCGACGCCAAGTCCATCGGGGTGTCCAACTTCCACGAGGAGCACCTGTCGAACGTCATCGACCTGTCGTTCTTCACCCCCGCGGTCAACCAGATCGAGCTGCACCCGCTGCTCAACCAGGCGCACCTGCGCGAGGTGAACAAGGGCTACGGGATCGTCACCCAGGCGTACAGCCCGCTGGGCGTGGGCCGGCTGCTGGACAACGAGACCGTCGTCTCGGTGGCCCAGGCGCACGGCAAGACCCCGGCGCAGGTGCTGATCAAGTGGAGCCTGCAGCTGGGCAACTCGGTCATCACCCGGTCGAGGTCGCCGGAGCACCTGGCGGCCAACCTCGAGGTGTTCGACTTCGAGCTCACCGACGACCAGATGGCCGCGCTCAACGGCCTGGACGACGGCACCCGGTACCGCCCGGACCCGGAGACGTACACCGGCTAGTTGTTCTTCACGGGTAGGTTGTGAACGCGTAGGCGCTCGATTGGTGTCATTCCGCCGATGCCGGTGTGGGGTCGGTGGTGATTGTAGTGATGCAGCCAGTGCTGGTAGGTTCCGGCGCGTTCGGCCTCAGAGCGGTAGGTCTGCGCATAGGCCCATTCGGTGGTCAGGGTGCGGTTGAATCGCTCGACTTTGCCGTTGGTCTGTGGCCGGTAGGGCCGGGTCCTCTTGTGGGTGATGTCGGGGCCGAGCGCTTCAGCGAAATTCTTTGACCGGTAACAGGATCCATTGTCGGTCAACACTCGTTTGACGGTGATGCCGTGGTCGGCGAAGAACGCGTTGGCGCGTTTCCAGAATCCCGCGGCGGTTTCTTTGCGTTCGTCGGTGAGGTCCTCGGAGTAGGCCAGCCGGGAGTGGTCATCAACGGCGTGGTGCAAGAACGTGTATCCCATGCCGCAGCGGTTGCGCCGGCCGGCTTGGCGACCCAGCTTGCGATGGCCGCCCCCGTCGGGGATGCGGCCCAGTTTCTTGACGTCGACATGGACCAAGTCGCCGGGAGCCGGGTGCTCATAGCGGCGGGGTTTGGGCCGGCGTACCGGTAACCCGGTGTTTTGGTCCAGGTGCCGCAGCAATGGCATCCGGTAGCGGCGCAGCACCGCCTCAACGGTCGAGCGTGGCAGGTGCAGGTAAGCGGCGATGCGATGTGGGCCCCAGCGCCGGGTGAAGCGCAGGTTGACGATGCGCCGCTCACGTCGTTTCGGCAACCGCAACGGACTGCGATGCGGCCGGCTGGGCCGGTCTACCATCGCTGCTTCGCCACCGTCGCGATAACGGTCGGCCCATTTCTTGGCTGTGGCCACCGAACATTGGAACCGCTCAGCCGCGCGCCGCAAACTCCAGCCCTGATCAACAACCGCCTGCGCAAGCCGCAACCGCCCACGAGGAGTCAACGAAGCATTAGCGTGGACCATGAGGACCTCTCGGTAATCGGATGTGCGTGTTTGGTAACCACACCGATACCGGAGGTCCTCACCTACTTCCGCTCACCACGCCGTTCACAACCTGTCTGGGAGTTACACCTAGATCCTCAGAGCAGAGTGGACCAGTAACTCCAGAACCGCACCAGGCACAACAGGATCACCGCGGTGAACCACAGCGCCACGATCGACCAGCGCCAGGTGTGCAGCCCGCGCAGCACGGCGTTGCCGCGCTGCGGCTGCACCGCGATCGTCGTCACCACGACCAGCAGCGGGATGGTCATCGACCACACCACCATGCAGTACAGGCACAGCGCGCCGATGGTGAACACGCTCTGGTAGATCAGCCAGTGCACGAACACCGTGCCCAGCAGCGTGCCGACCGCCAGCCCGGCCCAGTACCAGCGGGGCAGCTGAACCCGGGCCACCGCGAGCACCCCGGTCACCAGCACGACGGTGAACGACACGATGCCGATCAGCGAGTTCGGGAAACCGAACACGGCGGCCTGCGGGGTGACCATCACCGAACCGCAGGACAGCACCGGGTTGAGGCTGCACGTCGGCACGTAGGCCGGGTTCTTGAGCAGCTCGACCTTCTCGATGGTCAGCGCCAGCGCCGACGAGAGGCCCACCACGCCGGCGATCAGGACCCACAGCGCGCTCAGCCTCCCGACGTGCACCCCACCGTGCTCGGGGCTGTCCGGCTCGGCCGGGGACACCTCCCCTGGCGCGCTCACGCTCATGGAGCGGGAGCGGGAGCGGGCGCCGGGGTCGTCGGATCCGGATTCGGCGGCGGCGCACCGGCGTCGAGCACGGGCAGGTCACCGACGATGCTCCTGATCTCGTCGATCAGCGCGTCGGGGGTCGTCGGCTTGTAGTCCTTGCCGTTGATGCGGATGGTCGGGGTGGCCTTGACCTCGGTCGCCTTGGCCATGCCCTTGACCATGTCGTCGTAGCGGCCCTTCTCGATGCAGTTCGGGACGTCGCCGACGACGCCGGCCTGGCGCGCCACCTCGGTCAGCCGGGCCTCGTCCGGGAACGGGCCGACGCCCTCGGGCGGCTGCTGGGCGTACAGCGCGGCGTGGAAGCGGCGGAACGCCTCGGTGTCGGCTTCGGCCACGCAGTAGGCGGCGTTCGCGGCGCGGGTCGAGTACCCCTGGCCGGCCCGGTCCAGGATCGAGACCATGTAGTAGTCGGCCGCCACGGCGCCGCTGTCGATCAGCCGGTTGATCGTCGGGCCGAAGGCCTTCTCGAAGTTGCCGCACGCCGGGCACAGGAAGTCCTCGTAGAGCGACAGCACGGCCTTGGGCTCGCCGTCGTCACCGGTGATGACGTCGCTGGACGCCACCCGGATCGGCTTGGCCTCACCCTCGCCGGGCTTGTCCTCCTTGGTCATGACGATGTAGAGCACCAGCGCGACGGCGAAGATCACGACGATCGCGGTCAACCCGATCTGTACGGCCAGATTGCGTTTCTTGTCGGCCGCCTTCAGGTCGTACTTCGGGGTCTTCTTCGGTTTCGAGGCCACGGGGACAAGCGTACCGGCGGCGTTTTCGCGGCCCGTCAGACGCCGCGCAGACGGGTGCGCAGCGCGCTGATCATGTCGGCGACCGCGGCCGCGCAACCGCCCCCGATCGGGAACATGTTGGCGAAGCCGTGGATCAGCGCACCGGCCTGCCGCAGGTCGACGGCCACCCCGGCGGCGCGCAGTGCCTCGGCGTAGGCCACGCCCTCGTCGCGCAGTGGGTCGAAGCCGCCGGTCAGCACCAGTGCAGGCGCGAGCCCGGACAGGTCGTCGGCCAGCAGCGGTGACACGACCGGATCGGTGATCTGCACCGACGCACCGGTGACGTACTTGTCGGCGAACCACTCGATGTCGGCCTTCGTCAGGAAGTAGCCGGAGGCGAACAGGGTCTGCGACCGGGTCTCGCCGCTGGGGTTGGTCCACGGGTAGATGAGCAGTTGCAGCGCCGGTTGCGGCACTCCTTCGGCGCGGGCGCGCTGGGCGACGACGGCGGCGATGTTGCCGCCGGCGCTGTCCCCGCCGACCGCGACGCGGTCCGGGTCGGCACCGAGTTCGGCGGCGTGCTCGCGCGCCCAGCGGTAGGCGGCGAACCCGTCGTCGGCGGCGGCGGGCGCCTTGTGCTCGGGGGCCAGCCGGTAGTCGACCGACAGCACGTGCACCCCGGCGTCGCGGCAGATCAGCCGGCACAGGTCGTCGTGGCTGTCGAGGTCGCCGATCACGAAGCCGCCGCCGTGGAAGAACACCAGCAGCGGGGCGGCCGTGTCGGCGGTGGATGTGGGCGGAACGTAGTGGCGGGCCGGGATCTCACCGTCCCCGCCGGTCACGGTGAGATCTTCGACCGCGGCCACCGGGATCGCCTGCCGGAACCCGCCGGACAGGTCGCGCAGCTGCGCCCGCGCCGCCGCCACGTTGTTGGTGCCACCGTCGATCCCGACCAGCTTCTGCCCGGCGAGCATCAGCTGCACCGTGGTGTCGAGGGTGTTGCCGTCCACCGTCACCGTGCGGCCCGCCAGCAGCAGGCGTTTCACCGGGTCGGGGATGCGCGGCAACGCGCGCAGGGTGACACCCGCCATCGCGGTGACGAGCGCCTCCTTGCGTCCCGGGCTGTACGCGCCGTCAGCTGGCAGACTCGCAGTCATGGCATCTCCCTTGATCACGCTGAATGACGGTAATGCGATCCCCCAGGTTGGACTCGGAGTTTGGCAGACGCCGCCGGAGGCCACCGAGCGCGCGGTTGCCACGGCGCTGGAGGCGGGCTACCGGCACATCGACACCGCCGCCGCCTACCAGAACGAACGCGAGGTCGGGCAGGCGCTGGCCAAGTCGGGTCTGCGCCGCGAGGACGTCTACATCACGACCAAGCTGTGGAACGCCGACCAGGGTTATGATAGCACGCTGGCCGCGTTCGACAAGAGCATGGAGCGGCTGGGCCTGGAGTATCTCGATCTGTATCTGGTGCACTGGCCGATGCCGAAGACCAACAAGTACGTCGACACCTTCAAGGCGTTCGCCTACCTGCGTGACCAGGGCCGGATCCGCTCGATCGGGGTGAGCAACTTCGAGCCCGAACACCTGCGCACGCTGATCGACGCCACCGGCGTCGTGCCCGCCGTCAACCAGATCGAGCTGCACCCGCTGCTTCAGCAGCAGGAGCTGCGTGAGGTACACGCCGAACTGGGCATCGCCACCGAGGCGTGGAGCCCGCTGGGGCAGGGATCGCTGCTGGCGAATCCGACCGTCACCTCAGTCGCGGAGGCGCACGGACGCACCCCGGCGCAGGTACTGATTAGGTGGCATATCCAACTCGGCAATATAGTCATCCCGAAATCGGTGACCCCCGAGCGGATTGTGAGCAACTTCGACGTGTTCGACTTCGAGTTGAGCGAGCAGGACATGGCGTCGATCTCGTCGCTCGGCGATGGCACTCGCCTGGGTCCCGACCCGAGAAATTTCGAGTTCACAGGGTAGGTGACATGACCTCCTCGTCCATTCCGACGGTCACGCTCAACGACGACAACACCATGCCGGTGCTCGGCATCGGCGTCGGCGAGCTGTCCGAGGCCGACGCCGAGCAGGCGGTGCTGGCGGCGCTGTCGGCCGGTTACCGACTGATCGACACCGCCGCCGCGTACGGCAACGAGGCCGCCGTCGGCCGCGCGGTACGCAAGTCCGGGGTGCCCCGCGAGGAGATCTTCGTCACCAGCAAGCTCGACGTCCGCGACCAGGGTTTCAAGAGTGCGCAGGACGCCTGCCGCAAGAGTGTCGAGGAACTCGGTCTCGGCTACGTCGACCTGTACCTGATCCACTGGCCCGCCGGTGAGCAGGGCAAGTACATCGACAGCTGGGGCGGGCTGATGAAGAACAAGGAGCTCGGCGACGCCAAGTCCATCGGGGTGTCCAACTTCCACGAGGAGCACCTGTCGAACGTCATCGACCTGTCGTTCTTCACCCCCGCGGTCAACCAGATCGAGCTGCACCCGCTGCTCAACCAGGCGCACCTGCGCGAGGTGAACAAGGGCTACGGGATCGTCACCCAGGCGTACAGCCCGCTGGGCGTGGGCCGGCTGCTGGACAACGAGACCGTCGTCTCGGTGGCCCAGGCGCACGGCAAGACCCCGGCGCAGGTGCTGATCAAGTGGAGCCTGCAGCTGGGCAACTCGGTCATCACCCGGTCGAGGTCGCCGGAGCACCTGGCGGCCAACCTCGAGGTGTTCGACTTCGAGCTCACCGACGACCAGATGGCCGCGCTCAACGGCCTGGACGACGGCACCCGGTACCGCCCGGACCCGGAGACGTACACCGGCTAGTTGTTCTTCACGGGTAGGTTGTGAACGCGTAGGCGCTCGATTGGTGTCATTCCGCCGATGCCGGTGTGGGGTCGGTGGTGATTGTAGTGATGCAGCCAGTGCTGGTAGGTTCCGGCGCGTTCGGCCTCAGAGCGGTAGGTCTGCGCATAGGCCCATTCGGTGGTCAGGGTGCGGTTGAATCGCTCGACTTTGCCGTTGGTCTGTGGCCGGTAGGGCCGGGTCCTCTTGTGGGTGATGTCGGGGCCGAGCGCTTCAGCGAAATTCTTTGACCGGTAACAGGATCCATTGTCGGTCAACACTCGTTTGACGGTGATGCCGTGGTCGGCGAAGAACGCGTTGGCGCGTTTCCAGAATCCCGCGGCGGTTTCTTTGCGTTCGTCGGTGAGGTCCTCGGAGTAGGCCAGCCGGGAGTGGTCATCAACGGCGTGGTGCAAGAACGTGTATCCCATGCCGCAGCGGTTGCGCCGGCCGGCTTGGCGACCCAGCTTGCGATGGCCGCCCCCGTCGGGGATGCGGCCCAGTTTCTTGACGTCGACATGGACCAAGTCGCCGGGAGCCGGGTGCTCATAGCGGCGGGGTTTGGGCCGGCGTACCGGTAACCCGGTGTTTTGGTCCAGGTGCCGCAGCAATGGCATCCGGTAGCGGCGCAGCACCGCCTCAACGGTCGAGCGTGGCAGGTGCAGGTAAGCGGCGATGCGATGTGGGCCCCAGCGCCGGGTGAAGCGCAGGTTGACGATGCGCCGCTCACGTCGTTTCGGCAACCGCAACGGACTGCGATGCGGCCGGCTGGGCCGGTCTACCATCGCTGCTTCGCCACCGTCGCGATAACGGTCGGCCCATTTCTTGGCTGTGGCCACCGAACATTGGAACCGCTCAGCCGCGCGCCGCAAACTCCAGCCCTGATCAACAACCGCCTGCGCAAGCCGCAACCGCCCACGAGGAGTCAACGAAGCATTAGCGTGGACCATGAGGACCTCTCGGTAATCGGATGTGCGTGTTTGGTAACCACACCGATACCGGAGGTCCTCACCTACTTCCGCTCACCACGCCGTTCACAACCTGTCTG
>NZ_JBLVUL010000002.1:0-174709 GCF_048282725.1 Mycobacterium sp. 48b
GTGTCCGTTCTCATTTGATCTGACACAGGACCAGTGAGCTGAACTGCGGTGTATCAGATCGGATGAGAATTCCACTTGACCAGCTTTATCAGCCGATCTGATGCACGACCGAATTCGTCTGCGACGCTCGCCGCGACCGGGAGCAGCTCCGAGAATGGCTGTCACGAATGCGCCCCTTTCGCTAAATCGGCTTCGATGGTTATCATCGTTGTGTGACGATGAATAAGCGGGACACCTGCCTGGCCGGCAACACGTCCGACCTCGATGCCGCGGTGGCACTGTTCCACAGTCTCTCCGATGCGACGCGGTTGACGATCGTGCGCCGCCTGGCTGACGGGGAGGCGCGAGTTGTCGATCTGATCGGTGAGCTGGGGTTGGCGCAATCCACCGTCTCCGCGCACGTGGCGTGCCTGCGGGACTGTGGGCTGGTCACCGGCCGCCCAGAAGGCCGTCAGGTGTTCTATTCCTTGTCTCGCCCCGAGCTGCTGGACGTGCTCGCTGCGGCGGAAACGCTGCTGGCGGCCACCGGCAACGCGGTGGCGTTGTGTCCCACCTATGGAACCGGCGCCCGGGGTGCGGCGATCGACACCGAGGAGACGCGGCAATGAGCGATGCCTGTGGCTGCGGCAGCGACGAACCCCGCAGCGCCGAGGAGCAGGAGCGTGAACCCGAACGGCTCTGGCAGATCACAGAATTGCAGTTCGCCGCGCTCTCCGGGGTACTGCTGCTGGCGGCGTTGATCGCCAACCTGGTCGGCGCCGCCGACCCGGTGGTGCTCACGTTGGAGGCAGCGGCGCTGCTGGCCGGCGCCTATACCTTCGTGCCGTCCACCCTGGGGCGGCTGGCCAAGGGCAAGATCGGGGTCGGCACGCTGATGACCATCGCCGCCGTGGGCGCGGTGCTGCTCGGCGAGGTCGGTGAGGCCGCGATGCTGGCGTTCCTGTTCTCCATCAGCGAAGGCCTGGAGGAATACTCGCTGGCCCGCACCCGCCGCGGACTGCGCGCACTACTGTCGCTGGTGCCCGATGAGGCCACCGTTCGCCGCGACGGCACCGAAACAACCATCGCGCCAACAGAATTGCGCATCGGTGACCTCATGGTCGTCAAACCCGGAGAACGAGTCGCCACTGACGGCATCATCACCCGGGGCCGCACCGCCCTGGACCTCTCGGCCATCACCGGCGAATCAGTGCCCGTTGAAGCCGGCCCCGGTGATGAGGTGTTCGCCGGGTCGATCAACGGAGCCGGCGCCCTCGAAGTAGAAGTCAGCACCACCGCCGAGGACAATTCCCTGGCCCGCATCGTGCGCATCGTGGAAGCCGAGCAGTCCCGCAAGGGCGCCGCCCAACGTTTGGCTGACCGCATCGCCAAACCCCTGGTCCCCGCCGTGATGATCGCCGCCGCCCTGATCGCCGTCGCGGGGAGCCTGCTCGGTGACCCCGCCACCTGGATCGAACGCGCTCTGGTGGTGCTGGTCGCCGCCTCGCCCTGTGCTCTGGCGATTTCGGTACCGGTCACGGTCGTCGCCGCCATCGGCGCCGCCAGCAAGCTGGGCGCCCTGGTCAAAGGTGGCGCCGCGCTGGAAGCGCTGGGCAGGATCCGTGGGGTCGCCCTGGATAAGACCGGTACCCTCACCGCCAACCGGCCCACCGTCATCGAGGTGGCCACCACCCCCGACGTCACCCCCGAGCACGTCCTGGACCTCGCGGCCGCCGTAGAGGCCCGCAGTGAACACCCCCTGGCCGCGGCGATCCTGGCCGCCGCCGGCACCGTCACCCCCGCCGCCGACGTCGAGGCAGTCACCGGCGCCGGACTCACCGGCCACCGCGACGGGCACCGCATCCGGCTGGGCCGCCCCGGCTGGCTCGACCGAGGTCCGCTCACCGCCGAGGTCACCCGGATGCAGCAGGCCGGAGCCACCGCCGTCCTGGTCGAAGACAACGGACAGGTGATCGGTGCCATCGCCGTGCGTGACGAATTGCGGCCCGAGGCAACCGAAGTCATCACCCAGCTGCGCCGCGACGGCTACCAGGTGGCGATGCTCACCGGCGACAACCACGCCACCGCGGCCGCCCTGGCCCGCGAAGTCGGCATCGACACCGTGCACGCCGATCTGCGCCCCGAAGACAAAGCCCGACTGATCGAACAGCTCCGCACCCAGCGCCCCACCGCGATGGTCGGCGATGGCGTCAACGACGCCCCCGCACTGGCTACCGCCGACCTCGGCATCGCGATGGGCGCCATGGGCACCGACGTCGCCATCGAAACCGCCGACGTCGCACTCATGGGTGAAGACCTACGCCACCTGCCACAAACATTCACCCATGCCCGCCGCGCCCGACGGATCATGCTGCAAAACGTCGGCCTATCCCTCGGACTGATCATTGTGCTGATGCCGCTGGCTTTGTTCGGGGTGCTCGGGTTGGCCGCCGTCGTGCTCGTCCATGAACTCGCCGAAATCGTGGTCATCGCCAACGGTGTGCGCGCCGGCCGCACCACAGCACTGACCGCACTCACCGCACAGCGGTCAACCAACCTAGCCACCGCGACCGCAGTGGGTGCCCCGTCGTGACCACCGATGGCACACACCCATGATCCTGTCGTCGGTTCTGCCCGCGATCGGGCTGTTCATCGTCACCAACATCGACGACATCATCGTGCTTTCACTGTTCTTCGCCCGCGGCGCAGGACAACGCGGGACCACCTCCCGGATCACCGCCGGCCAATACCTGGGATTCGCTGGAATTCTCGGCGCCGCCGTCCTCGTGACCCTAGGTGCGGGCGCATTCCTGCCGCCCGACGTCATCCCGTTCTTCGGACTCATCCCCCTCGCCCTGGGACTGAAGGCGGCTTGGCAAGCCTGGCGCGGAAACGGTGACGATGATGGTGACGCGAAGGTTGCGGGCAAGACCGTCAGCGTCTGGGCGGTCGCTGGCGTGACCTTCGCCAACGGCGGCGACAACGTCGGCGTCTACGTCCCGGTCTTCCTCAGCGTCGGACACGCAGCCGTCGTGGCCTACTGCGTCGTCTTCCTTCTTCTCGTCGGGGTGCTGGTGGTCATCGCCAGATATGTTGCCACCCGCCGCCCGATCGCGGAGATCCTCGAACGATGGGAACACATCCTGTTCCCGATTGTTCTGATCGGACTGGGTATTGTCATCCTGATCGGCGGCCTAGCTTTCTAGCTCGTCTAGTATTTCCATCTACGTATGCCTCACGGTCGGCTGGCAATGGGTTTTCCTACGAATATGGTTGCAAGATAAAGACTTTTGCATCAGGTATGAACGATCATTGATTTATCGCGGGACTTCCGGATGATCTGCTGGTTGTTCAGCCAGCCGTCGAGGGCCGCGGTGGTCGCCGTCTCATCCTCGGCGCCGAACACTGCGTTCGCGGCTGCCAAGAGAGCTACGCGGGCGACACTGGGATCGCCGGTGCGGTTCAACAATGCTGGCCGCTGGTCAATGATGACTGCGGCCATCCGGACTGTTTCGACGTAGGTGGCGATGTGCAGGTTGACCGTTGAGATGCTGGCCCATCGCCCCCGTAATGCGATACCGGTGGCCGCGCTATCACCGAGACCGTCATCCCGTCGGAATCGGCGCTGCCGCAGCACTATACGTGATGCGTCGTTGATCGCTAGCTCAACGATGTCGGGGGCATTGCGCTTGGCCAGGGCATGATGTGCCCTGGCAGATCGGGCAACAGCTGGATGGTGTTTCAGTGACATCTGATCGTCCCATCGCTGGGCGGAGGGGCCAATCCAGCGGCCGTGGCGATGACAGACGGTGAGGTGGTCGGGCAACCAGCAATGGACCGGCTGGGGCACCCCTCGCCGTGCTGTGCAGTACCGGCAAATCGGGCGGGCACGTGCCCGCTGGCGGGTGAGATCACGTTCATCAGCGGTCAGGCCCCGCAGTCGGGCGCAGAGGACATGTCGTGGGTAGCCGCTGAGGCGGGCGAGGCGCTCAGGGTCGACGTAATGGCTCTCGCGTGCGGCGTAGTCGCGCAGGCTTTGGGGTGGGATTCTGTTGGCGTGGGCGAGTCGGGTGGTGAAGGAGTACACGGTCTCATCGCGAAATGCGGTGACTGACTGCGGAAGTGGTCGTGGTGGGAGTCGGGGCCAGTCGGTGATCACTGCTATCCGGCGCTGCGTTGGGCTGAGGCCTGAGCCGCGTAGTCGATGAGGACGCTGTCCAAGCCCTCGCGGTCGATGTGTTCGGTGTGGTCCAGCATTGCCCGGATGGCTGCCGAGCGGATGAGGTGGGCGAGGCTTCCGATCATTCCGCCGGTGCGCTGGTGCAGGTGTTTCGTCTGGCGCACGAGCGTGCCCGGCTCGTGTCGGTGCAGTCGCAGGGTTCCCTCCATCGCGGCGACCAGAGCCCGCCACTCCTGCCCATACGGGAAGGCCGCTGTGTTGATGACACCGCAGCGCCCGGCAAGCTGGCGGCCGCGAGTACCGGTAAACACTCCGGAGCGTTCGACGTCAATGCCGGCGTAGACGAAGGTCGCGGGCAGGTGTTCGGTGAAGTACTTGAGGTGATCGGAAAGTTCTTCTCCGGCACGGGTATCGAGATTGAGGTTATGGATCTCGTCGACGACCACTATGTCGGTACGCGCATCGATGAGCACTTGGCACACCGCGTCGGCGATATCGGTGACGTTCATCCGTCGTACCGGTGGAAGCCCGAGGAAGCGGGCGAATTCCATTGCGAGCTTGCGTGCTGAGCCCTTCGGTGGAGCGGTCACGTAGACGACAGGGATGCGGGTTTTGTCCGAGTAACGGGTGCGGATCCGAAGTTCGTGGAACCGGCCGAGTTGTTTGATGGCCGTGGTCTTTCCGGTGGCTGCGCCACCGGAGACGATCAGCCCTCGCCGGGCGCCGATCTCGCGTTGATTCAGCAAAGTGAGCAGCTGACCCTCGTTGGTGATCTTCTGGATCGCCGAGGTGGTCACCACGACGAGCTCGGAATGGTGGGCCACCCTGGCCTCGTTGTAGGCGATCCGATCAGCATCGTCGAGATCGGACCAGTCTTGGTCGGGCAGCAAGGTGAATTCAGGCCGGTCAGCGTCAATGAACCGTCGCCACCCTTCCAGGGTTGTCGTCGGCTGCCGGCGCTCCTCGAGTTGACTGATCGGACTCACCAATGCCACTGCTCGGCCTCCTTACGTGCGTCGAACACCGGCAACGGGATGACATCAGCAAGATCGTCATCGTCGGAGTTCGCTGGCCTGTCGGTGCTCACCTCAGACGGTTCCTGGTTCTGGTTGGTGCCCTCGACACTGGGGTGTGGCCAGGACGGCTCGGGGATGGATCGGGCCCTGGCGGCTGCGCGTCGAGCTGCTGGCGGGTCCTGCTGGGTGTCGGGGCCGCGTTCGGCACGGTCCAGCAGGGCGTCGGCCGCCGCCGCGATCTCGGCTTCGGTCACCGGATCTGCGCCCCTTTCGGCGACGATCGCTTGGGCCTGTTTCCACACGGTGTCCCCGAACGGCACTGCAGCGGTGCGCATGTGGGTCCAGGTCGCGGTGATCCAACCGTCGTCGTGGTGATTGCGAACCCAAATCTGAGAGACGTCATAGGGGTCGTAATGAACCTCCCACCGGCCGTTGCGGGAACGAACCCCAGAGTCGACTCGCCGGTACGGGTTCAATGCCCGGGCATCGTAGGTCCGGTGATTGACCCGGATACCCGCTGAGCCGATGGTGCGCCACGTCGCGGGCAACAACTCGATGTAAGCATCAGCGCTCAGAGGCACCGGGACGTAACCAGCGACTTCGACCAGGGCCGCGAACTTCTCGTTCGGCGTCAGCGCTTTGCCCGGGGTCACCGGGTCACGTAGTCCGTCGTGGGGACGGTTCTGCCACACCGCGACGAGCCACTCATCGAGCAACGCCTGCAGTTCCACCAGCGACCACACTGCGTCCTGGTCGGCGTTCTTGCCGCGACGTTCCACGCTGGAACCGACATACCCGGCGACATACTGGGCGAACAATGTACCCACCGACTGCAGGGTGCGTTCCACCTTCGGTTTGTCGGTGGGCTGATCCGGATGAGCGGGTTGCAGGTTGATGCCCAGTGAGCAGCACGCCTGCTCAAATGTCTTGGAGAGAAACGCTTTCCCGTGATCACAGACGATGGTCTCGGGAGCGATCACCGGGCGAGCCGCGGCATCGGCGAGCCGTTGATCGATATCGGTCAAACGCCGATGCGGCAACACCGAGCGTGACAACCGCAACGCATCGGACCAACCCGGGCGCATCGGCTCTGGGGTCAGCGCCTTGGCCAACAGCAGCGCGGCATCGACGGCCTTGGTGGTGGGCCGCAGAACTGCCGCCGGGATCGAGCGGGTGACGTTGTCGACCATGGCGGTCAGCTCCACCCGATCGACTACACCGTCGTCAAGGACCACCCGCACGTCCAGCGGGGTGGAGTCGATTTCCACCATTTCACCGGGACGGGCCGCGGTTACCGTGCCGAAGGGGCCGTCGGGTTGCTTGGCCAATGACCTGCGAGTACGGGCGGAACCGAAGGTGTGTTTGCCTTCCTCCAGGCGTTTGACGAGCCGGTAGAAGGTCGCCTGTGACGGGGCCTTCGGGGCGTCGTCGGGACCGTATTCGGCCAACAGCGCCTTCTCCAGCTTGCGCTGAAGTCTGCTCACCGTGCCGGTTGATAGCTCAGTTTCGTTGTCGATCAGACGCCGGACCACGGCAACGACACGCTCATCGACACGGCCCAACACTGGACGTTTGGCGAGATAGCGGCCGTCCACCAATCCCAGAAGACCTTTGGCCTCGTAGCGAGATCGCTGACGCTGCAGGGTGATCAACGCCAGATCGTGACCGGCTGCTCGAAGCTCCTCAAGCTTGGTCAGCTCCCTCTGGCGAAGGGATCGGACCGCCGGATCGAACTCTGGCCGGATTGGCTGCCCAGGCGGACTTTCGGGTCGGCGCCCGGTCAATACCTCAACGATGTGCTGCTCCCACCATCGTGCGCGATCAGCGACCTCCTCGGGGACACCTTCGAGCGCCTCAACAGACCACAGCACCGGTCGTGACCCCGCCAGAACCTCCAGAGTCGAATCGGCCAATACCATCGACAGGGGAACGGTTGTGCGTTCACCAACAGCGTCGACAAGCCGTACCGATCCTCCGGCCAGACTTGCGACCGTGAAAACCCGTGAACCTAGACGGATTTCATCGCCTTCACGGATCACACCGCCTCGAAGCGAACTCATAACGCTGCCGCGCTCACTGCCGTCCGATCGTCGAGGACCGTCCGGGACAGATCGACCACCAAGCGTCGATGCCAGAGCAGATGGAACAGCACAGGCAGCACCACCAGCGGGTCGCCCACCGCCGTCGCGCCCTCCAGAAGGGGCTGCTCGCGGGCGAAACAGCTCAACAGTTCTGCCGCCACGCCAGGTCGCAACGCTCTCGGATGCCGGTACCCAGACAGCCACCGCAGGTTCGCCGCCAGCACAGGGTCCAATACACCGACGCGCCGGTACTGCCAGCCGGCCGCAATGCACACGACCTCCGAGCGGGCGAACAACTCCGCATCAGACTCAGGAATCCGGTCATCGGGACGAACATCGACGATCACGACCGTGCCGTCGGATCTGCGAGCGTAGTAGTCGGGCACATGATGACGGCCATCGGGCCATCGCAGCCGAAAAGGTTGGGAGGCAACGCCAACGGTTTCAGGATTAGCATCCAATGCCATCAGCTGATCCCGCTCAACCCACGATTCATAACCGATGTGCCGGCGCGTCGTCGCGAACCACCACAGCCCAGGAAAATTCCGTTGCCCACGAAACGACGGAAACGACCGCACCGGCTCGCAATCGACATCGAACCGGATCCCATGAGCCAACTCCAATGGAAGACGGGAAGTCCCATCCACGTCGGCTACCTCAAACACCGCATCGCACCGGCCCGCGGCAACAGCATCACCGGCCAGCATCGACATGCCCAGAACGGTACCGGCTGTATCAGATCAAATGAGAAAGGCGCGCCGATGTGTCACATCAAATGAGAATGCTTCAGATCGGATGAGAACTGACAGCACGGACGCCAACTCGGTAGTTCCGCCGCGATTCCGACTGCCATACAGGAGAATTCGTCACGGTGACGATTTGTTGCGGTGCGCCTGGATAGCTTAGGTGGGGCGGTAGATGTGCGCCCGGTGCTCAACACGACCAATGAGGAGCGCGTGGTCGTCGTCGAGGATCCGGAACGTGACGCGATAGTCGCCTCGCCGGGCCACCCGCCAGCCGGCCAGCTCGTGACGCAGCGGCTTGGACATCCGGTATGGATCCGTGGACAGCGTTGCGGTGACGAACTCGGCGATCGCGGCCGCGACTTTGTGTGGCAGTCGATCGAGCGCCCGGACAGCACTGGGCGCCAGCCGCACCGACCATGGCTGGTCGCCACTCACGACAGGCCGTAGCGTTTGCGCAGATCCTCACCGGTGACAGTGTTGCCGGCAGCGTAGTCGGCGTCGGCCTGGTTGAGCTCGTCGACGATTCCCGGGGTCCGCAGCGCGTGCAGGGTCTCATTGAGCGAGTCGAGGTCGTCTGCGGACATCAAGACCGCGGCGGCCCGACCGTGTCGAGTAATACGGATGATCTCGTGCGTGCTGTCTGCCTCGTCGACCAGCGCGGAGAGTTTGTCCTTGGCTTCACTGAGCGGTACCGTCTTCATGGCCCGATACTAGCCTAAATCTTGGCCCATAACTAGCCAAATATTTAGCCGATAATAAGTAATTATGTCAGGTTAAAGTCTCCGTTTTCATCAGATGAATCATTTCCGGCCCGATCGCCCCGATTGGCATGGGCGCCGTCATTCCGGGGATTCCAGGCGAAAGTCGTTGGCCCACTGAAGTTGTGGGTCAACACGACGGGCCTGCTACGCCGGTAGTTGCGCGGGGTCGCCTCGACGCGCTGATAAAAGCCTCCTGGAAGCGATGGCTCTACCTGCACCGATGTGGTAATGATTCATTAGATGATTCAATGATGCATCAGATGAGACAGCCTGGAGGCCGGTTTGCCTGTCGATAAGAGCGGTCGCGTGTACCTCGTCGGCTCGGTCCCCCTGCTGCATCCCGAGGTCCAAACCGTCGACGAGATGCTGGATGGGTGGCGCAACCAGCAACTATGTCGAAACCTCGATCACGACACGATCGCCGGTCGGATCGCACTCGTCCGCCGCTTCATCGCCGACACCAACGAGTTCCCTTGGTCGTGGACGCCGGCCATCGTCGAGGAGTTTTTCGGTGACCTCCGCAGCATCAAGGCTGTCAAGCAGTCCACCGTGCGGGGCTACCAGAACGGGCTGCGGTTGTTCTGCTCCTATATTGCCGATCCTGACTATGGCTGGGACCGGGTGTGCGAACAGCGCTTTGGTACGCACCCCGCGCAGGTGTTCTTTGCCTGGAACACCGCAACGCACGTCCAGGACAATGAGCAGTCCCCCGAGAAGCGGCCGTTCACCAAGCAGGAGCTGCAGATTTTCTTCGACCACGCCGATGATCAGGTCACGCTGATCGCCAACTCGAACAGGAAGGGGTGGCTGCCGGCCTACCGGGATTCGGTGATGTTCAAGGTCGCCTACTCCTATGGGCTGCGCTTCAACGAGCTGCGCCACCTGCAGACTGTCGACTTCTCCCGCAATCCCCATGCCGCGGAGTTCGGCCGTTACGGCGCGGTCCTGGTCCGCTACGGCAAGGCCAAGAAGGGTTCGCCGCCCAAGCGTCGCACCGTGCTGACAGTCTTCGATTGGACGCCGGAGATCATCGCCGACTGGCTGGCTCACGGCCAGCCCTACATCGACGACAGCATCGATCTGTTCCCTAGTGAGCGGGGCTCACTGGTCGCCGAGAACACCCTGCTGCGCCGGTTTCGGCGCTACTGCAAAGATCTCGGCCTGGCCGAGGGCCTGGATCTGCATTCGTTTCGCCGCTCCTACATCACCCACCTCATCGAGGACGGCTGGGACGCCAAGTTCGTCCAGGACCAGGCCGGCCACGAATTCGCCAGCACCACATCGCTGTACACCAGTGTTGGCAGCGACTTTCGGACCCGCACCCTGCGCCGCGTGCTCGACCAGACCATCAAGGATGCGCTCTCGCTGGGAGAGGAAACCTCATGAAACGCGAAGTCGACTACAGCTGGCGACTGGCCGAGCTCATGGCCGCTCATGGCATGCACAACAGCACCGACCTGATCCCCCGGCTCGCCGAGCGTGGGATACAGCTGTCCCGGCCCCAGGTGTACCGCGTCGTTCATCAACGGCCCGAACGTGTCTCACTGCAGCTGATGGCGGCGTTGTGCGACATCCTGGGCTGCGGCGTCGAAGACCTGGTCACAGTAACCGCCACCGACGTCCGCCGCCGCAAGACCGCCTCGGGCACGACCCCGCCCGCGCCGAACGTCGTCGAACTCAACAAATCGGTCCGACCACGGCGCGCCCGAGTCATCACCGATGACCATTGACCCAAAGCCCCGCTCGACACGACGTGGAAGGCCACCGGTCACTGATGGTGACCAAGAGTGCAGCAGGTGCCACCGCATGGCCAACAAACTGCGGGTGTATTGGCCCGGTGATCAGCTCTGCCACAGCTGCTTCTACGCCGCGATGCGCACGCATGGCATCTGCCCGCTCTGCGGCCACGATGGCGTCCTACCAGGACGCGCGAACCACACCGACCCACGGCCGGTCTGCCTGACCTGCTCCGGCATCCCCGGCAACTTCACCTGCCGGACCTGCAAACAGGAAGGCGAGATCTACCGCAACGGCGTTTGCGCCCGATGCGCACTGCGCGATGACCTCTGCCGGATCCTGTTGCACCACCCGGCAGACTCTGCCGCGATGGAGACCCTCATCGAAGTACTGTGCGGCGTGGACCGGCCCGAGAGCATCCTGACCTGGAAACGCAGCCAGAAGGTCCTGGAAATGCTCGGCGGGATCACCTCCGGCGCAATACCACTCACCCACGACGGCCTCACTGCAGCGGGCCGCGGCAAACACATCGGCCACCTACGATCGATCCTGGAGCACCATGGACTGCTCCCACCACGAGACGAACACCTGGCACGCTTCGAAGAATGGTTGAGCGCCAAACTGGGCGCCGTCGCTTCACCGGCAGTCCGCGCACCGATTGAGCAGTTCGCCACCTGGCACCACCTACGTCGGTTACGCAGTGAGTCCCAGCCCGGCCAATCATCCGACGGACCGAAGCGATCCGCGAAACAAGAGATCACCGAGACCATCAAATTCCTCACCTGGCTCGAGAACACCCATGGCCGCACCGCCGTGGACTGCACACAGCACGACGTCGACGAATATCTCGCATCGGGACCCACCACCCGCCACTTGATCAGAACATTCTTCGTCTGGGCCAAGAGCAGCAGGATCAATACCGGAGTGCAGATCGGATTCCGGCAGGCCAGAACAACCCCGACAATCACCCAAGAACAGCGACTGGCCTGGCTCAAGGAACTGCTCACCGGCAACGCCGAAAGCCTTCCCTATCGCGTGGCCGGCGTCCTCGTGCTGCTCTACGCACAACCACTCACCAAAATCGCTGCCCTGCAGAGCACCGTTATCTCCCAAGCCGACGGGCAAACGCTCATCGCGCTGGGCAAACAGCCCATCCCGGTGCCCGAACCGTTCGCCTCACAGCTCAACTACCACCTTCGCCATCGACCCAATCTGCGCACCACCGGCGGAGCCGTCGGCACCCCCTGGATGTTCCCCAGCAGCAGACCGGGCTGGCACCTGGACCCACAAACGATCATGCACCGGCTTCGATGGGTGGGCATCAACACGCTGGGCTCACGCAACACCGCGTTGAAGGAACTCGTCGCCCAGGTCCCCGCTCCCCTGGTCGCCGAGATGCTCGGATACAGCGACCAAGTCACCCAAAAACATGCTGCGGACGCCGGCAACACCTGGGCCGCCTACGCATCCACCGCACCCGAACGGAGCAGCGTGATTCCTCCGCGACAGCAGCCGCAGCCTGTTCCTCACTTTGCGCACGCTGACAACGGTGACCAACTGACCTTAGACCTCACCGATGACGACATCGACGATGGTGCTCCCCCAGCCAGTCCCGTTCAGGCTCTCCTCGATGCCCTTGATGGCGCAGCGGACACCGTCACGCAAGCACGGGCCGCTGTCACCGCAGCCGAAGAGGAACTCGCACAGGCTGTGCTACACGCCTATCGCTCCGGGTTCACTTGGACGAGAATTGCTGCGAGACTGGGTATCTCGCCGCAGGCTGCACACCAACGGTGGGCGGCACGGGCCCGCAACCCGGCCGAGCACGACAGGCCGGGCAACGCTCACGACACGCAGGATCCGTAACGAACTTGGCCCTCACGCAGGACCGCGGTGATCGCACTACATGTGGCCGCTCGGCGGGATCATCTACTGGCAGCAATTCGGGTCGAGCACCACACACAGTGCTTGCAGGGCTTCGGGTTTCACCCGGTGAAAGACGTTCATGCCACGCCGATCGGAGATCACCAGGCCAGCCTTGCGGAGCTGCCCGAGGTGATGGCTGACCGTGGATTCGGCCAGGTCGAGTACCGCGGCCAGCTCCCCGCTAGTCTCCTCCCCAGGGCGCGAACTGAACAGCAGCGACATGATCTTCACGCGCATCGGATCAGCCAGGGCCTTCAGGCGCATCGCCACCTCCAGGGCGTCGGCGTCGCTGAGCGGTCCGGCGGCCACCGGGGCGCAGCACACCGGGGCGGACATGTCGATCACGGGCAGCGCTTTGGGCATGACATCCATCCTGCCACAATTCTTGACATATATCGAAAAGGTGGCATGCTGAGCACTGACGCGTCAGTTCGATATATGTCTCATCAGTGGTTGGAGGCCCATCATGTCCCGTGTTCAGTTAGCGCTCAACGTCGATGATCTCGACGAGGCGATCACGTTCTACACCAAACTCTTTGGCGTTTCCCCCGCCAAGGTCAAGCCCGGTTACGCCAACTTCGCGGTCACCGAGCCGCCGCTGAAGCTGGTGCTGCTCGAAAACCCAGGCAAGGGCGGCACCATCAACCACCTCGGGGTCGAGGTCGAATCCAGCGAGACGGTGCACGCCGAGATCGCCCGCCTGACCGGCGAAGGGCTGTTCACCGATGAGGAGATCGGCACGACCTGTTGTTTTGCCACCCAGGACAAGGTCTGGGTGACCGGCCCGGCCGGAGAGAAATGGGAGGTCTACACGGTGCTGGCCGACTCCGAGACATTCGGCACCAATCCCCAGCTTCTCGCCGAGGGTGAGGCTGCCGAGGGTGGAGTCTGCTGCGGCGGAACTGCCGCCGCCGACGCGGAGCCCCAAGCGGCGAAGACGTCGGCCTGCTGCTGAGCGGGATCCGCGCCACGACACCAGGGGCCCACCATCACACGATGGTGGGCCCCTGGTCATTGGTGGCCTGGCTTGACGGCTAGTTCGATAAGTATCAATATTGATGTATGTCGAAATCATCTGATCCGGTCGACGACGCGTGCTGCCCACCCGGAGCACTACTGGGGGAACCCCTCTCGGCCGCAGAGGCCGCAGATATGGCAGTCAAACTCAAGGCCCTGGCCGATCCGGTTCGGCTGCAGTTGTTCTCGGCGATCGCCAGCCACGCCGGCGGCGAGGCCTGCGTCTGCGACATCTCGGCCGGGGTGGAGGTCTCCCAACCCACCGTGAGTCATCACCTCAAGGTGCTGCGCGACGCCGGCCTGCTCACCTCGCAGCGTCGGGCCTCGTGGGTGTATTACGCGGTGGTGCCCGACGCACTGGCCAGCCTGGCCGTGCTACTCGGCGCGACGTTGGCGGGGGTGCCGGCATGACCGACACCAGCACTGCGCCGCCGGTCGTCGGCAAGCTCTCCACCCTGGATCGGTTCCTGCCGGTCTGGATCGGCGCCGCCATGGTCGCCGGCCTGCTGCTGGGCCGCTGGATCCCCGGCTTGAACACCGCGCTGGAAAGCGTTCAGCTGGACGGTATTTCACTGCCCATCGCCCTGGGCCTGCTGATCATGATGTATCCCGTGCTGGCCAAAGTCCGCTACGACCGCCTCGACACCGTCACCGGAGACCGCAAACTTCTGCTCTCCTCGCTGGTGTTGAACTGGGTGCTCGGCCCGGCGTTGATGTTCGCGCTGGCCTGGATGCTGCTGCCCGACCTGCCCGAATACCGCACCGGACTGATCATCGTCGGGCTGGCCCGCTGCATCGCCATGGTCATCATCTGGAACGACCTGGCCTGCGGAGACCGCGAAGCCGCCGCAGTCCTGGTGGCACTCAACTCGATCTTCCAGGTCATCATGTTCGCGGTGTTGGGCTGGTTCTATCTGTCAGTGCTGCCTGGCTGGCTCGGCCTGGAACAGACCACCATTTCGACTTCACCGTGGCAGATCGCCAAATCCGTGCTCATCTTCCTCGGCATCCCACTGCTGGCCGGCTACCTCTCTCGCCGGATCGGAGAAAAGACGAAAGGCCGCGACTGGTACGAGGCCAAGTTCCTACCCCGGATCGGGCCCTGGGCGCTCTACGGGCTGCTGTTCACCATCGTGATTCTCTTTGCCCTGCAAGGCGATCAGATCACCAACCGACCCCTGGATGTGGTCCGCATCGCCCTGCCCCTGCTCGCCTACTTCGCGATCATGTGGGGCGGTGGCTACCTGCTCGGCACCATCTTGGATCTCGGCTACGAGCGCACCACCACCCTGGCGTTCACCGCCGCCGGCAACAACTTCGAACTTGCGATCGCCGTGGCGATCGCCACCTACGGCGCCACCTCCGGCCAAGCCCTGGCCGGCGTCGTGGGCCCGCTGATCGAAGTCCCGGTCCTGGTCGCCCTGGTCTATGTCTCGCTGGCGCTACGCAAACGATTCCACCACCACACCCCCCAACACCTGCCCACCGGCTCGACGACGAGAACGGAACCCACACCATGACTGACAGCCCCGTCACTCACCAACTGCGCGACGACCTCTCGATCGACCAACAGCTCGCCTTGAAGACCGCGGCGACCCGGCTGCACGGCGAGTTCGATGGCACATTCGGCACCGAGACCATCGAACGGTTCCTCTGCTCGTCCTACGACCAATTCGCCGGTCGCGCCACCATTCCCAACTTCCTGCCGCTGCTGGCCGAACGGTTCGCCCGCCAACGCCTGCACGCCCTGGCACGGGTCGAAGGCAAGATCAGCGACGGCAAGCCCACCGTGCTGTTCCTCTGCACACACAACGCCGGCCGCTCGCAGATGGCGCTCGGTTACTTCACCCATTACGCCGGCGACAACGCGATCGCCTGGTCGGGGGGTTCTGAACCCGGAAACGAGATCAACCCGGCCGCGATCGCTGCCATGGCCGAGGTCGGTATCGACATCACCAGTGAATACCCCAAACCCTGGACCGACGAAATCGTGGCTGCCGCCGACGTTGTCATCACCATGGGCTGCGGGGACGCCTGCCCGATCTTCCCCGGAAAACGCTACGAGAATTGGGAACTGCCCGACCCGGCCGGCCAAGGCCTCGACGCTGTGCGCCCAATCCGCGACCAAATCGACCAACGCATCCACCAACTGTTGGCCCAGCTGAACGTCGCAGTCACCCCGTGACCATCGCACCGCACGAGCATCCGTCGCGATGATCCGCAGTCAACATCAGGTGGCGCCAATGACCGCCGACCATGCCGATGCCGTCCTGGCGATCTACCAAGCCGGGATCAACACCGCAAACGCCACCTTCGACCTCAATGCTCCGGACTGGGCAACCTTCGACACCGAACACCTCCCGGATCACCGCTTCGTCGCCACCGACTCCGACGGACACGTCATGGGATGGGCTGCCGCTGCACCTGTCTCATCACGGTGCGTGCATGCCGGGGTGATAGAGCTCAGTGTGTATGTCGCCGAGCACGCTCGCGGCCAAGGTATCGGGACACTGCTGCTGCAGTCTCTGATCTCCTCCAGCGAGAACGCCGGAATCTGGACCCTGCAAAGCCAGGTGTTTCCCGAGAACACCGCCACTCTCGCCCTTCACCACCGGGCCGGATTCCGCGTCGTCGGCGTGCGCGAGCGCCACGGCCGACACCACGGCCACTGGCGTGACGTCATCCTCCTCGAGCGGCGCAGCCCGCACATCATCTGACCGCCCACAACGAAGGAGAACACCCGGTGACCAACTCACCCCCAACCGTCCTGTTCGTCTGCGTCAGCAACGCCGGAAAATCAGTGATGGCAGCAGGACTCATGCACCACATCGCAGGAACAGCCATTCACGTCGCCTCGGCGGGCACCCACGCCAAGACCGCCGTCAACGACCTCTCAGCGCAGGCATTGGCCGAAGTTGGCGTCGACATCAGCGGCCACCAGCCCGTCCAACTCACCGATCAGATGCTCGACGATGCGGACCTGGTGGTCATCGTCGGCACCCAAGCCGAACTCGGCAACCACCCTGGCACCACCATCCAGCGATGGGACACCGACGAACCCTCACTCCGCGGCATCGACGGAATCGAACGCATGCGAATTATCCGCGACGACATCAACACCCGCGTCCAGAACCTCGCCGCCAGTCTCAGCGACTAGCCATCCAGACAGAGCCGCAGTGACAACTCGCCTCCCGGTGTTTCGCGGGAAGGTGCTCGACTCAGGTGGTGGGGCTTGCGGGGTAGGCGTGGACCAGTGCGCTCGATAGTTTCGGAATGGCGTGGGTGAGGGCGTGTTCGGCGTCGTGGGCGATCTGATGGGCGTTGGTGAGGCTGGTGGACGGGTCGATGTCCAGTTCGGCGTCGGCGTGGATGCGGTGTCCGATCCAGCGCATTTTGACGCTGCGCACAGCGGTGACACCGGGTTCGGCGGCCAGCGTGGTCTCTGCGGCGGCGACGAGTGCGGGGTCGATGGCATCCAGTAGGCGTCGGAACACGTCGCGTGCGGCAGTGCGCAGTACCGCCAAGATCGCCACGGTGATGAGCACGCCGATGATGGGGTCGGCCAGCGGGAAGCCTAGGGCGACGCCGCCGGCGCCGAGCAGCACGGCCAGGGAGGTGAAGCCATCGGTACGGGCGTGCAGCCCGTCGGCGATCAGGGCGGCCGACCCGATTTGGCGTCCGACGCGGATGCGGTAGACCGCGACGAGTTCGTTGCCGATGAAGCCGACCAGCCCGGCCACGGCGACCCATCCGAGGTGTTGGATCGGAACCGGGTTGATCAGCCGGCGAACGGATTCGATGCCGGCGATGATGGCCGAGAGAGTGATCATCGCGACCACGAAGAGTCCGGCCAGGTCTTCGGCGCGGCCGTAGCCGTAGGTGTAGCGGCGGGTGGCGGCCTTGGTGCCCAGCGCGAAAGCGATCCACAGCGGGATGGCGGTCAGGGCGTCGGAGAAGTTGTGGATGGTGTCGGCCAGCAAGGCTACCGACCCGGAGATCACGACGATTACCAGCTGCGCGATGGAGGTCGCTGCGAGCGCGAGGAGGCTAATCTTGACTGCGCGGATGCCCGCGGCACTGGATTCCAGGGCCCCGTCGATGCTGTCGGAGGCGTCATGGCTGTGCGGGGCGAAGATCTCCTTGATCGCTGCGCGCAGGCCTTTGGGGTGATCGTGGCCGTGATCTAAGCCGTGGTCGTGACCGGCGTGTTCACCGTGGTCATGTCCGACAGCCGCGGCGGGTCGGGCCTTGTGCATCATGTGCGGCGTCCCTTCGATCGGATCGGCGTGGGGTCGACGGTGGCGGGATGCAGGGTGGCCAGGTCGGCGGCGTCGCGGTGATGGCCCGGCACATCTGGTCCGGCGTGTTCGGCGTTGAACACCGCGTCGGTGACAAGTTGACCGATGTGGTCGTTGTCGAGGCTGTAGAAGATCGTGGTGCCCTCGCGGCGGGTCCGCACCAGCCGCGCCATCCGCAGCTTCGCCAAATGCTGAGATACCGACGGCGCTGGTTTGCCGATATGGGTCGCCAGGTCGTTGACCGACATCTCGCGGCTCACCAGCGCCCACAGCACCTGAACTCGAGTGGCATCGGCCAACATCCGGAACACCTCGACCACCAGATCGACCTGGTCGTCGGGCAGCCGACGACTACAAGCCCCTTTATCTGCATTCATGCGCAGATAATAGTAGGAGTATGGAGCGAGTGTAAAACGTTGATCAGGTGGTGGCCCGGGCCACGCGGGCGTGGGCCAGGCGCGATCACTGCGCCCCGTCATTCAAGCGTCGCTGATTCAGGCTGATCACCCGGCGGTCACTCATCGCGACGGCTCCATCCAGATTGTCTGCAAAGCAGCGTGTTTCGGCGATGCGGCGGGCCTCCACGGCGACCCCTCGACCACCCACGCCATGAAATCATTTGCCCGCTTCAACCGATCGGCGTCGCGAGTGTTCCAGGGGTTTGAGGCCGAATCCGATTCATCGAGATAGCCGGTTTGCGCGCGATAACGCCGCAGTGGCGTTGGAGGACGAGCCGAGTTTGGCTAGTTCGACGGTTGGCCATGTCAGCGTTAATGGGCCCCGGCCGACACGACGGGGGCAGCTTGATGCCCCGCTTACCCCATCGACCCCTAGACCAACACTCAGCAAACTAGTTTCCGGGTAGGCGCCCAAAGGAGCGGCAGCCATCCAATACGACAAGCTGCTTAGGAAGCCTTATCGCCGACGGCCGCTTTCAGCACGACGAATACGGCGGAATCGAATATGGAGGGTTACCAGTCGAGGTGTAGCCAACCTGTGCCCCAACTATTTTGAAGCTCTGATAACAGCAGTCCCCGGTCTCAGCGAACCTGGCGGTTGTCGCCGCATTCAACCTGTCGGACCGCGGCTCGCCCGACGATTCTCGGGCCAAACGAGCGGTCGCGGCTCGACGATTACCAATAGTTGGTACATTTTTGGTATGGGTAGAAACACCTCGTTCAGCCTGGATGAGCACTTCAACGCATTCATCGACGACGAGGTCGCCTCAGGCCGATATCGGTCGGCAAGCGACGTCGTGCGCGCCGCCCTGCGGCTGCTGGAGGAACGCGAGACACGCTTAAACGCCCTCCGCGAGGCGCTGGTAGCGGGCGAAAATAGCGGTGCGTCAACGCCGTTCGAATTCGACGCGTTCGTGGCGCGGAAGCGCGCTCAGGAACATCGCGGACGGTGAGCCGATATGTGCTGTCCCCAGCTGCCCAGGCAGATCTGGAGCAGATCTGGGACTACTCGTGCGAACGGTGGAATGACGATCAGGCCGAAGCCTACGTGCGCGGGATTCAGCGTGCCGTGGAGCTTGTTGCGGACAATCCCCTGATTGGGAGGTCTTGCGACGAGGTCCGTACCGGCTACCGGCGGCATACTGCGGGATCGCACACGCTTTATTACCGCGTTGGCGCCGGTGGAGAGCTGATCGATGTGGTGCGCATCCTCCACAAACGCATGGATGTCGACCAGCACCTCGACTAACGTGCGGCGGCCCGGGTCCAAGCAGTCGGAATTATCGTTCGGAAACGCCAACTTCACTGACACGCAGCAGTGTTTCATCCCATTCTTGTTGGCGCTCCTCTGGGAGTGACCGCCAACTCCGTAAGGAATCTTGCGGAGAGTTACCGACTCGGCGAAATGGAGCGCGGCTACCGGATTCTCAGCCGTGTCGGAGATGGTCCGGTTTGCCACAGCGCCCGATCCAGAGCTGAGCCTTCCAACGCTGGTCCCCCCGTCCCACCTGCTCGGCCTTGCTGTGCCGGGCGCGAGCGAGACACAGCGACGGCGTTGCGGGGCGAGCTCGACCGGCACCGCACGGATGCTCAGGCAGAACGGGAAGCGCTGCGCGCCGGCCACGCCGAACAGCTCGCGCAAGTCCAGCGTAGGTGCGGACGAGCGTGTGCAAGCCCTTACCGACGCGCTAGCGACGGCGCGGGAGGTCACCACCACGTACCGAGCCCAGTTCAGCGCTTCTGATGCACCCGAAGACTCAGCGGCGAGGCCGCGCAAGCGAGCGGCGCGCGCACAGCGGTCCAAACAGGACGCTGACGAGGAGTCCTGCCGCGCCCCCGCTATTTGGGCACGCAACCTAGCTCGTCGATCGCCTGGAGGCCTTCTTGGCAGCGTGTGCCTGCTGGGGAAGGTATGCGTCGAGGGCGGCAGCAACCATCTCTGAGCGGTTGGTTTCCGGGGCACCAGGCCGCTGCACGCGGATCTGTTGAGAAGCCCAGGTTTCGAGTGCTTTCATGACTTTGCGCTCGGCTTTTGTGGGTCGGATGCGCAGCGGGAGCGGCGTTTCCGTACCGGATTTGCCTGGCGCCCCACGCCAAGGGAACAAGTCGCCGGGAGTGGGGCCGGGGCGCCTCGCAAGGATGAGGGCCGGCAGTTCGTGAGCGTGCTCACGTAGCGCGTTAAGCACGATAGCCGTGTGGCTCGGCGCGGTTGCGCGGGCGCTGTTGAAACGAACGACAATCGACTCGGGAATGCTCATGACCGTCGGTGAAGGGATGTGAGCGTCGGGATCGTTGAGGTCGATAGCCAGGTCCGGCAGTCCAGCAGGTTGTGTCGTGGGCGCCTGGACGACGACCGGCGCGGCGGGTGCTGTCGCTGTGGGGGCTACTCCCCCGGCCGCGACTTGGGCGCCCGCCGTGTGAGGCTCGGTGGCTGGTGGGGCCGGCTGAGCCGGTTTCTCTTCAACGGCTGCGGGCTGATCGGGCTTCGATTCGAGAGGCTCGGCGATGCCGTCGACGGCGATGTTGTCGGAGACGACAGACAGAGCGGCGGGGGTCGCGGGGTGGCGGGGTGGCGGTGCTTGGCGGGTTCGCCGGGCCCGCCGGCTGTTCAAGGCGTCGATACCGTTCTGTGCCATGGCTTTACTCGCTCTCTCCTGCTCTGGTGATGGCTAGCTCAACGACGGCCCGGGCCACCGCGGTCACCTCACGTACGAACGGCTTGCTGCGTGCGGGCACTGGTTTACGTGCGGATACGGCCATGCGATATTGCCGCTGGGCGAGCCAGCTGTACTTGCTGATCGGCGGTCCGACCGGCAGTCCGTAGGTTTCGCTGATGTCTTGGAGGCGCTCGATCATCTTGCGCGGCGGTACCGGGGCGACCATATTGGGCACGATCAGCAACGGATAGGACCGGAGTTCGTCGGCCATACCTTCCAGCGCCTCCAGGGGCCGTTGTTCGAGGACAACCGGTGCGACGATGACATGCGCGGCGGCAACGGCGCCGTAGGTACTGTCACCGCCGCCGGGATGCGTATCGGTGACGATGGTTCGCCGCCACTCGGTTGACCACTGTTCGAGGTGTCGGGTCACTACTTCGTCTTCGGGCTGGTTGGCCATCCAGTCGGGGTGGGACGGGACGAGGTCGGCACGGAATTCCCCACCCTTGAGAGGTCGTGGAGTCCGTCCGGTCTCGAATGCGTCGAGTAGGGGTGCGTTGGTACGGGTCTCGTGGCGGTAGCCCCACGCGCGGCTGGCGTTGCCGCGGTCCCAGTCGAGGTCGACGAGCACCGCGGCGAGGATCCAGGCGATCTCTTTGGCGATCTCGGTCTTGCCGACACCGCCCTTCCAGGCTGCGATCGCCACGAGCAGATTGGCGAGAATTCTACGCAGAACGTGCTCTGGCGTGGTGGCCAGCAGGGAGTCAATTGGCCAGTCGTTGTCCTCATCCTTTTCGTCGCGGCCGAAGGGGTACCGCAGCCGTTCCAAGGCGAGCTCAATCGGTGAGGTGTCTGCATCGATCACACTGGTAGTCGTCATGCTTCCTGTCACTCCCCCGCTCACGCGTAGTTTCTCGGGACATGCCTCGCGGTGTGCCGCGTCATGTTTCACATGCTAGAGCGTGGACTATCTCATGTGCTATCTCATTCAATAACGTGTCGCTAACTTCAGGAAATATCTTATGAGATACGTGACGCGATACGGCGCGCGACAAGCCACGCACTACTCTGCGTGATATCTTATGCATCGGTTCATCCGTGCACGTACGTAGTGACACACACGCACACTCAAGCACTGCTCCACACGACATCTGTCGCAAGTACTTATCCGTCATCTCATGCATTGGCATCCGCAATGGGTTACGAGGTATCGCACGCGTCACCGTTCGTGACAACACACGCAATCGTGCACGCATCCTTCCATCGATCAGCGCGCGTATCCATGTTCGCGTCACTGTTCGGCATGCGCTGCACGTCGAGATGGGGGCGGAGGGGCAACGCGGGCCCCCGTCTCCAGCGTGATCCTCACCGACGCCGGCGGGGTGGATGAATTTCAGGATGACTGTCGCATTAGCGGCTGGGTGGACCAGACACTTCGAGTTGAAGATCCCGAGCTGACGAAAGGGAAATCCACTAATGACCCTCTTGGATGAGCGGCCCACACTGGCTCCAGACGTTTCGGTGGAGCCAGCCGAGCCCGGGCCACCACGCACGAGCCCTCCTCCTGCAGCCGCGGAGCGGGGCAGCGGCCAGGTCGACCGGGCCGCTGAGAAGCTGCTGATGCTTCGGCGTGCCCGCAAGAGCGCGGTCGCGGTGACCGTGTTCATCGCGTGCGGGTCGTTCGGCCTGTCGTTCTACTCCCTATGGGACATGGCGTCTGAGCTGGCGTGGCCTTCCTACATCGCGTGGCTGTGGCCGTTGATCGTCGACGGCATGATCATCGTCGCCACGATGTCGCTGGTGGCCTTCGGTGGATACACCGGGCAGAAGGCCAACGTCGTTTATTCGTGGTTCGTCCTGGGGTTCGGGGCAGCGGTCAGTATGGGTGCGAATTTCATTCACCCTCTGCTGCCGCACTTGACGGGGCAGGCTCAGGGCCCTGTGACTGCGGGCATGTGGCTGGGCGCCGGGATCTCGTGCATTCCTCCGATCGCACTTTTGGCTTGCACCCATCTGCTGGCCAGGCTGTGGGCCTTCACTCCCGACGAGGACAGCCTGACGCCGGCCGAAGTGGCGGTCGGAATCGCTGAGGTTGGCGAGCCGGCGGAGGGGGTGGCGGAGCTGTCGCGCGCGGTGGCGGCCGGGATCCAGGGTCGTGGCAAGTTGACGGGACATCCGGAGGAAGTGGTCGCCGAGACGGTACGCCTGCTGTTCCACACCGAACCGACGTTGACGTTGAGGGAGATCGGCCGGCGGGTTGGTCGGCATCACGACGTGGTGGGCAAGGTGCGCGATGAGGTATCAGCGCTGCTCGGAGCTGGTGTCGCAGATGGTGGCGGGGGGTAGTAGACCGGTGGCGCAGGGTGGCGGAATGAACGCCAACCCATCCAAGCCGATATCTCATGAAATATCTTGCGCGATATCTCACATGGGTTGGAGAGGATGGCTTGGCGAAGTTCATTCCGGATGACTGTCGCATAACGCCATGGGGGTTCCTAACGTTCAACTCAGTGCGGCTGACGTCGGTCGCGACCAAGAACTCAGGAAGGGTGGCTCGCGGTGGCGGTTGGATTTGACCAGGGTCTGTCGGACTCGGTGGACAACGTCGTCAAGCTTGTGGGCGCCGCGGGAAATATCTTCGCCCCGCCGGCCGCACCGGTCTTCGGGCCAGGTGGATTCCCGCAGAGCCCGTCGAACGGCGCCGACGAGGACCGTGGTGGAGGCGGGGGAGACCCTACGTATCCGCTTCCGCCCGGGCATGCCCCCATCCCTGCGCCGCCCCCGGCAGGGCAGGGGACCGGTGGGATGCCCAACGGAGCCGACAACGCCGGGCAGCAGTACAACGACAGCAACCACGGTGTGGAGCTCACCGACCAAAAACTGTCTCAGACCCTCAAGGACATCTTCGCGTCCAATCAGGCGTCCTACGACAAGGTGATGTCGATCCTCAGGGAGATCGAAGACAAGCAGAAGCAGATGGGACCGGACGCGTTGAACACACCCGGTGGTCTGCTGACCTTTCAGAAGTTCGTCGACGACAAGCTCGGCGAGGTGCAGAAGGTTCTCGACGACGCACACATCGATACCGCCAAGCAGTCTGAGGTGCTACGAGGCCTAAGCGACGAGTACCGCACGACCGGCCCGAGGGGAGATGAGCACGACGGACCTGGCGGCAGCGGTGGCGCACCTGGCGGCGAGGGTGGCGGTAACGGTGGCGAACAGGGCGGCGCACCTGGCGGCGGCGAGGGCGGGGGTGGCGGCGGTGGCGGTACCCCGCCGGCGGAACCGTTACAGGATCCGCTGGCGGGTCTGGGTCCGATGGTGGGCGGCGGTCCAATGGATCCGCTGGCTGCGCTGGGGCCGGCGTTGGGAAGTGTGCCGGGCATGCTGTCAGGGATGAGTGGTGGCGGTGGGGGGTTGCCATTGGATGCGCTCGGTTCGGGGCTGGGGGCTCTGGGCGGGTTGGCCGGACTCAAGGACACTTTCGCTGACAAGGCGCCGACAGACGGCGAGAAGCCCGATGATCACTTCAAGGACGGCCCGGACCCTTCGCAGGATCCGAAGGTCAAGGATCCCGGGGCCGGGTTTAACGACAGTCCCGCGCCGCCGGCCCCCGGTGCTGATCCTGCGCATCCAGGGGTAGTCGACCCGAAGTCACAGACCGCACCGGAGGCGGCCGCGCCGGTAGCCACGCCTGCCGGTGATCCTGAGAAGTCGGAGCTGACGGTGAAAGCCGGCAACGATGAGTTCACCGCGCCGGACAAGCTGACTTACGACGTGATGAGCGACGTGGTGGAGAAGGGGATGAGTCCGACCGCGGCCTACGGGCAACACGGTGTGCAGCTGGCGCCCCCTGGTACGCCGGTGACGGCTCCGGTGGATCCGAATCTCATGAAGGGTGGTGAGCTGGGCTACTTCGAGGCCCAGGAGCCGATTCTGGCGATGGGGAAGGGCAAGATTTGGCTCGATGGCCAAGTCCAGCCGTTGAGTTCGCTCGGAAGTCGGCAGGATTTCCTAGGCTGGACGAAGGCACCGGGTGCTGCGGCGCAATCGGGCACCGGCGCTGGGGCGGTGTAGGAGTTGTTGTCGATGCAGCCAGAGGTCAGGTCACCTGTGCGTACCTATGTCGAGTATTCCCGTGATGGTGCGCTGACCGTTGAACTCGACGGGGACGAAGCGGTCGTGCGTGTGCAGGTCGAACCCGAGGTCAACGCGACGTGGACAGCCCAGGAAGTCAGTTCTCGCGTCCTGCGCCTGCATACGGTGGCGCTGATGCGCAAGCGCTGCGAGGACCGCGACCAGATGAACGACCGCGGCGCCGGCATCCCGCCGGGACACCCGGTCTTCCCGACGGCGTCGGAAGTCGCGGAATACCGGCACCGATTCATCAATTTCTGATGGGTTTGGCTGCTGCATAACGCCACGACGACAGTTACGTTGGGGCAAACAGGGGAGCACTTCCATCGGGGAAAGACGCAGCAATGACGAGTTCCGATCCAGACGACGATCAGCTGGCGGAGCTTCTCGGCGATCAGCTCCGCTATGCAAGGGAGCGCATTGCGGTGTTTCGCGAGTCGGTGGGCCGCCTTCAGGTCACCGGGGAAGTCGACGGAGTACGAGCCGTTTTCGGTTCCGGTGATGCTCTCGCGCTGCGCGAGTTCACGGTTGCCCCGCAGATGCTGGCGAGGTATTCAAGCAGCGATCTCGCCGACGTCGTCAAGACCGTGCTGGCAGATGCCCACCAACGGTTCAATGAGCGGTTCAAGCAGTTGTACAGGGATCTGGATCTGTGGGGTCTATTCGGGTGGGATACCAGCAGCACCTCCCCGACCGTGTCGTCCACCAGGCACGTGGAGTCGTCTCGGTCCGGTGAACTCCTGATGAGCTTCGACGATCGCTCTGTCGTGGCCGATGTGTATCTGGCCCCGGCGGTGGTCTCAACCTGGACCGGCCAACAGGTGGGGGAGCGAGTTCAAGACATGTACACCGCGGCGCTCACCGCCGCGGTGGCCCGAGAGAGAGCTGAAATGCAGCGGCGCGGCGTTGAGAAGCTGGAACGGTTGCCCAGCGTCTCCGAAGTCACTGAGTACCGCCGCCGATATTTCAATTTCTGACAAAGCGGCACAATACAAGTAGCAAACTGCGGTCAGGGAAGGTACACGCGATGAGTCGTTCACTGGATATCAATTTCGATGAATGGGAAACCCACGCGCAATCGTGGGACACCGAAGCCGACGCTGCCCGCGACCGGCTGCACGTCGACGACACGGCGATCGCCGAGGCCAAGAAGTCGTTCGGCAAGATCGGGTCGTCATCGGTCGGGCAGGAGTACGCCGCGGCGCTGCAAGCCCGCAGAGAACTGGGACGACGGTTCGGTTCGTACGCCAACGGTGTGGCCGGCCACATTCGGCGCGACTTGGCAACCTACGGCGACACCGAGGCCGCCAACAGCCGGGCACTGTCCACCTAAGGAAGGTGGGACGGTCGAATGGGCAGCAGGCTGGACATCGATCCGGACGGTGTGCGAGGGGCCGGCGGCGTCGTGCAGCAGGCCCCCACGCGAGGAACCCCGCCGTCGGCAGTGACGCCGGCGGCAGCTGATGCAACATCGGTGAGTGTGGCTGCGCAACTGGGAGCGTTGATGGCCACGCTGGGCGTGAACACCACGGTGACGAACGCTCGCACCGAAGTGGCGTCGGGACGGCTCACGAGCAGTGCCGACACCTATCAGGAACAGGACACGATCTCAGCGCGTGCATTGGGCAATACCCACGCAGGTGCCGCACCCGCGCACTTTGCCGATGTGCAGATGCCGAACTTCGCCGCACCGCGGGCGCCCAGCATGCCAGCAGCAGTCCCAGCAGGCGGCGGGATTGTCCCCGTAACCGGGCACGAGATCGCCACCGTCGTTCATGGGGGTCCAGGCCCGCAGGGCCTCGACGACGCAGCGACCGCGCTCAAGGCTCTCGCCGGTCAGCTCGAGCAGGCCGCAACGACGGTGCGCTCCGGGCGCTCACAGGCTGCCAGCAGCTGGTCATCAGATGCAGCCGACAACGCCGATAATCACCTTAGCGGTCTGGAACGCCGCTACCAGGATCACGCCGAGCAGGCACGCACGGGTGCATCCCAAGCCAGCGCCCACGCCGCCAACTTCCGGCAATTCAAAGCCGACACTCCGCAGCCGAGCGTCTTCACGGATTTGGAACGGCGGCTCTATGCCGCCAACAATGCCAACGCCCAACCAGGCAGTATGGGTCGCTACTCGGCCACGATCACCGAACTGCAGACGAAACTGGCAGACGCGAACCGCAAGGCTATTACCGCATTCGGCCAGTACACCGCGGCCGCGGAAACCCACCCCGTGTCCAGCCTTGGACAGCCACCTGGCCCAGCAGATGCCCCGCCCCCGGCCGGTGCGGCGGATCCGGGAGCAGATACCGCCGGATCGGACATGAATACCTCAGCGGCACTGGATGATCCGAACGCCGACCCGGCGCTGCTGGATGATGCGACCGGCACCGGCGCGGAAATGTTGCAGACCGTGTTGCCGGCGGTGCTCGGGGGGATCTCGGGCGCGGTCGGCGCTGGGGTGGGGGCGGTCAGTGGCGCCGCTCAGAAGCTGCAGGAGGTCGGGAGCCAGGCGGTCGGCGGTCTGACACAAGGAATGAGCACATTGACCTCGGCTGCATCGGCGTCGGCGCCAAAGCTGGGCGGCAGTGACGGGTCAGGCGACAGTTCGGGGTTGCCCGACTTCGGATCAGGCGGTGGCGGCGGACTGCCCGGAGACACCGAGCCTGCGTCTTCGACACTGTCGGAGCCACTTTCGCCGCCGGCGGTGACGGCCGCGACGTCTGCTCCTGTCGTGGCAGCACCGGCAACTGTCAGCGCGTCCACACCGAGCACCGCTGGCAGCCCCATGGGTGTGGGTGGGGGCGGAATGGTCCCACCCATGATGGGTGCGCCAATGGGCGGCCGCGGAGGCGGCGCTGAAGAAGACAAACGGCTAGCGCCCGATCGGCGACTACACATCGAAGAAGCGCCCAACGCCGAACCAGTCAAAGGCCGGCGCGAGGCGCGCGCCAGACGAGGGGACACCGAAAAGCAATGACCAGCGCCGAGAAGACGAACTCCACCGACCATCGCTCCGTGGAGTTGACCGACGACGAATACGTCGCGCAGACAGAGGGCGCGATCGCGCACTGGCGGGCCCGCCACCGGGCCTTCATGGACGCCGTCGACCGCATCGAGGTCGACCCCGTCGATCCCGACGTCTACGCGCGTTTCGACAGCAACGGGACGCTGGTCGAGTTCGAGGTGACCGACAAAGCGCTGCGCACCTACACCAACACCGAGCTGGAAGAGCTCATCCGAAACGTGTTGGAGGAAACCCGCAGTCGTGCTGCTGCCGAACTCTTTGGACTGCACGCGAAATACCTGCAACCCAATGCGGCGAACTTCGATCCCGATATTGTCGGCGAACCCTACGTTGTACCGCCGCCGATCTAACAGCATTGTGACACAACAGGTTTCAGCAGAGGGAGAAGGTTCTGTGTCGAGTGTTCTGGTTGTTGGTCCCCGCGAACTTCAGCCCGGGGATGTGATCGGTGGGGAGTACATCCGACTATGAGATGAACCTCTGGAACGGCAACGAGTATCACGACGAAACCCTGTTTCACATCGAACGCCCCTGAAATCCACTGCCTCGCAACCCGGGCGCCGCAACAGGCCTGAGGACACCCCATGACCGATGAACACGAAGAGGACCTCCAGCTGCGCTACGACGTCTTCTGGCAGCTCGACTACACGGTGTCGGCCTTCGGTCCCGACGACGTCACCGCCGAGATGGCCAAGAACCTGCTGACCGTCCTCAGAATGATCGGCCGCGACGACACTGATCCTGGTCCACCCTCAGCTGTCGCGATCGATCTCGCAGCACGCGCCCAGCGCGACATCGACACCCCGACTTGGGAAGCCACCTGGCAACGATTCAAGCGGGAAATCCGGGAAGAGCGAATCCGGCTTGCCCGAGAACTGGAGATCGAGCCGACCGACGACACGGGGTGAACCAGGAAAAGGCGGTGTCGATCGCATCTCACCGCAGTCGTTTTCGGCACGCTCAGTCGGTTCGTCCACGAGCGCGGCGCACAGCGTCCTGTAGTGCCACCTGTTGGCGCGCGGCCTCGGCGGTGCGCTTGCGGGCGGCGTTGCGCACAGCTTCGGTCGCGACCGCACGGGCAGCGATCCGACCAGCGCCGCCCGAATCCGGCCCGGCAGGTGGGGTGAGCTCTGTGCGCTGACGGGCCACTCGCGCCGTGGCAGCGGCCACTTCTGCGGCCTCACGCGCTTCCTCAGCCGCTGCGGGACGATCGTCGAGGTTCTCGCCCCCATGCCACGCCAAAATGGCCCCCATCAGCCCGATAGGCCGGTACGGGGCATCCGGTATCGTCCGGCCGGTAATGCCCAGCCAGTCGGTTACCAGCTGCGTCAAGTCACGTGCCGTCCACCCGTGGCGTGCCGGGGCGGCCAACAACGCTGCCCAGGCACTCGCTGAGTGTTTTCGAGCCCACGGCGGGCAATCCGGAGTCGCCCTCCACGCCCGAGCTAGGGCCGAACCTGCTGCGTCTGGGCTCTTGCGGCGCCCCGCGCCGCAACTACGGGAGCCCTTGGGCGAGCGTTTACGGGTAGTAAGTGGGTAATCAAAAGTTCTTTTACTACGTAAAAGAGACCCTTCGGGGTGGGATGACATGCTGTTAATAACCAGCATCAACCAGGCACTATCGTGCAGCACCCAAACCGATGCCCACCCACGGCCACGATCACCGACACGCCACGACGCCAACCGCTCGGCACGAGTACGTTGCCGCCCCCTCAGAACTTCGGTGGCCACCCCCAACAGCCGCAGTGCTTCGTCGGCCCGCTGCACCTGACGTACCGAGAAACCGGTCAACTCAGCAAGCCGGGCATTGGTCGGCCGGCAGTTGCGGCCGGTCTGGAAGTCGGCATGCCGCGCCCGGGCGGCCGCGATCGCCAGGAGCGCAGCCCTGCTCACGCCCCCGTTGCACATCTGCGGCCGAATTGCCTTGTAGCGCAAGTCAAAGGCGATAGCCACAGTCAAATGGACCCAACGAGCCGATCGCCCGGTCCAACACGCCACACCCAGATGGACGTCCTGGGGGAGTTCAAGGTAGACGAGCTCGTTGTCCCGCCACCGTGTCCGAGTGGCCGCGCGACGTGCTCGACGCCGGCGCGCGGCCACCACCCGCGGTCGGGTGCGGATCACCCCGCGACGACGTTTCGTGCGGCTGCAACCCTGGTAGGGGCGCCGTGAATGCTCGGTCACCCGAGGTGGCCGAGATGATTGCTGGGTACACGAAAGCGCGCCCTCTGGACGTTGTCGGAGACGTGCGCTACCGTGAGAGCTGTCGGTCAAGACAGTCCCTTCATGGGTAGGTGCGCGAGTCACCTATGAGAAGGTCCGAGCTGCTAACTCGGTTCTTCGCACTCGCTACGACTACGAACAGTTGCCCTCGGCCTGCCAGCCGGGGGCGTTCGTGTTTCTTGGAGTGGTTTCTCGCGCGCTATTCAGATGTGCTGGGGTAACAGGGAGCTGGCACGTCGTCCCTCTGAGGTGCCCGCCCCTGCGGTCCTATGCGCTGATCTGTAGCAGCACCTCCTGATTGAGTTCCCGGGCCAATTCCGGCATTCCGACATGAACCGCAAGCAAGTCAGCGATGTACTGAGACATCGATCTGACGCCCGCTTCCTGGCGCAACTTCTCCAACTCGCTGTACACGCTGTCCACCGGGCGCACTAAGACGGGCCGGCGTTCTCCCTTGTGTGGCTGTGGCATGGTGCTGACCTTGCCATCGCGAAGCGGTTACCGATTCGAGACACGCCGGTGATACTGCGGAATCAGTATCAAATTCCCGGCAAGTCACGGCGAAGCGGTAACTACCGTGATCGGCTGAGGTCAGAGACGATGGCGTCGAATCCGGGATCCGAGCGGGGGCCGCAGTACTGCCAGAACGTCGCGGCATGCGTCACCTGACGCCCAAACCACTGTTCCCGCATGGAAACCGTCCGGACACTGGTGTCGACGCGCTCTACGAGGCCGTCAGCCTCCAGACCGGTCAGTAGCGGGTGGATCACCCCGGCCGGCGGCGGAACCGCCACGGTATGGACCCGGCCGGCGCAGTGCTTCACGCATCCGCAGCAAAACGCGGCGAACTCCTGAATCCACGAACAGCTCGCATCGAAGATGTTCAGCGAACGCCACGGCAGCCCGCATTCGGCAGCGAGCTGCGTGGTCGAGCATGGCTCGGCGAAGCGACGCAGTGCGGCGGTGAGCTGGTCACACGCGGCGATCGCTTGGGCAGCGGTGAGGATCATAGTGTCCAATTTCTCCTGTCTTCGTGGGTTTCGCGCCGGGCTATCCACCGTTGTCCTTCGTGTGATCAGGCCTGGCGCCGTATCGAATTCGCGTGGTGAGCGTTTCAGCGGGGGTTTGACCGGGCGTCGCGGCAAACGACGCTTCAACTCAGTGCCTGTTTTCATTCCTCGTTGACTGCCGCTGATCCGTTCGCCTTTAGAGTCACTGTGACGGCTCGTTGAAACGAATTGGTGCTTAGGGTGATTGGCGTAATGAATGCTTGCTCCCGAGCCGTGGTGCTCGCATACTGGGGCGGTGCGGGTGCCGCGGTATCCGTCGGATACTTCTGATCTGGAGTGGCAGTTAATCGAGCCGCTCCTGCCGATTGCGGCGTGCCAGACGCCGACCGGCGGCCGACCTGAGGCGCATGATCGCCGCGCGATCGTCGACGCGATTCGCTACTTGGTCGACAACGGGTGCAAGTGGCGGGCCATGCCGGCTGACTTTCCGCCCTGGCGCACGGTGTACGGGTTCTTCACTCGGTGGTCTCGCAACGGTGTGCTCGACCGCATCCGCGATGAGCTGTTGGTGGCCGTCCGCCTTGCGGCCGGGCACTGTATGCGGTCGCCGACTGCGGTCATCGATTCCCAGACGGTGCGCGCCGCCGAAACCGTTGCACGAGCCTCGCGCGGGTATGACGCGGCCAAGAAAATCAACGGTCGCAAACGGAGCGTCGCGGTAGACCTTGACGGAATGCTTCTGGCCGCCGTCGTCACCGGCGGGAACCTTCAGGATCGTGACGCCGCGAGGGTGCTGCTGACTCGGCTGCGGAGCGAGAATCCGCAGATCGCCACGATTTGGGCGGATGGTGCCTACCGCGGCGCACTGGTGTCCTGGGCCGCGCAGCAGTTGCGATTGCGCATCGAGGTCGTGCCCAGACCGCAAGGTGTGCGTGGGTTCGTGGTGCTCCCACGGCGCTGGGTCGTCGAACGCAGTTTGGCGTGGTTAACCCACGCCCGCCGCCTGGTCCGGGACTACGAACGATCGCCCGAGAATGCCGAGGCATTGCTGACATGGGCGGCGGTGACATTGATGACCCGGCGGCTCACCCGAGGGCAATGATGGCCGCGTCCACGTCGCTGCCGGCTAACGCCGGTCAGCGCCCACCTTATGCGGACGTCGTGGCTAATGACCAACGTCGGCCACATAGGTCGCCACGACCGGCGGCCACTGGAGGCTCCTGGACCGAAAACTCCGCTGGTCACTCAACGTGGAGTCACGTCAAACCGTTGTTCGGCCCCGTCCTTGCAGGATCGCTTCGATGTTGCGTTCCGCTAGGGCGGTGATGGTCATGAATGGGTTGCAGCCGAGGAAACCGGGGACAAGAGAGGCGTCGTTGATGTAGAGGTTGTCGTAGCCGATCACTCGGCCGAATTCGTCGGTGACTTGTCCGCGAATGCACCCGCCCAGCGGGTGAACGGTATTGGGTGTGAACACTTTTCCGGAGAAGATGTCATCTCGGTAGTCGACCCGATTGGCGTTGACGACTCTGTCGAACACCGACTTGGCCCGTTCCACTAGGTGCTGGGTGTGGTCGTCGGTCCATTGGATGGATATCGAATCGGACTGACGGTCGTAGCTGATGTCGGCGCGATCTGTGGTGTTGACCATGGCGTAGTAGCCGAGCATGAAGGTCTCTTCAGGGAGTGGGATGGAAAACATGCTGGCGTACACGGGATTGTCTGGGTCGGCTCTACCGTCTAGGTTGATCATTCCCATGAGTGATTGTTGAGTGCCGGCCGGATTCTGGTTGCTCAGCATGTGTGCGACCATGACGTCACCGTTGTTGCCGTAACCCCGCCCGATTGCCTCGGAGAGATTTGGCAAAGCGCCCGTTTCACGGGCACGGATCAGGATGTGATTGGTGCCCAGGACGCCGGCGCTGAGGTAGAGGTGCTGGCATCCGATTTCATGGAGTGCTAGCTGTTTACCCCAGCGGTCGATGGTGCGGATTTGCACCACATATTCGCCGGAAGGCTCTCGCCGGATATTGGTGACTTCAGTGAGCGGTTTGAGGCTTACGCTTCCGGTGTCCATCGCAGCTTTGATGTAGGTGTCGGCGACGTTGCCGATGCGGCCGAAATTGTTGCCGTACTGCTGTTCGAAGGCGGTGGCTGAGGGAGGCACCCGGCCTGCTGTTTCCTCCATGAGATAGTCGAAGGAGTAGGCGCTGCCGTTGTAGTCGACGGGATAGCCTGCGGCAGCTGCGTATTGGCGTCCGACTCGCGAATATTGGAACCATGGTGTTTGTTCGAACCAGTCCATGTTGCGATAGCTGATCCGAAGCGACCTGCGTGCACGGTCGATATAGGTTCCTAGAAATTCCGTCGGGGCGATGTCAGGAAAGGTGGCGGAAACCTGAGCGGCGGTGGGGATCGCCGCGATTGCCGCGTTCACCATCGATCCACCTCCGACACAGATTCCGCGGAAGACATCGTGGGAGCCGTGAGTACTCTTGTCACAGATGCCGGCCTGCACAGGCTGAGGTGAGGGCACATTCTGCGCAACGTCGGCGACGGTGATTCCGCGGAAGGACGTGGTCAGGCTGGGCGGAATCGGCGTGAACCAACCCGATCGAGTGTCGGCGGGAAGCATCTTGGAGAACCGCTTCCCGTCTTCGTCCGGGGTGGTCCAATGTCTGCCTTTTTCCAGGATCAGAGTGTCGATTCCTGCTTGCCCGAGCCGCAACGCGCTGACGCCCCCGCCGTATCCGCTTCCCACCACAATCGCGGCGTAGTGATCGCGCAGTTCAATGTCGGTTCGGTGTGATCGCGCGTGTACAGCCGCGGCGCCGGCACCGAATGCAGCCATGGAAGCGAGCCCCAGGAATCGTTTCCGCGAGAAGACGCTAGTACTCATCGCCCGGTCCGTACTTGTCGAGGAGAGGTTGCCGATCTCGGGGAGCGATTGCTGTTAGCCGGATTTGGTCCTGATAGTGCGCAAAGACACGGGGATCCATCACGCGTCGCCACAACAGCGGGAACAGCGCCAGAACCACCATCGTGCCGTACCCACCCGGCAGTTCGGGAGCTTCATCGAAACTCCGCAGGGTTTGGTAGCGGCGTTGGGGGTTGGCGTGATGGTCGGAATGGCGCTGAAGGTGAAACAAGAAGATGTTGGTGACGACGGCGTTGCTGTTCCAGCTGTGGCAGGGGGACACCTTCTCGTAGCGTCCGCTGGCCATCAGTTTGCGCTGAAGCCCGTAGTGTTCAATGTAATTGACGATCTCAAGCAAAAAGATCCCGATGATCGCCTGCCCTGCCAGCCAGGGAAGCACGTTGGTCCCGAACCAGAGTGCGAGAACGGCGAACATCGCTGCACTCAGCAGCCACGCGTTGAGAATGTGGTTTCGGAAAGTCCACGGCGACAGCCCGGACCGTGCTAATCGCCGTGCCTCCATGTGCCACGCTGAACGCAGACCACCGAACAAAGACCTCGGGATGAACCGGTACAGGCTCTCGCCCAGCCTCGCACTGGCGGGATCTGCCGGTGTTGCCACGCGGCTGTGGTGACCACGGTTGTGCTCCACAAAAAAATGTCCGTAGCACGTTTGCGCCAATGCGATTTTGCTGAGCCGTCGCTCCACGAGTTGACGTTTGTGGCCGAGCTCGTGGGCAGCATTGATGCCCACCCCGCCGACGATGCCGACGGTGGTCATTAGTCCGACCTTGTCGCCGAACGTCATTGACAACCAACCGCCGCCGCTCCACAGCCAGCAAGCAAACCCTAGTGAAAAGTACTGATTGGGAAGATACAGATAGGTCGCACATCGATAGAGCCGATCCCGCTCTAGTTCGATGTAGGCACCGTCCGGGGGATTGCCCGCATCGGCGGGAATCACCTGGTCCAGAACGGGTATCACCATGAAGGCAAGGATCAGCCCCAACCACCACAGCCACCGGAAATCGGTGAGGATCACCGCGGCCCACGAGATCGGCACTAAACATGGGACGGACGCGCCGAGCAACCACAGGTACTTTTTGGGATCCCTCCATCGTCGGACATCGACAACCTGTTGCCGGCGCACCATCATGTCGTCACCTTTAACCCATCATCGCCCATGCCCCACCCAGCAGATTTGACACCTGCCTGGCGAAATGTAGCAAAGGTATAAACACTGAACCACTCAAGGTCCGGATCGATCCGCGACGAGATGGCCGACGGCAACGAACCGTTGACAGGTGCGAATCATGCAGATGTCGCAGGCGATACGAGCGACCCTGATCGATGGAAACGGAGACTCGCGGTGGTTCAACCAACCACTTCAGGGCGGCTCAGGCAGACGAACATGTACGCGAGCAAATCAGCATGGTGTTCGAGGCTTGCGTCGGCGAACGCTTTCCTTCGCCGACGACTCTCCGCGTTCAATTCGCGCGGTGACATGTGCTGGAAATCACCTGCGCGGGCATGCTGCGCTGCCCCTTGGGTAACCTCTCAGACGGGCCGTCGGACGGGCCGAGGATGTCAGTCAGCCTCCGGCACGGGCGCGCGGATTGAGTGGCGAGCAGGCTGGCGCCCCGTGCCCCTAGCAAGCGCTGCGCTGTCATCGCGGCATGTCCGGCAACCCACCAAGGTCGGTTTCCAGCCCGATGGCAACCGCGCTGAGCAACATCTGAACAGTTAGCTATGTCCTGCTACGATCCTCGACGAGTCACGTCTGGCGGCTGTGTGTCAGCACGATTCCGTCGATGGTGAGTATCGATGAACTTTCGGTCGAGAGCGAAGGTCCGCGTGTGCTGTGCCGGTTGTGTGAATCTGACCGTCTGCTGAGTGTGCTCGACCTCGGCGCGACGCCGCCATGCGAGAAGTTGCTGTCGGCCGACGAGCTCGACCTACCCGAGTCGACGTACCCGCTGCATCTGCGATTGTGTGAGAACTGCCTGCTCCTGCAGATTCCCGCGCTCATCACGCCCGAGGACACGTTCACCGAGTACGCGTACTTCTCATCGTTTTCAGACTCCTGGGTTGCGCACGCACGACAGTTCGTCACCGACACCGTCGACCGGTTGGACCTTGGCCCGGACAAGTTTGTGGTGGAGGTTGCCAGCAATGACGGCTACCTGCTGCGGCACGTGGTGGACGCCGGCGTGCGATGCCTGGGCATCGAGCCGTCGGTCAACGTGGGGGCGACCGCCCTCGACCAGGGGGTCCCGACGCTCACGGCGTTCCTCGATGAACCGACAGCAATGTCGGTGCGGGCCGAGCACGGACCAGCTGATCTGGTGGTAGCCAACAACGTCTACGCCCACATTCCGGATCTGGTCGGGTTCACGCGCGCGTTGCGGACGCTGCTGGCCGATGATGGTTGGCTGTCGATCGAAGTTCACCATGCTGGCAGCCTCGTGGAATTCGGCCAGTTCGACACCATTTATCACGAGCATTTCCAGTACTACACCGTGGCGTCGGCGGCCCGGGCCCTGGCGAGCGCCGGGCTGACCGTCGTCGATGCCGAGCCGCTGCCCACTCACGGTGGCTCGATCAGGCTGTGGGCGCGGCCGGGCCCGGGAGTACCGTCGCCGCGGATGGCCCAGCTGCTGGCGGCCGAGGAAGCCGCCGGTCTGCACGACGTCAGCGGATACCTCGGGCTGCAACGCAAGACTGAGCAGCTGCGCCACGATCTGCTGGGGCTGCTGCTGGACTACCACGCCACCGGCAAGCGCGTGATCGGCTATGGCGCGCCCGGGAAAGGCAACACGCTGCTCAACTATTGCGGGATCCGCTCGGACCTCATCGAATACACCGTCGACCGCAACCCGTACAAGCACGGCAAATTCACCCCGGGCATTCGAATCCCGATCCACCCTGTGGAGCGCATCGACAAGGACCGCCCCGACGTCATTGTGGTGCTGCCATGGAATCTAGAGACCGAGATCACCGAGCAACTGTCCTATACCGGTAGGTGGGGGGCGCAGCTGGTCTACCCCCTTCCCGCCCTGCATGTCGTTGCAGCAGAAGGGAAGCCCTGATGAAGGTGGTGTTGTTTTGCGGTGGTTACGGCATGCGTATGCGCAATGGCGCTGAGGACACCGTCCCCAAACCTATGCAGATGATCGGCACTCGGCCGCTGATCTGGCACGTCATGCGGTACTACGCACATTTCGGGCATACCGACTTCATCCTGTGTCTCGGATATGGCGCGACCCACATCAAGAACTACTTCCTGACCTATCAGGAGTCGGTGTCCAACGACTTCGTCATCCGTGACGGCTGCGTTGAGCTTCTGCACTCCGACATCCGCGACTGGTCGATCACGTTCGTCGACACCGGCGCGGAATCACCGATCGGCGAGCGCCTGCGGCGTGTCAGCAAGTTCCTGGACGGAGATGACTATTTTCTGGCGAATTACGCCGACGTGCTGACCGACGCCCCGATGAATCACATCATCGACGAGGTCAAGTCATCGGGTGCGGCCGCCTCGATGCTTGTGGTCCCACCGCAGTCGTCGTTCCACTGCGTCGAACTCGCCGACTCCGGTGCGGTCAACGGGATCACGCCCGTCTCGCGGCTTCCGATCTGGGAGAACGGCGGGTTCTTCGTGCTGTCCCGCGAGGTCCTGGGCCTGCTGACCGAGAACTGCGACCTGGTCGAGGACGTATGCGGCAAGCTCGCCGCCGACGGCCGCCTCTACGGCTACAAGCATCTGGGCTTTTGGAAACCGGCCGACACGTTCAAAGAACGCGCTGATCTCGACGCGGCCTACCAGCGGGGCGACGCACCGTGGATGCTGTGGGAGAAGCACGCATCGTGATCGCTCTGAACACCGGGAGCATCGCGGAAATCGCCGTGCTCGCAGCGCATTGCGACGACATCGCGATCGGAATGGGCGGCACCTTGCTAACCCTGGCAAACACCTGTCCGGGGCTTCGGGTGCACGCCCTGGTGCTCTCGGGAGCGGGTAGCCCCCGGGAGGCCGAGGAGCGTGCCGCGCTGTCGGCGTTCTGCCCCGGCGCCGACATCGCGCTCACAGTGCTCGACGTTCCCGACGGCCGCGCACCCGCGCACTGGGACCGGATCAAAAACGAACTCAAGACCTTCCGGCGCAGCTGCGATCCGGATCTGGTTTTCGGTCCACACCGGCGCGATGCCCACCAGGACCACCGGACGCTGGCCGAATTGATACCCACCGAATTCCGCGACCACCTCACCCTGGGCTACGAGATCCTCAAGTGGGAAACCGACACCCCGACACCGACGGCGTTTCACCCGCTGAGCAGCGACATCGCCAAGCAAAAGGCATGCCTTTTACACGCGCACTACCTTTCGCAGGTGGGCCACGACTGGTTCGACGACGCGGCGTTTCTCGGACTGGCCCGGCTGCGGGGTGTGCAATGCCGCAGCAGTCACGCCGAAGCGTTCGTGATGGAGAAGGCGAACATCGGATTCACAGAAAGGGTGGCAACGTGAGAGTTCTGGTCACCGGCCATCAAGGCTACCTCGGCACGGTGATGGTTCCCGCTCTGCAGGCGGCAGGGCATTCGGTGGCCGGGTTGGACACCGGCTTCTTCGCCGACTGCGTGCTGGGCCCCGCTCCCGATGGAATCGAGCAGTTGTCAGTCGATCTGCGCGAGGTCACCTCGCAGCAGCTGGCCGGGTTTGATGCCGTGGTGCACCTGGCGGCGCTGTCCAACGATCCGCTCGGCGCCCTCGAACCCGAGATCACCTTCGACATCAACCACAGTGCGTCGGTGCGGCTGGCCAGGCTGGCCAAAGACGCGGGGGTCAAGCGGTTCCTGTATGCGTCAACCTGTTCGGTCTACGGCGCGGCTGGTGACGGACTGGTCGACGAGCAGACCCCGCTGCGGCCGCTCACACCGTACGCGATCAGCAAAGTGCGCGTTGAGGACGAGGTGGCGGCGATGGCAGGCGACGGCTTCGCCCCGGTATTCCTGCGCAACGCCACGGCATTCGGGTTCTCGCCGCGTCCACGCGCTGACATCGTGCTCAACAACCTGGTCGGGCACGCGATGCTGACCGGTGTCGTGCTGGTGCTCTCCGATGGAACACCATGGCGTCCACTGGTCCATGCCAAGGATATTGCCGAGGCCTTTTGCACGTGCCTGACCGCCCCGGCCCACGTGGTCAGTGCCCGTGCCTACAACATCGGATCGGAGACCAACAACGTCACTGTCGCCGACATAGCGCACGAGGTGGTGCGCGCGGTCCCGGGGTCGGCGGTGTCCATCACCGGGGAGACGGGCGCCGACCCACGCTCCTACCGGGTCAGTTTCTCCAGGGCCAGAACGGAGTTGGGTTTTGAGGCGCGACGCACGGTCGCCGACGGCGCGGTCGAACTGTACGACGCTTACACAGCTTACGGGCTGACGCCAGAGGCATTCGAGGGCCGATTCACCCGGCTGACCCGGCTGCGTGAGCTGCTCGCCGAGGGAGTCGTTGATGCGCAGTTGCGGCGGGTCAGCGCAGGTGCGTGACCAGATCGGCCCAGCTGCCCGCGGCGGCGTCGCGCTGCGAGATAACAGCCACCGGCAGGGGCCAAGCGATGGCCAGGTCAGGATCGTCGTGGGCGACCGCGAGATCCTCGGCAGGATCGTGCTCGCGGTTGATGCGGTAGCACACGTCGGCGGTCGTGGTCAGTGCCTGGAAGCCGTGCAGCAGGCCGGGCGGCACATAAAGGTGGCGGAAGCCGCTGTCATCGAGCATAAACGACTCATGCTGCCCGAACGTCGGAGAGTCCGGCCGGGCGTCAACCAGCACGTCGTGCACCGCGCCGTTGGCGCAGCGCACCAGCTTTGCTTCACCGCGGCCGCGTCTGCCGTGCAATCCACGGATCACTCCGCGTGCCGACCGGGACTGCGAATCCTGTATGAACGCCGCTGCGGCACCGGGTACGCCGCGCCAGTCGTCGAACACGTCGGCGTCGAAGGTGCGCGTGAAGAATCCCCGATCATCGTGATGCGGGCGCGGAATGAGGATGGCCACCCCGTGCAGCTGGGTCTGCTCGATACGCACACCGATATGCTGTCATGAGGGGTTGCCGGGGATGCGCCGGACACGACTTGCGCCGCGTACTGGATCTCGGCGCGATGCCGGCCGCCGACGATTTTCCGCCTGCCGATGCTCCGGTGAGCATCGATGAGACGCGCCATCTGCTGGCGATGGACCTGTGTGCGAGGTGTGGTCTGGCCCAACTGGCTGAAGACGACACGGTCACTGCAGAACCTCGCGGTGTCGAACCGCAGGTGTTGCGGGATCAGGCCGCCGATGCTGTCGACAAGGCCGCCGACGCGGGATGGCTCAACGGAAAGACTGTGCGGGAGTTCGGGAGTCCGCATGGTGGCAGCTGGTTGGGACTGCTCGCGCAGCGCGGATTCACCGAAGTGGCCGATGGGGTCGCTGATGTGGTACTCGACTGCTTCGGCATCATGCATGAACCCGATCAGCGTGCTGCTTTCGCGCAGCGGGCCGCGGCGACCTCACCTGGCGGGGTGTTGCTCCTGCAGTACCACGCCTTGGAGTCCATCGTGGCCGGTGGTCAGTGGAATGCGCTGCGGCACGGGCATTTCGCGTACTATTCGCGGGCCGCTCTCGATCGTTTGCTGGCGGAGGCAGGGATGGCGATCGAGGCTAGCTGGACATTCGACCTGTACGGCGGCACGGAACTGGTTGCCGCGCTGCACCGTTCGCCTGGGCGGGCCGAGTATACCGGCCGGGACAGCCGGCTCGATACCGAACTGGTGGCCGGCGCCCTGCAACGGGCTGCTGACACACAGGTGGCCGCCCTGCGGGCGTGGCTGCAGGAGTGCCGCCGCGCCCGACAGCGGGTATACGCCTATGGTGCAGCATCGCGCGCGGTGGCACTGTTCGCGATGGCCGGGCTGGACCGCGAGCTCATCGCCGCGGTGGCCGACGCGTCACCGGCCAAGCAGAACCGGCGGATGCCGGGCACCGACGTCGCGATCATCTCCCCGCAGGCACTCGTGGGCGCCGATCCGGACGCAGTGCTGCTGACCGTGCCGGATCTGTTGACCGAGGTGGCCTCTCGGCTTCCAGAGCTGGACGGGCGCTGGGTCGACATGGACACCTTGATCGGCCCCGCGGGGTTGCGGTGAACGGTTCGTGGCGAAACCGACTCTGTGCGGCACCGGCGCTTTGCGGCCGTACACCAAGCGGTATCCCGGTGACGCTGCGTGCACCCCGGATAGCCGACGCAGACCACTGGCGCCGGCTCCGGATGGCCGATCAGGCGCTGATCGAGCCGTTCTGGGATTACTCAACGCTGGACTGGGCACAGCGGCACACCAGAGCCATGTGGCTGCGGGAATATGTGTCGGCGCGCCGCGCAATGCGCAGCGGGTCTGGTCTGCACACCGTGATCGAGGTCAACGGCCGGTTGGCCGGCCAGTGTGACGCGTGGATCGATGCGTTCCACGCGCGCAGTGAACTCGGCCTGTGGGTGGGTTCGCAGCACGCGGGCACAGGTGTGGGAACCACCGCGGCGCGGCTCATGATTGCCTGCCTGTTCGATGTGGCCGGGGTGGAACGCATCTCGGCTCCGATCGCGGTGCAGAACATCGCCACGACGCGGATAGCGAAACGGCTGGGCTTCACCCGCGAAGGCGTGATGCGAAGCTACATGCGGGTGGGGCGCGGAAGGATCGACCACACATTGTGGAGCTTGGTCCGCGACGACTGGCGGTGATCAGCGCACCGTGAACCCCATGATCGGGTAGCCGCCGTCGGCGTCGCGTCCTGACTGTGCGAGGTTCATAGGCGCAAGGTTTACTGTCGTCGTGGCGTTGGGTTTGTGGTCGGCCCAGGCCACCCGCACCCGCACGAGGTAGCTACCGGTGGGCAGGCCCGGATCCACTGTGACGTTGTCGAATGTCGACTTGGCGGCGGGCACGTCGGCTATGTCGTCGAAGTGCTGATCGGCGACCAGGCCACCCAAGTCGAATCCGGCGTGCAGTGTGCGCACTACGTGTCCCGACGACGACACGATCTCGTAGGTGGGTTCCCAACGCTCGTAGGTGGGTGCGGCGCCGAAGTTCGTCCACCGAAAAGACAGGGTGAACGGTTGCGACGGCGCCAATGGGTCGGAGGGCTCTGATCCGACGACGGCGTACCGGTAGCCGCTGAATGTGTTGGCCCTCGACCACACGTCGTACTGATCACGCGGCATCGGGGCGTCGGTGAGTTGGCCGGGGAACCCTGTGCTCGCCGTCATCGACACATGGTCGTTGACCACGTCACGCAGACCGGTCAGGTAGTAGTCCATGGCGCCGGTCGGGGTCGGGGGATTCGGGATCCATTCGGTGACAATCGGTGCGCTGCGGAACCGATTGAGAACAACATTCACGATGGGGTCACGCATCTGCACGTACCGTGAGTCCTTGTCGGACGCCCAGGTCGGTATCGGGCGGAACGCGCCGAGGCCGTCTGCCCGGATGCCGACGGGTTTGGTGCGGCCACGCAGCAACGGGCTGTCAGAGAACAGCTGCCGGGTCATCTCCGGGTTCCCGGTGGCCGTGATCAACTGTGTGTTTGGGAACGCGGCAAGGTTTGCGTTGACGAGGGCGGTGATCGAATCCTTGGTGATGTACTGATCCCGGTACTGGCTGAAGTAGCCCAGCTCGCGTTCGCTGCGTTGCGGTGCCGGGCCGGGGATGTCGAGGGTGTCGCGCATGAACGCGACGTGGTTCTCGCTGAAATCACCATATCCCGACATCTCGACCAGTGCGAGCCGCTCGTCGTGGTCGTAGCGCCGCCCGAGGGCTCCCATCAGATCGGCGAAGTGCGACAGGTAGGCCGGGTTGTTCCAGTCGGGGATGACGTAATTCACTCCGCCGGTGCGGTAGGTGCGGGTCGCGCCCGGCACGGTGAGCAGCCAGTCCGGCGCAGCGATGTCAGTGTCGTTGGGGTAGTGGGCTTCACAGCAGGAGTTGAAGGCCGTCACCCGCAAGCCCACGCGCCCGCCGGCGGCGGCCGCGGTCTTCAGCACACGATCGATCACGCTGAAGTCGTACACTTGCTCGTCGGTGGCATCCGGCGGCAACGTCCGCGGGTCCCGCGGTTGCAGTGTGCGCCAATCGATCCGGATGCTGGTATCGGTGGTACCCGGCCACGGCGGATACTGAGACTGAGCCGGGTTGGCCTGCGGGAAGAGTGGAGTCGCCAGGTTCTGATACTGGCCGCGCAGCGGGTTGACCAGGTCAGGTGCGGTGAATCCGATGATCTCGGGTGAGCGCACCGGCTCGGCTGCCCGACCGGGGGAACCGCACGTGCCGAGCGCGAGCATCCCCAGCACCGCCAACGCAATGAGCTTCATGGTGGCGAACTCCGCCGGCTCAGGCTCCACAGCACCGTCGAAATCGCGACCAGGATCCAGGTCACGGTCCAGATCTGGATGAAGCCGCTGACGTCGAGGATCAGGCTGATAGCCGCGAGTGCCGCCAAAGAGCCACTGACTCCACCGGCCAGTTCGGCGGTCACAGGATCGGCGGCCGCCGAAGCGCGCAACGCCAGGACGAGGGCCACGCCGAGCAATGCGACGAAGCTAATCAACCCCAGCGCCCCGGTTTCCATGAGGCGGGACAGATATTGGTTGTCAAGCACGGGTTGGCGGTATGCCGGGTACATTCCGGCGCCTTGCCCTACCCAGAAGTGGTCGCGGAAATGCGTTGCGACGTAGGTCGCGCCGTATCCCCGCGATGCGATCGACGAATCCGTGGCGGCATTGCCAAAAGAGGCCATGATGGCGCCCAGAACTTGCACGTTGAGCAACAGCCCCAGCCCGGTCGCGGCCACCGCGGCGAGCAGCGTCGCGGCGAAGCGCGTGATCGGCCATCGCCAGGCCATCGCCAGGACAGCTACGGTCAGGCCCACCAGAACCGATCGCGAAACCGTCACCAGCGCACCGCAGATGAGGACGCCGGTGCAGGCCATCCAGGGCCACGCCCGCTGGCCCCGGTGGCGCGCTGTGGCCGCGACGGCGACGCCGAGAGGGATGATCACCGTCAGGACGCCAGCAAGTTCGAGAGGATGGCCCGCGCTGCCTTGGGGACGGTCGATACCCTCTCTGGCCAACGCGGTGACGAGGACGAAATCGCTCGTCTTGAGGCCGGGAAGAGTGAACAGCGGTGCCAGATCGATTCCGATGCTCAGTCGTACGATCGCGAATGCCGACGACAAAGCGCCGCCCAGCAGCAGCCCTTTGATGAGGAGTTGAACCCGGGCACGAGAGGTGATTGAGGTGAGGATCGCGATCACCATCGCGGTGAGTGCGAGGTCGGAGAATACATAGCGATCGCCGAATTCGATGCCGCGCATGACGGTGCCGCGATTCATGGCGGCGCCGTAGGACACCAGCGATGCCACGAGATACCCGCACAGGGCCACTGTTAACCAGCGGTTGGCGACGACGGACCTACCGGCGGCGCTCACCATCGCGACCAGGCCCGCACCGATGTAGAGCAGGAACTGCCCCGCGCTGAGTCCGAAAGTCAAAGGGACCGTGAAAGTCTGGCGCATGCCCAGGAGCAAGAACGCACCGGCCGCCAGGACCCATGGTCCGACCCAGCGACCGTCGATGGGCTGCCTGACATCGGCAGCGACCACGGCTACCTCAGATGGTGGCATCGCTTCGCATTGTGTCGTCGCGGTCGCTGGCGGGGTCGGTGCCGACGGTCGCGTCTGACGGTGTGCGCCACCGGCGGACGGCTTCTCGTGCCGCGTCGAAGGCCAACACCACCGCGAGGCCACCCAGTAGTGCGCCGAGACCGTAGGACGCGCCGGCGCGAATGCCGCTTGTCGGCAGTTGCACCGCCTGGCTGGGCTCCACCGATGGGATGAGCAGGGCGTTGTTGACTGTGGGCACCGCTGAGTCGAGTTGGATCTTGTTGAGGCAGCCACGCGCGTACTCCACCAGTGCAGCTGCCGCGGCCTTGGCGGTGTTCGGGTCGGGGCCCTCGGCGACGATCACCAGCTGCGACGTGAGCTGTGCGAACACCGCGGCGTCACCGAACGTGGTGGTCACAGTGAAGTTGCCGGTTCCTCCCGCATCCAGGGCCGCTTTGCGTCCACCATCACTTTGCAGAGCGGTCGCGATCACGGCGGTCAGCTGTGCGGTGTTGTTGTTCAGATTGATCAGCGGGTTCAACCCGGCATCGGGAGATCCGCTGCCCGGAGGAATAACCACGGCAACCGCCGTCGATTGATACACCGCTGAGGCAGACGATAGTCCGATATATCCCGCAATTGTTGTCATGATTGCTAGCACTGTCAGCACGATCGGTCGCCGGGTGAGCGACCGCAGGAATTGGGCGACGTTCACGGCGTAGACCCCTGCAGGGTTGGAGGTGCGCCGAAGGCGCTCGTATGCCAATGAATGCTAATGGCGACCAGGCTGGTAGCCAAGTCGGGCAGGCCGTGGGGCACGCAGCGGGTCGCCCCATCGAGGCGCGGTTTCCGGTACCGAAGCGCATAGCCTGTGCATCTGGTTTGCGGCGTCTCTTTCAGCGACTGAATATGCGGCGATTCGTGGCATTCATCACCGAGTGGAGTACTGCCGGATGATGTGTGCTGGAGCGTGGTCAGGCCGTCGGCTCGCGGGGAGCCTTCATGAGGGATCTCGCTGGTTTACTATCTGCCTCTGCGACGCCGTCGACGGTTTGCCATGATGTCTAAGACTCGGGGAAACGGTGTGCTGTGAGAAAGGCCGGATACATTGCTGATGCTCCCTGAGCAGCCCGCGGCGCGGGTACGGATCGGTGACACCGTGGTGACCCGGCACACCGCGGCTGAAGTGATCACTATCGTGGCGGACCGGCTGGCCAGCTCCTCGACGGCACCGTTGGCGGTGGGATCGGTCAACCTCGACCACCTGCATCATTTTCGTTGCGGCCGCGAGCCCCTACCAGAGCGTCCCGAATGGTTGTGGCTGGCCGACGGCGCGCCGGTGGCCTGGCGGGGTGCCCGCTTTGCCGACGGTCGATGGCCCAGGGTAACGGGTGCCGATCTGCTCGAACCTCTGCTACAGGAGGCCGCAGTACTGGGCGCACAGGTGGGATTTCTCGGTGGGCGGCCCGCGACGCACGAACGACTGGCCGCGGTGCTGGAGACGCGGTACCCACACGCGCTGCCCGCCAGGTACTGGGCCCCTGAGCGGGCCGAGATCGAATCACTAGACACCTCTATCGAATTGGCCGCACAGATCCGCGACGCCGGCGTACGCATGCTGGTCGTGGGCCTGGGGAAACCCCGCCAGGAGCGTTGGATCGCCCAGCATGCCAGCGACACCGGTGCCGATGTGGTGCTGGCTTTCGGCGCCGCCGCAGACTTCCTGGCCGGGGTCGTCGACCGGGCTCCGCTGGCCTACCGGCGCTACGGACTGGAGTGGCTCTACCGGCTCGGACAGGAGCCCCGCCGGCTGGCGCGGCGCTATCTAGTGCAGGGACCGGCGGCACTTGTGCAGTTGCGGCACGCCGCGCGGGAAGAGTCTCCTGTCACGCTGCCTTCAACAGCACAGCCAGGTGGGCAGCCATGACGCCCGAGGTGAACCGTTCGCGAACCCGAACCGCTGCGGCTGCACCCATTTCCGCGCACCGCTGCGGATCGGCGAGCAACTCGTCCATCGCGGCGGCGAACGCATCCACGTCGTTGGGCGGCACGAGCAGACCGGTGACACCATGGTCGACGTAGTCATCCACCCCGGGGTTGCCGGTCATCACCACCGGCCTGCCGCTGGCCATGGCCTCCAGCGCCACTGTCAGTCCCGATCCGCTGACGGTCGGTCTGAGTGCGACCGCCACGACGGTGGCCCGGCGGTACAGATCGCGCATCTTGCCGTCCAAGCGGCCGCGGTGGAGCGTGCCCAGATCCTCGGGCAGATCGACTGGAAGGCCGGTCGCCAGTTCCAGCCGAACACCGGGATGCTTGGCGCGCAAGGCGGATACCGCCGCGACGAGCAGAGCATGGTCGCGGTAGCGGTCCTCGCCGGCACTGACGACGATAGCTCGTGCCGTCACATCGGGCCACGGTTGCACGGAGTAGAAGTCGGTGTCGATACCTACCGGGACGAAATGCAGCCGAGACCGCGGCACGCCCCATTCGCGGTGCAGCGCGGGCAACGCCCCAGCACATTGGGTGAAAACGGACGCGGCCCGCGGCAGAGCGCGTGTCGCCAACAGTGCGTGCAGGCGGGGGGCCGCTGCGCGGCTCGTCAACCAGCCGACACCGAGAACCACGGGACCGGTGGCCCGGCGCCGCAGCAGCGCGGCCGGGACACCTGTGCGCTCATCGTAGGCCAGCACGACATCGGAACCCCGTCGCATGCCCCTGTCGGCCAGCCCTTCGATCAGTTCGAAACCGGTTGTCCGATAGCGCACCGAGGCCGCGACACGTTCGGCCACGCGGCCCAGTCTCGGCCCGCCGAACACCACCTCGATGCCGTGGTGGGCCAACCGGTGGAGTCCGTACGGTGACACGTCGGGAACCTCGCCGCGGCGGTAGCGTTGGGCCCACACGGTCGCGGAAAGACCATGAGGCAACGGAATATATGCGCGCATCGATCCCCGCTCGGCACTTTGCTGATTGCGGTGAGGATAACAGCGAGGCCGAGATGGGTAGGCCACAACCGGAGCGGGTGTCCAACCGGGCGATGGCCCAGGCCTTCAGTCAGCAGCTAATCTTTCGCGCGTTGGGGATGGTGGCCTCGGTGCTCACCGTCGCAGTCACCACCCGCCATCTGGGACCGACCGCCTACGGCCATCTGACCACCGCAGTGGTGTTTGTCGGATTGTGGACCAGCCTCACCGAGCTCGGTGTCGGCGCGGTAATGGTCCGCCGGGTGATGTCGGGAAATGGAAACCTGGAACGGCTCGTTCGGGTGAATGCCGGGATGTCACTGGTCTACTGCCTGCCACTGTTCGCCGTCGCCGCAACATCCGGGGTGCTGGTGTATCGCGGACAGGACGAAGTCGTGAAGATGGTCCTGATCGTGTCGTGCAGCCTGATCCTCACGACGATCACGAGTTGTTTCGAGCCGATCTTCCTGGCGAAGGTCCGATTCACTGCCGTCGCCTGGTCAGATCTGGTCAGCCGTGTGGCGTCACTGGGCGTGACGATGCTGCTGATGATGCGCGACGCCGACACGGTGTGGTTTGCGGTCGTGCAGTTGGTCCCACCCCTTGTGGTGCTCGTAATCCAGGGGCGCGCGGCGGCCAGGATCGCCGACTGGCGGCCGGTGTTCTCCTGGGGCGAAAGCTGGCACCTGCTGCGGGAAAGCCTGCCCCAGACCGGGGTGCTGATCATCGCGGTGCTGTACTGGCGCGCCGACGGGGTGATCCTGAGCCTGCGCAGCACACCGGATCAGGTGGGCGTGTACGGGCTGGCCTATACCTTGGCATTCACGTTGTCGGTGCTCTCGACGTTTTTTCAGACCTCCACGCTGTCAGCGGCCACGCACTCCTTTGCCCGCGACCGCCGCGAATTCGCCGGTTTCGTCACCAGATCGCTGGAGTCCATGGTGTTCCTCGGAATGCCGATCGCGGTGGTGGGCACGGTGTTGGCGGCACCGTTGGTCGAACTGGTCGGTTCGTCGCAGTTCGTAGCACATGGGGCGCCGACGCTGGCGCTGCTGTTGGTTGCCGTCGCGCTGACCTTCGTCAACGCCGCGATCAGCCAGGCCCTGTTCGCCGCCCACGACCAGGTGTTCCTGTTTCGGCTCAACCTGGTGAACCTGGTGGGCAATATCGTGCTCAACATCGTTCTCGCGCCCCGGTACGGAGCAGTCGGGGCGGCCGTGGCGTTGATCGTCGCCGAGGTGGTCGGGTTGGGGGTCGCGACGTGGCGGTTGGGCAAGATCGCGCCGTTCGGCATGCCGTGGCTGTTCGTGCTTCGGTTACTGATCCCGCTGGGAGTTGCTGCGGGACTGGCGATCTGGACCCGGCATTGGCCGGTGATCGCGCCACTGGGGCTCGCCGCGGCCGCCTACCTGGGGCTCAATCTGGTACTGGGACCGGTCACGCCGAAGGTCATCCGAACGCTCCTCAAGGACGGCGAACCCGCTACCAACCAAGCTCTGGAGGCCAGGCATGAATCGTGAACTCGACAGGGCTTACCTGCCGGAGCGTTTCCGGGTCCCGGCGGGCCCGCCACGGCGACCGACGGTGCGCGACACCGCGGTCCTGATCGTCGCATATCGCAATCCGGAGTTGCTGGCCGCGTGTCTGGCCGCGGTCGATGAGCACTTGCCAGACCTGCCTGTTTTGGTGTGGGACAACTCGGGCCCCGATCACCCGGGGATGCATGACGTGGTGGCCGCACACCGCGGTGTGCAGTGGTTCCTCGGTTCGGCGAACGTGGGCTTCGCCGCGGCGGTCAACGCCCTCGCCGACGAAGCGCCCGAGCACAACCTGTTGTTGCTCAACCCCGATGCGATCCTTTTGGGTTCGCTGACCGCGACACTCGCCGCGCTGAATCGCCCAGGCGTCGCGGCCGCGGCCCCGCTGGTCGTCGACGACACCGCCGACCTGGCGCGGCACCGCGATTGGGACGTCGCTCACCGTGAGTACGGCACGATCCGTGCCCTGGTGTCGCGTGCGGGGTATGCCGATCGTCTTCGGGGGAGCCGATTCTCGGAGCTCTACGACCGCCGCCCCACCACCGTCACCGGTTATCTCACCGGCGCGTGCCTTGCCGTGAGCAGGGATGCGTGGCAGGCCGTCGGATGCTTCGATGAAGAGTTCTTCCTCTACGGGGAGGAGGCGGACTGGCAGCGCCGGGCCCGGTCCGCCGGGTGGACGCTGGAGTTGGTCGACGAGCCCGGCATCGCCCACACCGGGCATGGCACGGTCGCCGGAGACCCGGTGGCCGGGCAGCGCTCACGAGACCTGTTGCGGGCCAACATCGCCCTGAACCTGGAGCTGGACAAGGGCCCGGTACCCGCCAATCTCTATCTGGCCGGCACATCCGTGCTCGATCGCGTACAGCGCTCGGCTCGCAGGCAACGCGCGGCGGGGCGCAGACCCGCCGGGGCGCGCCCATCGGTGATCATCACCACCAACCGCCTGGTGTTCGGGGGTGCCGAACGGCAGCATGTGCTGCTGGCCACCGAGTTGGACCGGCGTGGCTACGAGGTCGTGATCACGTGTGTCCAACGATTCGGGCCGCTGGTGGCCGAGATTCCGCCGTCGGTACGGGTCGTACGGCAACCATGGTGGGCCCCTGTGGTTGACACCGGCGCCGGACGCTCGGTGGTGATCAGCGGCGACACCAACACTGAAACGGGTTTCGCCACGCTGTGGCGCACAGCGGGCCGTGATCGGCGCTGGCTCGTCGCGGCACACATCCCACCGAACCCGCAGGGCCCCACCTACTCCCGGCCACTGGCCGCTGCGATGCGCCGGGCCGACGGATTCATCGCACTGTCGCCGCGACACTGGCAGGAGGCCACCGCACACCAGGATCTGGGCACCAGGGCCTTCTTCGCCCCCAACGGAGTGGCGACCGAGGCGGAGGTGGCAGCCGCACCCGCGCGGCCCCCTGTTGCCGACGTGCCCCACCTGGTGATGCTCACGCGTATCGCCAAACACAAGAATCCGCACCTGTTGGTCGAAGCTCTCGACGGCTTGCGCGAATTGCCGTGGCGGCTCTCGATATACGGTGACGGGCCCGATCGCGAGGAGTTGCAGGCGTTGACCCCGCCGGACCTCGCGGATCGCGTCGCGTGGCGCGGCTGGTCTGCGGGGCCCGGTCCGGCGATGGCCGATTGCGATCTGCTGTGTGTGCCCAGCCGGTCGGAAGCTTTCCCGCTGGTGATCCTGGAGGCTATGGCTCGGCGCATCCCGGTGGCGGCTTCGGCCGTGTGCGGGGTGCCCGACATGCTCGATGCGGGCGACGCAGGGTTCGTGGTCGATGACATCTCGGTAGCCGGGTGGCGGACCGTGCTGGATTCGGTGCTGCGTCGCACCGATTCGTGGCAGTCGCTGGGAGATAAGGGTTTCCGCCGGATGGCGCAGCTGTACACGATCGAGGCTATGGCCGACTCGTACGAGGCTGCGATCGCGGCGGCATTCGGATGACCGGCCTACGTGTGTTGTGGCTGTCACCGTGGATGCGGCCACTGGCGCGCGTGTACGCCGAGGCCTTGGGGGACGCCGGCGCCGAGGTGCTGCTGGTGACCTCGGATCAGCATCCGGCCTCAGATGCCGCCAGGTCGTACGAACTGGTCCTTGATCCGCGGCCCAAGCGGTTACACACCTGGCCCAACGCCGCGCGGGCAATGAAACGGTGCCGCGACTTCGCCCCTGATGTCGTGGTGTCCGAACTGGTTCGCGATCCACGATGGCTGGCATTCGCACCCCGATCGCCACGTGTCGAGCTGATCCACGACGACCGCCCGCACGACATAGGTGAAATCCGGCCGCGTTGGGAACATGCACTGTTTAGCCGGCCCGCGCGCAGGTCACGCCGCGTGGCCTTCAGTCACTACGTAGCCGGCCAGGTGTGCGCGGCCGACGTGGTACCGCTGACCAGCGATCTCGCCGACGGCGAAGCGCCCGCCTTCGTCCAGGCAGCGGGCCGGCGCGACTTCGTGTTACTCGGACGGCTCAACAGCTACAAGAACATCGACGTATGCCTGCAGGCCTGGCAGAAACACACCGCGGGCCGCAGCTGGGCCGGCGACCATCTCGTGTTGATCGGCGACGGCGAATGGGCCGGCGCGCTGCCCGAACATGTGGTGTGGCAACGGCAATCATTCCGCTACGCCGACGTCTTGCCGCAGCTGGCGCGAGCGAAAGGTTCGATCGTGCACTACCGGCGGGCCTCGCAGAGCGGTGTGCAGGTCCTGGCCATGCAGCTTGGGGTCACGCCTGTGGTGTCCACCGAGGGCGCCTTGCCCGAGTTCCAGCCACCCGGGGAACCACCGGTCGACGTGGACGATGTCGAAGGGCTGGCCCGCGCATTCGATGCACTGGCCGATCCCGACCGGGCCGCAGCCCGGGGTCTAGCCGCGCAATATCATTACCGTACAACGTATTCGGCGTCGGTGTCGGCGCATGAGCTGCTCGGCGTGCTCAGCCGGACTGCCGTACGGCAAGGTTGAGCCACAGCTGCGCGAGTTCGGCGCGCCAGGCCTCGATATCAAACATCTGGGCTCGCTCGCGGGCGGCCGCGCCGAGCGTTTCCCGCAGCCCGTCGTCACAGATCAAGCGGCACAGCGCCTCGGCGAGCTGCGCGGTTTGGCCCGGTGCCACCAGGAGGCCGTCGATTCCGTCTGTCACCGCGTCGGGAATGCCGCCCACGGGCGTGGTGACCGGGACGACCCCATGCGCCATGGCTTCCAGAATGGCCATCGGCAGGCCTTCGTCATAGCTGGGTAGAACGAAAATGTCTGTGCGGCCCAGCAGTTCGTCGCGTGTAATCGGATCGATCCAGCCGACGACATCGATGACCCCGGACAGGCGGCGTGCGGCGACCAGCGCGCGTGCCTGCTCCACCTCGCCGTCGCCTGCCAGCGTGACACACACCCGTGCGCGGATGTCGTCGGGCAGCAGGGCGATCGCCTCGATCAGATCGTAGGTGCCTTTGCGCTGTCCCAGCCGTCCCAGTGCCAGCACAGTCAACGGCTGCCCTCCATGGGAGGCTACCGCAGCGGGCAATACCACCGGGTTGTACAAGACCTGCACCGATTCGCCGGACAGATGGAGGCTCGCGCGGTACTCCTCGGAGAGCGAACCGCCGAGAACCAGCCAGTGGTCGGCGCGCAGTGCCGCCCGGACCACCGGGCGCACCAGCGCGGGCAGCCGATCGAACCAGCCAGAGAAATCGAAACTGTGTCCATGCACGATCGACGGGACACCACGCAGGCGCGCCGCAAATAGCGGTAATGCCTTGCGTGCCACGCTGCCGCCGTGCGACAGATGCACGTGGACGATGTCGGCGCGGCCCAACACAATCAGGGTCGCCGACTGCACCATGCCGCGCACCCCAGTCCACAGCCGCAGCGCCGCCCCGGTGTCGACGTAGGTCGGTACGGCTGAGATCGCAAACCGCGGGTCCGGATCGTCGAGCAGAAGCCGCATCACCGTGGCCATCCCTCCCCGGCTGTTCGGCCCCGCCGGCTCGGGGCCGATGGTGAGTACCCGGATCGGTTTACTCGACGTCACCGAACGATTATGGCAAATCAAACAGCTGACCAGAACATAGTTGCGGCGGCGGCGGAGGAATTGTCAATACCTGTGGATCGGCTTGTTTCAGGCGACCTCCGTTCCAGTTGATTCGGTCGGTGCCGAGTCCGCCGACGGGGTGATGTCGGTGGGTCGCTCGAGCAGTTTGCCTTTGTGGAAGATCGCGCCGGCCCGGACCAGAGCGACCAGGTGCGGTGCGTTGACGGCTCGCCAGCGGGCTTGCGCGGCGTCGATCAGCTTGTAAGCCATGGCCATTCCGGCGACGCGTGAACCCGGCCCCTTGGTCACCTTGGTCCTCAAACGTACCGTGGCAAACGTTGATTCGATCGGGTTGGTAGTGCGCAGATGGACCCAGTGCTCGGCCGGGTACTTATAGAACTCCAGCAGCACATCGGCGTCATCGACGATCTTGGCGACCGCCTTGGGGTACTTGGCGCCGTAGTCCACCTCGAACGCCTTGATCGCCACCTGCGCGTGGTCGATATCCTCGGCGTTGTAGATCTCCCGCATCGCCGCGATCGCCCCCGGATGAGCCGACTTTGGCAGGCAGGCAAGAACATTGGCCTGCTTGTGAAACCAGCACCGCTGCTCGCCGGTGGCCGGGAACACCTCACGCACGGCCTTCCAGAACCCCAGGGCCCCATCGCCGACGGCCAGCACCGGTGCGGTCATCCCGCGACGTCGGCACGACCGCAACAGATCAGCCCACGACTCGGCCGACTCCCGGTACCCGTCGGTGAGCGCGACCAGCTCCTTGCGGCCGTCAGCGCGCACACCGATCATCACCAGCAAACAGAGCTTCTCCTGCTCCAGGCGCACCTTGAGATGGATGCCGTCGACCCACAGGTAGACGTAGTCGGTGCCCGACAGATCACGGGCCTCGAAGGCCTTGGCCTCGTCCTGCCACTGCGTGGTGAGTCGGGTGATCGTCGTGGCCGACAAGCCGGCACCCGAGCCCAGGAACTGCTCCAACGCCGGACCGAAATCACTGGTCGACAAGCCATGCAGATACAGCAACGGCAACACCTCGGTCATCTGCGGCGACTTGCGCACCCACGCCGGCAGGATCGCCGAGGAAAACCGTTGCCGCTCACCAGTGTCCGGGTCAACACGTTTGTCATTGACCCGCGGCGCGGTCACACTCACCGCGCCCGCCGCGGTGAGCACCTCGCGCTCGCGGTGATAGCCATTGCGCACCACCAGCCGGTGCCCGTTCTCATCAAGCTCACCGGCATGAGCCTCGATGTAGGCGGCGACCTCAGCCCGCAACGCTGCGGCCAGCATCTGGCGGGCACCGTCGCGGACAATCTCATCGAGCAACGACCGCGACGAGCCAGCATCCTCGTTGGATGAATCCGCATCGTGAACTACCGTGAGCATGGGCGTACCTTCCCGAACCAGCGCGCCAACGCCGGCTCTTGATCAGACCTTCGACATTCAGATCATCCTCGGGAAGGTGCGCCCTTTCCTACGCCGCCTCGCCGAGGCTCATCCACAGGTTCTGATCATTGCTCGCGGCGGCGTGGCCCAACTGGCGCGGATCCGGAGTCAAGACGCACCCGATATTGGGCCGCGCCGTCCGCGGCCCGCCCCTCGCGCACACCATTTCCGCCGAGGAGAACCTTCATCGCGTCTCCTAGAACATGTTCTAGGCGACAAGACAAACATTTGCCACGAGAAGCAACCACCAGGTAATAATCAGATCAGAAACTTGCGGAGACATCACATGGCAAACATAAGGGCGACACATCGGTGATTCACGTCACTAAGGGATTGTTTGTGGATGCCAATCGCCGTTGCATAGTGCAAGCTGAGCTAACTATCGTCTGCACAGACCGGGAAAACCGCACACCGCCATGAGCCTCACTGATCTGCCCACACCTTCACATCGGCGTCTCGCAGCAATTAATGACGGGCATGTAGACAGGATTGATGGGGTCGTCTCACCTCTTGTCGGGGACGGTCTGCGCCGCTGGCAGCGTCGTTACGCCCGATGGCTGACGGGTAGCGATGCGTTGGTAGTTAGTGCCGTCGTCGCGCTGGCTCAGCAGCTCAGGTTCGGAGCGATGACCGGTGAAGAGGTCGCCTATACGAACATCGATTACGCAGTCATATCGGTGGCGATCACCGCCGCCTGGCTGGTGACGCTGGCCTTCCATCACAGCCGCGCACCACAGGTGCTCGGCCACGGACTCGAAGAGTACCGCCGGGTCTGGACCGCCACACTCGCGGTGTTTGGAATCGTCGCGGTGATCTCTGCGATGTTCCGCTTCGACATCGCGCGCGGCTATCTCGCACTGGCACTGCCACTCGGACTCGTCGCACTGACAGCCAACCGGATGCTGGCCCGCCGCTACGTCGCGGCACGCCGATCCGACGGGGAGTTCACCAACTCGGTCCTCGTCGTCGGCCACGTCAGCTCGATACGCGAGCTGGCCACCTCTCTGGCGCATCAACCCGATCACGGATACCGGGTCGTCGGAGCGTGCGTCCCCGGTGGTGACGGTGTGCGCATTCCCGCCGTGGACGGCATCCCCACCTATCAGCATCACGGTGACATCACCGACGCCGTGCTGAAATCGGGCGCCGACACCGTGGCGTTAACGTCGGGTCACCTCAGTCCCGACCAGATCCGGGATCTGTCATGGCAATTAGAGAAGCTCGACGTCGACCTCATCGTGGCACCGGGGATCGCCGGGGTCGCAAGCCCGCGCCTCATGGTGCGGCCGGTCGGAGGGCTGCCGCTGATTCACGTCGACAAGCCGCAGTACGAACGCGCCAAACGATTCCAGAAGCGCGCCTTCGACCTCGCGTTCGCAGCCGTAGCGCTGCTGATCACAGCGCCGGTGATGATCGTCGCAGCGTTGGCCATCAAAACCACCAGCCGTGGCCCCGTGTTCTACAAGGCTGAGCGCATCGGCCTGGACGGCACACCGTTCATGATGTACAAATTCCGCAGCATGGTGGCCGACGCCGACCGGTTACAAGCCAGGCTCGCCGAGCACAGCGACGGCAACGGCGTGCTGTTCAAGATGCGCCACGATCCTCGCGTCACCCCTGTCGGCCGGTTCCTGCGCCGTTACAGCATCGACGAACTGCCGCAGTTCATCAATGTGCTGCGGCGAGAGATGAGCGTAGTCGGACCGCGACCACCCCTGCGCAACGAGGCGGACGGCTACGACCATCAGGTGCGCCGCCGCATGCTGGTCCTGCCGGGCATCACCGGGCTCTGGCAGGTCAGCGGTCGCTCGGACCTGTCGTGGGAGGATTCGGTACGGTTGGATCTGTCGTATGTCGAAAACTGGTCGATGGTCGGCGATCTCGTCATCGTGGCGAGCACCGTCAAGGCTGTCGTCATGGGCTCGGGCGCATACTGAGCGCAGTGATCGCCGCATGACAAGGTACCGGTCCTTCGAACAATCCAACCGGCTGCAGGCCAGGCTGCACGAGCTCGTGCCCGGTGGTGCACACACCTACGCCCGCGGATCCGATCAGTATCCCGAGTCGATGGCGCCGGTCCTGGTACGCGGTAAGGGATGCCGGGTCACCGATGCCGACGGCAACGAGTTCGTCGAATACGGAATGGGTTTGCGCGCTGTGACATTGGGGCACGGCTATGCGCCCGTTGTCGAGGCGGTACGCGCGGCGATCGCCGACGGCGTCAGCTTCTCCCGGCCCACCGTGCACGAACTCGCCGCCGCCGAGGACTTCCTGCGCCTGGTGCCCGGCGCCGACATGGTCAAATTCGCCAAGAACGGGTCTGACGTCACCACCGCGGCGGTCAAACTCGCGCGCGCCGTCACCGGCCGCACCAGAATCGCGATCTGTGACCAGCCATTTTTCTCCACCGACGACTGGTTCATCGGCACCACCGCCATGGCCAGCGGCATCCCCGACGATGTGGTCGCGCAGACCGTACGATTTCCCTACAACGACGTGGCCGCGCTGAAAGAATGCTTGCAGGACAACGACGTTGCCTGTGTCGTCATGGAAGCGGCCACCGCGACCGCCGAGCCAGGACCCGGCTACCTGGAGGCGGTCCGGGCCCTATGCAACCGCACCGGCACCCTGCTGGTGTTCGACGAGATGATCACCGGATTCCGATGGTCAGCTGGCGGCGCGCAGGCGGTGTACGGCGTTACCCCGGACCTGTCGTGCTGGGGCAAGGCGATGGGGAACGGCTTTCCGCTGTCGGCGCTGGCAGGCAAGCGGGAGTTCATGGAGCTCGGCGGTCTGCGCACCGACCAGGACCGGGTGTTTCTGCTATCCAGCACCCATGGTCCAGAGACCGCGTCACTCGCCGCATTTCGCGCGGTCGCCCAGGCGTACCGCGACGACGACCCGGTCGCCCGCATGGAGCGGTCAGGCCGGCGGCTGACCGAGGACGTCACCGCGGCGGCCCGGGAAGCCGGGTTGACCGACCACGTTCAGGTTGTCGGCCGGCCTTCGTGCCTCGTGTTCATAACCCGGGACGCCGAACAGGTTCCGTCTCAGGCTTACCGGGCGCTGTTCCTGCAGGAACTGCTGCACCACGGTGTCCTGGGGCAATCGTTCGTCACCTCAGCCGCACACGGCGATGACGACATCGACCTCACAGTCGATGCGGTGCGATCAGCGTTGCTGGTGTACCGCCACGCGATCGACGACGGGTCAGTCGCGGGCCATTTGAAGGGGCGCCCGGTGGCACCTGCGATCCGCCGCACGGCCTATCCCGCCAGCTGGCCGACGACTGAACCGTCACCGCGGGGAGCGGTGCGTTAATACACGATGGTCGGAGTGCGGCGGCGGTGGCACATCCACGAACTGATCGGGATCCACCGCCAGAGCGTTGACGCCCCGGATCAGCAGCACTAATGAACCAGTGGCCAGTACCGGCCAGGCGTCCCACACCCAGGCCGGGTCGAGCCGAGCTTGCAGATACCAGTACAGCGCGATGAGGACCGACCAGCTGCCCGCGGAGATGTAGAACCGGGCATCGTCGTTGGTGGACCAACGGGGGTGCGTGCGCAGCCGAAACCGCCAGCAACCCAGCGCAGCCACGGTGGCGGCTACGACGATGGTCGACGATGCAACGATAAGTACCCCGGGGTGTGCAGCGACACGCGACGCATCAAATGTAAAGCACGGCCCGCCGCGAAGGGAGCTCCGCCGCGGGAACTATCTGCCTTCAAGCAGATCAAGCAAATATCCTCCGTAGCCGGATTTCATCAAGGAGCGGGCACGCTCAGCGAGTCGCGCATCGTCGATAAACCCCATGCGCCACGCCACTTCCTCAGGGACGCCGACCTTAAGTCCCTGCCTGCGCTCCACGGTACGGACGTAGTCGGAGGCGTCCAGCAAAGAATCGAACGTCCCGGTGTCGAGCCATGCTGTGCCGCGCGGCATGACGGTGACATTCAGCTTGCCCTGATCTAGATAGGTTTGGTTGACCTCGGTGATCTCGTACTCGCCGCGTGTAGACGGGCGCAGCCCACGGGCGATCTCGACCACGTCGTTGTCATAGAAGTACAACCCGGGGATCGCGTAGTGCGACTTGGGTGTGGCCGGCTTTTCCTCAAGGGACACAGCAGTTCCGTCGGCGTCGAACTCCACCACCCCGTAGGCCGAGGGGTCGGCGACCCAGTAGGCGAATATCGCGGCCCCGTCGACATTCCCGAATTTACTCAGGCTGGTGCCCAAGCCCGGGCCGTGAAACATGTTGTCGCCCAGGACAAGCGCCACGGCATCAGTGCCGATGTAGTCGGCGCCGAGGACGAAGGCCTGCGCTAAACCGTCAGGTCTCGGCTGTATCGCGTAGCTGATGTTGACACCGAACGCCGCGCCGTCGCCGAGCAGCCGCCGGAACGCCGGTGCGTCGTGTTCGGTGCTGATCAGCAGAATGTCCCGGATACCTGCCATCATGAGCGTCGACAGCGGGTAGTAGATCAGCGGTTTGTCGTACACCGGCAGGAGTTGTTTGCTGACCCCGAGGGTGATCGGGTGCAGCCGGGTACCTGAGCCGCCGGCCAGGATGATGCCACGCATGCGCGCAGCCTAGTGCTGACCGGTGGGATTGCCGGCGCGGGGCCTGGACGAACCGTGGGTGTTCGTCCGGTTCGGCGGCGACCCAGCGGCCTGTACCTCGGAGGGGGGAATGCCGCCGCGCTACAGGTCGGACAGATTCGGCGTCCGGGCAACCACACAAGGCGCGCCTGTTGGCTTGGCTGGATGGCGACGCTGCGAAATACCCCGTACGTAGGTCGTCCGCGTAACTTGACGCGATTCCCCCCGCGCTCTGCGCATTGGGCCTCGACGGTGTCTTTGAGTGGGCCCCACTGGGATTCGTTGGCGCTATACCGGTCGATGGTGGCGTGAAAGCTGTTGCCGAAGTCGGCGTGCTCGAGTTTCCAGCCGAACGGGCTGCTGAGGGCTGACGGGTCGATCGCGTACCGGAGGTCGCGCCCGGCCTGGTCAGGTGACGTCGTCGAGATCACGCCCCATCAGGGTCAGGAGGGTCCGCAGCACCGTCAGGTTGTCGCGTTCGTTGTCGGTGCCAATGAGATAGGTGCGCCCGATCTAGCCCTCGGGAGGATGCGTGCCACACCGCGGCATTGTGGTGATCGATGCGGCTCCAGTTGTGGACGTTTGTCCCGGTGCCGTAGAGCTTGGGACGGCGGGCGGACAAGACGTTGGCGATCTGCCGGGGAATGAACTACTGCACGTGCTAGAAGGGCCCGTAGTTGTTGAAGCAGTTCGAGATCGTGGTCCGAGCGCCGTAGGACCGTACCAGCATGTCGGAGGCCGCCTTAGTGGCCGAATAGGGGCTTGACGGGTTGTAGGGCGTGGCTTCAGTGAACCGCACGAGGCTGCCCCAGTTCCAGATCGCCCAACGACCTTAGAAGATGTGCCCGGGCACGATCACGACAGTGAGATGGAGCCGATCGGATACGCACCCGAGCTGTCGCGCCCAGCCTGGGCTAAGTTCATCGGTTCCATGGTGAGCGCATTCGTGCCGCTGGACTTGTGCTCGTTCCACATCACCCGCGCGACCACTGTGTAAATACCGGCAGGCAGGCCCGTGGTGGGCAGACTTACGCTGTCGTCAGCGGTGACCGATGCGGGTTCCTGCGTGGTCGCCGTGTAGTTCTGCGTGGCGGCAAGGCTTTTCAGGGAGAGCTGGGAGTTGACGGCCTGACGTGACGCCCCCGACCTATCGCGCAATTCGTATCGGATCACCCAGTTGTCGTAGCTGGGCGCGCTGCCGAAATTGGCCCACCGGACCTGCAGCGGCACGGCGGTACCGGCTGTGGCGGTGGCGGGTAGGACCGCCGAGGTCATCGCATACCGGTACCCGCCGAACTTATTGGCCTTGGCCCACAAGTCGTAGATGGCGGCGGGCATCGTCGCCGAGTTCTCATACAGCGGGACCGTACTGGACAGCATCGACACGTGGTAGTTGACGGTGTCGCGGACCGCCTGATCAAAAAGTGCCTGTTCGCCGGTCGGCGCGAAGGTGCACCACTCGGTGACTACGGGTGCTGTGCGCCACCGATCGAGCAGCATGGGCACGATTGGGTCGCCGGACTGCACGTAGTACGAATATTGATTGACCGCCCAGGTTTGCGGCGGTTGGTAGACGCCGAGGCAGTCGGCGCGGACGCCGACCGGATGGGCGAGACCCCTGACCGCGGGGCTGTCCCGCATGACCTGTTTGACGATCTCGGGGTTCTGCGCGGTGGTCAGCACTTGGGTGTCGGGGAACGCACGCAGTGTCGCATTGACGATGCGGGCGACCGACGATTTGGTGATGTACTGATCCTGATACTGACTGTAGTAGCCGAGCGCGGCGATGCTGTCGGCTGGCGCGGGACCGGAAACGCCGAGCGTATCGCGCATGAACGCGTTGTGGTTCTCGCTGAAGTCCCCATAGCCCGACAGTTCGAACCATGCGACACGCTCGTCCTTGTTGTACCGGGCGCCCAGCGCGGTGACCAGCCTCTCCACTGCAGTCAGGTAGGCATCGTTGTTCCAGTTCGGCACGACGTAGGTGACGCCGTTGTGGTTATAGTCGGTGGTCGCTCCCGATATCGCGCGCAGCCAGTCGGGTACCGAGATGTCGGTGTTGGCCAAGTAGGATGCCTGGCAGCACGATGCGAACGCCATGACCCGGAAGTGGAACCGTTTGCCGCGTGCTGCGGCAGCCGCGATCGCGGTGTCGATCGGGGCGTAGTTGATGGTCGCCGCGCTGGTGGGCTGCAGATCCTTCCACTCAAACCGGGCACCCGCATCGAACGTGTCGGGCCACGCGGGGTAACTACGCTGTGCAGGCTGACTCTGCGGGAACAGTCCGACGCCGATGTTCTCGAACTGGCCGCGTTTCGGGTTGCTCACGTCGACTGCCGAATAGGGAACGACCGCGCCGAGGGCCACCGTGCCGGTGGGTGGTGTGGTGGTCGGCGGCGTCGTGGTGACAGCGCCCGGAACGATTGTCACCTTGTCCACCAGCAGATTCCGATCGCAGAATAATGATCGGTAGTCGTTGGTGTAGGCGATGCCGACGACGTGCGATCCGGCGCCGATGTTGGCGGTCGCCGCATAGTCTGTCCATGACGTGGCGGAGATTGTGGTGGAACCGATCGTCACGCCGTCGACTGTAGACCGCAGCGGTGTGCGACATCGACAAGTTCAAAAACCTCAACGACAAGAAGGGCCATGCAGCAGGCGACGCCGCGCTCATCTCGATGGCGCAGCGGCTTAAGTCACGGGCCGCGGGCGCCGAACTGACCGCCCGAATTGGCGGCGACGAACTGGTGCTCGTTGCCATCACACCGACCACCACGAGTACCGACACGCTGATCGCGGGGTTGCTTGCCCGGCTTGAACCGCTGACCCACCTCGACACGCCCGCTATGGCACTGACGGCCAGCGTCGGCATCGCCGCACACAGCACAGCTGATCGGCATTTCACCATCGACGATGTCCTCAGGCATGCCGACGCCGCCATGTACGACGCGAAACGCTCAGGCGGCGCAGCCTGTGCCCTCTACCGCGACGGAGTCACCGAGCCCACCGCAGACACGTTCCGCCGTTCGCCCCGCCCCAGCCGTCTCACGTGAACGGTGTTGGAATGCTCAGTCGGAAACTATCGCCCCGCGTTACGGCGGGGCACTTCTGCCCGGGCTGCGGCTCACCGCTGCGCGATGGGATGCGCGCGGACGCGGTGTACTGCTCGGCGGCCTGCCGCGCCCGACATTGGCGGTGGGTGCAGGTGAGCCGCTCCCGTGTCCGTGCGTTACGCGCCAGCGCGGCTCAGCGGGCGCGGTGCCCCGAGTGCGGCAACACGTGGGTGGCAGGCGTGGACCACCGTGCCGGCACCATCTATTGCTCGCCGCGATGCCGCACCCGCCGGTGGCGCCGTCACCGCGCGCAGTAATCGTTCGCAACATCCATCACCGTGACGCGTACACCAAACGCGTTTCTCTTCGTCTGCGATATATGCCCTGAACAGCCTAAATGCAGTTTGTGGAGGGCTTGTTCGACAGAGGATCTCCGCGCAGAATGGAGACGCCTGCGGTGGATATCCGTTCGGATACTGCATCGCCAGGCGTGAGAAGGTGATCATCGACAGACTTCGATCGTGCGGGGCCCGCTGGCGACTGGGGGCTTGCGGCTCGGTTCACCCACTGAGCGGCGGCGAAGGTGAAACACAAGGGCGCACGTGGTGGCCCGCGCGAACCCACTATTGGGATTCCCGCGAGGAGACAACAATGCCAACCAAGATTGGAAATGTGACCAAGGGTCGTTATGTACAACTGGTCGCTGAAGGCCGCGATTTAGTCGAACAGCAGTCCCGCTGTCAGTTCGCCTTGGGCGACCGTGCCCTGGAGATCGAACCCATGCGATCCCGCGGCGGGACGCATTCTGGCCCCAACGAGGAACCACTGAGCGTCAGCGACGCGATCGCCATGTACGCCGAAGACATCGGGGTAACATCCACAACGTTAATGGACTACCGGTGGGTAGCCTCGCGATGGCCCAAACGTCAACGCGTGAGCGGGGTCTCGCACTACATACACAAGGTGTTCGCCGGCCGCGACGATCGCTTCACACTCATCGCCACACCGCCCAAGAATCCGCGCAGCGGGCAATACCGCTGGGACACCGACGCCGCATGCCGAGTGGTGGGATGGACACCGCGTACGCCAATCACCAACCAGGAGAAGGTCAACCGAATCCATGACCTGACCAAAGATGACATGGTGGCCGTCTCGGTGGCCCGCGACTTACTCAAGCGGCCCGCTGTGGCATTCCGGGCAATGGGTGATCAGTCCGCCCGCCACGCCGTCAACAGCGCCCAGTTCGACCGGTCGCGCCAACAGGTGGTGTGCGCCCGCCAGCGCACCCCTGCGATCCGTACCATCGAGCACAGCATCGAATACCTCGACCTGGTCGGTGCCTGTGCCCAGTTCGTGGCCGCCGTTGGGCGCATCCTGCCGGGCATGCGGGGCCACGAATTCACCGCCGAGGAAAAAGACGCCGTACACCGCAACATCGGTCGGGTCCGCAGCACGGCCGACTGGATACAACACGCGTTAGACACCGGCGACGTCAGTCTCGACGAAGCCTTGGCAGAGCTGCTCAAGAACGGGTGAACCATGCCCGCCCGCATCCCTCGCAACGTCAAAGTCGAACGCGTGCGCCTGGCGCTGCTCGAAGCCCGTCCGAGCGGTTTGAACACCCACCAGCTGTGTGTTGCGACCGGTCTCACGATCAGTCAGGTACGCGACGGGCTCAGGGGGATCAGGGAATACGCTGCACTCGAACATCTGTCGCCGTTGATCTGGTCCCGCAAGGATGGGTACGTTTCGGCGCAAGATTCTGGTGACTGCATTGGCTACGAACGAATGCAAGTCCACACCGAACTGACCCGCATCGCCCGTTTGGTCACCGGAACCGTCTACCCCCACCACCAGTTGGCACCCGATGACGACTACGCCCGCCTGGTCCTAGACCAACTCGTAGGAGTACGCGCATCGCTAGAAGGGATTACCCGTCTGGCGGTCAGCTGACATGAGCCATCACGCTGCACCACACGACAACGACTCGGCCCGAACGCTCAAACCCAGGACGGTTCACCCCTTTCGATCCGGTTCTTGGGGACTGTCGGAATAACGGTGGATCTGGTCTTGGTCTGACACGCCGAGCGTGAGCTTGGCGGGAAGGACTGATGATGTCCGAAACACTCGAATCCGTGGCGATCGATGTGGATCAAAAGCAGCTGGCCGAGCAGTTGCTCGCCCAGGCCAAGGAACAAGGCGTGGAGTTGGTGGGCCCCAACGGCCTGCTCAATCAATTGACCAAGAACGTGCTGGAAACCGCGCTGGACGCGGAGATGTCCGAGCACCTGGGCTATGACAAGCACGACCCGGTCGGCCGTGGCAGCGGCAATTCCCGCAACGGGAGCCGGGCCGGGAAAGCAAGTCTGTAGGCGAGGGTTCTCGACGCCGCATGCAGCAAAGCTGCCGGGCAACAGCGGCTCACCACTCAACGATTCGATCCACGAATCCTCGTCGGTATCAACAGTCGCAAAGGCCCCGGCGGGCAAGCTCGGCCAACACCGTCGACTCCCAACACCGGACACCCCGTCACTAACACCGAAGCATGCCCCCGTGATGGACAACGAATCCAACCGCGCCTCCGATCCGGATTGCGAACCCATCGCACGGTTCGGTCCACGCGCCCGACGACACCAACTCATTGACTCTCAAATTCGTGGTCAAACTGGCGCCAGCAGCCGCCGCACCGACTCCGAATTTCGTGGTCAAACGACTCCCGAATCAGCAGTCAAAGTCAGCGTCTCGACTCGATGTCGTTGCCCATAGGCGTTGCGGCCCAAGCGGACGTGGACTTGGATGCCCAATCCGCCGCGGCGGTACCTGCCGATGCTCAGTTGCCCCGCAGAGTGCGTCTGTTCATGCGTTGCGGCGATAGCTGCTCGGCGATATGCCGACTCGGCTCTTGAACGTCGTGGCGAAATGACTTGGCGTCGAAAATCCCACCGCGATACCCACATCAGTAATCGACATGGTGGTAGTAATCAGCAACGTCTTGGCGCGTTGCATGCGGCGGTCGAGCACGTACTGATACGGCGTGGTGTGAAACGTAGCAGCGAAGGCGGTAGTGAACTCAGCCACCGGCATGCCGGTGAGGTCGGCGAGCCCGGCGATCGAAATTTCTGAGTCAAGGCCGTCCTCCAGATACTCCTTCAGTCGCGCCCGCGTCTGTCTGCTCAGCCCGTTGTGGCGCTGGACTCGGGCGCTGCCGCTGGCGAATTGATCGACCAGGTGCAGTCGTAGCGTTTCAGCCAAGGAATCGGTCAGCAGTCGCGCGGTGACATCATCACGGTCGATGACCGCGCCCATGCGTTCAATCAGCTGGTGCACAAGAGGATCCCGGTGCCTGATGCGCGAGGCCAGTTCCCGGTCGCCGAGCGTGGCTGTGGGAACGGTGAGTTCACAGAACTGCACCGTCTGTCCCTGTACCAGCGCGGCATATCGGTGCTGTGCGGGAATCACCCACACATCTCCGACCTGGGGCACAGTAGGACCCGAAGGACCGCGATCGAACTCGATCTCCATGGAATGCACCCGACCGCCACGATGCACGACGACGACGTGGTGAGGCTCTTCGAAGCACCAGTCCGTCGGTGCCGATATCTGTTCCGAAACGAACTTGAATTCGATCCCCTGCCCACAGGCGGCGGTGTTAGACAGCACGGTGCGCGGACTGCGGTCACGCATTCCGTCCCACAGGGAAGCCATGGTTGGCAGTATTTCGCAATCCGTTCGACCTGACATCTTTTGTGTGAGGAAGGTCGCTTCGATACTGGCAGGCCATGGTTCATTTGCCGACGATGCCCACCCAACATTGCCGACGTTCCTACGGGCGCGGTGCGGAAGATACCTCGGTAGCTGAACCGGCACGGCGCTACAGGGTCGCGACAGCGCAGGGGTGGAATCTGTCCGCGAGACCAGCGGTTAGCTTCATCAGCAATGCATCGGAGAGAAAAATCCGGTCGCCCCAACAAGAGCAGTGGGACGACCGGATGCGCACATCTCACGCCGCTATTCGTTTGACGCCGCCTCACAAATCTACTGTGGTAGCTGTGTTATCCGCTTTCGGTTTGCGCCGTGCAAACTTGCGGGAAAATCAGGACCGCCCCGGCAACAATCTTGGCAACTGTAGTTGACGCGTCCCCTCGACCTGGTGCAAGTCGCACTCCTGCGCCGCGCGGGGCCGAACCTGCGGAACGCATACCGCAGCGACGCGACTGCTGCATTTGCACCGCTTGTTTAGCTGCTAATACTCGCGGGCGAAGCACGTCAGGACTGCTGCCACCGAGTTCGCAACGGCTTCGGATTGCCTCAGGGCCGCCGCGAGCGGTCCACATATTGGCGTCGGTCGTTATTGCCCGGGCAGCATGGCGGCCCCGACCCCCCTACAGGGCCGCCACGCCACAGCTGTGATCCTGAGCCGCAGCTACCCGACCCGCTCGGTCGGGCTGTCGGTGTTATGCAGGTACCAGAGACCGTCGTCGTGCTTGAGGCAGTACCAGTACTTAACCTCAATCCGTGGACTGACTTGAGTGGTGTGGTTCGACGGTGATTCTGACGGCGGTTTGTGGGGTGGGCAGGATGTAGCCGCTGGTCTGCCCAGCTTTTCCTGTGTGCTTCGGTGGGGCCTGTTCGGCGACGGTTAGACGGTTGCGGTAGCGGGTGGGCTGTAGCCGATGGTGTTGCGCCACAGGGTGAGCCAGTGCTCGGTCCAGGGCCAGTGGCTGGGTAGGTGCAGGATGGGTCGGCGTTGCGGTCGGGCCAGCCGTGCCGGGACGGTGATGATCGTGCGTCGCAAGGTGGCTCCCCGGGCCACTGCGTGCGCTCCACCGGCAAGCACACCGGCGGCGCGCAGCAGATTGTGGGCGATGGCCCCGCAGAGCACCCACGCGGAGTTGGCGCCGAATTGCCCGGAGGGCATGTGGGCCAAGGGGCCGGCGATCAGGTCGGCGAAGACAGTTTCGATGATCGCGTGTTGACGGTGGGTGATGTCGGCGTCGGCGGTTGGTAGGTCGGTGTTGGTGAAGAACGGGTGATACCGCCAGACCGGGAACAGGGCGTCGCGGAAGCGCGCATCTTTGACCCGACGTACCACCAGTCGGGCGGTGAAGCGGTCTGTGGTGGCCGCGAATGCGGTGTAGCTGATTTCGGCGACTTCGGCATCAGAGATCCACTCTCCGGTGTCGGGATCACGCACCGCGCCCGGGTATTTCACCGGTGTCCACGCCGCGTCGTCGATGGCGTTGATGGCCCGGTTGATCGCGCTGTTGCGGCCCATGACCACCGAGAATTGCGCACCATGGCGTCGGCAGGCGCCGACGACGGCGCGGGTGCCGTAGGACGAATCGCCGCGGACCAGGATCTGGCCGGTGACCCCGGCCGCTCGGGCCGTGGTGATGGCCTGGGCGACCATTCGACCGGCTCCTTTACCGGAGCCGGTCTTGCCGGCCCGCAGCCGCATCCCGGCGATCACCGGCGCCGCACCGGGGGTGCTGATCGTGGTCGCCAACGGCGAGAGTCCTTTGCGCAGGACCTGCTTGCCAGCGATTTTGGTGTGTCCGTAGGAGGCGCCTTGTTTGGCATGGCCGTAGACCGGTCGTAGCAGGGAGTCGATGTCGATGAACACACCGCTGTCGGATCCGGGTAGCAACTCAACGCGCCGGCAGAGGGCGGCCAAGTGTTCGCGCAGGACTGATTCGAGTTGGCGTGCGTGTCCGAAGGTGAACTCCCGCAACAGGGTTCCGATGGTTGATGGTGCGTACACATCGCCGAAGAGTGTTTTCATGCCCCCGGCCCGGACGATGTTGAGGTCATCAATGCTGTCGGCGCCGGCGCACATCCCGGCGATCACCGTGGCCAGCTTCGGTGCCGGATTCGCTGACCCGGATTTGATCTTCGGCGCGGGGATGAAGATCTTGTCAGCCAACAGATTCGGCAGGCCGGTCTGCTCAGCCAGTGTCATCACCGGCACCAGTCCGGCGCACGACACGAGATGATCCTCATCGAAGACCGCCGACGACGCAGCGAACCCGTGGGACACTTGCACTGGAAGTGCCTTTCTTAACTGGCCTGATTGATGCGTAGAGAACACCAATCCTCCCAGCTCAAGGGGCACTTTCCTTATATCGACACCCACCTACACAGGCAATTCATCGGTGGATCGAGGCTTAAGGAACGCGTCGTCGTCAACGTTCTGCAGGTGCTGGTCGGGACCGTCCTTGATGCAGGACGCCTCACTTGGCCAGCTCCGCGGGATGCCGTTGGCATCGCGGACGACGACGTCATCGGCATGTGCGACGCCGGCGGCGGACAGCACGGCACCCAGCGCCAGCGCGCCGGCCGCGGCAAACCTCTTCAGCACGAGATCTCCTCACACTCGGGGCCGGGGCCGGGTGGCTCCGAGCAAACCAGGTGCAACCTATCGAGCGAACGTCGGGTTCGCTTTCAGAAAACTCCCAGACTTTAGGAAAAGCGCTCGTCCCGTGAGTTCGAGGAGCCGACGGACATCGCACATCATCCATGAAACTGCGCTCGCACTAGCCCTATCGACGGTTTGCAAACAGGCACTCAGCGTTCGCGGTGCCGGCTCATCGCCGTTTTCCTGCTGCGAGGACGACCTGGTCATCGCCGAATAGGGCGAGCTGGACCGGTTCCTTGCGGATCCCGGAGCTACCCCGTGACTTGCTGCGGGATTCCCTGTGGGCGACCTCGGCAATGGCCGCCTGAGAAATGGGTGACTCCGCGCTTCGCGGGTCGAGACTCGATTCGATGGCCAGCCGCATTGCGGGGGGTACGAGTTTCCAGTGCGCCGCACACATGAATCCGTCACACGGGGTGCCGCAGCCTTGTGCGTTGCATCTGCCGGGTCCAGCGGTGTTGTCGGACATGCATTCTCCGTATCGGTGCGTCGATCGGTTAGGGAACCAGCAGGGACTGGGTCAGGTGCCCCGGCTCAGGCTGTGCTGGCCCCGCGGGCAACTGGCAGGCGAGGACCTGGGCGCCGTTGGCATCAACGATTCCGAGGTCGGGCCTGACCCCTGCCTGGTTCATCTGAAGATGACCGATACCGGGAACGCGCCGGGCGTGTTCTCTTCGATGTTCTTGTGGGTTTCGGTGTTGCGGCTGGTGAAGCGCCATTGCGGCTTCGGTTCGATGGTGATTGCCCAGAAGTGATGTATGTCGGCGGCGGTGTGCTGCGCTTCCTCGACGTCCAGGCCGAGGATCTCGATGTCGAATTCGTTTGCCTGTCGGGCGAATTCTTCGTCCCTATCGTGGCCGTAGGTGTAGAGCATGTTGGCGTCTTCGTCATCAATGAAGATGTAGCGATGCTCGGCGTAGTACTGCGTGTTGAAGTCCTCGGCGGTAAGTGGAGGGTGAGCTGCGGTCATGGTTTCTCTCCTGTGGTTGTGTGCCGACAAAAGTCAGTTGCGGCCTTGCGGCGGAACGCGATTCCTTATGTCGGGGAGGTCTCGTCGGTGACCAACAGGCTCTTGATCGTGTCCCGCCGATGCTGGGCTGGCAGTGCGGCAATACACCCAACCCGTCGCCGGTCGAGTGTGGTGGTTGCGAGCTCGGCCCGCGGTGGCTGGCTTGGATACAGCCAGTCCTGGTGGCCCTGGCGGGGCATGGCGAGGTTTCCGTGGTGTCGACGTCGATGATCCAGCCACGGACGCCGACGCGGGTGGTTGCAACCGTCGTCGCCAAAGGTCTGAGTGTCGACACCATCGGAACTGGGTGTGCTGCGTTCACCGAACCTCCAAAACTCTTGGTGCACTGAATGTGTCAGTTGCACCGCGGTGGGAGTCGGTCAGTGTGGTGAGGATGGCGTCGACGACGAGTTGGGGCGCATCGTGCAGCAGCATGTGTCCCCCGGTGGCGTGGTGCAGGTGAATCGCGCCGGGGATGCCGTTAGCGAGGTCGGCCGCGTGAGCGGCGGGGGTGACGACGTCGTTTCCGCCGCTGACGACAACGGTGTGAGCAGTGATCGCGTGAAGATCGCTGTAGCGGTCGTAGTTGCGTAGGGCGGGCAGGAATCCGACTGCGGTGGCCAGCGGGGTGCGGTGCACTGCGTCGGCGGCCGCGCTGGCAAGCGCCGCGCGTTCTGTCCCGCCGAAGCCGGCGAGCCGGCTCAGGGTGTGGCAGGCGGGTCCGATCAGTGTTCTCACGGTGCGGTCGACGGCGCGGTGCGGTATGTGGTCGACGACGTGGGTGAGCGGGTTGATGACGGGGGTGGCCAGGAGTCGGCCGATGCCGCGTTCGGTGAGTCGGCCGGCGGCGGTGGCGATGAGCACGAGTCCGACGGGAACGGGTGCCACGCTCATCGCAACGTAGGAGAGCGCGGCCATACCTCCCATGCTGTGTCCAACTAGCGTGATAGCACCGGTGACGTCGAGCGTCGTGAGGACGTGGCCGATGTCGTTGGCGAGCTGCTCGATGGTGTAGGTGTGGATTGGTCCACTGGCGGATCGGCCGTGGCCTCGATAGTCGAAAGTGATGATGCGCAAGCAGGGTGAATGGCGGCGCAGCGACCGGATCTGGATGTTCCAGGTGCTCTGGGAGAGGCAGAAGCCGTGGAGCAGTACCACGGTGTGGCTGGCATGGCCGCGGGGCCGGTAGTCGCGTACCGCGAGGTCAACACCGTCGCCAGTGGCGATGTGGAGCTTATGTGGTCTGGCCTGGGCGGATTCCTGTTGGACCAGTTCTGCGGGAATGCCTTGGGGGACAATACTTTCGATGGCTATAGTCACGATGCATTCCCCTGCTTCCTACTCCGCTGCGCCCAGCGTTCGGCGCAGATCTGCGACCAGTTCTGGGTGTTCGACCCCGCACGACTGGCCATAGGCGGGCAGCGCGACCCGGGCCTGCGGGGCGGTGGCGTACTCGTCGAGAATGAAGTCCGCCGGGACACCGCCGTGACAGGTCGGGCGCTGATCGTCCATTCGGATCAGGCCGCGGAGGAAGTTGCCACGTTGCGCCGGTAGGCGACCGGTTCGGGCACAGCCGGCACGGGAGCGTTCCCGAGCTCGATGGGCCGGCGCCGCTCAAACTGCTCGAGCAACTGCACGTAGATCCGCTCCAGCTTGTGAGTGTGGTCGCCGGGAAATACCACCCCGCCCCATACGCCGTGGGTGGCGCGATTGGCGACGGCGTTGAAGCCGCAGCGGCCGATAAAGGGGCACCGGCGGCACAGTTTCGCCGCTCGGTTTCGGCTGCGGTTCTCGGAGAACCACAGATCGTTGTCGGGGCCGGGTTTGGTGATCGTGCACGGCCGCGGTTCGTCGGTCTCGAAAAGCCTTGTCACCGATGAGCCGGGGAGGTTGCCGGCGAGCCCTGAGAGCCGAGCCGCTGCTGGAAGCGAGTTGTCGCTGGTTTCGACGGTCATGGTTCCCCTCATTCCTTTGGCCCGTTCACCGCAGCGAGCGCGGTATATAGCGGGATATACCGTTACCGTAGCAGAAAATACCGTACTGTGCGGTATATCTGAAGGGCAGGCTCTGCGGTACCAAAACCAGCGTCGCCGGGAGAACCGCTCAGAAAATCACCAACTATGCAGGTGAACGGGGTATTTTCGCGATCCGCGTGACACAATCAGAAGCATGGTATGCATACCGTGTAGTGGTCTGGGGCTGCCATAGATACCAGTCACCGGCCGAAGAATGCCGATTTGTACCGGTACATCAGGCATGATGTGGGCATCATGTCGTGGGAGAGGCTGGCCGAAGAGCTGCGTGAACGGCGTCACGCGCTTGATCTCAGTCAAGCCGGCGTGCATGCACGCGGCGGTCCGTCGGCCGAACTGGTGCGGAAACTGGAAAACAACCGGCACGGCCGCCTGAGTCCTCGGATGCGCCGCGCACTCGAAACCGCACTGGACTGGGAACCGGGCAGTGTTGACGAGATTCTTCGTGGCGGCGTCCCCACCCTGGCCCAACGCATACCCACCAACGAATCGCCGGCGCACAACGACTCCGGCGCGCCCCCGGCTGCGCCCCCAGATCGGTTTGCCCTGGCCCGCCAGGTGCTGTCGATGAGAGAAACCCTTCACGCACACACCGAGCACATGGAACCGGCCACGCGGGAAGCCCTCGTGGGCCAGCTCAACCGATCAGCCCGGGAAGCTGAGGAAGGCATCATCGCCTTGTGGGCCTGGCTCGACGACGCCGAACGCGGCGAGGCAGTAAACCTGCTGGCCCAGCTGCGGGCAGAGAACTGACGCAGCGGGGTCGACCCCGGATGTAAGATCGGGGATGCGGGAATCCGACGAGGATCCTGCCCAGCCGCAGCCCCGCCTCGCGCGGGGCTGACGTGCGTCTACGGCCAGATCGTTTTCATTCCGACCTGGTGGTCGACGATGTCCCAGAGGTCTGCACTTGCTTTCGCTGATCGCGGATCCGGTGTTCGCCGGATACGAAAGTGCAGGTAAGACACGAGGTCGGCGGCCTGAAGCAGGCGGCTATGCCGGGAGGGCGCGAAGTGCAGGGCATCGACAGCTCGATCAAGCTTCCCGCCGTAGCGGCTCAAGGTGTCGAGTCGCTGCATGTCCCAGTAGCTGGCGCGCAGGGTGTCGGATTGGTCGATCTCGTCGGCAATGGCTAGGAAGTCGGCTCCTCGCTCCGCGGCGAGGGCGTTGACCGATTGTGCGAGCTGGTCGAGCGCTTCTGTATGCGGATGCGGAGGTGTGGTGTAGCGGCGGTTGAGCCTCGCAATGTCGATACCTGCCATGACGATCTGGATGCCCTCACAGTTTGCGATTGCTCGAAGCGCAGCTCCGTAAACATTGATGCGTGCACGGACTGGCTGTTTCATCGGTTCCCACGCCTCCTTGGCGTGAAGGAGCGGATGACCGTGCAGTTCGGCTGCCAGTGGTACCCCGAAATTCAGGGTTGCGTCACGCACGATCTCGTCGAGCCTGTTCTGCAGCTGTAGCGCAACATCATTGGGCACGACAAGGGCGGTGAGCCAGTATTCATCGCGGTCGTACGACTCGTCGATGTAGGCGAGCAGCATCGGCTATATCGTCGCCGGTAGGCCCGAATGCGTCATTTCAGTCAACTTTGGTGACCTCGAAGGGCACCCGATCGAAGAAACTGTCGAAGCTCCCAGAACCACCGCTTCGGAGATTGTGCAACAGCCGGGCGACGTCACGCTCGTAGCTGGTCACCTTCAGACCCTGGTGGCCACCGCCCATCGGCAAGATGCCACGGGCCCCGTCGACGTATGCGTAGTCGACCCGGTCAATCAATGATCCTCGCCAGAAGATATCGGCTATGTCTATCTGGACCGATGCATCGGGGAAGACCTTGGACCATGCGAACTCCCGGTCGGGCCCATGGCCGTGAAAATCGAAGGTCATGCCGTACGCCATGGTGAGGTCCACATCGTGCACGTACACCATCACGGTGTGATGATTGTCTGCTTCCAGCTGCCACCGGTCTCCTGGACCCGTGGAACTGACGAACCTATTTCGGTAGGTCGGGCCTTCCTCGATGAGGTGCCAGTCGGCCCGGCTGGATTTCCTCACCAACAACCGGATGTCCTGCAACGTCGCCATCAAGGATCCCTTCAATCTCGCGGATAAGCCCAGGCTGGACGCTACTCGGTGATCTGCCCGGTTGGCACCGCGGTGCAGCACGGGTGTGCGGAGTAGGTTCTACAGCGTGGAGCCCAGTGATCTGGAGTCGCGCGTCGCAGCGCTCGAAAAGCAAGTGCACACCCTGTCTCAGCAGGTGCACCAAAGCGCCCAGGATGCTGCAGCCGCACGGGTGCTCGCCGGCGCAGCAGACCGCGACGTCAGCAAGATCGGCGAGGAGTTGCGCGACTTCCGACAGGCAACCACCGCGAGCTTCAACGCCCTGCGCCAAGATTTCGTCGACCTGCGTAGCAAGGTGACGGATGGCTTCGCCGACATGAACGCCAAGTTCGAGCGGGTAGATCAGGGCTTCACGGAGATGCGCGGAAAGTTTGACGCCACCGCTGCCGGCCAGGAGCACATCGCTGGTCTGCTCCAGCAGCTAATCGACAGGGGTTGAGACTCCGCAGACTCGTGAACTTGTTGAACAAGTGGGTCAGGGCTGCTCGAATCTTTGCTTAAGCCAGTGTAGTTCGTTCTCGACTAGGTGTCGGAGTTCTGCGGCGTAGCCCTCGATGAGAGCCCTGTAGTTCACCAGGATGGGAGCCGCGAGCTCGATTTCTGCACCAACGTGGGTCTCTACGGCGGCTGCGATTTCGCGGTGGGCGTTGTCGTGCGCTTCTTGCATCAGTCGTTTGGTTCGCGAGACATCCTTGCTGAGTCGACGATAGCCTGTAGCCCCAGCTTCATATGCCTCCGCCGCCCGAAGCAGGCCTTCGTATTGCCGACATAAGCCGGCCTCATCGTTTGGCACTGCAGCCTGCCCCGTCCAGGAGTCGAGCACGGCTCTGTCCATGAGTCTTCTCGTGTCGTGGGCAGCTGCCGCATACCGCGTGGACTGTTCTTTGAGTTCTTCTGCGGCCCTGGCCATCTCCGATTCCGAGTCCGTCGGCCAGTCCTGCGGTCCGATCAACGACGCCGTGTACAAGCCCGGGCACAGTTGTATATCTCCGTCGCCTTTGTCCATGAGCTCATGCAAACCTGGGGAGAACAGTTACACCACACCCAACCGTCTTCGGATTCTCTAGTTTGGCTGTCGCAATATGTCGGTGCCCCGCGCGATAATCCGGGTATGGACGGTTGGTGGGAGGACCAGGTGGCTGGGGCTGCGACAGCTCGGCCGCTGCCGGCTGTCTATCACCCTGATGTCTCCGAAGGGGTTGTGGACAGTCCTCGGCAAGGCGCTGAACATCACCATGCTCGGATCGCTGCGGTGCACGATGAGTGGCAGCGCTGGTGGATGTATGCGCAGGGCGCGGCGCGGCGGTATGCCCGCGGGATCGCGCCACCGGAAATCAACGTGTACGGGCCGGTGCTCGCGGCGGGTGAGGTCGGTTTGTTGGAGGCGCAGTTGTCGTATTCCCGCTTGTATGCGGCTGGCGACGGCCGGTACCACAAGAACGACATGCTCGTCGTCGGTAAGCCAGCTGTGATGGTGGGGGCTTTGGCGGTCAACGCCGCGATCAACCATCGTCGCAAGGTTGTCGCGCGCCGGGCCGCGGAGCAGCGTTGGCGCGATCAGCAGCAAGTCCAGGTGACCGTCACTAATCGTCGCTTGCTGTGCAATACGCTTGATCAAGGCTTTGAGAGTTACTCCTACGGTGCCGTCACTGAGTTCTATCCCGATCTGGAGGGATGGCAGGTCACCCTTGGGTTCAAGGGCAAGTGTGTGCCGCTGCGGTTGGCGGGGCCGGCGGCCCCGGCAGTGTGTTTATGGGTTGCGGCGGCGGTTCTGGGTGAGCGTTGGATGACTGATCCACGCCTGACCAGGCTGTTCGCCTAGAACATTTCTGGGTTTTGGAAGCTGTATAGGCAGCAAACCGCAGGTAGCATCGGGGCCATGGCCTCAACCATGGATATGGCAGCGCCGGAAACCGCGATGGGGTTGGCCGCGACTGCTGCTGCACGCACTGGTGCCGTGGTGGGTTCTGGTGTGCCGATGCTTCCGATGGGGACACCCATCACGCTGTTCAGCGCGACGTTGGAGGGGCTGCTGGTACCGGCCATGGCGGCCGTGGAGACGAAAGCCGCATTCGGTGCGGTTACTTCGGCGGCGAGTGTGACGGCGGTTGAGACTACCGAGGCGCTGAACGCCGCCTCGCTGACGTAGAGAGAGTTTTCGAAGGAGGGGGCGATCATGACCACGACGTCGCCGTGGGCACCGCAGACGGGGCCGGCGCCGCAGATCCCCGCTGATCCCGCGCCACGGCAGTTGCCTGCACCACCGCGGGGCGGTCCGCCACCGCCGGCGAACCCGCCGCCTGCGAATCAGCCTGCGCCGCCGCGTGGGGGGAGGAGCAACCGGGCAATCTGGCTCGCAGCGGTTGGTGTTGTCATCCTGATGATCGTCGCTATCGCCGCCACCGCGGCGATCACTTATGCGATTGCCCGAGGCAACATCTCGGCTGAGCAGCCAGCAGCGCCGCAACCAACGACCGGAGCCTCGTCCGCACCGCAGTTCACAGCGGCCGAGCAGAGCGCGGCCGACGGCCGGCTCTGCGGCACCTTCGACACCGCTACCAAAGGACAACAGTCCCAGGGCGGACTCGTCCAAGCCGGTGCCCTCAACATGCCACTCGCGTTGCGGACAGTGAGTGGCGCCGTAGCCGTTCAGAATGCGTTGGTACCCGCGGTATCGCCGGACCTGGCGAAAGCTGCGCGCAACTTCGTCGATCGTTCTCTCGATTCCGTGACGGCCGCACTGGCCAGTGTTCCTGCTGACGAAGGAAATCGATTGAACGACCTTTCGAACTCAGCTATCTTTGCGCTGGCTGATTCGTGCGGGCTGCCGCGCTGATGCCCGCGGTTACCCCGAACCCGAGCCCGAGTGGCGACGGTGTTGCCAAGGTTCCTGATATTGCTCAGATCCAGTCTCGGCAACTGTTGCAGAAGTTCGTGGCCGCGAAGCCGGCCGCTGATTGCTTCGTGCCGAACGTGGGGATGGCAGACGGTGGAGATGTGCAGCTTCGCCCGGGCTTGTACACGCCATACCTGGTCGGACCGGAGGACTGGCCGACGGCCTCGGAATCGGAGATGGCGCGTTCAGCGGATCAGTTGGGTGCGATGGCCCGCCACCACGCGAGAGCCAATGAAGAGGCGAAGGGGCATTCGGATCAAGTACTCCAGACGTACTGGAGGTCAGGTGACGGGGCGGAAGCTGCCGAGGCGCACTACGCGCAGGAATACGTAGCGCACCAGCATCTGGTGGATGTGTTGACCGCCGGATCATCGGGTATGCGACGGTTGAGCGATGCTGTCGGGGCCGCCAAACGATTGATCCGCCAGGAACACGACCAAGCCCACGAAGAGATCGAAGCATACTTGAAGGCCCCCGGCGCACTAGGCATTGCCGGTGTTGCGCCGATCTTAACCGAGCATCGCACCTTGATCATGGGTTACTCAACAGACTTGAAAGCCATCGTCACCGACGAAACCCAAAGTCTCACGAACAAATTCGGAGCCCCAGAAACTCCACCGAAGGAGAACGGTGGTAGGGGGCAGGGCGGTTGGAGCGACGACGCTAAAGACCACTCGAAGCCGCCCGCAGCGGGCGGTCAAGACAACACTCAGGGGACCGGATCTGGAGACGGATCGTCCGTACCATCAGCCAAATCACCACGTGGACAATCGAACTGGAGTGATGCACCGTCGGCTTCACCAGCTGCGCCCAGCCGTCCTTCAATGCCGTCGTTGCCGTCCTCTCCGTCTGGGGGAAGTGGTGGGTCGCCGTTGAGTGGTGCTGCGAGTGGCGGTATGGGTGGGCCGGTGTCGGGGTTGCTGGGCGGCGGTCCGGGTGGTTTGGCCAATAGTGTTGGGAATCCGGCCTCTTCGGTGCAGGGGCAGACGTCGCGTGCGATGCAGACTGCGATGGGTGGTGATTTCGGTCGTGGGCTGATGGCGGGGGCGAATGCGGCTGGAGCGGTTCCTTCTCCGCCACCTTCGCAGCCGGTGCCGCAGGCTCCTGCGTCTCCGTTGGCTGCGCCGATGAGCAGTGCGTTGCCGGCCGCGGCGCCGGCGACGATGAGTGCTCCGACACCTAGTGCGGCTCCTGCTGTGGCAGCGCCGGCGGGTGGGGCACCTATGGGTTCTTCGGCTGTTGGTGGCCCTGGTGGTTCTCAGATGACGTCGTATGGTTCGTTGTTGCCTCCGGGTGCGGCGGCTAGTGGTGCGGGGCCGGTGGCCGGTGGGCCGGCTGGTTTGTCGGGTGGTGCGGCTCCTCCTGGCCCGGTAGGCGGTGGTGGTGCTCCGGGGGCCAGCGGGTTTGTTCCGGTGGATCGGGGTGGGCGCGATTCGGGCGCGGTGTCCCGAGAGGTTTCGCGGTCGGATTTAGAGACTGCTCGCGCGGTGGTCGCTGATCTGGCGGCGGCATCGAGTGTGGTTCATCCTGGTTTGGATTGGGCGGTTGGTGTCGCTCGTGGTGCGCAGGGCATCCCGAGGTTCTGGATCGCGACGAACGAGGGCTTGGGGTACATCCCGGCCGGTGTGTATGTGCCGCGGTCGATGCCGGTGGTCCGGGATCTTGAAGATGGCCGGTGGTTCGGGTGGTTCAACCCGGCAGAAACCGTGATGCGCGCGATCGAGGCGCGTGGTGAGGTGGTGTCGGCGGTGGCGACGACGTTCATGTCGCGGTCAGAGATGGTCGACGAGGCGGTACGTGACGTGTCGATGGGTGTGACGGCGGCGGTGGGTGGTCCGGAGCAGGCGGAGGCTTCCCAGCAGTTGCAGAGTCGGGCGCATCGATTGGAAACCGTTGCGCCGGCGCTGTTTCACGAATTGTCGGTGGGTGATCGTGCGGTGGTCGATGCGTATGCTCGGCACCTGACGCAGCAGGCGGTATTCAGTAGCGCTGGGCCTGAGCTGTCTGCCGCGGCTCAAGGGGTGGCGAGGGCGGTGTTGTCGGGGAGTTGGCCGTCGACAGAGGAGTGGTCGACGCTGCGCGATGAGTGCTCGTCGGCGCGGTTGATGGCTGGGTCTCAGCGGCCTGGGGTGATCGGTATTGAGGATGGGCAGCAGTCGATGGCGTATCAGTACGACTTTGTGGCGTGCCAGCGGTTGGAGACGTTGGTGTGCTGGGAGCGGGACTCGCGTGCGGATGTGGTGTACGCAGCGCGTGCGGCCGGGGTGCCCACGCCGTCTTTGGCCTTGATCAAGACCTAACGACGGACAACTTTTCGCGGGGGATTGAAGTGTGAGGGCTTTTGACGCGCCGGTTGGTGACGATGATGCGTACTGGATCCGGATGGGGAATGTGCATCGGTGGACGTTTCCGAATCTCTCGGCGCCAGATGTGGCGGCGCTCTTAGATATTGCGGATCCAGCGGATTTGGCAGTAGCTGCACCTGGTCTGCCGGCCCCGGCCGGGGACGGGCAGTGGTCACGCCGCCAGGTTTATGAGTACATTCTGGTGCACCGCACTGACCGTGAGTTCATGGTTCCGCGGTTGTACCCGATCACCCCAGCGCTGGGTCCGGCGCGGTTCTTGTTCGGTCAGGTGGTCGACCGGATGGCGGTGCACGCGTGGCAACCCACCGATGGGCGGGGCCCGATCGCGGTGGCGTTTTGCGGCCGTGATGTGCACGAGAACGAATTGATCGCAGCGGCTGAAGGTTTGTTGCAGGAGTTGCCCTGGGCGACGGCGGTGTGTTGCCCAAGCCGGACAACCAAGAGTGCTGCTGATCAGGCTATTCAGCCGTTTTTGGTTGTGGCAGAGCACCATGAGCGGGTCAATGGTAGTGCTGGATGGTTCGATATCGGATCGTTGCTGCGGGTTGATGTCCCGTGGTGGTCTGAGCAGTTGCGCGACCTGGAGGCGATCGCATCGTGGCGGCCCGGTGCGCCCGTGCAGCGGCTTCGCGCTCAGCACACGCTGTGGCCTGATCCTCATGATCTGGCCGGCCTCGTCGCGGCGAGCACACCGGAGTATGTCCGCCAGGTGGTGGACCGTGCGATCGAGTATCTCGATTGGGACGCTGCGAAGGGGTTTTTCGACAGCGATGGGCATGACGAGTTGCCGGCGCGGCGTGGGCTTATCCATGGCGCGGTCGCAGACATCGATCCGGGGCCGGAGCCGGGTGGGATCACCACGGGTGAGGCGACATTGTTGCTTCACCAGCCGTGCGCTGATCCTGCTGAGGCGAGGAAGTATCTGAGGCTTTTGGAGGGGCGATGGCTTCCGCTGAATGCGGTGTACTTCGTCCCTCGGGACAGGGTGGATTCGCTTGCAGCCGAATGGTTTCAGCATCTAACTCCGGTACCTGAAGCTGCGGCTGAGCTGGGGTTTGCGTATGTTCGTCGGGAGGCCGGGTCCGAGGGTGATGTGTATCGGGATCGTCGGAATCCGGACTCGTGGGTTGTCGTCACTGATGACACGGTGTACGTGGCGGTGAGTTGGTCGGTTCCGGCCGCGGGGCAGCTCACCGAACTGCATTTCGAGGGTCCGTTGAATGCGTTTTTCCGGGATTCGCGTGGGGAGGTGTGGCCGCTGCCGTGGACAGGGCGGCCGGCTGGGACTGGGCCGCATGGTGGCGAATTCCCGCGTAAGGCGTTGCGGAATGTTGTGACGAACCTGGTGCTGGATGCGGCTGGTGATGTGCGCCGAGCGGTGGTGCCGAATCTGAACTCTTTGTTGGCCAGGCGGATTGATGGAACCGATGCACCGTTGGTGATCGCCTCGGGCGATCCAGCGTTGGCTGTCGAAGACCATGGCCGTCTGTCAGTCGCGGACGAGCCGTAACCGCTGTGGCTCTGGGTTTGTGATGGCGGTGTGTCGGGGATAGGCGTCAGGTTGTTCGGCGTGGATCTGCGATGTCGGAACGGTGATCTTGACGTGTGCTGTGGCGGCATTGAGCTCGGCTCGGGCATTAGGTAGATGACTGTAGGCCGTTGCCTGGCCTAGGATTTGGGGTTGGGCTGCAATGGGCTGCAAGCCGACACGTTGCCAGTAACTCGACAGGGCGTTGACCGCCGCGAGCTCGGAGGCCTTATCGGTCTGAGGGCCAACCGGGTAAGGGTAGAGAAGGACCAGGGTGTCGGTCGGGCTGGCCATCCGGTCGATGAGCTCTGCTACTAGCCACGCTCCGAGGCCGTGCCGTCGTAGCGAGGGGCCGACGGTGACCAGGGTGATGATCAGGATGCGATTGAACGGTGCGTCGTCAAACTGTTCTTGCACCGCGGCAGCGACGTCGTCCTTGTCGAACAGCTCGGCGAAATGGCTGGCATCCTCGGATATCGAGTCCAGGAGGTCATCGATCGGGTGCTCGCCCACCCGGATGATGAGAAAGTCTGCGTAGCCAGCGAGAACGTCGGGGGCATCGCCGTCGTCGTCGAGATAGGACAACTCGAGTTCAGCCCGCCAGGTGTTCATCATGTCGAACTGACTCTCAAAAGTACTGGTGTAGCGTACTTTTGGTGCAAACAGGGTGGCGGTGGTCATAGCGAGGACAGAACCTCCCTGGTTTTCGCGACAGCGTTTCGCACTGCGTTGGCATGCTGGTGTTGCAGCTCAGGATTAGTCAATGCTCGTCGCCCGAGCCGAGCCTGGGCGACGGCTAGATCCTGGCGAATCTGTTCGATAGCGTCGCGCTTGTCTGGAGGAAGACCAAGGGCGAGCATCGAGGTGAACAGAGCGTCCGTGAGCTGGTCAGCAGGATCGAGAGAAGTTGAGTTCATCAGTACAGCCTCCTGGTGTCGGTTCCGGTGGCTACCAGCTTGCCAGGTGCACAGGCGCCCAGAGCCGACTTTTCCCCGCGAAATCAGTACCGGGCGCTGCTTGCGAAAAGGGCGGCGGTGGTCGAGGCATTGCCGGCTGATTACCTGAGAGAATTGAGGCCCCGGCGGCGAGGGGGGAGTCCGCCGGGGCTTGAATGAAACGTTAAGTGGCAGTCAGTCGTTGAACAACATCCAAAACGGAGAAATTTGCCCAATCCGCGCGGGTTCGCGGTGTTCTTCGGGTGCGAGTGCTAGTACGTTCACCGGAGAGGTACTCAATGCGGCGCCGAGCCGCGACCATTCTCTGACAGAAGAGCGGGTCAGAATTGCCTCGGACTTCGCCGTACCTACCGGGGGATGCCCCAAACTGCCATGGCTGTGCCGAGCCCGGCCACCGCTAGGGAGGAGATGCCCCAGCCGGAATAGGCCGCCATCACCGATGAAACTAAAGTCGCAAAGATCCCACCGACTGCGAACCAGGGCTTTGCTCTATTCAGTGCCTTCATGGCGTTCATGTTGCTCCTTGGGTGTGACGTCTCCGTACGTTTCACGGACTGATTGCGGACCGACCGGCTCACTGACGCCACTTGGGCTCTTTTCTCTGTGCTGGCGCAGCGTCCCGTCCCAGCGACTTCGTGGGCCCGATGATGCCTCGGTGGGGACCATCGCCACCGAGAAGCGGGTACGAGTCCGCTGGACCGTCCGCAATCCCAAGGATATCCAGCAAATTGACCGCTTCTGGTGATTGAGGTTGTTCCATAGCGCTATCTCCCTGTCTAGAGGCCCATCGGCGTATGGGCCAGCTCGCTGGCGTGGGTGATGAAGTACAGACCCAGCAGGACTGTCCACACCAGGACAGCGCAGATGATGAGTTGCCACTTGAGTTCTCGTAGCTGCGAAGCGCGGTCTCTGAGAATCGGCAATTCGACGGAACTATGCTGATTGAGGGCCTGCAGCGATGCGATTTCGTCGCGGGTCGCACGGCTGCCGGCGTAGATATCTTCCAGCCGGGTCGCCGAGATCGATTGCCCAATTCGCGACAGCTCCTTACTCAGGCTGCGCGCTTCTCGACGCGACAAGGGTTGCGGCTCCTGGGTGCTTACCAACCGCAGCCCGTGCTCACTCCTGGGTCGGGACTTCTCAGTGTCGTCCATGTCTTGATCATGCTCCTGTGCTATGACAACTCTCATCCGAGAGACGTCGCCGGTAAGTTCTGCGTCGCAACGCGCCGTTATGGGTGTGGGAAGACCGCTTCGATTCGGGGGCCGTCCGTAGACCAGAACACCTTGTGGGGTGGGTGGCCGATCACCGGTAGTCGCATACGAATGCCGGCCGGAGTGGTGATTGCTGTGGAGAGGGACTGGGCTTGCCCAGGTAGCCGGAAGATGAATGCGATCGTGTCGAGGACGCTGTTGTACAAGTCCACGTCCGGGCCGTTCTCCAGGGTGTCGAGCTGGGCGTCGGCGACTGCGGAGTAGTCACCCTCCACGCTCACGTTCTGCGGGTCCGTGTGCGACGTACGGTTGGAGATGCAGTGGCGCGGGACAACAGTTCGCGCAGTTCGGGATCGGTGTCGAATTCGTGCTGAGCGTTCGTCACCACTTGCGCTGGCTGCAGAAGTACGCTGCCATCTGGGTTTTCGCGCATCACGAAGCGCTGGTTAGGGCGGCCGGGTAGCACTGCGCGGCTACGGCTATCGGTTTCGACGAATGCAAGTTCAGCCACCACACTAAAATAGCCCATTTTCCCACAATGGGCAACACTGTGGCGAGCCGGGAGCTGCGCCTGGTCGCTTTGGCGGGCGGCCGTGATCGTTTGCTGCCGAATCTGTGTGGATTTTGGTTTGGGTGCGGCATAAGGGGTTGGTTGCTGGTTAGTTTTTGTGGGTGAGTGGTGGGTCGGTGGCTGCGTATGTGGTGGCGGTCGATCGTGTGTTGTCTGCTGGTGTGGGGGTGTTTCCGGAGTTCGGTGGTGGTGGGTCGGGTCGGGTTGATGCTGGTGGTGGGCCTTCTGTGGTGGGGGCGCCGTCGGGTGGTCGGTTGCAGGTCGGTGTTGATGGTGCGGGGGATTCGTATCGTCAGGGTTGGCGTGGTGTGACTGGGTTGGATGCCGATACCAATACTGCGGCTGCTGAGGGTCGTTCGGCTGGTGAGCAGGGTCGGTCGGGTTCGTCGGGGGTGCGGGATACGGCTCGGTCTCAGGCTGCGGCGATCGCGCCGGCGGCGGGTTCGCCGGCGGGGGCGAAGTTGATGGTGTCGACGATGGATGAGCGGTTGGCTGCGATGCAGCAGCAGATCGATGCGACTAAGCCTCAATCCGTGGACTGACTTGAGTGGTGTGGTTCGACGGTGATTCTGACGGCGGTTTGTGGGGTGGGCAGGATGTAGCCGCTGGTCTGCCCAGCTTTTCCTGTGTGCTTCGGTGGGGCCTGTTCGGCGACGGTTAGACGGTTGCGGTAGCGGGTGGGCTGTAGCCGATGGTGTTGCGCCACAGGGTGAGCCAGTGCTCGGTCCAGGGCCAGTGGCTGGGTAGGTGCAGGATGGGTCGGCGTTGCGGTCGGGCCAGCCGTGCCGGGACGGTGATGATCGTGCGTCGCAAGGTGGCTCCCCGGGCCACTGCGTGCGCTCCACCGGCAAGCACACCGGCGGCGCGCAGCAGATTGTGGGCGATGGCCCCGCAGAGCACCCACGCGGAGTTGGCGCCGAATTGCCCGGAGGGCATGTGGGCCAAGGGGCCGGCGATCAGGTCGGCGAAGACAGTTTCGATGATCGCGTGTTGACGGTGGGTGATGTCGGCGTCGGCGGTTGGTAGGTCGGTGTTGGTGAAGAACGGGTGATACCGCCAGACCGGGAACAGGGCGTCGCGGAAGCGCGCATCTTTGACCCGACGTACCACCAGTCGGGCGGTGAAGCGGTCTGTGGTGGCCGCGAATGCGGTGTAGCTGATTTCGGCGACTTCGGCATCAGAGATCCACTCTCCGGTGTCGGGATCACGCACCGCGCCCGGGTATTTCACCGGTGTCCACGCCGCGTCGTCGATGGCGTTGATGGCCCGGTTGATCGCGCTGTTGCGGCCCATGACCACCGAGAATTGCGCACCATGGCGTCGGCAGGCGCCGACGACGGCGCGGGTGCCGTAGGACGAATCGCCGCGGACCAGGATCTGGCCGGTGACCCCGGCCGCTCGGGCCGTGGTGATGGCCTGGGCGACCATTCGACCGGCTCCTTTACCGGAGCCGGTCTTGCCGGCCCGCAGCCGCATCCCGGCGATCACCGGCGCCGCACCGGGGGTGCTGATCGTGGTCGCCAACGGCGAGAGTCCTTTGCGCAGGACCTGCTTGCCAGCGATTTTGGTGTGTCCGTAGGAGGCGCCTTGTTTGGCATGGCCGTAGACCGGTCGTAGCAGGGAGTCGATGTCGATGAACACACCGCTGTCGGATCCGGGTAGCAACTCAACGCGCCGGCAGAGGGCGGCCAAGTGTTCGCGCAGGACTGATTCGAGTTGGCGTGCGTGTCCGAAGGTGAACTCCCGCAACAGGGTTCCGATGGTTGATGGTGCGTACACATCGCCGAAGAGTGTTTTCATGCCCCCGGCCCGGACGATGTTGAGGTCATCAATGCTGTCGGCGCCGGCGCACATCCCGGCGATCACCGTGGCCAGCTTCGGTGCCGGATTCGCTGACCCGGATTTGATCTTCGGCGCGGGGATGAAGATCTTGTCAGCCAACAGATTCGGCAGGCCGGTCTGCTCAGCCAGTGTCATCACCGGCACCAGTCCGGCGCACGACACGAGATGATCCTCATCGAAGACCGCCGACGACGCAGCGAACCCGTGGGACACTTGCACTGGAAGTGCCTTTCTTAACTGGCCTGATTGATGCGTAGAGAACACCAATCCTCCCAGCTCAAGGGGCACTTTCCTTATATCGACACCCACCTACACAGGCAATTCATCGGTGGATCGAGGCTAAGGCTCAGAACAAGTTGTTGGCGGTGCGGTTGCGGCAGGTGGCGCAGGCGTATCGGTCCTCGGCGGCGATGGGTGGTGGTGGTCGGTCGATGATGTCGGGCGGTATGCCCAGTTTCGGTGGTGGTGGGGGTGGTATGCCCAGCTTTGGTGGCGCTGGTGGGGGGATTCCCGGCCTCAACGCCCTGAACTCAATATCCTCGGGTTTGTCTGGTCGGCCGGGTTCGGGGCGCAATGTTGCGGATCTGGCTTCGGGCCGTGCGTTCGTCAACGGTGCTCTGCCCCCGGGGAAGGCCTCTGAGGATCGCTTGCAGCGCAACACCATCAAGATCAACAGAGCAGTGTCGGCGGCGTTCCCGGAGATCAGGGAGATCGGCGGTTATCGGCAGGATTCGTTGAAGTGGCATCCGCAGGGTTTGGCGTTGGACATCATGATTCCGAATCCGACGAGCCCAGAGGGTATTGCGTTGGGGAACAAGGTCGTTCAGTTTCTGCAGACCAATAGGGATTCTCTGGGTGTCGATCACACGATTTGGCGACAGCACATCGACAGCGGCAGCGGTGGCAAGCTCATGCAGGACCGGGGAGGCATTACCGCCAACCATTTCGACCATGTGCACGTGGCGTCGACGGGGGGTGGTTACCCATGACCGGGTCGGTGGCTGCGTATGTGGTGGCGGTCGATCGTGTGTTGTCTGCTGGTGTGGGGGTGTTTCCGGAGTTCGGTGGTGGTGGGTCGGGTCGGGTTGATGCTGGTGGTGGGCCTTCTGTGGTGGGGGCGCCGTCGGGTGGTCGGTTGCAGGTCGGTGTTGATGGTGCGGGGGATTCGTATCGTCAGGGTTGGCGTGGTGTGACTGGGTTGGATGCCGATACCAATACTGCGGCTGCTGAGGGTCGTTCGGCTGGTGAGCAGGGTCGGTCGGGTTCGTCGGGGGTGCGGGATACGGCTCGGTCTCAGGCTGCGGCGATCGCGCCGGCGGCGGGTTCGCCGGCGGGGGCGAAGTTGATGGTGTCGACGATGGATGAGCGGTTGGCTGCGATGCAGCAGCAGATCGATGCGACTAAGGCTCAGAACAAGTTGTTGGCGGTGCGGTTGCGGCAGGTGGCGCAGGCGTATCGGTCCTCGGCGGCGATGGGTGGTGGTGGTCGGTCGATGATGTCGGGCGGTATGCCCAGTTTCGGTGGTGGTGGGGGTGGTATGCCCAGCTTTGGTGGCGCTGGTGGGGGGATTCCCGGCCTCAACGCCCTGAACTCACTGAGCTCACTGCCCAGCCAGGCGGTAAGCGCGATGTCGGGTGCGGGCGGCGGGGAACCAGGACACGCACCGCTGGGCGGTGGTCCGCTGCTGACACGGAGCTCGACGGCACGCGAGGTCGCCGCCCGGATCATTGCCGAGGCACATCGGCGGGGCTACAACCGTGAGCAGATCATCGCGATCCTCTCGACGGGAATACAGGAAAGTGGGCTCAACCCGAAGGCGAGTGGCGGCGGCGGGGCCTGGCATGGGATCTTCCAGCAGGACACGAGCTATCCCGGGCGGGATGATCCGAACCGCAACATCGACGAGTTCCTCAGACGGCTTGATGCCAAACGGAATTCAGCAGGAGCCAGCTCGGACATGTTCAGGAACATCTTCTGGTTGCAGCAACGGCCGGGTGAACCGTCTGCGGATCAAGCCCTGGCCAATGGGCGCGTGAATTATTTGCACGAGATCCGCAGCCAACTCAGGCCGGCCACCCGGATGTATGAGGAGCTGACGGCATGACAACAGCAGCCGGATCCCCTGGATACTCTGGTGGCGTGGGCGCGCAAGACTATGTTGCACAGATCGACAGGTTGTTGGCGGCGGCTGGCGCGGTGTTCCCGGATCCGTCGCAGCGCCCTGAATTGCCGGCCTGGGAAGGGCCGACGTTGGAACCGCCGCCGGATGGGGGCGGCGGCCTTGCCGAGCGGGCCACGGAATCGGCGGACACGTACAACAGGATGGTGTCTGAGGCTGCCACGCAGGACGCGGCGGTGCGGGAAACGTTGGCGGCGATGATTGATGCGGTCCAGCGTGGGAGTCGGGACATGGAAGCGCTTCGGGATGCTGCGCGGACTCAGGCGGCCGCAATTTTGCCGGAGAAATCTGACGGGAAAGCGCCGGAAGAGCTCAAGCTCTTGACGGAAACGATGGATGAGCGGTTGGGCGCTGCCCAGACTGTCATCGCTTCGACCCGCGTGGCACTGGAGCAGGCAGCGCAGCGGTTGCGCGCGATCACCAGCACCTGAGACTCGAGCATATGCTTCTCGCCGACCTGCGGATTGTTCACAAACGCCAGGTCGGACGGTCGAGCGGATGCCATTCACCTGGCCGGTATTGGCTCTGTAAGCCGATGCCTCTGTGATCGTCACCTGTGGATTTTGGTTTGGGTGCGGCATAAGGGGTTGGTTGCTGGTTAGTTTTTGTGGGTGAGTGGTGGGTCGGTGGCTGCGTATGTGGTGGCGGTCGATCGTGTGTTGTCTGCTGGTGTGGGGGTGTTTCCGGAGTTCGGTGGTGGTGGGTCGGGTCGGGTTGATGCTGGTGGTGGGCCTTCTGTGGTGGGGGCGCCGTCGGGTGGTCGGTTGCAGGTCGGTGTTGATGGTGCGGGGGATTCGTATCGTCAGGGTTGGCGTGGTGTGACTGGGTTGGATGCCGATACCAATACTGCGGCTGCTGAGGGTCGTTCGGCTGGTGAGCAGGGTCGGTCGGGTTCGTCGGGGGTGCGGGATACGGCTCGGTCTCAGGCTGCGGCGATCGCGCCGGCGGCGGGTTCGCCGGCGGGGGCGAAGTTGATGGTGTCGACGATGGATGAGCGGTTGGCTGCGATGCAGCAGCAGATCGATGCGACTAAGGCTCAGAACAAGTTGTTGGCGGTGCGGTTGCGGCAGGTGGCGCAGGCGTATCGGTCCTCGGCGGCGATGGGTGGTGGTGGTCGGTCGATGATGTCGGGCGGTATGCCCAGTTTCGGTGGTGGTGGGGGTGGTATGCCCAGCTTTGGTGGCGCTGGTGGGGGGATTCCCGGCCTCAACGCCCTGAGCTCACTGAGCTCGTTGGGGCGCAGCGGTCAGGGCGGTGTCGAGCAGCAGGTCGACGCGTTGTTCGGGCAGAACGGTGAGCCCAACGGGGCCGCGGCTCGCGCCATAGCTTTCGCCAAGGCCCAGTTGGGTAAGCCATACAGCTTGGGCGCCAACGGGCCCAACGCGTGGGACTGTTCGTCGCTGGTCCAGAAGGCCTACGCGCATGCTGGGGTGTCGCTGGACCGCACCACTTATGACCAGATCCGCGAGGGCCAGCATGTTTCGCGCAGCGACATCCGGCCGGGCGACATCATCTTGCAGAACTTTTCGGCGCCGGGTGTTCCTGAGCATGTGGCGTTGGCGGTATCTCCGACGATGCAGATCGAGGCACCCAAACCTGGTGGTCATGTGCAGTATTCGCCGATCCCGTCCGGGCCGATCGTGGTTCGCCGGGTGGCGTAGATGAGCCGCGGTCGATCGGTGGTGGTGGGCCCACGAGCCCGGTCACGGTAGTGATCGACCAGGTGGGACTGATCGGTAATGGGTTTGTTTTGGGTGTGGTTGTACTGCGCAGTGCTGGTTAGCGTTGGATGACGCAAGCGATTCCGAGGGCGTCGCGCACCGGGGAGGTAGGAACCAGGGTGGAGCAGCAGGGCAAGGACGGTCAGGACGAGGGTCCGGTCTGGCGTCGTCGGGGGCGTGGGCTGGATTATGCGACACGGGTTCAGGTCACCGCCCACCAGTTCATGGCCCGGCGTGCCGTGGTGGCGTTGACGCTGCGTCATGTGGGGATGGAGTCGCCGCAGGCTCGGCGTCAGTCGATGGCGTACATGGCTGGTGTGAGCGTGGTGATCGTGGGGTGTTTGGTGGCGTTGTTCTGGTCGCTGCTGCGCCCGGCTGGGTCGGTGGGCAATTCGAAGATCGTCGCTGATCAGGACACGAGTGCGTTGTACGTGCGTCTGGGCGAAAAGCTGTATCCGGCTTTGAATCTGGCCTCGGCGCGGCTGGTTGTGGGCAGTGCGGAGAATCCGGTTCGGGTGCGGCGCAGTGAAATTGAGTCGTTGCCTCGGGGCCCGCTGGTGGGTATTCCTGGTGCGCCCGATGAGTTGTTGGTGGCGGCGCCGATGACGTCGTCGTGGCTGGTGTGTGATGCGGTGACGAAGGCGTTCGGGGCTGGTGCGCCGGAACCGGTGACGGTGACCGTGATCGATGGGAAGCCTGACTTGACGGATCGGCGGCAGGTGATGGCACCTGAGCAGGCGCTGTTGTTGCGTTATGGCGCGGATGTGTGGCTGATCCGGGATGGGCGCCGATCACGGGTGGATCCGGCGCAGAGGCCGGTGCTGCTGGCGTTGGGTGTGACTACGGAGGCGATCGCTACGGCGCGGCCGATGAGTACGGCGTTGTTCGATGCGATCCCGGTGGGGTCAGCGCTGACGGTGCCGGTGATCCCGAGGTTGGGTGAGCCGGCCGGGTTCGCCGATGCGCCGGGGCCGGTGGGGACGGTGGTGTCTACTCCCCAGGTTGGCGGGGAGCCGACGTATTCGGTGGTGCTGACCGAAGGTATGCAGACGATTGCCCCTGTAGTGGCCCAAATTTTGCAGAATGCGAATTCGTCGGGGGCTCCGATGCCGGTGGTGGCGGGGCCGCGGTTGTCGGATCTGCCGTCGGCCGACAGCCTGGATGTGTCGATGTACCCACGTCAGCGTTTGGATTTGATTGATTCGCAGGCGAATCCGGCAACGTGCTGGTGGTGGCAGAAGTCGAAGGGGGAGGGTCGCGCACAGACGTCGCTGGTGTCGGGCCCGACCATTCCCATCGCTGCTGACCGGGTCGACCAGATCGCCAGGCCGGTCAATGCTGATAAGTCCGGTAAACGAGCTGATCAGGTATTTTTCGGGCCGGACTCGGCGAATTATGTGGCGTCGACGGGCAATGACCCGACGGCTTCCACAGTGGAGACTCAGTGGTTCATCACGAAGGAGGGCACCCGGTTCGGGGTGCCTCGTGACGAGGAGACGGAGCGGTCGTTGGGGGTTGGCACTGCCACTCTTCCAGCGCCCTGGTCAGTGGTGAGGCTTCTGGTCGCGGGTCCAGCGTTGTCGAAAGCGCATGCAGCGGTGGGGCATAACAGTTTGCCGATGGATATGCAGCCCGGGGGATTGGAGAATCCGAAGTGAAGAAGGCGTGGTCGCGTAAGGAGCCGCTGCCGGCGCCGACGAAGCTGAAGGCGCATGTATTGCAGTTGATTGCGCCGCTGAAAGTACCTGTGCCTGAGGGGAAACCGTGGTGGATTGTCGCCGTCATGATTTTCGTCGTCGGGATGGTGCTGGCGATGCTGTTCTTGTCGTTCTCCAGCGGCCAGCGCACCTTCATGGGTGTTGGCGGTATTTTCCCGCTGTTCATGGTGTTCGGGATGATCGCGATGCTTGTTGGTGGTCGCTTCGGCGGGAACAACCAAATGTCGCGCAGCAAAATGGATTCGTTGCGGGCGCAGTTTATGGCGCTGCTGGACCGGCAGCGAAAGACCGCTGGTGAGGCCGCTGATGAACTCGATGCGAATTACCGGTGGTATCACCCTCCGACAGACACGCTCGAGGCTGCGGTGGGTGGTCCAAGGATGTGGGAGCGCCGGCCCGATGGCGAGGATTCGTGGTTCGGGGTTGTCCGGGTGGGGCGGGGGATGACGTCGCTGACTGAGGCGAAGGCGTTGTCTCTGGCCGATCCGGTCGACGATATGCCGACTGACACTGAGATGGAGCCGGCGACCGGTGTTGCGTTGCAGGAGTTCATTCGCTGCCAGCAGTCGGCCTACGGTACGCCGGCGTTGATTTCACTGCTCGCCGAGCCGGGCTGGTGGCTCGACGGGGACCGTGAGCAGGTGCTGGGACTGATGCGGGCGGTGTTGGCCCAGATGACGTTTTCGCATGGTCCGGATTATTTGAGGGTCATGGTGGTCACCGACGACATCGAGGAGTGGGAGTCGGCGAAGTGGTTGCCGCACGTCGCTGATGACCAGCTGGAGGACGCCGCCGGGCCGCTACGGATGGTGTACCAGTCGGTGCGGGAGTTGAGGGACACCGATGTGTTGGCGAACCGGTCGGCGTTTTCGCCGCGCCACGCTGGGCACCAGGGTCCGGTGGATCCGTGTCCCCATACGGTGATCATCAGCGATGTGGGTGAGCATGACTGGTCCGGGGTGCCGGGGATGTCGAAGATCAGTGCTTCGGATGGGGATCCGACAGGTTTGGCCGGGTTCACGGTGTTCGATCTGCGCGGAACGGTGCCGCTGTGTGTGACGCCGCAGCGGTTGTTGCGGGTCACATCTGGTGATGTGATCGAGGCGGTGCCCCGCGACATCAACACGTTCGACACCAAGAAGGCTGCCACGGCGGTGTTTTTCGCCAAGGCCGACTTGATGAGCGCCGATGATTTCGAGAATTTCGCTCAAGGGATGGCCCGCTGGCGGCTCGCTGCGTCCTACGAGACGATCGATTTGGGCGAGGAGCTGGGCAGCCGGGCTCGCGATGTCACTGGGTTCTACGGGATCACCGATCCGGCCAACATCAATTTCGAGGCCTTGTATAAGTCGCGGCGCAGCATTTTGTCGCCAGGGCGGATGGATGTTCCGTTCGGCATCCGGGTCGATACCGGCGAGTTGATATCGCTCAACAATAGGGACATGAGCGAAGGGGGCGACGGCCCACACGGGCTCATGGTGGGCACGACCGGCTCGGGCAAAACGGAGAGTTTGAAGACCTGGATTCTGTCTCTGATGTGTGCTCACCCTCCGGAGAACCTGCAGCTCGTGCTCGCAGATTTCAAGGGCGGGCAGGGTGTCAAGCCGTTCGAAGGGTCGCCGCACACCGCATGTGTGATCACCGACCTGGAGGAGGACCAGAGCCTGGTCGGACGATTTATCGATGGACTGTTCGGGGAGATCGCTCGCCGAAAGAGGATGCTCGCCGAGGCGAATGTGCCGAATGCCCTGGAGTACAACCAGAAACGTATCGACCTGGCCCGTAACCCGGATGGTCCCCAGCTTGAACCGATGCCGATCCTGCAGGTGGTGCTCGACGAGTTCACGCAGGCGTTCAAGATGACCGAAGACATGTGGCTGGCGTTTGACGAAGTAGGCCGTCAAGGTCGGGCGTATTGGATCCACATGCTGTTGGCGAGTCAGGAAGTCGACTCGCGAGCCGGCAAGCTGTTGGAGAACTGCGGCTACCGGGTGGTGCTGAAGACGGGAACGGCGACGAGTGCGTCGACGGCAGGTGTGCCCGCCGCCTTGCGGTTGCCGAAGAAAGCCGGGCTGGCGTATCTGCGGTTGGGGGAAGACGAGCAGATCAAGGTCCAGTTTGATTACCTGTGGCGCGACTACCGCAAACCGGGTACAGACGAGGACGAGAGTGTCGACGACACGCCCGAAGAGTCGGTGAATCACTTTGAGCCGCAGCTTTTTTCGGTGAAACCGAATTGGATCGACGGCACGGATACCGGCGCGGACGGTGAGAATCCCGCCACAGTGGACGAAACTCCGGAACTGGGCGACGGTGACGGAGGGGAGCAAGGCGATGCTTCGCGGGCGGCCGAGGCTGAGCTTATGCGCAAACCCAAAGTCGGCGACGTCATGCTGGAGCAGTTCCGGGCCATGCCGTTCACACCGTACCGACTGTTCTGCCCCCCGCTGGATCAACCCCGCACCATCGACGATGTCGTGGAGATGCATCTCGGAAGAGTGTGGGGCCAGGAGTACCGGTATTCGAGGCAGCCGAGTCTGCAGTTCCCGGTAGGGATTATCGATCGCCCGTTCAAGCAGGATCAGCAGCCGCTGGTGGTCAACGGAAACGACAACCTCTTGGTGGTGGGCGGGCAGGGTTCGGGGAAAACGACCGTCCTGCAGAATTTGATCTGCGCGGCGGCCATGACACACAGTCCCGAACAGGTCCAGTTCTATGTGCTGGCCCTGTCCTCGTCGGCGCTGACGTCAGTACGTGAGCTTCCCCATGTCGGGCATGTGGCCCAGCTGATAGACGAAGACGGCATCCGCAGGATCGTGGCCGAGCTCCTCGCACTGCTGGAACGCCGGCAACGCGGCTTCGGCGGGGACTGGCACGTGAACTCGATGGACGAGTTCCGGGCACGCAAAGCCGCCCTGGCCGGCAAGACACCGCAGGAAGCGGCCCAGGATCCAGTCTCGACAGACGCCTACGGTGACGTATATCTGGTGGTGGACAACATGTTCGCCTTGTCCGATGCGTCATCGACGTTCCGCGGCAAGGATAAACTTGTCGACCAGATCGTCCGGCTGATCATGGACGGTAGAAGCTTCGGCATCCATGTCATAGTCTCTGCGAACAGGCCCGGCAACATCCCACCGGGAGTGCGGACTCTGTTTGACGTCAACCGCATCGAGCTCAAGATGGCCACAGCCGATGCGACCTTGGTGCGGGGTTCTGAAGCGGGGAAGGTTCCGCACAAGCCGGGTCGTGGCATGGTCGCGCAGAATTATCCGCGCGAAGGGGTCGATAAAGTCGGTCTGCATACGTTGATGGCGCGGCCGGCGCTGCGCGGTGCCGACAAGCACACATTCGAGTCGCAGAGCGTGGTGGCGATGGTCGCGCGACTGGCCGAGGGTTATCAGCCGGCTCGGCCGGTGCACTTGCTGCCCCATCGAATTGGCCTGGCACAGCTGCAGGAGTCTGCGGCCCGGCATCAACATACCGGCATGGTGTGGGCGATGAACGAGTTCTCCCTGCCGGTCGGATTGGAGAACTTCCAATCGCCGTTCCTGGAGATTGTGGGTGAGCCTAAGCCTCGATCCGTGGACTTGAGTGATTGATGTGTCTGCCGTGGCTGGTTGTCGTTTGGTGGGCTTGTGAGCGTGACGTAACCGCTGGTCTGCCCAGCTTTTCCCTGTGCGCTCCGGTAGGGGCCTATTCGGCCAGGTGGTCAGGTGGTGGCGGTGAGTGGTGGGCTGTGGCCGATGGTGTTGCGCCACAGCGTAAGCCAGTGGTCAGCCCAGGGCCAGTGGCTCGGTAGGTGCAGAAGGGGTCGGCGTTGCGGTCGGACCAGGCGTGCGGGGACGGTGATGAGCTTGCGGCGCAGTGTGGCGCCCCGGGCGACTGCGTGGGCTCCACCGGCCAGGACGCCGGCGGCGCGCAGCAGGTTGTGGGCAATAGCGGCGCACAGGATCCACGCCGAGTTCGCTCCGAAACGTCCCGAAGGCATGTGAGCCAGGGGTCCATCGATCAGGTCGGCGAACACGGTTTCGATGATCGCGTGGCGGCGGTGGGTGATGTCGGCCGCAACGGTGGGTTCGTCGGTGTCGGTGAAGAACGGGTGATACCGCCACACCGGAAACAGCGCATCAGGAAAGCGGGCATCTTTGACCCGACGCACGATCAACCGGGCGGTCATCGGGTTGTCGGTGGAGGTGAAGGCGGTGTAGGTGGTCTCGGCGACTTCGGCATCGGAGATCCAGGCTCCCGTGTCGGGATCACGGACCGCTCCGGGGTATTCCACTGCAATCCAGGCGCTCTCGTCGATGGACTCGATGGCTGCAGCGACGGCGCGGGTCTTGGTCAGCACCAACGAGAACTGGGCACCGGCGCGGCGGCAGGCTGTGGCCACGGTGCTGTTGCCGTAGGCCGAATCGCCGCGCACCACAATCTGGCCGGTGACCCCGGCGGTGCGGGCGGTGGCGACGGCTTGGGCGATCATCCGGGCCGCACCCTTGCCGGAGTTGGCCTTCCCGGCTCGCAACCGGGCGCCGGTGATCACCGGCGCACTCGTGGCGGTGCTGATCGTGGTGACCAACGGCGACAGGCCCTTGCGCAGGATCTGCTTGCCCGCGATTTTGGTGTGTCCGTAGGAAGCACCTTGTTTGGCGTGGCCATAGACCGGACGCAGCAGTGAGTCGATGTCGAGGAACGCGCGCTCGTCGGCGCCAGGCAACAGATCGACCCGCGCGCAGAGTCCGGCCAGGTGCTCGCGCAAAACCGATTCGAGCTGGCGGGCGTGTCCGAAAGTAAACTCGCGCAACAAAGTTCCGATGGTCGAGGGTGCATACACGCCGCCGAACAGTGTCTTCATCCCACCTGCCCGCACCAGGTCGAGATCGTCAATGCAGTCCGCACCGGCACACATGCCCGCGATGACTGTGCTCAGCTTCGGTGCCGGGTTGGCCGCCCCGGACTTGATCCTCGGCTCGGCAATGACCACCTTGTCACGTAATAGCTGCGGCAAGGCAGTCTGGGCCGCCAGGGTCATCACCGGGACCAATCCAGCACAGGACACGAGATGGTCATCATCGAAGACCGCCGACGACACAGCGAAACTATGGGACACTTTCACCGGAAGTGCCTTTCTGACCTGGACTGATTAGTGCGTCGAGAACACCAATCTTCCCAGTTCAAAGGGCACTTTCCTCATTCCGACACCCTGCGACCAGCCGATACATCGGTGGATCGAGGCTAAGTGCGGTCGCACCACTACCTGTGCGGCAATTATGACCGAAATCGGCCGGGTCTACGCGCCAGGGTCGTCGACCGCGGTGCGCGACAGCAACGATCAGCGCCGTCGGGCACAGGTGTGGTTGGCCAGCCCTGACCGGAAGTTGTTGCGCGTTCTGGGCCCCGATTATGTCGAGCAGTACGCCTACCGGCCCGACACCACCAAGGAGATGATCAAGAACCTCGCCGCGGTGCTGGCAGACCGGCTCCCCAAGGCCGGATTTAGTGTCGATCAAGCGTTTGAACAGTCCTGGGAGGGTCCGGAGATCTTCCTGGTCATCGACGATGGCCACCGGTTCGCAGGCGGCTTCGACTCCGCGTTTGCCCCGCTGGTCGACGCAGCAAATGCCGCCGAGGACGTCGGGCTGCACATCATCTACACCCGGCTGTTCGGTGGCTGGGTCAACTCTGGTGGACGCGATCCCCTGGTGGCGACAATGAATCAAGCAAATCCGAATTTGCTGGTGATGGATTCGAAGCCGGATGACGGATTTGTCCGCGCCGGATGGAAGGGGCACCCCATGCCACCGGGGCGCGGATTCTTGATGGGTACCGATCCATCGGGAACATACGTGCAGGTGGGATGGGTTCCGGTGGATTCAGGGAATGGTTGATTTTGGCGGCGGCATAACGTCACAGCCGCCGTTATGCTGGTCGCACATGGCCCAATCGGGAGGAAGAAATAATGCTGACAAGTGAACCCGCAGCAATGGCAGCAACCGCCGCCCAACTGCAGACCCTCGGGACCACCATGACGACGACCAACGCCGTGGCGGCCGCACCGACGATCGGGGTTCTTCCGCCGGCCGCCGACGCAACTTCGGCGTTGCTCGCGCTGGCGTTCGCGACGCATGGCGGGGTGTATCAGGCTGCTGGGGGCGTTGCCACGGCGATCAACGAGTTGTTTGTCGGCACGATGGGCGTCAGCGGGCTCAGCTACGAAGCGACCGAAGCCGCCAACATTCTCGGTGCGCTCTAGCAACCAACTGCGCTGATGATCGATATCGCTGCATTGCCTCCCGAGATCAACTCCGGACGCATGTACATGGGTCCGGGCTCAGAACCCCTGATCCAAGCGGCCGCAGCGTGGCACACGCTGGCGGGCGAGCTCGGCAGCATCGGGGCGGCGTATCAAGCGGTCATCGAGAGTCTGCTGGGGGCCGGTTGGCAGGGCCCGACGGCGTTGACGATGGCGGCGTCGGCGGCGCCGTATGTGGCGTGGCTCCTGGCGACCGCGGCACAGCAGGAAGCCTCAGCTCAGGCTGCACAGCAGGCCGCGGGGGTATTCGAAGCAGCTCGGGCCGGGGTCGTGCCGCCGGCAGAGATCGAAATCAACCGCAACACTCTGCAAACCCTGCTGGCCACCAATTTCATGGGGGTGAACACGGGCGCGATCGCGGCCACGATCGCGGCTTACGACGAAATGTGGGTCCAGGACGTCAGCGTGCTCTATGGCTACGCGACCGACGCCTCGGGGGTGACGAGCGCAATCGCCGCCACCCCATTCACGCCGCCGATGCCGACCACGAACCCGGCGGGGCTGGCGGCCCAAGGCGGGTCGGTGGCCCAAGCCAGCGGTCAAGCCGCCGGCAACGCCTCACAGCACGCCGCCACGGCGAGCGCCCAGACGGCCTCCATGCCGATGGATGCCCAGTCCATGCTGAGTATGGGGCCGCAGATGATCAGCATGATTCCGCAAGCATTGCAAGGGCTTTCACAGCCCGCGACGGCTCCTCTGCAGAGTTTAGGCCAGTTCCAGTCCGTGCTGAGTCCGCTCATGAGCAGCTTGAACAACCCCGCTCTGACCAGCGCCATAGACGCCTCGGCCCTGGTGCCGGCGGCCACCGGTGTGGCGCCGGTGTCGGCGCTGGGCGGCGGCGGCCTGCTGGGCGGTGGAGGCGGCGCGGTGTCGGCCGCGATGGGCGGTGGCGGGAACCTCGGCGGTTTGTCGGTGCCAGCAACGTGGGCGGCCAGCACAGGCCAGAACGGCACCGTCACGACGACGAGTGCGGTGGTGCCGGCGTCGGGGTCGGCACCAACAGGCGCGGCGCCGGCCAGTACTGGCGGCACCGGGATGGCCGGCGCCCCGGTGGCGGCGCTGGCCCGCGAGGGGCAGGGCGATGGGGGACAACCACGGTACGGAAACCCCGTGCGGGTACGTCCGGAGCCAGCATGAACTGGCGTTGCACTGGCGCGATGGAGGGGGTCCAAGTTTTCCAAACCAATTTTCTATGACCGTTGCAGTGACATTGCCAGCCACTAGACTTCACATTACGGGCAGCAAAATCGATCCGATGCTAAATCTTTGTTAGGAGCTAACAGTATGAGCAAATTCCTCACCGACCCGGATCTGATGCGCGAGTACTCGGGCCGGTTCCACAACCACGCCAACATCGTGCAGGACGAGTCCAACAAAGCCTGGGCATCGTCTCAGAACATTGCCGGCGCGGGCTGGAGCGGCACCGCCCAGGGAACATCCACGGCCACGATGGAAGAAATGATGAGGGCCTTCCGGAACATCAACAACATGCTGCAGCACACCAGCGAGACCCTCGCCCGCAACGCCACCGAATACGAGACCCAGGAACACCAGTCCAGCCAGATCCTGTCGTCGTAACCCCATCCCGAGCAGCAATTTCAAGGAGGACACCAATGGCAAGCATGGATTACGACTTCGACGGTGTGGACAGCCATGGCTCGACCCTGATCGCACAGGCCCAGGCGTTGGAGGGTGAACACCAGGCGATCCTGCGGGACGTGGCCGCATGCGGCGATTTCTGGGGTGGTGTCGGCAGCAACGGCTACACCCAGTTCGTCGAAGAGTTAGGCCGCAACTTCCAGGTGATCTACCAGAGCCTGCACGAGCACGGCAACAAGGTGCGCACCGCAGGCAACAACATGGCTTCGACCGACGGCTCCGTCGGTGGGTCGTGGGCAGTGTAGGGCGACACTACGAGTTATCGCGGCGAGAAGCGGCGGCACCCTGCGATACGGGTGTCGCCGCTTTGCTGTATCAAAACAATGAATCGGACATGTGAGGGGCAGACCATGGTGACCACACCTGAGGACAACATCGCCGATGTGACCGTGAATCTGGCCGGCCTGTGGCTGTTGCAGGCGATCATGGGAATCCCCACGCTGGCACCGGATTTGGTTGCCGTGCCCTATGGGGCGGCGCGGACCGACGACTGGATCGGAACCCACCCCGGTATGGCGGCGCTGCGTGAACAAGGCGTGGTGGGCCGCGACGGCCGCATTATCGAGGGCCTGGCCCGCCGTCTCGACATCCTGGCAGCGCCCGACGTTGAGGTGGCCATTCACGCCGGTATCGGTCCGTTGGCACCGTCGATGCCCGATTTGGCGGACCCGAGCACCTGGCGGTCGATCCCGGAGGGGCAGCTGCGGGTGGTGCTGGCTCGCCGCGATGGTCGGTGGGTGTCGGCAGTGCGTGGCGGCGACGAGATCACCATTGATGACATACAGGGCGGCGGAACCTCGTGGCTGACGGCCAGGTTGCTGGGCCTGATCGACGCGCTGCATCCGTGCGAGCCGTCCCGCATCAGTGCGGTCAATGTGCCGCTCGAGGAGATCATGACGGTGGCCGCCGACCGTGCACAGACCGATGAGCAGTCACCGGTGCGCAACAGCGGGCTGCGGAAGCTGGGGGTGCGGTCGGCCGACATCGCTGAGCTGGCTGAGGTGCTCGACAGTCCCGTGGCGGAGGCGGTGATGTACGCGCGGGCGCACCGGGATACCGACGTGTTGTACAGCACGTCGGCGGTGAATGTGCGCGATACGGCAGCGGGCCGGGTCGTGTTGTATCAGATGGGTCGGATGCGTGGGTCCACGCAGGATTGGCAGGCGATCGCGCCAGGCCGAGCCAAAGTGGTCGAACAGGGCATCACGGCGATGCTCGACAGTGTGGGGGTGCGGTCGTGGGAGACCTACAAGCGGGGGTGAGCAAAGCGTGCGATTTCCGGTGGTATCTGAGCCCGCAAAATAATTCTCGGAAGATCACGTTTGACCGTCGCAAGCCGGTAATAGCGGGTCATAGGATTGGGATCAGAGCCCGTCAGAATGAAGCACAATTTTGGGTTGGGATTTAAAAACAATGGACAATCATGATTTCCAGGCCCGGTATCTCAACGATTCGCCGGGACAGGCCAGCGCCGCCGAGGACAAGTCCGGCATTGAGGATGTGCAGGAGGCGGTCATCGCCGAACCTGTGGTGCAACCGGAGCCGGAGGTGAGCAGCGCAGCCGCCCGGATTGACGAGCCGACGATCGTGCGGCCACGTTCGGCCGCAGAGTCTGAGGTGATTGAGCGGCACAGGCGGGGGGACACGACGCCGCCGGTGGGCAACGGGCGACCACCCAACGGAACTGTCCCACAGGGGTATTCCGACTACCAGCAAGCGCAATTCCAGCAGGAGCCGCCGTCCAACGGTCGCGGTAACCACCACGCGGCGAATACGGGTGGATGGCAGGCACGACAACCGTTCGAGAACCCACACGGGGTCGCGGTGACGCGGCCCGGCACTCAGCAGGAGAGCGCGGCACCGCTGCGAGTGTCATCGAACTGGGCATACGGTGCTAACGGGGCGCTTGACCCGGCCTGGGCCGGCGAGTCGACCAAGCACCTGCGCCATGATGAACTGGCCGCCAAGCGCCGCGTTCCTGCTGAGATGGGTTGGCGCAAAGCCGTTTATGCGGTCACCGGACACACGGTCAACCTCGGCGCCGGGCCCGCCGAACGAAAGCTGCGCGAACAGATCGCCCAGATCGGCAGCAACATTCCCGGAAACTATCAGGTGGCAGTGCTCTCGGTCGGCGGTGGAGTCGGCAAGACGCGCCTGACGGCCGGGATCGGCACAGTGTTCAAGCTGCACCGCAACGAACCGGTGATCGCGGTGGATGTTGACCCCACCTACGGGTCGTTGAGCCGGGTGGTGGACCCCAGAGCGACATCAGCGATCCGCGACTACATCTCCGACGCGCTGGTCACCACGTACCCGCAGTCCCGAAAGCACACCGGTCAGAATCCACAGGGTCTTGAAGTGCTGGGCGGCAACCAGAATGTGGGCGACCCAGTGATGTTGTCTCCGGAGTTGTTCGAGCACACACTGCAACGCACACAACGGTTTTACCCGCTGGCACTGTTGGACTGCGGCAAGGGTATCGAGCACGCGGTGATGCGGTCTGTGTTGCGGTCAGCGAATGCGTTGGTGATCGTGGGTGGATCGAACTTTGAAGGTGCCAGCGCCGCTGAGAAGACGCTCGACTGGCTGGCTGCCAACAGGGCCCACGATCTGCTGCGCCGGTCGGTGGTGGTGCTCAATGACCTGTTCGATTGTGCGAACCCGAAATTCCTGACAGCGGTGCGGCAGTCGTTCGAACCGCGGGTCGGGGCGGTGAAAACGGTGCCGTTCGATAAGCACTTGCGCGACGGGGCGGTGCTGGATTTCGATGCTCTGGCGCGGGCGACTCAGTTGGCGTTCATTGAGATCGCGGCGTGGTTGTCTGAAGGATTTCCGACTCCTGGTGGGGTGAGCCCGCGATGACGGCGGTCGCTGATCGGCAGGCCGACGACGCTGACCGCGAAGACAAGAGTGCGGCGGCTGCCGTGTCTTCGTCGCAGCAGTACAGCCGCGTACGTGTCGGGCTGATGGTGGACGGCGTTCAGATCGGTGTCGTTCTAGACGCGGTAGCGAAAGTGTCGCAGCAGGTTTCGGCACTGGTGGACCTTGCCAACATGCGGTTTGAGGAAATCGGGCGACCGCAGCTGGAGCTTTCCGGCGGGTACCTCGACCACGAGAAGACCAAGCCGGCGCGTGGCCGGTGGGCGTTGTGCTGGGTGGACGGCACGCCGCTGCACAAGGCTCGTTCACTGGCGGAGCAGGGGGTGGTGGACGGAAGCAAGCTGTGGCTGCGGTTCGTCGAGGACACCGAAGCCCGCACGCCGGTGATCGAGAATGTGACCACATTGGTGGCTGCGGAGTTCCGCAAGCGCTGGCCGGCGATCACACCGACTGCTGCCGCGCGCATCGGGGTGGGAATGTTGGCCGTCGGGGTCGGGCTGATGCTGGCGCTGTTGCTGCGTTGGCGTTACGGGCACGAAGGACTCGCTGCCGCGGTGATCGCCGCGGTGGTGGGATTGGGTCTGCTCGTCGCCTCGACGGTGGTGGCGATGCGGACGGCCTGGAATCAGCGTGACGTAGCCGGCGGCGCAGCGGAAAACAAAGCCGCGCAAGAGGAACTGGCCGCAGAAATCGCCGTTGGTGATGTTCTGCGGCTCGTGGGGGCCGCAGCCGTCGCATTGGGGGCTGCGATGGCCATCCCGGGTCCGCTGGGTGCTCCCAATGCCGGGCTGGGTGCCGGTGTCCTCGTCGCGGCCGCGGGGATGATCGCTCGCTACACCGGCCGCCACATCGCACTGTGCACCGCGGTGATCACCCTCGGTGCCGCCGTAATCGTCACGGGCGTCGCGCGAATGGTCCTGGTCACCTCGGCGGTGACGCTGCTGACCTGTTTGCTACTGGTGGCGATGGTCGGACTGAAACTGACGCCATCGATCGCGCGCGCTGCATCGGCGGCGATTCAGTTGCCGGTGATGCCGCCGCCGGGCCGCCCGTTCGTCTTTGAGACCCGACCGTATCTGCCCAGCGAGGTGGTGGTGGCCTCCGGTGAGTCATTGACCTTGGAGGGTGCCGAATCGCTGCGGCGTGTGGAACTGGGCCGCGCACGTGCCCACGCCTACATGACAGGGCTGCTGTCGGCATGGGGCATTCTGCTGATCGTCAGTTGTGTGGGACTGTGCAACCCGCACGCCTCGCGCCGATGGCTGATGGTGTCGTTGGCGGCCGTGGTCGCGAGCGCGGTCCTGCTGTTTGGCCGGTCCTACACCGATCGGTGGCAGTCGGCCATCCTCGCGGTGGTCGCGGTGACGATCGCCGAGACCGTGGCGGTGCGGTATGTCGTAGGGCTGTGGTCGTTGCCGGCGCTGACGATCGGATCCGCAATGCTGGTCGCGGTGCCGGCATGCGGGCTGATCGCGGCCGTGGTTGTGCCGCGCTCGGTGTACACCCCGGTGTTCAAACAGGCCGTCGAGATTGTCGAGTACCTGTTGTTGACGGCGGTGTTCCCGCTGTCGTTCTGGGTTATGGATGTGTTCGCCGCGATCCGGTACCGCTCATGACCGGCGGTGTGTATCGGGCGCTGGCGGGGCTGGCGACGGTGAGCTTGGTCGCGACGTCGACGTTGTGGGGCGCCGTGCCGGCGGCGGCGATCGAGGAGCCGACAGTCGACCCCGCGGCGTTGCCTGCGGACAGTCCGCCGGCGCCGCTTGAGCCGATGCGCCAGGGCGCGTATTGCACCCGGGTGGACACCCTGCCCAATACGGACTACCGGGTGCAGCCGAAATACATGGACATGCTGAATCTGCCCGAGGCGTGGCGTTGGGGCCGCGGCGCGGGTGTCAAGGTCGCCTTGATCGACACCGGTGTGAGCCCGCATCCGCGCTTGCCCAACCTTGCAGGGGGCGGCGACTATGTGGTCGAGGGCGGTGACGGGCTCTCGGACTGTGATGCGCACGGCACCTGGGTGGCGTCGCTGATCGCCGCCTATCCGCTGGACGGAAAGACCCCGCTGCCCCCGCCGCGGGAGTCCCGGCGACCAGAGACGGTGCCCAGCAGTGAGGCTCCGCCACCGCCACCACCACCCCCGCCGCCTCAAACAGTGATCGTCCAGGTACCGCCGCCGCCCGCTCCGGGGAGCCCACCCCCACCCGAGCCAGGCGGGGCGCCGGCCTCGTGGCAGCCCACCAGCACCACAGTGCACACGCAACTGGTGGGCAACCGCTGGCAGATTCCGCAGACGCCCGGCGACGGGGTGGACGTTCCCGCCGAACCACCAGCACCGCCACCACCCCCGGCGGGACCGCCTGCCGACGGGTTCTCCGGGGTTGCGCCCGATGTTGAGCTGATCAGCATCCGGCAGTCGTCGAAGGCATTCAGTCCCAAAGATGCCTTCGGCAACCAAGATCCGGTGACGCGGCGCAAGTCGGGCGATATCAAGTCGATGGCATTGGCAGTACGACACGCCGCCGATATGGGAGCCCAGGTAATCAACATCAGCGAGGTGTCCTGCATGAGCGCACTGAACGTGATCGACCAGGCCCAGCTGGGGGCGGCGCTGCGGTACGCCGCGGTCGAACGCAACGCCGTGATCGTTGCGGCCGCCGGCAATGCCGGCGACAGCGGAAACAGTGACTGCAGTCAGAACCCCGCACCGGATCCACTGAAGCCGGACGACCCACGCGGGTGGGGCCAGGTCAGCACGGTGGTCACCCCGGCGTGGTTCGACAAGTATGTGCTCACCGTCGGCGCAGTCGACTCCAACGGCAACCCGCTCAGGGATCTGAGCATGTCGGGCCCATGGGTGGGCATCGCAGCGCCGGGCACAGACATGGTGAGCCTTTCACCGCGCGATGACGGTCTGATCAACGCTACCGAAGGACGCGACAACAAGATGGTCGCTCCGGCCGGCACGTCGTTCTCCGCGGCGATCGTCACGGGCGTCGCCGCGCTGGTGAGAGCGAAATATCCGCAGCTGACCGCGCATCAGGTGATCAACCGGCTGATCAACACCGCACGGCCACCGGCCAGCGGTGTCGATAACCAGATCGGTCATGGCATCGTCGACCCGGTCGCCGCGCTGACCTACAGCGGGGCCGATGGCGATCCGGTTGGCGAGGAACGTCTTTCGTCGCCGCTGATTCTGCCCGCGCCGGTTCCTGCGCGGAACATGACACCGGTGTGGTGGTCGCTGGGTGGGCTCTGCGCCATCGGCGCACTCTGCGTGATCACTGTGGGACTCAACGCGATCCGATCGAGGAGGCAGCAGTGAAACCCATGGCTGCACTGGGGGTCCAGGCCCGTTGGCTGCGGCTGTCGGTGACGTTCATGGCGGCTGTAGCTGTGCTGGCGATCGCATCGGCTACCTTGGTCGGCCCGGCCGCGATAGCGGTGTCGGCGGTGGTCGTGGTGTTGGTGGTGGGACTGGGCGTGCTGACCTGGCGGCGTGAACACCTACTGACACTGGGAATCCGGCTGCTGCGCCGCCGAGCACACGGCCTGCTTGCACTGGCGCCGGCCGTCGATCACGCCGGCCGATGGCCGATCGTCACCTCGGCGGTACGCGGACACGGTGACGAGGCCATTGCGGTCGTGGCGGTGGATGGGCCCTCCCATGTCCCTGCCTCGCTTGACCATCAACGGGTGGTGTCGCCGGCCGGCCTTCCCATCGCGGTGATCGCTGATGCGCTGCGGCAGTTCGACGTGCGGCTGTCCGGCATCGACGTGCTCAGCCGGGGCCGTCGCCGCGCTGCCAATGGGCATCATCACTATGCGGCAACGTATTCGCGGCGGGTGGGGGACCATGGCGCTATGGGCACCCGCCGCACGCTGTGTGTGTTGCGGATGAACAGTCAGGACAACGTGGCCGCTGTGTTGTCGCGCGACTCGGTGGCAGACACGGTGACTGCCTGTGCCCAACGGCTGGCTGCGGAGCTGACGGCCCGGCAGTGTTCCTCTCGGGTTGTCGATTCCGCCGAGCTGGCCACGATCGATGACGAGCTGAGCCTGGGGGTCACCGAACCGGCTCATCAACTGTGGGGCGGCCTACGCCACGGTGGCGGCGTGGTGACCACGTACTGGGTGTCACCCGAGGACATCACCACCAGCACTCTGGATCGGGTGTGGGTGCCTGATTGCGATCACACCGCGACAGCGCTGCAGTTACGGGCCGGTTCGGACGGCACCACCCGGGTTGGACTGCTGGTGCGTTACGCCACTGGAGGTCCGCTGCATGAGCCACCGGTGTTAGGTCTCAATCCGCTCTCGGGCCGTCATGACTTGGGGTTCCGCGCTGGGCTGGCCGACGCGGCCACCCCAGCGCTACTGGCTCCCCATCGGGTGCTGGAGGCAGGGGAGAACTTGTTGGCTCCGATCGGGTCGAACGGGGTCATCATCGGGTCGACCATGAACGGTCATCCGTTGCTGCTGAACCTGGCCAGCTCGGTACCGGGGGCGACGTCGACAGTGACGGTGGCCGGCGAGGTAGCACTGCTCATCCAGCTGGCCATGTGTCACGCGGCCATTGGATATCACGTGATCGTGCGGTCGTCGCGGCCGCAGGTGTGGCGCCCGGCCGCGGGTGCGGGTCTGCACATCGTGCCGGGGCTTCCTCCAACCCTGCCCGACAACGGCGAAGGGGCGATGGTCATCTATGACGATCCCCGGGCCAGCGCGCCTGCCAGTGCGTCGCGGGCGGCGGCGGGTCCGCGTGCTGCGATCACTGTTCGCCTGGTGCCTGCCCGTTCTACCAGTGTCGCCGATGTCCACATGGAGCAAGATCACGATTCTCCGAACACGTGCGGCATCCGGACGGCCGCGTTCACCTATCGGGAGAGAATCGATTTGAGCGCCGAACGGGATCTGATCCGGACGCAGGCGCGTGGCCGGGTGGCCTGACAACACCAACAGACGACGAAGAGGGCCGATGACCAGTGTGAACGCGACATCATCAACCGACGCTGCCCGCCAGGCGCTGATCCGCGGAATGCTCGCGTCGGGGATCGGCGTGAACACTATGATGCCCAGCGACAACGCTGAGGACGCGACCCGCTCGTTTCGGTTTGCGACCGACAAAGATCCGTCGATGTGTGATGCCTGGCTGGGCCGCATTCTGACCGGAGAAGACTCCGTCAAGGTTCTGTACGGGGCGTGGAACGCTCGGGACACGTTCGGCTGGGAGATCCGCCGACTCGGCGTGGTGCCATCAAAATTTGTGCCCAAGGTTTTCGACGGCCTGTTCCTGAATGTGCAGATCACCTCGCCGGATTCGTTGGGCGCGGCCTACGGGACAGTGCTGAGTCGCAGCGGGCGCTACGCCGACGCCGACAAGGTGCTCTCGGCGCTGGCGCCCAGCGATGCGTTCGACGCGGACCTTGTCACGTATGCCCTTGGGGTGCTGCATTTCCGGGCCGGTAGATGGGCGGATGTGCATCGTTTGTTTCCTGCGGACAAGGTGTGGCGGATACCGGCATACGGGGCAGTTGCGGCGGCAATGGCCACCACGGCGCTGGCCAGCCTTGGTGTGTTCGAGGATGCGTTTCGCCGTGCCCAAGGCGCCATTGACGACGACGTGGTGCCGCATGCGGCGACCATCGCCCTGTACACGCAGGGGATGTGCCTGCGCCACCTGGGCAGGCAGGACGACGCCAGTCAGTTGCTGCGCCGGGTGTATGCGCGTGATCCTCAATTCGCCCCGGCCCGCGAAGCACTCGACGATCCGCGCCGGCAACTGAGTCTGACTACTCCGGAGATGATCGAGGGGCGCACTGACCCGTGGGATCCCAGCACGGAAACCACACCGGAAATGGTGGCAGCTGAGCAGCACGCTGATCTGCTCGCCGAGGCAGAAAAGATGTTGGACAAGCAGATTGGGCTGCACGACGTCAAACGCCAAATCCAGACACTGAAAGCCACCGAGAAGATCAACGCGGTCCGGGTGCAGCGTGGGCGTTCGCCGATCGTTCGCAGCCATCATATGGTGTTCGGCGGACCACCCGGAACAGGGAAGACGACGATCGCACGAGTGGTGGCCTACATCTATTGCGGTTTAGGCATTTTGGAGAAGCCGACTGTCGTTGAGGCCAGGCGCGCTGATTTGGTCGCTACACATCTGGGTCAGACAGCGCCGAAGACCGAAGCCAAGATCGATGAGGCTATGGGCGGCATTCTGTTCATCGACGAGGCGTACAGCCTGATCCAGGAAGGGTTGTCTGGCGGGGATGCGTTCGGTCAGGAGGCCATCGACACGCTGCTGGCCCGTATGGAGAACGACCGGGACAAGTTTGTGGTCATCATCGCTGGCTATATGAGTGAGCTGGACCGACTCCTGGAGTCCAATGATGGTCTTGCCAGCCGGTTCCGCCGCAGGATCAACTTCCCCTCCTACAGTCCCGAGGAATTGGGGGACATCGCCGCGTCGATGGTTACCGACAATGAGTCGGCGATCGACGAGGAGGCCATCGGCATCCTGAAAGCGGTGTGTGCGTATCTGGAGCCTCAGAAATGGCCCAGTGTCGAATCCAACGGGAAGCCAGGCAAACTGCGTCCAGCCCTGGACGTCGCCGGAAATGGTCGATTCGTGCGGAACGTCGTCGAAGCATCCTTCGAAGCACTGGCTGAGCGGCTCATTGAAGACCATGGCGGTGACATCGAGGACGTCGACGACACCATGCTCACGACCATCACCGCACGTGACATTGCGGCGTCGGTGACGCGGCTGCTCGAAGATACAGCTCCCTCCACCGAATCGGACATTGGCAGCGCAATCGCCTCGCTAACCGCCGGACACCCACCAGAGGAGACCGAAATCGGATCGAGCTCAACGATCGAGGAAATTAGAGGTGCACATGCAAGCCTTGTCGGGCAAGATCAACCGCCTCTTTGAGGTCATGCACCGCCGGAATGAGCCCGCCATGTCGACTGAAGCTGCAGCGGCAGGGATCGTAGAGCGGACGGGTGTCGCGATCGATCCGGCTTATCTAGGTCGGCTGCGGTCAGGAGCGGGGTCGACGCCCAGTCGACCTGAGCTGGTAGCCATCGCCGAATTTTTCGGTGTATCCCCCGAGTATTTAACCGAGGACAGGCCGGACATCGAGGACCAACTGACCCTGTTGGAGATGATGCGCGATGGTCCGCGCGTCTTTGAGTGCCGGCGCCTGGGCTAGCAGTGGGCAAGATTGGGAAACTGGGCTCCGTTGACTACGTTGAGCAACGAGCAACGACATGGAAGTGAGAAAGCCCATCATGCCCATAGCAACTGCGATGAGAACCTACACGCGGGTGTTGTGGGTAATGTTGTGCCTCCTCGCAGTGGCTGGGTGCGAAGGCGGACGGCGCGAACCTACAGCCGACGTTACAAGCAGCGATAGCGCCTCTCATGAAGGGGCGGGGGGCTCAGCAATTGAGCAACCGAATGACCCAATTCGCGACCTACTGGATCTGGCGAACTTCGGGATCCACTGCTTTGCGACACCGGCGGACGCGGTGTCGGCGCAGCTGCGTGCAAGTAAGGCAGCCGAGAGACAGAATGCCGAAATGGATCGAGCGTCCGAAGGCCAGTTGAAGCCGGCACCGGGAAGCTACCTCTACGTCAGTGATGTCGGGGAGAGTGGTCAAGGGCCACTGTGCTACTCGGTGAGTACGGGTGCCCTGCACTAACTCTGGTGTTCCACAGTTTCTAATTCCATGGCAGTTCATCGTTCTAGGTCACGCGGCCTTTGTGGGGCTGCACCTGTCATGCCGCGGACCGCGCCTGGTGTCGGCAGGTTCCACCGGTGACGGTGGTCGCTGTCGAGCAGTCGGCGGGTGTTCTCCCGCGAGCGTGGACCAGTGCCGTGCGGTAGTGGCCGAGAACGTCTCGACGCCACGGTCCTGGACGCGTTCACGTCCGCGTGTTATCTGGGGTCAGATAATGGTGTGCCCTATTGTTCCCGATGAGATGAAGGGTCCGAACCGGGCCTAGTCGGAGACAGCCTGTAGCGGTGGTGTTCCCGATAAGGTGTGAATCGTGGCCGCCGTGGGCGCGGGATGGGATGTCTGGCTGGAATTCCGATGGAACCGGTTGGGCTCGGTGTGCGTCTAACGTTTTGTGGACGACGAGGACCGCCAGGTGTTGCTTGCTGAGGGGCTTGATCCGGACGACCTGCGCGTGAGGGCGGCAATTGATTTGGTGCGGTGGGAACTTTCGCTCGTGTTCGGTGGTGATGCTGTCGTGTGAGGGCGGCCCGCCGTCTGTGTGCCTGCGGGCGGGCGCGCAGTGACTTGGCGCGTCGTCAGGAACGTACTACTGGTCGCATACTCTGGATTTGAGAAGTTGCTGAGGGTCGGTTGAAGCAGTTGTCTGCAGAGCTGTGTGGTGAGGGGGAAATTCAGTGGTGCATGAGCTTTCGGTGGATGGCGCGGGGCTTAACAACGCGGCCTCGCAGAGTGCGGAGGTCGCTGATGCGCTTTCGGTCACAGGGGTTGAGGGCTCGGCGTTCTCGGGTCAGCCCAGTCACTTCGCTGTCGCGGCGCTCGACGGTGCACTTGCGTCAGCGCGGTCCCGCCAGGCTGGCCGTGTCCGCGGACATGCTGACGATATGCGAACTGCCAGCGCGCGTTACTACACGACCGACGGTGACGCTGCGGGTGATTTGACGAGGTGGGTATGAGCCCCGCCGCCCCGGCATCAGATGCGGCGCTGACGCGGTCGCAAATCGAGAACTGGGATTTCGCTCATTTGGACGCAGCCGCCGCTCGATGGCGGGCATCCGCTTCCGAATCTGAGGAACTGTTCGAACAGCACCGTCAGAGCGTGTCGACCCCAGGTGGCACGGACTGGCATGGCAGCGCCAAAGATGCCGCATGGGAGCGGGTCAGTGCGGACACCACAGTGGTCGGTCGACAAGGTGAAGTCCTGAGCGCTGCCGCCGATATCGCCTTCGCCGGAGTCAGCGATCTGCGCGCCGCCCAACGCACGGCATTGGACGCGATCGCCGAAGCGGAAGCGGACGGATTTCGTGTCGCAGAAAACTTCTTAGCCACCGATACGCGTCGGATCGATATCTCTACGATGTCGTCCCGCTACACGGCGGCTTCCGAACACACGGAGAACATGCGCTGGCATGCCGAGCAACTCCTGGCTACGGACAAGCTGATCGCGCAACGCATCTCGGCCAAAGCCGCTGAGCTGGATACGATCATGTTCGACGGCGAAACTCGTGGAAGCAACGGCAGCATCCAGTTCGTCAACAACGAGGAACAGAAGTCGCCGAAAGATGAGGCGATGGAACGCGTTGCCGAACCGCGCAGCGAGGTCGCCGAACCCGGCACGTGGCCGCCTCCCGGCACGCCGGTGTCCGGCGGTACGCCGGGCGGTGAGCACTACGGCCCAAGCGGGCTTGGGCCCCCGGTGCCGGGCGAGTCGCTGTCAGAGCGGCCCAAGCCGCCGGCGTGGACACCCAAGGATGTCGGCTCCGGTGGCGACGCCACGTTCGGTACGTGGGAGTCGCGGCTCCCGTCTGACCAGCTCGACAAGTGGGAAATCGATGCGGTCCGTGAAGGAATCGCGTCGGTGTGGCCCGAAGCGGAACGCAATATGTCCCACTATTTCGGTGTCAGCGGTGCACCGTTGGAACAGGATGTCGGCAAGATGCTCAACGACCTGCCCAGCTTCCGGGAATCGGTTGACACGCGGATGCAGGAGTTGGGGGCGAGCGCGATAAACCAGGCGCAGGCGTCGGGTGCTACCGGACCGTTGACGTTCCCTGTCAATACCGACTGGATCGGCAACGCGATTCCGCAGTCGGACCGGAACTGGTATCTGGCGATCGGCAACTTCGATTACAACCTGGGTGGAGAAGTGACGGTGTACCCGCCGACTCAACCGGGCGGGCAGTGGACCTATTCGATGGATGCCGATCTGAACATGAGGGATCGGTACAACTGGGACGTGCAGAAAGCCACGCCGATCGCTGGTGTGCCGATCAGCGACAACCAGTTGGGCCGCTTCCACATGATCGGCTGGGCAAAGGAGTTCACCATGTACGGAAGCACCGGTGTCCACAGTGGCAACTAGAGCACTGGCCGGCATTCTGCTGATCTGCTGCATGGCTCTGGCGGGCTGTAGCCCAGTCGATCGTGAGCCCGTCGCGGCAACGACAACCTCCACTCCGAGCTTGTCACCGATCGACGATGCCCGCGAGGTGATGGGGTCGTTCGGCCTTACGCTGCCGACGCACGCTGAACAGGTGCGGGTGGTCAAGCCGCCGCTGGAGGACTTCCGAGCGAAAGCAGTGGTGAGCTTCGTCGCTCCCCGCGCCGAGGTGATCGATCAAACGTGCAGTACCGTCAAATACAAGGACTTCGACCATCCGCCGTTGCTTGGTGGGACCATCGACGGTGACTTACTCAAAGCCGCGGATATCACCGTGGATCGCTTCGATTTTGGGGCCTGCGAGCAATACATCGGTGGGCGCAAGATCTTGGTGATGGTTCCCCGATTCGAGGGTGAGACGACTTACGTTGTGCTGTATCACATGCCGTACCGGTGAATCACGGAACGGACTCACCTTAAGCGGATGTCTGTAATGGTCGCTTGATCGGCGGCCGGCCCGTCGCTTTGCCGATGTCCCGCGATGTCATGGCTGCCCTGAAAGGTCGGTGGCCGTGGCTACGGTGATCTGATCTGCGGCCGTGCTGCGGGGACGCCTGGTTGATCGCCTGTTGCATCTCCAGGACTGTCACCAGGAGTGGACCGAGTACTCGATTTCTACTCCTGGAGTGATGTTGTGGTGGTCGTCCAATTGTCGCCAGGGAGGTATAAAGTGTCCTTCTGTACGCCTGGTGGCCGTGATCGATCGTGGCACCGAGCGCCCCAGGAGCGACATAAGACTGTTGCTTGATGGATCGATCTACGGCGGAGGTCGGAGTGCAGGAGCGATCAATTTACTGCGACCACAATGCGACGACTGCTATGCGCCACGCTGCGGTCAAGCAGATGATGCGGTGGCTCGAGATCCCGGCAAATTCGTCGAGTCGACATGTTTGGGGACAGCGAGCCGCTGCCGCGGTCGAGGATGCTCGGGAACGGGTAGCCACAATTGTTGGTGCTCGACCTCGCGAGATCATCTTCACCTCTGGGGCAACCGAGGCGAACAATCTCGCGATTCACGCCGCGCTGGCCAATCGGCCGCAAGCGAGATTGATTACGACCGAGGTCGAGCATGCAGCAGTACTGTCCGTAGCGCGAGCTCACCGCGGAAGCGTTTTGGTGGGCGTAGACGAATGTGGCCGAGTCGACCTTGCTGCCCTTGCCCAGGTTTTGCGAAACCACCCCGGTGCAGTCGTATCCGTGATTGCTGCAAACAACGAGACCGGGGTGATCACTGACCTCCCATCCGTCAGCGCGCTAGTGCGGGGATCGGGGGGCTTGCTGCATACGGACGCGACGCAAGCGGTCGGCCGGATCCCGGTCAATGTGGATCATTGGGACGTCGATCTGCTGTCACTGTCGGGCCACAAGTTTGGTGGGCCGGCAGGAACGGGAGCCCTGTATGTCCGGCGCGACGCGCCGGTGTCCGCGCAACCCATATTCCGCGGAGGCGAACAGGAACGAGGTTGGCGGCCGGGAACGGTCAACGTCGCCAGCGTCGTCGCGTTAGGTGCTGCCGCCGACGAGGCCGCGTCGGCGATGCCAAACGAATCCGGCTACGTTCGAGCGATCCGGGATCGCTTCGAGAAGGTGGTCTTACACAGTCACATCGGCGCGCGGTTCAACGGTGCCAACGCATTGCGCTTGCCCGGAGTTAGCAGTGTGACGTTGCCTGGTCGCCCAGCAGATGCGGTGATGGCAGCGATGCCTCATGTTGCCGTGTCCGAAGGGTCGGCCTGTTCATCAAGCACACTTGAGCCTAGTCACGTACTCCTTGCGATGGGCCTCTCACGTGAAGAGGCCGACTCCACGCTGCGGTTCTCGTTCGGCTATACCAACGAAGCGTCCGACGGAGAGTTTGCCGCGGAGGCGTTGATCGCGGCAGTGGAAGCCGTGGATGCTGCAATCGGATCCACGGAGTTGACAGTGCGGTCTGCGACACAACGGCAAGGCGCACTGGCATGACGGGTCTCGCCGACCACGCACAGCGTCGTTTCGCTGGACATGAGACGTTCGCGCCGCGGTTCGGCTGGCTACGCAAAGCCTACGAGGCCGTTAAAGACGGCGGTGCCGGCCCTGATGGCGAGTACAGTGCTGCGTTCCTCACACCCACTGCGCCGGTCGATCTCGGCGTAGGGAAAAACATGGTGAACGCGATCAGGTACTGGGCGTTGGCCTTTGGACTGACAGACGAGAAGAGTGTCGACACGAAGTCGCGCGCACGGTATGCGAAGCCGACAGCCGAAGCCCGCTGGTTGTTCGGCGAGCACGGTGTCGATCCGTGGCTTGAGCAGCCAGCGACGCTGTGGCTTTTGCATTGGTGGTTGCTACGACGCACATGCCTTGTACCGACCTGGTGGGTTGCGTTCTACCGCACGTCTACAACGCGGTTTCAAGACAGCGGGCTTGTCGTCGAGGTCGAGCGTGCCATCGACGCCGCTGCGTGGGAGCCGGTGAACCGATCATCGATAGTGAAAGACGTTGATTGCCTCACCAAGATGTATGCTCCCCGCCGTGCAGCTGCTGGTTCGCCGGGCAGCATTGAGGATCTTCTGGATAGCCCGTTTCGTGAACTCGGCATCCTAGAGGCGGTTCCCGGAGAGACGCGGGAATGGCGATTCGCTGCGAGTCCGCGGCTTCCGGCGCCACCGGAAGTTGTTGTCTACGCATGCCTGGACTACATGGCCAACCATGACATTAAAGGTCAGATCTCCACTGCACGTTTGGCCCAGGAGCCTGGTGCAGTCGGTCGTGCACTTCGGTTGAGCGAGCCAGCACTGGTGGAAGCGCTCGATGAATTGTGCACAACGTCAAAGGATCTCCATCTGACTGACAGTCTCGGTCAACGTTCCTTCGTCGTCGACGGTCCCCCGGATCGACTGGCGGAAACCATCATCAACGAGTACTACCGATCGACACAAACGGCAGCTGGGCGGAAACGTCGCGGGGACCGACGCAAGGAATCGGCATGAGCCTGAAACCGTCGAATGCTGCACCGCTGCAAGGCATTGGTATTGTCACGCGCCAGCTCAGATCGGCAAACGTCGAACACGACACAACTGCGGTAGCTCTGGATGGCTACGTGGTTACCAACCGGGGGCTGGCGTTACTGCAGCGGATCGCTACTGCTCTAGATCATCCAGACTCGTCCCGTGCCTGGGCAGTAACTGGGCCATACGGTGCCGGCAAATCCTCATTCGCGGTTATGCTTGCCGCCGTCTTGTGCCCGCCACAAACGGCGCGGCGGCGTGGACGCTCCAGGTCGCCGGTTAGCCACGCACAGGACTTGGCGTTGACTGCGATACGGCAGCGCGATCATGATCTAGCTTCGACACTCGAGCGGCACGCTGCTCGTGCACCGATGCTTCGCGCCGTGGTGACTGCCCGTCGTGAACCTGTAACCACAACCGTGTTGCGTGCTCTGCGCGCTGCCGCCGCCGATGATCATGCCTTGGCAGCAGCTTTGGACTCGATGCCGACCGACGCTGGCCTTGACGCTGCTCTCCTCGAGGTTATCCGGGACACAGCGGCGCGGCGGCCGGTGCTCATGATCATTGACGAGTTCGGCAAGAATCTTGAATACTTCAGTGAAAGTCATAGCGGCGGTGATCTTTTCTTCCTGCAGGAACTGGCCGAACTGGCGTCAGGTCATCGTGCTTCTCCCATCTACCTGCTGACCTTCCAGCACGCAACATTCACCGAATACAGCACTGGAAGCACGTCCCTGCAGGGCCGCGAGTGGCGCAAAATCCAAGGTCGATTCCACGACGTCACCTATTCGGACGACGCCTCTGACGTGGCAGCGCTGGTGGGTGCCACTCTCACCCAGGACCTCGACACCGGTGGCCAGACAGTACTGCGCCGGTATGCCAAGGCTGCGACGACTCACTGGCGGGAACTAGGCCTCGACGCGCTCCTATCAGGTGATCCCGACTTGTTCGCCGCCACCTATCCCGTGCACCCTCTGGCGTTGACCAGCCTGCCGGAACTGTGCGCACGGCTCGGTCAGCACGAGCGCACCCTGGCGGGATTCCTCACAGCCGATGAACCACACACAGTGGCCCGATTTCTGCAGGGCACTCCGGCAAGCCGGGATGTCAAAACACTGGCCACCGTCAAGCTTGACACGGTGTACGACTACTTCGCTGACACCATCACCAGCGGTGCCGCCGCTGCCGGTGGCCGCTGGATCGAGATCACGGCACGCATCGAGTCAGCTCGGCACCACGACGACATCGACGAGATTGATCTACGGTTGCTGAAGGCCGCAGGCCTGCTCAACTTGGTGAGCGCGGGAGGAGTACTGCGAGCTAGCTTGCCGGCCTTGACGTTCGCCCTGAGCGACCCACAGCAGGTCACAGCCGCAGCTCGCGCCCTCATTGCCCGACGAATACAGAGCCTGCAGGACCGAGGCTATTTGACGTATCGCCGCCACGACGACGAGTATCGGCTGTGGGCTGGCACAGACATCGACATCGCTGCCCGCGTCGAAGGTTTGCGCGAGCAACTTGGTAGTGCGGCCGTTGCCGAATTGCTTACTCGGAGTTATCTACCGACCGCAGTTGTCGCCGGCCGGCATAGTCAAGTCACTGGGATGCTGCGCTACTTCCAGCCGATGGTGGCGGATTCCGCATCAGCCGCGGTCAGCGGTGATCGACTCACCGGTCGACCGGACGGATTCATCGTGATGGATCTGTCAGGTGGCGAGGCTTCCATAGAGGCCGGACAAGGAGTACCGGTTCTCGTTGGTAGCACCCCGGACGCCGCTACGATCCGCCGGGCAGCGACTGAAACGTTGGCCCTTGGTGAGCTTTTGGATGCCGCTGACCTTGATCCCGTCGCGCGAGCCGAGGTCAAGGAAAGGCTTACTAGCGCTCGATCCGTCCTAGCGAATGTCGTGACTCGCGCTTTCGACCCAACCCGTAAGGATGTCGACTGGCGGCTACGTGTCGATGAACTTGGGTTGGATCAGCCGATGGGTCTCCAGCCCAGCATGTCGGCTCTGGTTTCGGCCGCATGTGACATTGCGTATTGCGACTCGCCACGGATTCGTTCGGAGATGCTTGGGCGACATCAGCTCACGAGCCAGGGGGCCAAAGCGCGACGTGAGTTGCTCACTGCACTGGTGCAGCATCCCGGTGCACCCTGTGCTGGCCTTACCGGGCATGGTCCCGAAGTCGCAATGTACCGCGGCGTGGTCGAACATCTCGGGCTTCACGGTCCAGGTGCTACCGATGCAGCGTACGGATGGACACCGCCTAGTCCGCACGATTCCAGCGGGCCCTGCTATCAAGCTATGGTCGATCACATCCGATCTCACGCGGATGGAGTCACTGCCGCAGAGCTGGAAACTCTCGTGGCGAAGCCACCGTACGGCGTCAAAGCGGGCGTTTTTCCGATTCTGCTGGCCGCTGTCCTGTCCCTCGACCTCGACATTGCCATCTTCGAAGACGGTACGTTTCAGACTGCGCTACAGCCAGAACTGCTCGAACGTGCGATCAAAGGCCCTGAACGAATCATCTTGAAACACAGCGCCGTCGGAAGCGGACAAGCAGCAGAAGTGATCGGCAAACTAGGTCAGGCCTTCGGTCTCACCGCCGGTCGGCGCCGGGCCACCCGAGCTCCCAGTCTCGTCTTAGTGGTGGCGACACTTCTGCAGAACGTCAGTACGATGTCGGATTTTGCCCGCCACACTCGGCGCGTGTCCCCGCAGGCCGTCGCTGCTCGTACCGCGCTGCTGACGGCCCGCGACCCCGCGCACCTCATTTTCCACGACTTGCCAGTCGCGCTCGGCTACGACGTCATCACCCCCGACAGCCCAGTTGATGCGAAGACAGCCGCTCAGCTCGTCGCTGCCATCACCAGCACCATGGACGAACTCCGGACAGCCGATGCCACCCTCGCCCAATCGATCGCTGACAACCTCGGATCCGCCCTGTCGCCACCTGCAGTAGGAATATCCGCGATCCGACGAACTTTGGCCCGGCAAGCCCGACTCATTTCCATTACGCCTACCGACCTCACTGTCAGGGCGTTTCTCCAGCATGCCCAGCAGGACACCCTTGACGATGCAGACTGGCTTGCTCAGGCCGCAATGATCATCGAGTCGAAGCCGCCGAACCAATGGCGTGACGAAAATGTGGACAGTTTCGCCGCCGGCGCCCGACACCTACTCCGTGCTATTGGACGGCTGTACGCGCTGCACCTCGACGCCCCGGGTGAGAACGGCTCCGCACATCGACTGACGTTGACTGCACCTGACGGCCAAGAGGAGCACCTGGTGGTCGAGGCGACATCGAACCCGGATGCTGAACAGGTACTCGACCGGGCTCTGGATAGTGCCCGAGCTGTCCTCGGCGCAGATGCCGAACGACAGCTGCTATCGCTACTTGCCAGCCGAGCATTACGCAACACCACTGTAGGAGCGCTACATGAGTGAACACATCCAGCAGGCCGCTGAGCGGCATGTCCTCGGTATCTCTGGCGGCAAAGACTCTGCCGCACTGGCGATTTACCTGCGAGACCGAGTGCCTCAGATGGAGTACTTCTTCTGCGATACAGGCTCTGAGCTACCCGAGACCTACGAATTTCTGAGCCGACTTGAAACCGCACTCGGCAAACCGATCGTTCGCCTCAACGCAGAGCGAGGCTTTGACCACTGGCTGCAGGTATACCAAGGGACATTGCCCAGTCCGCAAGTCCGTTGGTGCACGAAAAACCTAAAGATACGCCCGTTGGAAGCCTGGCTTGGTGATGAACCAGCGCTCAGCTACGTCGCGATCCGAGCCGATGAAAACCGCCTCGGCTATGTGTCAACCAAACCCAACATCCAAACGACGTTCCCCTTCCGCGACGACGGCATCGACAAAGCCGGTGTGATGCGCATCCTCGACGAATCCGGAGTAGGTCTACCCGACTACTACCAGTGGCGTACCCGCTCAGGCTGCTACTTCTGCTTCTTCCAACGCAAACACGAATGGGTCGGACTTGCCGACCGCCATCCCGACCTGTTTGAGAGAGCGCTGGAGTACGAGGACAAGGTCAACTTCCAGGCCACCGCGATGAAGGGACGCGACTATACCTGGTCGGATGGAGAGAACCTGCGCGAACTCCTCGCTCGTCGCGATGAGATCGAAGCGAAACACCAAGAAGCGCTGCAACGTGCCGCGCGACGCCGACCTGTGAACTTACCGCTGGTGGACGTCCTCGCCGACGCACTCGACGACGACAACGACGAGGCGGGATGCGCGGTTTGTCACCTGTGAAGGCCAAACGGTCCGTTTCGCGTCCCTGGGTAACGCTGTGTTGAACTAGGCGGACGTGGTTGTGGCGAGGTTGTCAAAGCCGAACCCAGTGTTGTTTGTTCCGAAGTTCGTCCGCGATGATGTAATGCGCAATGGGCTAGCGCGCCCGATCACCGTATGGCAAGAGGGGGAGCCGGTTTATGCCAACAGAAGCCAAAGATATCTTCGAAGCCCATAGCAAGAGCTTGCGTGAACTACTCACGGAGAATGGACTCGGGCTCTACCTACCGCCGTATCAGCGCCCTTATACCTGGAGCGGCGATAAAGTAGAGAAACTGATTGACGACACATTGCATGGATTGCACAATTTAATTGACGGGGCGACTGACAGCTTTACATTTCTCGGCACTGTAATTACGATCCACGATATCAATCACGTGACGATCTTGCCTATCGTCAAGGATGAAGTGCCAGCGAAAGTCTTAACAGTGATCGATGGGCAACAACGAATATCCAGTTTGCTGTTACTCATTGCGTGCTTGCATAACTTGATCAGGCAGAAGCATTGGAATGTATTCAAAGGAAAATCGCCGGCGCCCGATGACGAGCCTGCGACTGCGTTACACGAAGAAACCATCACGCTTCTTAAGTCCCTAGGGCTAGCGTTCTATCAAAAGCAAGACGTCGGTGATACGCCAATTTATCCTCGCCTCATTCGTTCATTCAGCGACCAATGGGCGAAGAGGAGTAAGCTCAGTAAGTACATGTCGCCGATTGCGCATCTTCTCTACGACTACGGCACGCTCGTTGATGCCGAGGACGGCAATGGTCGTAAACCCACAGATTTTCGGCCAACTGCCCGCGCTGGTGTCGGCGACGGTGAGGTCGATTTGATTAAGCGGTTTACGGAAATGCGCAGTGACTTCATCAAGTTGGCCCGCGGCGACGAGATGGAAGAATTCGAGCCGCTGCCACCTCTCAATTCGCTAGCCGAGAACCCCGAAGCTCAGAGGGCGCTCTTCAACCACCCGTTGAAGGAGAGTCTATGTAACTGGATAAAGGTAGTCGATGACCCTGCCATAGTGGAGCTCACCCGTTTAGCGATGTTGGGGGCATATGCGCTCAACCGTATTGCGCTGACGGTCGTAAAAGGCAAAGATGAAGATTACGCCTTCACGATATTCGAGTCACTCAATACCACTGGCGAACCGTTGACCGCTTTCGAGACTTTTCTCCCGCGGGTGGTGATGGCTGAATCGATTGAGAATTATCAAAATTCGAAAGCTCATGAGCAGATGGCTGTGGTGCAGGAGCATTTATCGCAATTTCCTGCCGGTGACCGACTGCAGAACGCTACTCGGGAACTTCTTGTGACGTTTGCTCTCGCCGAAACTGGGACCAAGCTATCCAAAAGGCTCGCCGATCAACGAGTCTATCTAAAAGAAGAGTTCGACAAGTGTAAAGATGAAGAATCCAGCAGGCTGTCGTTTTTAGGTCATTTGAAGGACACCGCCACATTCGTAGGCGAGACGTGGGAATGCAACGACGGAAATCGCAAATTGGTGGGTTTGGAGACGTCCGCCATGACGGATGCGGTCCGGCTGTGTCTTGCGTTTCTCGTCGACCTCAAGCACACCGTTACGATAGCTCCGCTGGTCAGATTCTATTCTGAAGCACTGCGGGCCGATGACGCTACCCGCCAAATCAAAGTCAGTAACTTCGAAGAAGCGCTGAAGGCAATTACCGCGTTCACAGTTCTGTGGCGGGCATCGCGCTCCAGCACTGGAAACATCGATCGTGAATACCGCGAGATCATGGCTGGATCGTCATCGCTCACCGGCATGGACCCGCTCGCGCGGCGCCGGAGAACGGGGCCAGATATTCCCGCACCGACGGTCGATGTAGATCTACTAAAATCCGAGTTGCGTCATCGACTAGTGCATGCCAATCACGGTGACCTCTCGTCATTGGAAACTTGGCTCAACCGGTCCCGAGAAGTTCCCCTGTACAACGTCAGCCGACCGCTGACACGATTCCTTTTACTCGCCGCCTATCACGACTCTGTGGAGGATCCGGATCACCCCGGATTGATCAAGCCGGGTAAGGCCGGCGTCGCACCTTGCTTGACAGGACAAGGATGGGCTGACGACGGTCATCTCACTATCGAACACATCGCCCCCCGGACGAGCACGAGTGGTTGGGATGAAGGGTTCTACACCGAAAAGGCCACCGTCCATCAGATTGGCAACCTTGTACTTGCCCCAGGCGGAGCAAACAGCTCGCTGAGTTCCCGGCCTTGGGCCGAAAAGCGTGTGCTGTACGGCGCCTTGGGTGCTCGGACACCAGAGGACGCCAAGAAGGTCCTCCAAGACGCGGGGATGACGTTCGCACAGACCACTGAAGAACTCGCCGGGCTCTCGCACTACCTTCCACACCTAAACGCGCTCTACCAACGTCACGAACCTTGGACTCCCGGATTCATGGCCATACGTGCGGAACGCCTACTACGGCTCGCTTACGCCCGACTATCGCCGTGGCTAGGACTTGACCTTCCGCATGCGGACTAAAAAGGCCTAGGGCATCGGGGAATCGAGTTGCCCGTAGAGCAGTTCGATGGTGTCTTTCTGTTGCGCCACGGTCGCTCGCAGCTGTTTGATCTCCTCGTCTTTGGCGGCTAGCCGGGCTCGCAATGCCGCGACGATGCTGCTCTCGCGGCTCGTCGGGGCGGGATCGGTGGGATCGGCGTTGGTTTGGTGGCGGTATTGGTCGATCACGGCGATCAGCTCGGGATACTTGTAGACGGTCTTGCGTTGCACCCCGGCCCGTCGGGCGACCGTGGACACGTTGATTTCAGCGTTGGTCTTGCGCAGATGGCGGATGGCTTTCTCGATGTCGCGGCGTTTCTCGACGCTGATTGCGTGGCGGTATTTCGCGAGGGCTGCGTGGGCTTTCGCGGTGGGTGGCGGGGGCCGTCGGCTCATTGATTCGTTCCAGGGTCAGCTTTGCGGAGGACAGATTCGTGGCTTCCGCGGGTTTTGATCTGTAGCAGTGGCGACCGGTTGGTGGTGCCGGCACCACTGACCGACTTGCCGTCGTTGGTGGCCGCGGGGTCGTTGCGTAGGCGTTCGATGATGGCGTCTAGGGAGGCGATTTCGCGGCGCCGCTCGTGTATCCAAACGTTGTCGTCGGTCAGGTCACGTCCGGTGCGGGCATGGTATTGAGAACGGCGAACCTCGATCAGTGCTTGGGTCTTGCTGCGTTGGTCGAGCAGCTCGTCGAGATGGGTGGCGTCGGTGGCGAAGTGCCCGCACGACAAGCAGGCGTTGCCTTTGTCGCAGGACTTCAGCGGCGGCAATAGACAGACACCGTTGGGCAGCACCCGGTCGGTACGCGAGGACAGTTGAGTCAGATCGTAGATATCAGAAGGGCTGACGGCGATCTCGGTGCCGTGCGCCCCGATCTTCTTGTGTTTGAGGAATTCCGCTTCGGCGGTGGCGGCCAGGGTCGCGGCGTAGCGCAGCGTCATCTCGGGGGAGGCGTGGCCGAGGTAGCGTTGCACCACGTGGATCGGGACCCCGTCGTTGAGCAGTTCGCTGGCCCGGGTGTGGCGTAGGCGATGAGTGTGGCTGAACCGCAGCGGTTTACCCGCGGTATCGGTGAGTCCGTGGATCTTGTCGAGCTTGCCCAGGACCACCCCGTAGGACTGGTAGCTGCGCGGTCGCTGTCCGCGGTGCTGATAGCGCAAGCCGAGAAACAGGTACTTCGGCGTCAGGCCCGGATACCGGTCGTTAATCCAGTCCTGCTGTTCGGCGATGACGTTGACCACCGCCTGCTCGATGAGGATCGTCGGGGTGACACCGTCGACTTTGGTCTGTTGGTAGCGCAGTTTGGCCACGAAAGCATCGGGGTCATCGGAGGCCGTGGGACGGTCCTGGCCCGGGATCGGCAAGAGCGGGTCGAAGTCGAGCATCAGGATCTCTGAGGCGCGGCGTCCCGTCAGGGCCTGCAGCAGCCATGCCCGAGCTGCTTGCGGGTCACCCAGGCCGGCGACGACGGAGATGGTGGAGTCGGGGTGGGTGATGGCCACCGGCTGGCCGCGATCGGCGGCCAGCACGTCGAGGTAGCACAGCATCTGTTGCAACTGGGCGGTCGAAAACCACGTCAGTTCCCGAGACCTGTTGGCGCGGCGGGTCCGAAACGCTGCACCCCACAACCTGGTGTGGGTATCGGTGATATCTGCCCACCGCGGGTTGCCCGTCGCGGCCGCGGCTTCGTCGGCATGATCGACCATGAACGCATAGAACACCTGGGTCTGAGATTGGGTGGCATCGATCGCCGAGGGTGACAACGGCTTGTCTGGACGGGCCGCGGCCTCCGGTGACTTCAGGTACTCGGAAAACTCGGTAAACAGCAATCGCAGCTCGCCACGGTCATCGGTGATCAAGGGGTCAGTGATGTTGCGGGCGGCCAGAAACGGGCCCAGGTGGCGTGCCATGTCCCGGGCCCGGTCCACCACCGACGTCCAACGCAGCAGCTCCCCGGTCAGCGACGTACGTAGCCAGAACCGCACCCCCTCGCGCAGCCAGGCCGGTTCGATCCCGGCGAGCCGGACCACCTTGTCGTGGCTGGGTTCGTGTTCCCGCTGGGGGATCCGTGGATCTGCGCTCAGGTCCCACACATCATGTGCCCACCACGGTGCTGGTGTGCAGCGCACCGACACATACAGGTGCAGGTGCTCGATGAAGCCGGTGATCTGGCGTCGGGCTCCGGCCGAGGGCAACCGCTTGTTGCGGTGTTCAAACTCGACCATCGCGTGGCGCACAAGCGCTGCCGCTGACAGGTCAGCGATGCTGCGTGGCCACTGGTGGTGCTGCTGGTGGTATTCGGCAGCCGCGGCGGTCAAAGCCCGACCGCACCACTTCAACAGGGACGGGTCGATCTTGCGTACGTCATCATGGGCGCATGTCCACACCCACCATGCCAATTCGTCGCAAAACCGTTGGGGCACATCCGCAGGTGTGAAGTCGTGACTGTCGAGGTTGCGCCAGTAGCGCGGGTTGTGCACGAATACCGACTTGATCGGTGAGGTGTCGAGCACATATGTCAGCGATCGGCAGGACTGCGGCACCTGTTCCCATTGCTGCGCCCACACCTGGTCAGCAGCGGCCCGAGCTGGTCGCGTCGATCCCCTTGGGTGGGTGTTACTGCCCGTCATGGTCGACCTTCCAGCCTGCGACGTAGTTCTTCCATTCGGCCAACGTCCGCATTTCAGCGTCGGCGGTCACCCACCCGTAGGTCGACAGCGTGGTTTGCACGTCGGCATGGCCCAGCCGGCGCATCACGACGTGCTCGCTGATGCCGGCCAGCAGCAGCGCGGTGGCGTGCGTGTGGCGCAGCCAATGTGGTGTCCAGTCCTCGGGCAGTACATCAGAGCACCGGTCGGTGATGAGATCAACTTTGTCGTAGATGGTTTCGGGTCGCATCGGCGCGTACTTTTCGCCTCGCGTCAGGTTGACGAACACGAAATGGGTGGCCAGATCAGGGACTGCGACATCGGCGCCGTCGGCAATCAGTTGCCACACGTACTCGGTGTAGAGGGCGACCAGGTCATCACCGACGTAGATGCGGCGGGCACCGGACTTCGCCCGTACCCCGTGCGGGTGATCATTGCGCCCGGCAATCACGATCGACGGAGTATCGCCGCCGCTGATGTGAAAGTCATGGTGTCGCAACGACAATGCTTCGCCCATCCGCATCCCGGTCTCGGCCAGCACCCCGAGAAACAAGCGGTCGCGCAACCCGGTCGCCCCACCCGACCACTGCCCGGAATCGGCCTGGACACTACAGGCGTCCAAGATGGCGTTCACCTGCACCGGAAGCAGCAGCGGGGTCTCGCTGCGGGTGGGTGCGCGGCGGCGATAGATCGGCGCGGCGTGGTCGCGTTGCGGACCGATCCCGGTCAAAAACGATGCGTAGCGTCGTCGAGCAGCGCGAGCGTGGGAGGAGAACAAGCGTCGATAGGGACGATCGAGGTCGTGTGCCTCGGCGAAGTATCGATACATCGACAACACCGCGGCACCACGAGGTAGCAGCGAGGACTCGGCCATCGATTCTTCGACCTCACCGATACGGCTGGTGCCAGGAAGGTCCCCGGTCCGCAGATAGCGCAGAAACTGACCGAACAGACTGGTGGGGAAGTCATCCCAGGCGGTGTGGGTGTGCTCCAACAAGGTCCACCAGGCGGCCAGTCCGTAGGCGTATGCGCGGACTGTGTGCGGTGAGGCACCACTGTCGACCAGGAATCGCAGGTACTCCCGCGCAGGTGCAATCGGAAGCTTGTCGGCGCCGACCACGGTGTAGGAGTGGGACCGGTCGGCAAACAACAACCGTTGCACCTGCGCCACGATCAGCAGCCCCCGCCCCGACTCATGACTCTCTGCCTCGCCGGAAATCGTCCAGTCGGATGACCCGTGTGCCACGCTCGCCGGCAGGAGACGATTTGTTCGAAGACCCGGCCGTAGCGGCCACTGAATGACGATTGGCCTCCGGTGCTGGTCGCTGTGTCGCCAAGAACCAGTCCAGCAGGTCCGGCGGGAAGATCATGGACTCACGAGCGGCGAGCATCGGTACCGACGCGCTGCCGTAGCAGCGTTCCACCCACTTGCGCAGCAGCCGAGGCCGCTCCGGCTCACGGTCCTTCCACCCGGGCTCGGTCATGCCCCAGGTGTGTCCGGTCGCGGGATTGATCCGTGAATGCAGTTGTGTGGTCAGTGTTTTCGCCCGCGTCGCATCAATCAACTTCGTGTCCCGCAGATGCATGATCAGCGAACCTAGCGACAAACCCCACTTGTCTTTGATCGGCCGCAAATTCAACAGCGATATCACTCGTGGCAGCTCCGAGGCGATCACTGCCGCTGGGGCCAACAACTCGGTGGCGAACCGGTTGGCTTCCAGTTCTTCGTGAGCATTCACCGAACAGTAGGCACGGCTGTGCAACACGAGATGCCCTAATTCATGAGCAATGGTGAACCGGGTGCGCTCCCACGATTCGGTCTCCCGCAGCACCAACAGTGGGCGGTCGCGGTGCCGGCCCACCCAGCTCGAATAGCCAAGGTGCTTCTCGTCACGTGCGCGTCCAGGAGTAGCGGCGAACTCGCTTTCCCATTCGCCGGGTACGCGTCGACGCACGATGACCGGTGCACCCAAGCGCTCCGCCTCATACGTCAAATCGTCCAGGGGCGCATCAGGATCCACGCCCATCGCTTCCCGGAGGCGGGCTGCTGCGTCGGCGATCGACGTCTTCACCGGCCCGTCGCCGACCACGGCGGGAACCTTGACAGGCGGCAGTTTCGACTGGGCGTCAAGATCGCTGAGGAAGTCTCCGGCCAGCGACGCGAACGTGGCCAGGAATTCCTGCTCGCCGACCGTCATTGACTTCGGCGCCCGAAACAGCAGTTCGTCAGCGGTGACCCGAGATTGCGGTTCGGAACTGAAAAATCTTGCAGGAAAGCGAAACAACGCTGCCAGCCGCTCAACATCGGAGTCCTCAAGCCAAATCTTGGGAGACTTCTCGATCTTCGTCTGGCGGTGGTTGGTCCAGCCAACCGACTCCACCACCGAAGTTGCTGTCATCCGCCGCAGCAGCCGGGCCTGCCGGATCCGTGCACCAAATACCTCTGTCATCGCGCGCTCGATTCAACATCATCGGGTTGGGAATCGCACATGCACCCGACACTGTGCATGAGGGCTACGACGTCTGCGGCGGTGCCGCCTCCTCGCCACCGTCGTCCTGGTCGACATCGCCGAAATCGTCGTCGCGGCGACGCTTCTCGGTGCCTGCCAATCCCGGCGCGCTGCCCGCGCCGCCGGCCGAACCGGAACGATCGGAGCGTTCCTCCATGATCGGTGGAGGCAGCGGCGTCGCCGCATAGAGCAGCTGCACCGTTTCGGTGAGCACGCCCGCGGCCAGCACTGCCCCGCCCAAGGCGCCAGACGGGCCCGACCACCACAAGATGTACAGGCGATAGCCCGGCGGCTCCGCGATGCCGTCCTCGCCGCCCACCGAATGGCCCAACTCCTCCTCGATGCTCAGCTGGACCGCGCCAGGGGTATAGGCCACCAACTCCAGCAGGCTGCCATCCCATTTGCGTGGATGCTTCTTGACAGGGATTCGCGTCCCTTTCCCGTCCAGGAGCAAGATCCCCATCCCATTGCCCCTGGCGACCTTCAGCGTTGACTCGCCAGTCTGCCGACGCCGCCGCGACGTCAGCAGCGTCTCCAACAACGTGCACGACACCGTGATCGACCGCGGCTCGCCGCCTTGGTCGCTGAACCGATCCGGCACCTCCGGCAGTCGTGCCACGATGTCGCCGTGAAACTCCCCAAGGGCCTGGCTGTGCTGCGCAGCGAACGCCTCTACCAAGGCCTGCGGGTCCTCGTGTAGTTCCATGGGGTGTTTTTTTTCTGAACTAACATTGGCCCCACGCATGGCCAATGCTGAAATTTCGATTTGGGCGATCGCGAAAAGCGATCTAGCGTAGTCGTAGCGTTACTCGGTGTCGAACCCGTTACCGGCGGTCACTCAATGTTTCTCGAAGGAATTCTCCGGTCGAAGTAAATTCGGTCGCATCGCGGGTGGAAGCGTAGACGCGGCATACCTCCGTGGCAATGTAGGTCTCGTCGAGCATTAATTTCTTAGCCACTGCGCGGATATAGTCGTGATGGTCGTCAACGCTGCTGATCACCTCTGCGATACTGATGCGGTGATTGACTTTGAAATGCTCTTCCACCTCGGCGCAGCCAAAAACCAATATCTCGGGCGCGACACCACCTGGTAGGCTTGCCACGAAGGGTTTGAGATCCTTCAAATCGCCTATTTTGATATCGCCGTCATACAGTCCGACTGCTCTAATGCCCGCTTTTCGCAAAAGTGAAACGGCCGATGGTATGTTTTGCGCATCTCCAACGCCCAGAACCTGGACCCCTGAGAGAAAGTCGCTAGCGCAACTACGGATTATCTCAATTGTGAGGCGACGGGAAAATTCATCCTCTACGCAAACGATCGCTCTTTCATTGTCCCGTGCATCACCATGCAAATATGCGTCTATCTGATAGGTGCTCAGCCCGGTCGCTGCGTCAATGAGACCATCCGGTTGTCGTTTCAGGTATACGACTGAATCGCGCCCAAGTTCCATCAGAATCGCAGAACTGTGAGTCGTTAGTATGATCTGGTGACCGCGACGGCCCGCCACGTCAACTAGGTATCTGGCGAGGCGGCGTTGAGCCTCGCCATGGAGCGAGGTCTCAGGCTCTTCAAGAACAAACAGGCTCTGCGTCGGAGCGCCTTCCATTGTGTTGACCATATAGACGACACGCCCTTCGCCGAAGCCCATATGATTCTCTGAGTACCGTTTCCCGTTTCGAGTTGCCATCGCCAACTCTGCGGTTCGGTTGGAATGGGTAACCTCGGTGAAGCCCAGCTCATCGTATGGTAATCCGAGTATCGTGGCTACGTTATTGGCCGCATCGTTTGGTAGTTCACGTGACGCGCCCAATTGGATACGGTGGCCACCGTATATAGACAAGTCACGGCGTTCGACCTTAGGTATGAACTGGGTAAAGCCGATGTAGTAACACGCTCTTTCAGGCTGTCGTTTGTAGCCAGACCATTCTCTAGCCTTCCTGCTAACCGTTACTTTTTGCGGCTCCGCCCCGCGCTCTACGCAATATGAATAAAATACCCTTGCATCGTCGCTGAATGGTGATGGGTCGGCCGCCGATACAGGGAAGAAATCCTTCACGTAAAATCTTGCAAGTGCCGCAGTGACCGCTTTTCGGTATGCGCAACTTGCAAGCCGGGCAATAGTGCTCTTTCCTGTTCCATTCAATCCTGACAACGCGGTAATAGGTGATTGAAATTCGATAGTAAGATCGGCAACGCCCCGAAAGCCGTGAATCTCAATGGACTGCAAGATCGGCCCGAAGTTGGCATATCTGTGGTCAGCCCTGAACTTTGCTGCCAGCTTCCGAACATTGTCGTCGTGGCTCATTTTGTTGGCTTGCCTCACTTCGACTACCAATGGATATCGTGCAAAAACACGGCTCATTCTGCCACTGATATCCACCACCGGCAGTCGGTTCGGGCCAGACACGGCCTTGAGATGCTTCACAGGTAAGCGCCAGATGCCGCTCGTCAGCTCGTCAGGGGCGAAGGGTGAACTCTCGGGAGCGTCCCAGTGCGAACTCCTCCGAACGCAGATCTGCTGCGGTTCGGGCGGTCATCTCCGGCAATGACGGTGTCGCGAGGAATACGGTCGCTTGCTGGCGTGCGCGGTGGTCGAGCTCGGCGAGTTTCTCTTCGGCGGCAGCCAGGCTCGTGCGTAGCCCATCGGCTTCTCCGAGCCATCCTGCTTCCTCGGCTTCAGCGACCCGGTCGCTGAGATTGTCGCGGATGGTCTCCAGGCGGGACCGCTGCGCCGGATCGACCCGAAGCACTGGGCAGCGGATGCAGCTGTGCTCGTGTTGACAACTGGTCCCGTAGGCGCGGCCGCAGTCCCCAAGGGCGAGCTTGCGACGTTCGAAATGCCCGAGGAATTCGTCCCATTCGGCGTCGGTCGGGGTGCGGTATTCCTCGCCGGGGCGCAGCGCTCGGCGCCGTGCGATGAACGCGCGGTGGCCGTTGATTGCTTCCTGGGGATAGATGGTCTTGTATCCCATGGTGGTGTTGATGTCCTTGTGCCCCAGTAGAAGTTGGGCGATATGTGGTGGCATCCCGTTCAGGATCGCGTCGGTGGTAAAGATTCGCCGGAAGTCGTGGGGCCGGAAATAGAGGGGTTGCCCGTCGGCGTCTTTGACGTCGGTGGCCTCGAACGCTTCTTTGATGGCTGTCCGGATCGTCGCGGTAGACAAGGCGGAGCGGTGGCCAACATCGTTCCATTGAAAGAGCAAGGGAGAAGGTGGTTCCCATACTCGCTCGTGTTCGTCGTAGAACGGCACCAGCGGTATCGACTCAGAGTCGCCCCGGACCCGGGTAATGATCGTGGCCAGTACATCGGCCAATTCGGGACTCACGACCAGGAGACGTTCCTGGTCGGTTTTCGATGGGGCGATATGCAACAGCGGGATGATCTCACCCGTCTTGGGTAGCTGATACTGGGTGATGCTGTGGTGGCTTGTTTCGAGCATCTCTTCGATTCGAACTCCTGTGTGGCGCAGAAACTCCACAGCCGCCCAGCCCCAGAACGCGCGGTTCTCCTCCCTGAGCAGATGCCGTTTGCGGCCCGAGGCGTCGACGGCGGCGGTGCGCTGCCGGCGTGTGCCGCGGCGACTCGATAGAACCGCTCTTGTGAACGTCTCACCACACACGGTGAATGTGTCGTCGTCGGTGGCCAACGCTGCCTCAAGCCGTACTCGAGCGTCTTGGGCCCGTTGTGCGGCGGCATCAACGATCGTCGGCAGGAATGGACGTAGATCCCGCGTGCGCTGGTCGATACGAGCCTTGCGCCGGGCGAAGGTCTTCTTCAATAGCACCTCGGTGGCGCTGATGGGACTCGGGACGGCCCACGGTGCCCAGCGAGCGGGGTCTTCGGTGGCCCACTGAGCAAGGTCAAGGTAGAAGGCACGCACCTGGTGCAGGATCGGGATGTAGTTGCCGCGCGGTGCGACCGTCTCGGTGACGGTTCCGTCGGGTAGCTGTCGGCGAGTTGTTTTGGTGCGCAGCCGTTCTTTCCATGCCGAGGCGACTTCAGGACTCAATTTCAACGACTCGATCCCGGGATGGTGAATTTCGAGGTCACGCCAGAAATTCGAACCGAGATAGCGGGCCAACCCCTCCAAACTGGTGTAGTCCAGCGCGGGTTGGCGTTCGGTTAGGTAGTCCACCAACAGGTCGCGGATTCTGCCGTTCTCCACGTGATAGCGATCGATGAGCTGTTCGGGTGTGAGTTGTCCTCCATAGGAGGTGATTCTGCGCAGAGTGGCGGGTGCGCCGCCGGTGAACACCCCGGCCGATCGCAGAATCGCATAGAACAGGTATCGGCGTGATCCAGTGAGGCACAAGCTAATTTCGACCTGGCGCAGCTGTACACAGTCGCCAACCGTGATGTCGGTGATCCCGCCGCCTTTGGCGGCGAGGATGGCAGCGATCTGCCATCGAGCCAGTCTGCCCGGCTGCGAGCCCCACAGATCGGAATCCGTAGCCGCCTCAATGGCAGCGAAACCGCCCGGATCGCGGCGAGCAGTCATGATGTCGGTCAAGTCAGGGTCGCGTTTGCGTGACGAAAAGAACATCAAGCTGGGAGACAAGACTTCTGCTGCGACCAAGACCAGAAAGCCGGCCTTAAGTGCTGACGCGCCGACGCGTCTGGTGTGAGCACCGAGCCACAATGCAGGCTCAGTGATCCAGTCCGCCTCGCGTTCCTCGGCTCCGCTTGTTATCCATCGTTGCTGCCAGGTGTCACCTGATAGGGACGCGAGCCAGCGCAACAGGCCTGTGGCACCACGGACTTGTTTGGGAGTCAACGGCATTGCGGCCCGGCCGGCCACGCTGATTCGCATCAACACCTCATCGATGGATGCTGCGCCGAGATCGGGGCAGGGTGCAGCGATACGGGCCGGAAAGCGCCGCAGCATGTCTTGGGCATACTCACCGCGCCCCGAAACCTGCCAACCCGTTGGTTTCACGCCTGGCGGCACAGCGGCAGTCACCACGTCGGGACGCGACGGAGTTTTCATCGGGTCGCTCCGCGGCTGAAGAGCACGTCGAGCGACTGTTGGTGATACCCCGCCGCCGGAGGCGCCACGTCACTGGGTTGTGCGGCGACGCGGCGCTGATGGGCCAGCGTTCGCGCGACCACGTCCTCCTCTGTGGGTGTGGTGTAGATCTGCGTGGTCGTCAGGTGAGCGTGGCCCAGTACCCACTGCACGTCCGTGATCGACATTTCAGGGTCATTGCTCATCCGGGTCGCGGCCGTATGCCGCAGATCGTGAATGGTCCAATTCGACCCCAGCGCATCCTGCGTACGAGAGAACATCGCCCGGGCCGCCGGATACGACACGGGCCGCCACGGCCGGCGCAAGGTCAGCCACAACGGATGCGACTTGCCGCGAGGTGCGCCCCGCTTCCACACCTGTTCCTGATACAGGCGCAGCCACACGAACGCATCCTGTGACGCGGGAAGCCATTGCACCGCCCGAGATCCCTTACGCGTCACACGGATCAGTTGTTGCCCCGGATCCACATCGAATTGTGTGGTCGACAACAGTTCGTCGGCACGGGCGCCCGTCGATACCCAAAACGCCAGCAGGGCACGATCCCTATGCGTGCGCAGATCTGCGAACAATCGGTTGAACTGGTCATCGGGAATGCTCTTCGGTATCCGACGCTGTCGTCGCGGACGGTACCGACCTGCCCGATCGCCAGACACCGCATCCAGCGGGTTCCGGTGAGCATTGCGCCGTCCCGGCCGACGTGAACGATCCAATGGGAACGGATTGACCAGCGGACCCCGCCCCAACTCGATCTGAAAGTCGTAGAACGAGCGCAATACCGCCTCAGCGTGCACTCTCGTCGACGAAGCGTAACGACTCGACGGTTCCGGCTTGCCAGTCACAGCATTCACTCCACCGTCACGCCTGGACGGTGCGGGAGCAGCTGCCTTATTTCCGTCACGGTGCCGCCAATGAACACGAACGGGCTTGTCGGCCAGCATCATCCAACGTGCGAAGTCACGGCCCTCGATCGATGTCGCGCGGTCCCAGTCCACCCCGACCGCAGCTAGAAACCTCCACCACCGCAACAGATCGTGACCATACGAGCGGATCGTGCCAGGCCGCCGATCTGCGGCCTGCAACTCGGCGAAAAACGCCGCGACTGGTTCAATGGAAATCCCGTTTGCGTCAAGCATGCGAAACGGCACCCAGCGGTCACCGGTCGCCTCAAGCCGGCCAACATCGGGCACCACCAGCACTGCAAGATTCCGCACCCCATCCGGATCGCCCATGACTCGGGAACGTACCAAAGCCCTATCTGACCTGCAATGATTCGTATCTTAGTTCAGTCAACAGATTTACCCCGCCACACAACATTCGTTGGTGTGCCACGCCGCCGAACGGCGCGCAATTTTTCGCGTGCCATACCTAGTAGGATACATGTATATAAAGCTATATCCCCAGTTCAACACGCAGATCGCTGGCGTTTAATGAGTTTAACCCCTGATAAGCCGTAAAACTTCTTACCGCAGAACCCGCATTGGAGTCGGGCCTGGGATTTGCGGTTGGTCTTGTGCACATAGCCGCAGCCACAGGTGGAAACCTGCCCTGAATGCGTTCGCGATCACCTTCGCCGACCGATTCCCGGCAGCCGAAACCTACTGAGGAAAACCGCCGGAAACACCGTTAACGCCAGTGTTTGACTGAGGTGGTCCGGCGGGTTCGCTCCACCTGTTACTTGCCGTTGGTGGCCATTGTCTGTAGTGCGACCCGCCGGATGCCAAGGACCGGCCGGCGTGGCTTGAGAGGAGCGTGGCATCGCCCCTGACTGGGATGTGCCCACCGACCGATCCCTGATCCCCTCATGGAGAAGGAGACGGTTCAATGATCACTCTGGGAGTCGATGCGCACAAGCGCACCCACACCATCGTCGCGGTCGATTCTAACGGCCGCCAGCTGGCATCGAAGACGATCACCACGACCACGAAAGATCATCTGGGACTGCTGAGCTGGGCCGAGCAGTTGGCCAGAGGCAACGGCCTGGTGTGGGCGATCGAAGACTGCCGACACCTGTCGCGGCGGCTGGAACGGGATCTGCTTGCCGCGGGTCACGCAATCGTGCGGGTGCCACCGAAGTTGATGGCCCACGTCCGCGACTCGGCCCGCACCTACGGCAAATCCGATCCCATCGATGCGCTCGCCGTCGCCCGTGCCGCGCAGCGCGAACCCGATCTTCCCGTGGCCCGGTTGGATGGGCCCGACCGTGACGTGCGACTGCTGGGAGACCATCGTGAATCCCTTGTCGCAGAACGAACCCGAGTAGTCAACAGGCTGCGCTGGTTTCTGCACGAGCTCGACCCATCTTGGGAACCCAAGGCCCGATCGCTGGACCGGCTCAGCACTCTGGACCAGGTTTGGACTCACCTGGAACCGCTCAGGGGAACCGTCGCCCGGCTCGCGCGTGATTTGCTCGAACGGTGCCGCACACTGACCCAGCAGATTAACGAGCTCACCACAGAGATCACCACACTGGTGACCGATATGGCGCCGTCGTTGATCGCGATCCCCGGCTGCGGAGCTATCACCGCAGCCAAGATTCTCGGTGAGACCGCCGGGGTCGATCGGTTCCGGTCCAAGGACGCCTACGCCCGTCATAACGGCACCGCACCGATGCCGGTCTGGTCCTCCAACAAGGCCCGCCACCGGCTGAGCCGCACCGGGAATCGTCAACTCAACGCAGCCCTGCACCGGATCGCGCTCACCCAGGCGCACTGGCACGAACCGGCCAAACAGATGATGACTCGGCGTAAAGCCAGCGGAGACAGCGGGATGGAAGCACTGCGTGTCCTCAAACGGCGACTCTCCGACGTCGTCTACGCGGCGCTACAAGCCGACCTCGCTACGGCGGCCAAAACCGCTGCCGCTTGACAGAGGAGCTAGAGACAGTCCCAACACCATCGAGGTTTAGCGGCCGGGTGCGGGAGGCAGTCCACCCTGGGGAGAGCGGTCGGCTGGGTCGTCCCAGTCGGGTGGCGGTTCGTAGATGGGTGGGTAGTCGTCGGGTGGCGGGGGGAGTCGACGTTGCCCACTCTGGCTGGTGGGTTGGTTGCTGCGGCCGGTGGCTGGCACCGAATCGTCTGGGCTCGTGCTGACGTTTTGTTGGCCGCCGTTGGCGTCGATGACCGGCGGTGCAGAGTCGGAGAGTTGATAGCTGTTGGTGCTGCGGCCCGTTGATTGTTGTGGGTGTTGTTGGCGGCCCTGTTGAGCTTTCTGGACTACGGCAGCGCCGACGGCGACTTCGGGTGCAGCTACGGCGGTGGCGTCGGCAGCGCCGCCTGTGGCTCCTGCGCCGACTGCACCGCCGCCGCTGAGGCCGCCACCTCCTGCCCCGCCGCCTACGGGCAGCGCGTCGGTGAGCTCACTTGGGTTGCTGGTCGTGGGCTTGTTGACGCCGGAGCGTCCGTCGACGGGTGCGCCGGTCAATGGCTGGTCGTCGTCCTCGTCGGTGTCGGCGCCTTTGCCGCGGTTGAGGAAGTCGGTGCCGCGGTGGAAGGCGTCCATGCCGCGGTCTTTGAGTTCTTGGCCTTTGTCGTAGCCTGCGCGGGCTTTGTCGATGACCTGGTGTACGGCGTGTACGAGGTCTTCGCGGGTGCGGTCGCCGACCTTCTTTTTGAGCCACCAGAATAGGCCGATGGCTACGGCGGACATGATCGCGATCATGACGAGTTGGGCGACGGGATGGTTCATTCCGACTTGGGAGGCGTAGCCGCCGGGGGCCACCGTCTTGAGGATGATGACCGAGGCGAACGAGACGTAGAGCACGTAGACGAACACCAGGAAGGCGTGTTTGAAGAACTCTTTGAGGCGGTGTTTTGCTCGTTGGCGGGGCTTGCCGGCGATCATGGCGGGCCCCGCGGCGAACAGTGCCATGAAGGCGTTGAGGAACGCTGCACCGCAGACCATGACGTAGGAGTAGGTGACGTAGCAGATGAAAAACGTGAAGATGAAGCCGAGGACTAGGAATCCGAGCCCGACGGCGAAACTGCCGAAGTCGAGTTGCTGAGCGTGGGCGAGTGCCTGGGGTGCGCCGCATCGGGCCATGGCGTGGGCCGGGCCGGCGTGGTCACCGCCGCCGATGAACGGCAGTGCGTCGGTGACCCCTGACACGGGCGATCCCGGCATTCCCAGTGACGGAATGATTTGGCCATCACCGGCCATCAAGGCCGTGGAGTAGGCGTTGGAGCAGCTGCCGACGTTGTCGACGACCATCCCGAAGTTGAGCAGCTGCAGGGGGTGTCGTAGGACGGCGTCGGCGGTGACACCGTTGAGGTGGTTGAGGTTGGCCGCGGTGTCGGCGCCGGGCACGAGGGAGCCGTTGTTGATGGCTCCTTGTGCGGCGGTGAATGCCAGTGTGCGGGCTTGGAAGAGCAGTCCGTGGTCTCCGGAAAGCTCGCCGAGTGGATCGCCTTTCCAGACTAGGACTATGCCGATGACGCCGATGGCGACGCTGCTGAGCATGATGCTCCAGCCGTGTCCGCGTCGGCCGTGCCAGAGCATTTGGAAGGCACCGTAGGCCAGGCCGAGTGTGAGGCAGATCGGGAAGATCCACATGTCCATGAGCAGGGTGCGTAGGACTTCGAAGAGTGGTCGGAACCACGTGGCCAGCCAGTACAGCCAGGTCGAGGACATGGCGAATCGCAGCAGCCAGAGTGCGATGGTGATCATGAAGACGTACACCGAGACTTGCGCTTGCAGCCAGTTGACGACGGTGTCGTGGCTGACACCGGTGACCACGGCGTTGCCGAGCCATCGTGCCCAGCTGGTCGGGTTGAGGGACAGGTCGGGGCCGGCTTCCATGATGGCTTCGCGGGTGGAGACCACCGAGAGGTAGTAGCTGCCGAGGGGGACGCCGTAGCTGTCGGTGATTCCTGTCCAGTTGAGGACTCCGGCCATGGTGGAGGCGAACGCTGGTGGGGCGGCGCCGACCGACCATAGGCCAAGGATGTGGCCGGTAGACCAGAAGATGGTCACGCGACGCAGCGTGGGGCGGGTGGCCATGAGGTAGCCGAATCGTTCGGCCGGGTGCATTCGTGGTGCCGGGGTGGTTGTCATGGCGCGTTCTTTCCCGGGGTGGTGTCGTAGGCGGCGTGCAGGCGTGGGTCGGGTTCGTGGGCGACGATGATCGGTGCGGGACGGCGGAATTCGTCGATGAAGAAGGCTTTGCCGACTCGGTCGCCGCGGTCGGGTCGTTGCGAGCGGTCCGGTTGGTCGTCGAAGTCGGTGGGTTCGCGCATGTGTTCGGGATCGGGTTCGGCGAGGAAGTACTCCTCGAGGTCGTCGTAGTCGCCGGCCCGGAGTCCGGCTTTGCGCGCGACTTCTTTGGCGAGTTCTTCGTTTTCGAACGGGACGATGAGTTGTTGGGTGATGAATTCGTCGCCCATGAGGCGAAGGTCGGCGACGGGGTTCTGGGTGATGATGAGCAGGCCTGTGAACCGGCGGCGTGCGCGGCGGCTGATGATGTGCGCGTCGTGGGCGCCGGCCCGCGAGTTCAGCAGGCCGCCGGCTTCTTCGAGGACGATGAGACCGAACCGGGATGTGTTGGCGAAGAATGTGGTTCGCGCCAGTCGCACGATCATGCCGTAGATCGCCACGGAGGCCTTCTTACGGTCGCTGAGATCTTTGTAGAGGTGCTCGCTGGTCATCTCCTCGGCGTCGGGCAGGTCAAGGCTCTCGGTGAGCCAGATGCTGATGTCGACGTTGACGAGGTCGGGGACCGGCAGGCTGTCGTCGAAAATGGCCTGGGTGAAGTCGTAGGTGGCCCAGGACTCCAGTGCGACGAGGATCGGGTAGAGGTCGTCGGCGAGTTTGACGACCTGCTCGGGGCGGTTATCGGGGCCGGTGGCGGGGGCTTGGATGCCACTGATGTAGGCCATTAGTGCGGCGGTGGTGGGGATCTTCAACTGGCGGCGGGCGCGGGCGGTCAACACGGTCCGAAGGCGCTGCACGCCGGTGCTGCGTGAGTCGAGGCCCATCATGGGCACCATGTAGTCCAGCCAGTAACCGCCGGCGACGCTGTCGGGAAACACTCGAAGGGGATCGCAGCTGAATTTCCGCCCGGCCATGTCGATGACGACTTTCCGGGAGTTGGGGACGTCGGCGAATGCTTCGACCCATTCGACTCCGGGGTCGATGATGAACAACTGGGCGCCGCGTTGGAACTCGCTACGTGTGATGCGTTTGGCTGCATAGGATTTGCCGTAGCCAGGGGCACCACTGCATACCAGGCAAGGGGTGTGGTTGCGTCGAGCGGAGCCGGGGAGATCGATCAGGACGGCGCTGTTGAGGGCGTTGGCGGTGTTGAAGCCGAGTAGTGCTCCGGTGGTGTTGCCGATCTGCGAGGACGTGATGGGCACGAAACGTGACCATTTGCGGGCGGTGGTCGGGTAGCTGAACTGGTCGATGGTGCTTTTATGCGCGGGCACACCGGAATTGAATGATGCCCACAGCCGGGTTTGCGCGCCGCGGTAGTGGCGGGTGAGAACTTGTCCGGAGTCGGCGAGGCGCTCGCGCAACCGCTCGATGCTGTATTCGAGGGTGGCGGGATCGGGTGCGCCGACTGCGATGATGAATGCCGATTCCATGGGGCGTTCATCGGTGCTGTTGGTCAGTAGCCGGTTGTACTCGGAGAGTTGGCGGCCGGTGGTGAACAGTTCCCGGTCGCCGTCGCGGGCGTCGCCTCGGTGTTTGAATTGGTCGAAGATGTTCTCTTTGGCTCGGTCGTTGCGGACGAATTCGAGTTCACGTAGGTGTGCGACGAGGTTGATGGCGAAGTCGAATTCGGCGCCTGTGTTGAGGTCGTCGAGGGCGTCGAGGAATTCCGACCCGGGGAAGCGGATGCCCTGCTTGGGGATCTCGGTGACCGGCAGGATCGCTTGATAGCTGTCGGGGTAGAGGCCGTCGGGGCTGCTGACCCGCAGCACTTTCTTCCAGGACGGCAGGCGGCGGATGCCGACCGCCCACGCGGCGGCCACGGTGAGTGCCTGGGCGCCGAAAAGGACGGTGGGTGTGATGAAGCCGAGCAGGCCCGCGGTGATGGCCAGGGCGGCGAGGGCGGCTGCTGCGGGCAGCATGGGTAGTTTGCGGCCGGGGTTGTGCAGTTGGTCGCCCTCGTCGAACTCGGCGGTGGGAAACCGCATCGGGGCTTGCTGGGCTTGTGAGTCGCGGCGGCGGGGTACAGGGTTGGTGAATGTGCCCCGCCAGGCCGTGCGCCGATAGAACCAGCCGATCATTTCGTCGGTGACTGGTATTGGGCTGAATTCCTCGGGTAGGGAGGTGACTACTTCGTGAGCCAGTCGGTGATACGCCGCGAGGGAGGTCTCGGAGTCTTTGTCACGGCCGGCCACCCAATCTTTGAGTTTGGTGGCCTGGCCTTGGGGGGTGTGGCCGGCGCGGCCGGCGTCGACGGGGAAGCGTAGCCAGTAGATGCGGGTTCGGGGGTTTTTGCGTTGCAGTTGTGGTGCGAGCGCTTGGCAGGTGTTGACCCATTCGGGTTTGTCGCGGTGACCGTGCAGCATCGCGCGCAGCAGTTGGCGTTGGTTCTGCGGCACCGAGAAGCTGTAGATGTAGGCACCGGAGGGGACTTGGCGGCCGAGGCTGCTGTGCCGGTCGGCCACGCCGAGCCGCTGCTTGGTGGGCAGTAGGTAATAGCGTAAGCCGCTGACTAGATAGTTCGCGTACACGCCGTGCTTGGTGAATTCGAGGTGGCCGATGACGTCGTCTGGCGGTGCGAGAATCAGGGTGTCGCTGCTGGATTGGCGCACTGGCCGCACTGCCTGCCAGATGCTGGTGAGCCGGAACGCGAGGTTGGGTTTTCCGTAGGGGATGGCTGCGCCGATCCCGGTGGCGAGTGCAGTGAGCAGGACACCGATCACGAAGATGGTTTGGACGTTGCCGGAGTCGAGCAGCAGCACGCACAGTCCCAGGGTGGTGATGCCGCCGATCACGAGCGGAACGACCAGGGTCACCCGTAGGGGTTTGTTGAACAGAACGTCGGTGTAGGTGGGGGTGTCGTGAATCCCCTTGAACACCTGGGCGGATTCGACGGCCATTTAGCCCAGCTGTCCGGTGGTGATGCCGGTCCGGTCGACGGTCTGGTGGGTCGAGACGTAGATGGCGTAGCCGGCGCCGACGAACACGGCAGCTACTACGCCGATGATTCCCCACAGGAACACATCGCCTTTTTTGCCGGCGAACACGGCGACAGCCACACGGCATCCGGCGCCGAGCAGGATGAGAAACACCAGGATGACGACGCCGATGGTGTAGAGGGTGCGTGACCCGGACACGAGGTCGTTGGCTGCCAGGATGGTTGAGGTTGCTTGGGGTGCTGCGGCCAGCACCGTTGCGGTAGTGATCATTTCAGAGGGGTTCCTTTCAATGGGGTGATGTGGATCAGCGAAACAGCGAGGGGGTCGGCGGTGGCGGTGGCAGATCCGCGTTGGCCGACGTGGGGTACAGGGGAACTAGGGACAGCAGCAGCATCAGTAGTGCGAGTCGCAGGTAGCGGCGTAGTGCACGGATGGCCGCGGTGATGGCGGTGACAGCGACCATGGTGGCGACCATCGCAAGGATCGCGGTGGGATGGTCGCCGGCCCACGCGGAGGCGCTATCGAGAGCGGGCTGCGCCGTCAGTGCTGTTGTGCTGGTGGCGAATCGCGGGATCGCAGTCATCACTTACCGTCCTGTCGGGCCTTGAGCTGTCGGGGTGGGGATGACTGGCGTCAGTTCGGCGTTGGAGGCCAGTTGCGGTGCGTAGTCGATCCCGGCCACCATCCATCGGCCGCTGACAACCGTGAGGGTCAAGGCGTAGTCCTCGCGGCGTGGCGAGTATTGGCGGGTCACCGAATCCACGGTGGCCAGTACCCGCACTTTGGTGCCGTCGGCGGGGGTGGGCTGGTCGGCGTCGGGCACTGTGCGTGTCGAGCGGAGTTTGATGATGCGCGGTTCGGGTCCACCGTCACGCTTGGACCGATAGTCGGGGGCCGCAACCAGGGCGGAGTCGGTGGTGATGTAGCGGTCCAGACCGCCGGCATTGGTCAGGTAGCTTTCGAAAAACCCTGTGAGCGTGATGAACACGGGGGAGGTGGTGGCCAAGGTGGTGGGATACCCGAGCGGCAGGTCCGCGCCGGCGCCACCGCAGTCGGCTTTACCGGGTCGCATCGTGGCACGCAGTCCGTAGCTGCTGTAGAGGACCGGGAGCCTGTAGCACTTCTCCGTGGCCGGGGCCGAGGCGTAGGGTCGTTCCAGGACGGAGATGATCACGCTCCACTGCTGGGCATAGCCCATCTCGTCTTGCAGTGTCACTGCGGCTACCCCGGGTGAGGTGATCACCGCTCCTGGATTGGTCGGTAGAGGCTGCCCGTCTTCGCTGGTCCAGCAATCCTGCATGGGGTTGCGGCTGTCTTGGGCTGATGCGCCCGTTCCGGCAGCTGGTTTCGTTGCGGTGAGCGCTTTTTCGACACAATGCTTGGCCCAGTTTCCGACGAATTCAGCGCGGTTGAGCTCCTTGCGCGCGGGTCCGCGCACATCGATGGGGTCATCGAAAATCCATCCCCAAATGGTGGCGGTGGCCACGATGCTGCAGGAGATCAAGGCTACGGCGAGGGCGGCTTTTCCGAGCCAGCCGCCGGTGGTGTTGATACGGCGTTCCCAAGTTTTGGTGGGCATGTGTGTCCGACCTTCCGGTGGTTAGGACGGGAGGGGCGTGTGCCCCTCGATGACGATTGACGAGACGGCGAATGTGTTGTCCACGGGATCGGTTTGGCTCTGTTCCCCGGGCATGCCCGGAAGCGGGCTCTGGGGTGATAGTGGTGAGGCGTTGAGTGGAGCGCCGATGACCTGATCGAGCAAGCCGCCCGACCCGGGTTGTGGGTTGGCGGTATCGGTGGGTGGAGCGTCGGCCGGGGGCCGCGAGGTCTCCTGGACGATCATGGTGATGGTCGAGGCCAGCACACCTTGGCCAGACATCGGCTGCGGCGCTTCCCCGTGGACGTTGCCGGTGTTCTGCTTCACGACAGTGGGCTGATTGCCGTGGTCGGTGAGTATCCACTGCACACGGGTCAAGACCCGGTGCTGAAGCCACTGGTCGGCGCCGGAGGTGTCCGGGCCAACCCATCCGGGGGTAATCCGGATGGCTGTGACAGCCATAGTTCGGCCCAGTTCGATGGTCAGAACCTGTCCGTCGACACCGCCGCGGACGCAGACCCACGCCTGGGTCGGGTCGCCCGTGGCCACCGACTGGGCCGCCGTCGATCCGGGCAGGCAACCCGGCGCACTGGCCGTGAACGGAATTCCCGCAGTACCAGGCACATCCGCAGGCGGCGGCGGGCCGTTTTGCGGAGCGGCGGTGACCTTGATCGAGGACTCTGCGGGTTCCTGCGCTACTTCGGGGGTTCGGCGCATTCCGAGCATGGCGCTGGTGATGCCGAGCGCGACCACAACCACCACGGCGACGAAGCCACCGACAATGGCTTTGTTGTACCGGGGCGGTTCCTTGTGGTCGGGAGAGGTCTCGTCTTCGACGATTTCCGGTGCGGCCGCTTCTATGTCAATGCCGTCGGCGCCGACTGGGTTTAGGTCGTCGGCATCACCTGGGACCACATCCGAGACGGGATCGGCGTCGAGGGTGTCAGCGTCGTCATCCGCGCTGTAGTTGTTGTCGTCGGTGCTGCTTTTCTCTGCGGGGTTGCCGGCGTCCACGTCTGAGCCGTCGGCGGGGTCGGGCGGATAGTCGGCTTCGTCGAAATCAGGTGCTGAGTCGTCCTCGTAGGAGATGTAGTCGGGGTCGCGGTCGAGGTCGGTCAGCCAGTCTTGGGTGTTGGACACCCAGGACGGGGCGTCTTCGGGTTCATCGTCGTGAAAGGTCATCGAGGCATCTCCTGGAAGCGGTGCGACAGGTCTGGGTACGCGGCAGAGGGGTATGTCGGTGGCGGCGCTGCGGGCCAGGCCTGATGCCGGGGCGCTGCGGGCCGGCTGCGGCGCGCGAGCAGACGCGCGACGACGATCGCGGTGATCACCACAACGGCGGCGCCGACGCCGACCGTGATAGCAAATGCATGATCGATGATGTAGGCAACTGTGGCGGCCACGATCGCCAGCCAGAACATGACGGTGGCCGGAGCCGCACCGATAAGCACTTGCATCAGATTCTCCTTAGTCCTTCAAAGCGAGGCTAAATGCCACCTGCACCGTTTTGCGATAGCTATCGCAAAACGGGTTGAGGCGTTGCTACGGTCGAAAACGTGAGAGCAATACCGCAGGATGGACCGGCCAGGCTCATGTTCTTTATCCAGCGTCGCCTAGTGCAATTGGGCTGGTCTCGTGACGACCTATCCGCTCACGGCGGGCCGTCGCCGTCCACCCTGTACAAGACCTACCGAACCAACCGCGCGATGAACGAGCGCAGCCTGCATCGCCTGGAGACTGCGTTGGGGTGGGATGAGGGGTCCGCCGAACGGATCCTGGCCGGCGGGGAGCCAGTGATGGCAATGTCTGAGCAGGTAGAGACGGTGAAAACACGGATTGACGCTGCGGTGACGCAGAGCGAAAACATCGCTGTTGGTCACCTCGCGGCAGAGTTGCGCGAGTTTCTTTTGGATGTCGCACAACGCCTGCGGGCGTTTTATCCTGATCATGAACCACCCCGCAAGGAGGTGGCTGATGCCGGCTCCCGTTGACCGGTTCGACGAGATCCGCCGAAAGTGGATCGCCCGACATCAGCACACGTTCACATTTCAAAAGCGGCGCGCAGAAATTCTCGCTCGTCAAATTCGCGACCGCGCACAAGAAAGAACTGGTGCACGCGTTGACCCTGCCGATGACGACCTTATTCACCCTATGTGGGCACGTTCGGGTGACACCATTTACAGTGCGCTCGACTGGGCGATAATCCTCGCCGTGGCGGTGCTGGCCCCTGTGGGCTGGGCCGCCGGGCGAGGGCTCTACAACTTCGTGATACAGCTAATTCCAGATGAGATCCGTTCCTATCCGATCGCGGCGTTCATGTGGGGTGCGGTCGCGACTGGGCTACCACTTCCGGTGGTCTACTGGCTGTTCTACGACGCGGCCGATTCGCTGAGCCTGACGGTGGTGGTCCCGTGGGTATTCGCGCAGGTGCCCGCATCTCTGCTGGCCGCGGGCATCTACGGCATCTTGGAGGGCTGGTTGGCTGTCGACGGCGCCCGGGACTGGTGGCCGATGCGTCCGCCACAGGAAACGGAGACCGTGGATTTCGGTTTCAGCTTTGATGACCCACCCACACCCGGAATTTTCCGGACCCGAGCAGAACGTCCCGTAGGGGATCGCATCCCACGGCGGAGGGATCCCGATGAGCGAAACGCATAGACCTCCTCCAACACCGTTCTGCGGCTTCGCCCGCGACGATAACGGCCGTCGCATCGTGCCTGAATCGGCCACCAATGTGCTGGTCTCAGGGCCAAGCGGGATCGGGAAGACCTCGACCGTCCTCGCGCCGGCGGCAGTTCTCTGGACGGCTGGGCCCGTGGTGATCGTCGGCCCGAAGGACGATCTGATGGAACTGGTGATGCAGCGCCGCTACGGGCCGAGCGCCTTGATCGACCTGCGGCCTGACTACGAGGCGGACTACCCCGGAGTTGAGCAATTATCGTTCGATCCCACCAAGCTGATCGGCACCCCAGATCAGGCGTTCACGATCGCCAACACCATGATGGCGATGTCAGCGGTGGGCATGGGATCAGGGGCCGATCAGGTCTCCGATGCCGGAATCTGGGAGTCCAACTCCGAAACTCCGTTGGCCGCCATGCTTTACGCAGCCTCCCCGCCTGGGCGTAATCAACGAGGCGGCAACGGTGGCGGGATCGACTGGATCCTGCATGCGGTGAACAACACGAAAGTCACTCCGAAGAACCAACAAATCCCGACCGACCCTGGTTGGGAAGCCGCAGCTGAGATCGTCAAGCGCCTCCCGCTGTTCAGTGAGGCACTCAAAGCAACGCTGGAGATGGATCCCAAACAGCGCGACAGCATTGCTCTGACAGTGCGCAAGGCCGTGATGCCATGGATGCGGCTGTCGATGCGGGGGGTGCATTACCCGGCCTTCGATGAAACCTTTCTGGCAGATCCCACGGCTACCCTCTACGTTCTGACGCCGGCCGAAGGCTCCATCGCAGGAGCCGCAGTGACCCTGCTGGACTTCCTGATTCGATTGTGGCGGGCCAAGACCAGTCGCAAAGAGATGAGTCACCGGCTGCTGATCGTCGTCGACGAAGCGGCCAACGTGGCGCCGATGCCGGCACTGCGCCGTTACATCTCCGAAGGCCGGGGTCTCGGGGTGAATCTAATGTTGGCGGTCCAGGCCAGCAGCCAGCTCGAAACCGTATACGGCAGCGCATACATGCGAGAACTGCGCGACACGTTTCCGGGCGCGCTGGTCATGTTCGGTGCCCCCGAAATGGAATTTCTGCAGCGTGCCGAAGAGTGGGAAGGCCAGACCACACGACGTCAAGAAACCTTCGACCAGGTCTCCAGCCAGAAAACGGTGTCATCGCACCTAGGCAGCACCCTGGATTACCGCCGCTTGCTTCCCCAGAATCGCAGTCATGCCCGGCTGGTGCGGCTCGGCACCGCCGGCGAGCTCACTGAGTTGGAGAAGTGGGAAGCCTTCGTCGAAATCTACGACAAAGCGATCCAACGAATCCTCAAACAGCCGACGACACCTCAAGTCCGGCAATCAATGTGGGGCCGCCTCGCAGAACGGCATCGGCAATTCAAAGCTGCCTCCAACATCGCCGCAGGTGCGCGATGACCCGGCCGCCCGATGTGAATGCTCGCCAGGAAGCGGTCTTGGCCGTGCTCGTCGCAGCAGACCAACCGCTGAGCACTACCTGCATTCGAACGCGAGTGAACGCCCAGACAACGGCTGGGCTGATCGCCGAACAGATCTACCGCACCTTGCTGGCCCTTCACCGACACGGCTTGGTCGAGCGGACAAAGAACGCGCCCCGGACCAGGGCAGCGTACTGGCAGATCACACCCCGTCAAGCGGAAGAGAAAAGAACTTGGCCACAACCTCATACAGCGTCACCGCGCCCGACGTTCGCAGCGCGGGCCACGTCAAACGGGGACCGCCAAGGCAATGCGATCCAACTATTCACCAACGCCCAACCAGCCACGCCGGGAGGAGAAACCCACCTCATGACCCTGCCGACCGGCAACAAAGACCTGACCTCGGCGTGGATCTACGCTCTCAACGCCAGCCTGCACGAGCAAACCCCTGGGCCAGCGGAATTGAGTATCGGCTCGGAAATGGAGCCGCACATGGTCTCGCGCACCGAGGCCTTCCGCGACCTCTACGCGCACCTGCTGCTCGAAGCCCTCCAGGCCGACCACACACGGTTCGACCGCCTAAAAGCCGACATCGACAACGCAATCCCACGCAGCCCAGCTGCGTCCACCGAAGCGATGTGGGCGATCGCCGCCGAACTGTGTGACCGGGCACGACACATCATCGACGGCGCCGGCGCAGCCGACGACCACGATGCCCGCCGCCGACTGCTCGCCGGAACCAAACATCTCAACCGCAGCATGCTCCTCGGCCAATTCGTACCCGCCTTGCAACACGACATCGACAACGACCTGTTCGAAGAGCTCGACGACATCGACAGCGAAAGGGATTGAGATCCAATGATAGTGACCACAGCTAACGCGACCAAGGTTCGGATCGCTCACGGACGCAACCTGCTTGGAGCGGTACGCATTCATCTGAGCCAGTTGCGGCGCGAGCTGTGCCGCCAGAAAGTTCTCCGTCAGCTCGGAGACGATCCCACCAGGGCGATCCGATCACCCCACGACGCCATCCACACCGCACACACGCTCCTCGATTTTCTGGGGCGCCACGACACCAACACCGCCGTGTGGGCCAGCATCGCCGTCAGGCCTCTGGCTGAGCTGCTCTACGCCGCATCGAGACAGCACGGCGCGGGGTCGGGCATCGACTGGACGTGGCACGCACTGGTCAATACCGAGGCGCCCACAACGGTGCCAGGTTGGCGCCAGGCCGCCGAAATCTGGGACCAGGCAGACGGCGCGGCCCTCCCGGGGCAGCTGCGCAGGATCGCCGAGCTACCGCCACGCCAGCGCAACTCCGTCATCAGCACGATGCACGCGGCGATAGCCCCGTGGCTGCCCCGGAAGTGACGTCGACACAACAACTGCCGACAATCACAGTTACGTTGTGCCACAAGAGATTACCGACATCACACGGTTACGAACCACCCTCACTCAACAACCAGGAGCACGTCAATGAGTCCCAACACCATGGCCACGTTAGTTATCCTCAGCGTGCTGGTGGTCGCAACGATTGGCATTCTCGTCACCGTCGCGTACAAGTTTCGCCACACCTGGACAGCCGCCACGCAGAAACGCCACCTACCACCAGCTCTGACACAGCTGGTCATCAGCACGGCGCTGAGCCTCGTGCTCTTCAACACCGCGTTCAATCCACCGTTCCCCATCAGCTGGAACGAACCTGTCCGCTGCACGCTGCAGACCTGCGTATGGGAGCACTACTACGTCCTGCTCATCATCACCCTGGTGCTGCTGACACTGGCTGCCGTGGCAACGGCGCTGGCGCTGTTGTGCACGGTGGCCTGGGCAATCATTACGGCGCCCGCCCCGGCCGACGACTCTTCTCAGCGCACCCTCGGCGCCGCCGCTGTAAAGGAGTCAGATTCACATGTCTAACCCCACCGCCACGCCGCGTAAAACTACACCGCGACACTGGGCCCTACCTGTCGCGATCGGGCTGGCCGCCACCCTCGCCGGGAGCGCAACAACAGCGTGGTATCGCCACCGCGCGCACACCGCCGATTTCGGCCACGTCGAAGCGAGTGAACCGACTCACGAAGACCGTCCAGAACCGAACAGCCAGCCCACCCTGGCCGGCGCAAACCGTGCCGTGCTCGATCTGAAACACGCTGTCACACAACGACCAGGGCTCGCACTGGCCACCACGGCCATCGTCGCGGCGGTGCTCACCGCCGCCGCGATCATCTTGCCCACCATCACGCCGCCCGGAGCCGGCGAAAGCGTTGCTGCCCCACGGGCGCACATTGTTGATATGCCGCCGCCCGCCAAGGACGCGGACCCTATCCCCATGATCTACCGCGATGCACCGATTCCGATGATGAGCGACGGCAGGGAGACCGCCGGATCCTGCACAGCCGACGGTGTGTGCACCGGCAAAGTGCTCACCATAGAGTTCGGAGGCGATCGGCCCTGGATGGTCACCCGCGTCGCCTACCGCCCGTTAGAATTCCTGCCCGGTCGCCGGGTCACCCGCCTCCGGTGGGAATTGCACGACGTCGATCAGCGGTCAGGGCGTGACACCGTGGTGTTCTCCCAAACCGACGACAGCCCCGCTGCGTTCACCAGCGACGGCCTGGCCGGCCAAAGTCACGGCGCGACGCGCATCACCGCCGTCGTTGAAGCCTCGGTGCCCGCGCCGGGCGCGGTACGCACCTACTATGCGCCGTTCGAGGCCTACGGCTTCCCGGTCCGTAACAGCGGTGAAGCGGACTTCCCCACCGGGTCCACAGTGGATGCTGTCACGTGGCCGACCCCATTCGCCCTGTCACGCATCGCAATCATCCCTGGCGACGAAACCGGCACCCACAACAGGTAATTCACATGCGTTGGACGACAGCGGAAGGACCGAGATGAGCACAGACAGTGACGGTATGCGGATGGCTGCCCACGTGGGACGACTCACCACCCGATGGTCCCGTCATGGGTAGGAATCGTCGTGTGCGCGCCGAACAGCGGGGGCCGTGGCTGAGCGGCCTGCTCGTCGCCCTCGTGGGTGCGGTGTGGATGATCGGCCAGGTGCTGGGCGGGGTCGTGTCGTTCCTGATTCATCTTCTGCAGAACCCGGTCGGGTTCTGACCTCGATCCGGCGTTGTAGGAATCTTTGGCGAAAATTGCGCGGATTACCTACAGGAGTCGCGGCCACCGAGGCGAACGACAGCAGGCCCTACTGCTGGTCCGCGGTCCAGGGTTTGAACGGCGTAACGCCCTTGGTGCGCAGCAAGGGGCGCGGCGTTGTCGGATCTGCAGGATGGTCGAGGGTCGCGCCCAGGCCGATCAGTTGTCGGACGGTGTCTGGTGACGCGCCGGGCAGGGTGGCGGTGAAGGGGCGCGCCGGCGACCCCGGCGACCATGCCCACTTTTCGAAGCCGCCATATGGTTCGGTGAGCATCGCGACTGCCGTCATGGGATCTTGGCCGCAAACAATGACTTTCATGTCGAGTTCGTCGATTCGGCCGAGTGCCTTCGTCAGTGCGCGGTAGCCGGTTTCTGTCTGGAGGCCATCGATGATGACCACGAGCGAGGGCATGACGCCGCCGGCGTCGCGGTATTCGGTTGCATTGTGGGCGCCTGATTCGCTGAGCTGACGCTCGCGGTCGATGATTAGTTGGCTGAGCTCTGTGTCGAACCAGCGTGCGATCGCCGCTTCGTCACGGGTTCCGATTCCCAATCCTGGGAAGGCGATGGTGTGGGCCTGATCGGCGAGCGGCACCCATGGCCGCGGTGATCCTGCGGTGACGCCGATGACCGCGAGGTCGGATCTGGGCGCTCCCTGGCACATCATTACTGCGGCTTGGGAGATCATCTCTGTCGCGGCGGTTCCGTCGCCGGCGATCACGCCGAAACTGAACTGGTTTCTGAGGTCAACCGACATCGTGGTGTTGGTCTCGCCCCGCATAGTGCCTAGGGGCAGGACGAGCTGGCCGGGAGTGCGGCTGAGTCTGGTGAGCTCCTCTGCCGGGGTGTCGGTGAGCAGCGTGAGGATCTCGTCTTTGGACGAGCCGAATCCCGCGATGTAGAGCAGCTGGCTGGCGTATTCGTCATCCTGGTTCGGGTTGGCGCTGGTAACCCAGTCGATGACGAGGCGGCGGGTGCTGTCGTCGGTGAGGATTAGGTTGGGGCCGCTGTCTTCTGGCCCGTGGACGCGGCGGAATTCTGCGGTGGTGAATGGGCCGAAGCTTGTGCTGACGGTGGTGAAGGAGGCGTAGGCATCGGCCGCGGTGAGACGATGGTAGGGACTGATGTGGTGGCTCATGGATACGGTGTCTGCCGCATCGGTGATCCACACACGGGTGGCGGCCGAGTTCGGTGGGGTTGTGGGCGGTATTAGTACGGCCGATCCTTCTCGCAGGTCGACCAGTCTGGCGCATGCTAGGGGTGGCCGGTGGATCGCGGCGTTTTCTGTGAGGATCGCGACAGCCGAGTTCGGCAGTACGGGTGGTATTCCCGTCGTGAGATAGGGGCGGGGGTTGGCCGTGATGAGCAGCGGTGTGATTTCGGATTTTCGAGCCCCGTAGGCGCAGTCAACGATGACTGGGAGGTAGGGGCACACCGTTGAGTCGTAGAAGATGATGAAGTCGTTGAGGTGGGCAGGGTTGAGGATCTCGACGTCGTCGTGGGGCTGTACGCACATCGTTGCCGGGCCGGTTGACACAAGCTCAAGGTCGATGTGGAAGTCCCTGAGCTCCAGCAAGTGACTGAAAACCTCAAAGGCATCGGTGCTGAGTTTTTCGAAACCGCTGCTCAATTGGGTTGATTCGAAAAACTCGTTCCACGCCTTGAGCAGCTCAGGATCGGGCGTGGTCGAGGCCAGGTCGCTGATCACCGAGAGTCCGCTACGCTCGGTCTTCGTCGCCATCATGCTGACAAATAGCGTCGTCACCGCCATGCGTTTTAGCGTCGCTGTCGGCCGAATCGGCTCTGGTACAGGCGAGTTGACATTGGTGAATACTTCGATCTGATGGAGCACCTGCATGACCGATGTCGTGGTGCGCCAGCGGGGGAAGGGGTCGATGGCGCTCGCAGTTGCGGTGAATGGCTCGCTGAGGCCGGTGCGTTTCAGCCGCCGGTGATCGATGTTGAAGGAGCGATCGTGCCAGCCCTGCAGGAATTGCTCGATCAGCTCACCGCTGCAAACGTCGATCAGCACAGGCCCCGCCCAGCGCTCCGCGAGCGGTATCAGTATGTGGCCCGCACCGGTGATAGCGGTGACTGGGGGCATCGGCACGCTGGCACCGGATTGATCGACTCCTAGGCCGGTCACGGGGAACGCTCGGTGCTGCATATCGACGGGTGGTCGCGGTGGGGTGAGGAGGGTTTCGGACGTCGAGGGGGCCCAACCGAACGCTGCGTCGATCTGGGCCAGCACTGCGGGGGTGAGGACAACAGGATCCCCTTTTTCGATCTGGGCCAGACGTTGCCGTGTCGGGCCGCCCAGTTCGACGATCTCGTCCTGGGTGCGTGGGCCGCGAGCTTGGTTCACGATCCGTCCGAAGAAGGGCTTGTTGACCGGCATGGACTGGACGTTACCGTTAGTTTCTACATAGCGCTAGTTATAGGTATCCAACGGTAACGCGCCGTCTCTGCTGAGTTTGGGTGTCAGAGGTCCAGACCGGCACCGCGGCTTCGCTCGCGGCTGCGGTCGATCGTTGCGCGGCCGCGGGCGCCGGCAAGGTAGTCGTGTTCGTGGCGCAGCGCGTCGCGGCGGTTGATGAGGTCGGCCGCCTGGGTAGCTTCTGGGCTGGAGTCGGTGGTGGAGGCCAGGTGATGTTCGGCGCGGTCGATCGCGGTGCGTGTTTGTTGGGATTGGTCGGTGTCGGCGGTCCCGATGCGCTGCGCCCACGGCAGCTGGTTGTGCAGCATCTCGATCAGGTTGGTGGCGTCGGTTTCATGTTGGGCCACAGTGTCGTTGGTGATGAGGAGAAGTTTCGTGTTGGCTTCGCCAGCCGCAGCGGTGAGTGCTTGCAGTTGGTGGGCGGCGAGGTGGTCGGCGTCGTCGACGATGATCAGGGTGCCGATCGGCAGCGTCCACTGGCTGTTCTCGAGTTGGGTGTGGGCGTGCGCGGGGTCGGTGGTGGTGTGCGCGTAGGGGTTCGCGTCGGCGTAGGTGGCTGCGGCGTCGGTGGCCGGCAGTGCCAGGATGCGGCGCTGATTGTGCCGGGCTGTCTCGGCCAGGGCGGCCAGCACTGCGGTCTTGTCGGCGTCGGGCCCGAGATGTAGTGGGTGCACGGTTTGTCCGCTGGCGGTGATGTCGGCGATGGCCCGGGCGGCTTGGTCGTCGAGCCGCTGCAGGTTGTTGGGTGGGGCTGTGTACATGGCTGCGGGGCTACGGTGCCCGGCCTGTTCGAGCACCTCGATTTCGGTGCGTAGCGCTTCTAGGTCGCCGGCCAGGTCGTAGTCCGCTGCGGGTCGGTTGGCGAAGGTGCGGGCGGCGGCGTGCTCGGCGCGGAAGAGCTGGTTGTCGAGGTCGGTGGCTTCCGCACGTGCCTGGCGAAGTTGTTCAGCGTCGGCGCGCAGGGCCACGGTGCGGTGCTGTTGAATGTCGGCGGCAGTGACGACCCGGTCGGCCCCGCCGGCAGCGTCGATGAGCGCCTGGCGGGCGGTGTCGCGGTGCTGTTTCGCCCCGGTTGCGGCGGTCTCGATATCGGTGGTGTGAGTGGCGAGTTGGGTTCGGTACGCGATGTAGGTGGCCACCAGATCGTCGTGTCCGTGTTCTCGGGCGGTCGCGATGTGGGTGTCGATGGTCTGCAGGAGACGGTGATGTGTTTCAACGCCGCGGTCGGCGCGCACCCAGTCGTGGTAGGCGTGGTGATAGGCGTGGGCGTAGGGCCGCTGCTGGTCGTAGCGGTGGGTGAGGTCGGCGAGCTCGGGAGCCGCGGCGAGTTCAGCGGGCCCGCCGCCGGTGTGCAGAATCGCCTGCTCTAGTTCGCGGACACGCGCGCGGGCGAGGTCCCGCGCGGTGCGCAGGGCAAGGATGTCAGCTGGCCGGGTCGGAGCGGGCCGGTAGGTAAGCAGGTCCTCGAAAAGCCAGTCACCGAGGTCGTCTTCGGCGTAGCCGTAGCTGTAATCGTAAGGATCGGGTGGCGCGTCGTCGACAGCGTAGGCGGCGTCTTCTGGGGACGGCTGGGCGAGCAGGTCGAGCTGTTCGCCCGGGGTGGTCACGGTCTCCGCCGGGTGCGGGACGTCGGCGTCGATGGTGGCCGCGTGGGTGAGCAGTTCGATACGGGTGGTGAGCAGGCGGGCGTATTCGTCGGGGCGAAGGCCTTCGGTTTGGGCGATCTCGCGCAGGTGTTCTGTGGCGGCTGTGAGCAGGTCCGCTGGTGGCCAGTCGGACGCGGCGACAGCGGCGATAAGTCCGGGCCAGGCCGGGTCGGCGATGATCGTTTCGGCGAGCTGGGTGCCCAGCAGGTGGTGTAGTACGGGGGTCCATTCGGGTCGCAGACGCGGGTTGGACCGCTCCAGTGTGGGCGGTGCCAGTGTCCCCGACAGGCGCCACCACAAGGCGGCTGCGGGGAGTTCATCGGGCAGTGGACCGCCGGTGGCCATGGCCGAAGCGAGCATGCCGGTGACGTCGGCTCCGGCACGGGCGGCGTCGTCGATGTGGGCGGCCAGCCGCGGCCAGTAGGGGTCGTTGGGGATGTGATGGTTGATGGCGGCGACCATGGTCCGCCAGCGTCCGGCGCTGTCCTGGCTGCGCAGGATGGTGTCGTCGACGCGGCTATGCAGGAGCTGTTGGAAGGCGGCGGAGCGGTTGGCGTGTTGTTCACGGCCGGTGATCCGGGTGTCGGCGGGGTCGACGTCGTGGGCGGCGCGGAACACGGCGATTTCGGCCATCAGTTGAGGTTGGGCACCGAGCAGTGGGCGGGCCCATGTGGGTGCGGTGGCCGAGGTCCATTCCCGTGCGGTGGCGCGGATCTGGTCGGCCAGTTCAGTGACCAGCTGCGCCCGGCCAGTGAGGTATTGCGTCCATTCGGGATTCTGGTTCACCGCGGTCGGGATGGTAGGCAGCCAGCGCAGTGGGCCGACGTTGGCGGCAGCCGATCCCTGGGGTGTGGGCAGGCGCCAGTCGAGCACGGCCGCGGCGTCGAGGGGGTTACCCAGCGGGGTGGCGGCGGCCTGGTTCAGTGCGGCGACGGGGTCGTGGCCTTCGAGGGCTAGCAGGGCCAGGTTGCGGCGCAGCACGGGCCAGGCTTCGGCGTCGGTGATGTCACCGGCGATCGCGGCGGCGGCTTGGTCGATGCGGGCCATGGTGGTGGTGCCAGCGAGTTGTTCGGCGGCGGTGGTGAGCGCATCGGAGTACATGCTGGCCGCGCCGAACAGTCGGGTGAAGGGGTCGATTTCGGCGCGGGCGGCGGTGGTGGCCGAGACTTGGCGGCCGTCGCGGCGCAGGATCGTGGAGAGGATGTCGACCGCGGTCGGCGGGTGGGTGGCTTTGGGCGCGAGGATGCGGTGCGGGTCGGCTTCGGAGGTCGAAAAGTAGACGTGGTTCTCGTCTTTGGCGCGGGTTGCGGCGACGTAGAGCTGTTGGCGGGTCAACTGATCTGAACCCACAATGTGGCAGGTCCCTTTGGTTTTCCGGGTGCCGGCGGTGAGGCCTTGGGCGGCGTTGATCGTTGAGGCGTAGCCGAGGGTGGTGTTGGCGGCAACGTACTCTGCGGGCAGGCGGACGGTCTTGGCACCGGGGGCCGCGCCGAGGCGGGAAATGGTGATCGAACCGTCGCGGCGCACAGACCGAATGACCCAGCGGTGACCATTTTTGATCCATGCTCCGTTGGCCAGTTGCAGCCAGCGGGCGTTCTTGCGGGTGATGATCCAGTCGCCGGCCGATGCGGTCAGTCCGTCGGACAAGGTGACGGTCTGTGACGGCTGTTTCGCCGATCGGAGCCGATCGAGTCGGGCGCGTTCGTTGAGTTCTGCGACCAGGTCGTTGGTGGGTGCGATGAGCACGCTACGGTGGCCGGCTTTGATGTCGTCGGCCCAGGCTTGGTAGGCCATGTCGGCGGCGGTTTGGTCGGCTCCGACGTGCACGCGGCCGTGGTCGATGTAGTAGGCGATGCCGGCGGGATCGCCGTCGCGGATGGCCAGGCTGGCCGCGCTTTGGGCAGGGTCGCGGAACCGCACCACGGTGGACAACGTGAGTGTTTCGGGCCGGGTGGCGAGGTCGGTGATGACACCGCCGGCTGAGATGGAGGCGAGCTGTTGATCGTCGCCGATGATCCGAATGCTGGCGCCTTTGGCCAGGGCGTGGGTGATCATTTCGTCGAGATCGAGGGTGGAGGCCATGCCTGCTTCGTCGACGATGATGAGGGTGTTGCGGCCAATCTTGTTGAACCACTTGCGGGCCGGATCATTGGATGGTGCGGCGGGGGAGTCACGGTGATTTCCGGGGTTGGCCAGCTGCACGAATTTGGCCATGGTGTCGGTGGTGATGTGGGCGTCTTCGGCCAGAACTTCGGCGGCCGCCGCGGTTGGTGCCAGGCCGATGACGTTGCCGCCGCTGTTGGTCCACGCAGCTGCCAGCACGGACATGGCGGTGGTTTTTCCGGTGCCTGCGGGGGCGAGCGCCAGTTGCAGCCGGGCTCCGGAGGTGGCCATCCCGCGCACCAGTGCTTCTTGTCCGTCGTTGAGCTGCAAGCCGTTTTGTGCGTGCGCTTCGAGCATCGCCAACCCGATGCTGGTGTCGTCGGCGACACGTCCGCCATGCTGGGCGGCGGCATCGAGTATGCGTCGTTCTGCGGCCTGGATCGCGGCGCTGGTGTAGCGGGTCGAATCGTGTTTGGTGTAGACCGATGTGCCATCGTGGCGGCGTAGCGCCGCGGGCTCGTTCATCTCGGTGTCGGTGTGGGTGGTGATCGTGATGCTGTGCTCGCCGAGCGCAGCGGTCACGATCTTGTCTAGGGCGCTGGTATCGCTGTGGCGACCGGTGTTTCGCAGCAGTCGTTGAGCTTCGGCGCGGACGTGGTTGATGCCCCATTCGGCGCGGGCGTGCGACACCGTGGTGATGACCGCCTCGGCCTGTTCGCTGACCCATTTTGCGGTGATGGCGGGCTGGCGCCGACGGCGGGTCTGGCTGGTGATGTCGGTGATGAGACGAGTCAGTTTGCGTTGGCTACCAACGACTTCGATGGCCTCGGTGAGCCAGGTGTGGCGTTGTTCGCCAAGGCTGCGGGGAGCGTGTTTTGCTTGGCGGGTATCGAGGGTCGCCTGTTGGGAGAGCGCCAGCATTTCCACGGCGTGCGGTTCGCGTCCGTGCTCGGCTTGAAAGGCCTTCGCCAAGTCGGCGACACGGTTTTCGATCGCGGTACGCCGGGCTGACCATCGCTCCAGGAGATCGGTGGGAATGCCGACGATTTCGCGGACCGGCCGTTTGTCGGTTTTGGTGCGGGTTTCTGCGAAGTCGACGCCCAGCATCTCGATGAGATAGGCCTCGAGTCGGGTGTTGTAGAGCTCGGATGCAGCGACCGTGGCCTTGTGCAGCGGGTCGCCGTCAAGCGCCAGCCAACGCGGTACTCCGTCGGGCCCGATGACCATGACTTTGTTGCTGATCGCGACGTGGGTGTGGAGGTTGGGATCACCCGCGCGGGAGTCGCGGTGGTCGAACGCCGCGGCGATGAAACCGGTGGTGTCGACCTGGGCAATTCCGTTGGCTCCCATGCGCGAAAACGCGGCGTTGCGCTCCAAGAATGCGATGGCGTCGGCGACGGCTCGGTGGTGCGCGGCGAGCACCTGCTCTGAGATTTCCCGGGGTGCTAACGCCCATAGCGCCGACACAGATTTGACCGGGGTGAAGGTCAAATCGTAGCCGGCGACGGCTTGGGTTTGAGCGCGTGATTTGCGGGCGATGAAGCCGGTGAGTTCGCGTTCGTCGGCCGGAGGGCGGCCGTAGGTTTCGGCGAACATCTCGCGTCCGACCGCGGTGCGGATCTGGGCGCGTTCTTCGGGTTCGAGTGAGGCTTGGCGGTCGCGGCCCAGGGTGGTGTTGAAGTCGGCGTAGCCCTCCCGCAGGCGCCGCATCCACTCGTTGTCGGTCTTGTTGACGCGGAACGGCCGGCCCAATCGGGCGGCGGCGATGGCGCCCTGGTGCCCGATGCCGAATCCGGTGAGGCGTTCGGTGATTCGGTCGGCGTTCGGGTGCAGTCCCTCGCCGAAGAGGGCTTTCATCTGGTCTTCGGTGACCTCGGAGCCCTCTGGAACTGACCAGAGTTCGGCGACCATCGGATCGGAGGGGTCGCGGCCGACGGGTTGACCGAGGCCGGGCAGTCCGCTGCCCATCCAGCGTCCCGGCGATTCCCCTTTTTCCGAGTAGTAATCGCCCAGGCTGGGCTTGCCACGGTGGGTGGCATCGGCGGCAGCGACCTGGCGAATCAGGTACAGATACCCGTCGCCCGCGCTCAACTTGTGGAGGCCCATCACCGTGTCATCACCTGGTATCGACCCAAAGGGGGACTTGGGCGTTATGCAGCATCCGTTACCGTTTCGTGACCTGAATGCAAGAGGTGTGATGTGCCGTGGTGGGGGTGAAAGTGGTGAGGGGCGAGGCAGGGTGAGTGGACCGAGCGAGGGGCAGGCTGCGGGTGGAAGGCGCAGTGGGGCCGAGGTGAATTGAGTTTGGGTGCGGCATAACGGGAGAGCACGGGGGATGGTGGGCTGTATGGCGAACAGCGGAGTTTCGAAAGCAGCACGTAAAGCAGCACGTGAAGCCGCAGCGGCAGCCCAGGAGGAACAGGTCCGCCGGCAGAAGGCGAACGTGGAAGATTTGGCGAAGTACTTCACCGCAAAGCAGCGAGTTGATGATGTGGCCGAGTGGTTGCGCGAGCGCACAGCGGAGCTGGCCGAGCGGGCCGCGCAGCGGCGCGAGGAACAGCGACGCGAATGCGGGGTCGCGCTGAAAGCGATGCAGGACCGCGGAGAGAGCGTCCGCGAGATCGCCCGGCTGGCTGGAATCAGCGAAAAGGCCGTACGGGATCTGATCAGGACGGCGACGGCCGAAGCGGCAGTGCCGGTCGAGAAAGTCGAGGAGCCGCCGGCCAGCGAGGCGGTGAGCGGGGAGCCGGTCGCGCCGGGGGCGGAAGCGAAATCGCCTGAGGATCCGATTCGCGTGGCCAGCTGACCACGGTGTGTCGGTGGCAGTCTGCACAATGAGCCACGAGCGCGACGGCGGATTGGGCGAGGCTCGCGCTCAGCGCGAGGCAGCCCAAGACGTACGTCGGACTAGGGTGACAGGAGAGCGTGACCACCGTGGGGTTTTCGCAACCACTACAGCTGGTGGTCAATCCTGCGGTTCACGCGGACGAATTGCGGCGGTTTGAATCCGACATCGTGCGCGGGCCGGGCGCCGAAGACTGCGCGATCTGGCGGGGAGCCATCGGTGGTGACGGGTACCCGAGATTTTGGGTGCGACGCGGCGGCGGTGACCGGATCATCGTGCGAGGCAACCGGTACGCGCTGGCCGCAGCGCGATCGGGCGTACCGCTGGAACCGTGGGAGCGTGCCTTACACGGCTGCGACAACCCGGTGTGTGTACGCGTGAGCGCAGTCGGCGATGTCGGGCTGTTGCACCTGGTGGCCGGCACGCAACGCGACAACATGGAGATGATGGGCCGGTCCGGCCGCGGGGGAGGACGGACCCTGGTTCGGCGCGGCGACCACGGGGTAGCCGAGCGGCGAGCGCGCGCGGTAGCGCTGCGCGAGGCCGTCAGGCACGGCTGGAACGCTGAAGCGGTCGCGGCCGCATTGTTGGGATCACCCGACCCCACACTGTGGTGAGAGAGCGGGCAGCGCGCCGCAGGCGACAGCCGGGCTGAAGGCCGGCGGCGCCGCGGCGGGTAGCCCGTCAACGGCACCCGCACGGACGGGCCGCGATGCGCAGCGAGCAGGCTCGCGGGCACGCCGTGCGCGTCGGGATGGCTCCGGACCCGGCGGCGTCCGGAGCCAGCCGGGTCCGGAACGTTCGAGCGGAATGTCATGCGACACTTGCCGCCCGGGTTTCCAGAGTGATGGCGTGCCGGGTGGCGGCGTCGATGTCGGCCCCGGCGATGAGGATGCGAAGGCCTGCCGACGGCGTCCAGGAACTCAGCGACCAGTGGGTGTTACGCGGGTCGCGGCCGGGCAGCCAGTCGTGGTTGAGGAAATATTCGGCGGCCCCGGTGGCGGTGAAGCCGATCCGGTTACCCGGCGCGGGCTTTGTAGGGTCGGTGTGGTCGACGCTGAGCCGCCACCAGTGGGCGGGTGGGGTGATGGTCCGCTTCCAGACCAGTGCGGCGCTGCGGAACTGGGCGATGTGAGAGTCGATGATGCCGCCACCGATCGGGGTGGTGGCGACGGCTGCCGCCAGGACGTGGGTGATGTCGTCGCGGGCGACGATCAGGACGGCGTGTTGCCCGTTACGCTGGCGGTGTCGGGCGGTCGTGATGAGGCCGTGCTGGGGGCTGGGAATGCGGTGCGTACCGAAAACGCGACGCTCGACGTTGTCGATGGCGAGCGCTTGCAGTTGGGCGGCGAGCCGATAGGTGTGCGACATGGTTTTTCTCCGTTCGGATCGGGTGTGATGCGCCTGTTGGCGTGGGGTTCAGGAGGACCGGCGAGGTGGCGCGGTCAAGGGCGAGCCGGTGGATCAGCTGGAGGCGGATTTGCGGGCCGCGAGCGGGAGCGAGCTGAGTAGGGCCGCAAATGCCGTCGGAGCCGCACGGCGCAGCGGAAGCCGAGCGCCAGCGAGGTGGGAGCGAAGACGGGCGAGCCCGCCGGATGCGCCTTGCACCGTGACGGTGTCCTCGTCGGTCACACTGAGACCCCACTGACAGGCAAAAATGTGAGGGGCTACGGAACTGGTGCCCGCCGCCAGGTGGGCAGTCCGCCGGTCGCGCCGGGTGCGCCGGCGCAAACCCACCGGACATCGGAGTGCGCGGCCAGTCCGCGCTTGGCTGCGGACTGGCCACGCGGTCGGAGAATTAACCGATGTATAGCGCGGTCAGGCACCAACGATCGGTTCGTAGTTCGATGCGGGCAGCGATGGCATGCCCTCGCTCGCCGCGGGTGTAAGTCGCGAACAGCTCCGCGGCGGCCAGCGTGGCAATGACATCGACCAGGTGCGGGCTCATGAGGGCACGGGTTCGGTGCGAGTGGCCGGCTCGAAGGGTTGGCCGGGAGCACCGAAAAGTCGCGAAGGCACCCCGACCTGGCCACGTGGGCTGTTGAAAGCCGCCGCAGGTGGCTGTCCGTCGGTCGCACCTGGTGCGCCGACGCCAACCATGACCGGCCGGGCGGAAGAAAAAGGGGCCCGACCAACCTGCTCAGGGGTGAGTGGTTGGCCGGGCCCGATGTTGGTTGGTGGTTATCGCCACGAGTTCTGGATCGGGTAGACGAGGGTGTATTCGGGGTCCAGGGCGGCGTCGCCGACTTGCCAGCATTCGCCGAGTGTTTCGTCGTCGCGCAGTTTGACTGTGGGTCGGCGGTACGTCGCGTTCGGGGCCGGCGAGCTGGTTGGCAATTCGGCATGCGTCGTTGAGAGCGTGTTGGCGGTTGAAGTAGCTGCCGAGCAGGGTGCGGTTGCTCGATGCGCCGTTCTCACGGTGGGTGAGGGTGCAGAGCTTCCATGGGTACGTGTTGGTGGTCATGGTTGTTCTTCCGTTCTGTTGATGAGTTTGATGAGTTGATGGGGTGAGGGGCCGGCCCCGGCGGGTGAGGCCGGCCCCGCTGGGGGGTTAGGCGGCGGAGAGGAGCTGGTTGACCGCCTCATCGAGGTCGTCGTGTGTGGTGGTGCCCCCTGCGGCATGGACGGTCCAGAGCTGGTCGCCGGCCACTTCGGCGGTGAGGGTGTGGTTCGGCTGGGTCCGGAAGGTCCACTCTTGGGTGGCGTGGAGCATCTGGTCACCTGCCCGGACTTTCACGATCCGGGTGTGCGGCTGGTCGTGGTCGTGGTCGGTGGTGGCTTCCACGGCGGCTTGTAGCTCGTCGTGGTCGTAGGCCAGGAGGGTGAGGACGTGGCCGCCGGTGCGGCTGTCGTGGTGGCGGTTGATGATCGTGTAGAGCCCGTAGTAGGTGGTCTTGGTCAGCTCGGTCCGGTCGTACTCGTTGTTGACGAGTTGCTCGGCGGCGATGTCGAGAAGCTCGAAGGCAAGTTCGAATTGGTGTTCCATGTCCTTCTCCGTTCGGGTTGGTGATTGGCTGCGCCGGTCAGCGCTAGGGAGCAATCACTGAAGGAATCGACCGGTGTCAACTTGGCGGACGCGGTGGGTTTCGGCGGATTTGTCGCCCGCGAGCGCCAGCGAGCTGATAGGGCGGCAAATGTCCTCCACCGCCGAAAACCATTGCGGCCGACTGGTTTACTGAGGTCGAGTTCGAAGTACACTGGGCGACCCGCTGACGGCACGGGTTCGGTGCGAGTGGCCGGCCCGAAGGGTTGGCCGGGAGCACCGAAAAGTCGCGAAGACACCCGGACCCGGCCACGTGGGCTTTGAGAGCCGCCGGAGGTGGCTATTCGCCGGTCGCACCTGGTGCGCCGACGCCTCGGATCCGGCGGCCGGAAGAAAAAGGGGGGCCGGTCTATCACCTCCGTAGTGGAGGGTGGATCTGGCCGGACACGGCGGTTTCGGTGACGGGTTTGGCGGTGTGGGTCCACAGCAGGCCTGCGCCGCGGAAGTGCCGGATGCGGTGACTGATGGCGCCGCCGGCCAGTGGTGCGGAGGCCTCGGGGCACCGGGGGTTGCCAGCTGTTGCGGTGTGAGTGGTCGGTAGTTGTCGGTGGTGTGCTGTAGGAACGAAGTCATGAATCTCGCGGCGTGGGCTGAGCGCAACGGCGTTGCGCGGGTGACTGCGTATCGCTGGTTTCGTGCCGGGCTATTGCCGGTGTCCGCCCGTAAGGTCGGGCGGCTGATTCTGGTTGACGAACCGGCTGGGCCGGCCGGTGTGCGGGGCCGGACCGCGGTGTATGCGCGCGTGTCCTCGGCGGATCAGAAAGCTGATCTGGATCGGCAGGTCGCACGTGTCGCCGCCTGGGCCACAGCCGAACAGATCTCTGTGGATCGGGTGGTGACCGAGGTCGGGTCGGCGCTCAACGGGCACCGCCGCAAGTTCCTTGCGTTGCTGCGTGATCCGGCTGTGGCGCGGATTGTGGTTGAGCATCGCGATCGGTTCTGCCGGTTAGGCTCGGAATACGTCGAAGCCGCTCTCGCTGCCCAGGGGCGCGCGCTTGTGGTCGTCGATTCAGCTGAGGTCGATGACGACCTGGTGCGGGATATGACCGAAATCCTCACCAGTATGTGTGCCCGACTCTACGGCAAACGCGCTGCGGCCAACCGTGCTAAACGTGCGGTCGCCGCGGCGGCTGACGTCGTCGAGCGCGAGGTGGCCTGAGGTTGGCAAGGTTCGAGATTCCTGAGGGATGGACGGTTCAAGCGTTCCGGTTCACGCTGGATCCGACCGCCGAGCAGGCCTGCGCGTTGGCGCGGCATTTCGGTGCCCGCCGCAAGGCATACAACTGGACCGTGGCCACCCTCAAAGCCGACATCCAATCGTGGCGTGAGACCGGTGTCGAGACGGCGAAACCGTCGCTTCGGGTGCTGCGCAAACGTTGGAACAGGGTCAAGGACGAGGTGTGTGTCAACGCCGAGACCGGGGCGGTGTGGTGGCCGGAATGTTCGAAAGAGGCCTACGCCGACGGCATCGACGGCGCGGTCGACGCGTACTGGAACTGGCAGCAGAGCCGTGCCGGTGCCCGGGCGGGTAAGCGAGTGGGTTTCCCGCGGTTGAAGAAGAAGGGCCGGGACGCCGATCGGGTGTGCTTTACGACCGGGGCGATGCGCGTTGAACCGGATCGCCGCCACCTCACTGTGCCGGTGATCGGTTGTGTCCGTACCCACGAGAACACCCGCCGAATCGAGAGGCTGATCGCGAAGGGTCGCGCACGGGTGTTGGCGATCAGCGTGCGCCGCAACGGCACCCGACTGGACGCGAGTGTGCGGGTGTTGGTGCAACGCCCCCGGCAACCTCGTGTGTCCCGGCCGGATTCGCGGGTTGGTGTCGACGTGGGTGTGCGGCGTCTGGCCACCGTCGCCAACGCTGCCGGCACAGTGCTCGAACAGGTGCCCAATCCACGCCCGCTCGATGCAGCGCTCACGCAGTTGCGGCACGTCAGCCGCGCTCGTGCCCGCTGCACGAAAGGCTCACGCCGCTATCGTGAGCGCACCACTGAGATGTCCCGGCTGCATCGCCGGGTCAACGATGTCCGCATGCATCATTTGCATGTCCTGACCACACGATTGGCCAAGACTCACGGCCGGATCGTGGTCGAAGGTCTCGACGCTGCGGGAATGCTGCGGCAAAAGGGCCTGCCCGGCGCCCGCGCGAGACGGCGCGGACTATCCGATGCAGCCCTGGGAATGCCGCGGCGGCACCTGTTCTACAAAACAGGCTGGTATGGGAGTGAATTGGTGTTGGCGGATCGGTGGTTCCCGTCGTCGAAAACCTGCCATGCCTGCCGGCATGTTCAAGACATCGGCTGGGACGAACACTGGACCTGCAATCGCGCTGACGGCGGTTGTGGAGCCACCCACCAACGCGACGATTGCGCCGCGATCAACCTCGCACGCTACGAGGACACCGACGCCAAGTCGGGTAGCGTCGTCGGCCCAGTTGGGGCCGCCGTCAAGCGTGGAGCCGACCGTAAGACCGGACCTTGTCCGGCGGGTGGCCGTGAAGCGCGGAAGGGACCCGGCCACCCGGCTGGGGAACAACCCCGAGACGGGGTGCAAGTCGCGTGACCACTAAAGATCACTCACTTGCAACGGAAGTTCTGGGGTTTACCGGGCGGTGGCTCCCCACATCAGCAGTGCGCTCCACCAGATGAGGGCAGCGGTCTGATGCGGGGTGGTGTTGGCGGGCAGTAGACGCTGGACTTCGGCAGCGAGGCCGGCTGCAGGCAGCGGTTCGGCCCGCAGGGCCGCGTCGGTGACGATCTCATCGCGCAGGATCGCCAGCGTTGCGTGGTGGGGGCGTGGCACTTGGTCGTTGTCGACGCCGGCAAGTTCTGCGGCTTCGTCGTAGATGGTGCCCGCGGCGACCCACCGGCGCGCTTCGGCGCGCGCGGCGGTGAGCACGGCGAGCGGGTAGCGCGCGCCGGAGTCGGTGTCGCATCCGTGCAGCCAGGTCGCGTCCGAAAGTGGGTGTAAAAGCACCGGTCGGTTCGCAGCTTCGTGGGTGAGCATACGGGCTGGGGAACTCAAGTGACAGGCTCTTGCAGCTTGAGCTGGTGGTGTTGGGGATAACGGCGAGCGGGTTCGGTAGCTTGCTGCGGATGCTTTGGCGCGCCCAGGGCTGATGCGTAGGGCCGAGAGATGCTCAGCTGGAGAGGGTTTGGGCGGCGTCGGTCAGTGCGTTGAACGCGGCGTCGAGGCGGTCTTGGCGGCGGCGGTTGGGTTCGTGGTTGGCTTCGGCGGCTACGAACCCGATAAGCTCTTCGAGGTCGTCGGCATTGGTCAGTAAGGCAGCGCCGTTTGGGTGGGCGCGCATGCCGTACACCAGTCGCTCACAGTCGGGGTCAAGCAGCATCAGGTCGCGTAACACGGCGGCGGTCGTGTCGCTGACGATGACCTCCTTGAGGTCGCCGGCAACGCTGGAGCGGCGGCGGCGCAGGTCGTATGGGGAGTCTGCCCAGTTGCTGATCACCCCCTCGTCGTCGCAGACGCTGCACGACCATCGGATCGGCGCCGCCGTCTCGGCCGAGGCGATAGCGATGGTCATCCGCCCGGGGCAGCGCCTGTGGGCGGGGCGGCGCCGACACGGCAATGCCGATACCCACCGATCACCGACCTGGCCGGCGGTGCCCGCCCGGACAATGTCGCCCAGGTGTTGTGCCAGGCGGCGCGCGGGACCGGAAGCGTCGTGCGGCATGTCGAGGAAGTGATGCAGATCGGCGACCAACACGTCGCCACACTGTACCGGCGCCACGTCGCGGTGTTCTTGGGTACCGATCCTCGGGGACGCTGCCTACGATCATGGGTCGTGATGCTGCGATGTACCGCCAAGGTGTTGGCGCTGCTGAGGGCGCCTGAGCCGGCCATCGGCCAAGCCTGCGCGACCGACTGGTATGCCCACCTGGTCTGGATCGACCGACGCAAATGCCTGCTGGTGACCCACGCCGGGACCTTGTTCTCGGTGTTCATGCCGAACGTCACCGCCGCCGGGTTGCGCCCGATCGGCCCGCCGGTCGTCTCGGCGATCCAGGCCGCGTTGCACGTCGAGGGTCTGCCCGCCGATACGCTCGGCGATCTTGATCCCCAGCAGGTGGCCGTGGCCAAGACCGCCGACCGCCGCATCCTGGGCACGATCAACGACCTGGCGTTCACCACCGAACACGTCATCGCCACCGCTGGCGGCCTGGCCCGCTGCGACATCGACGCGCTGCACCACGGCCTGCATCGCACCATCAACAGCATCACCGGCTACATCCCACCGATCGACCTGGTCACCGCCAGCCGTCACCGAAACTGAGCCTGCCAAAGCGACACGGAGTTGTTACGCGGTGGCCGAGATGGGATCTGCGGGGTTGGTGCCGTTACTCGTGGTGGACGGTGTCAGCCGCAGTTCACGGGGTGGGTCCAGCAGCGATCGACGTAGGTCGTGCAGCAATCGGGTACCGACCGGTGTCATGGACAGCCCGCGCCAACCGGCCGAGGCCCGGTCGAGCACCGCCCATACCAGGCTAACGGCGCTGGTCTCGCCGGGGAATCGGCCGATGACCTTGGTCCGACGCTTGGTCTCCCCAAAGGAGCGCTCAATAAAATTCGAATGTCGAACGCGCCCATGGTGTTCGACCGGGAACCGCAGATAGGCAGTCAACCCAGCTTTGTCGGTGAGCAGAATGCGCATCGCCGCCGGATAGAGGTCGAAGTATTTGGCGGCGAACGCCTCGATCCGCTTGTCGATGATCTCAACGAGCCCAGGCCCCGGTTCAACCGTCAGATCGGCGGTATCGAAGATGGCCCAGTAGCCGTCGCGGACCTCGGCTTGCATCCCGGCGGGAATCTTCGCGAGCACGTTGCGGAGTCGATGAATAAGACATCTCTGCCGCAACGCTTTTGGGAAAATTTGTTCGATGGCTGCGATCAGGCCCTTGGCGCCGTCAGAGACAACCAACAGTGGACAACCCAGGCCGCGATCGCCCAGATCAGTCAGGAAGTCGGCCCATGCGTCGGTCGACTCGCCGGTCCCGGGCGCCAACCCGACGAACACCGGCTTGCCCTCGGTGGTGATGCCCCAGGCGGCCAGCACCGGCTCGGCCGGCGACCCCGGATGCATCCGAAAGAAGCTGGCATCCAAGAACAGGTAATCCAGCGTGATCTCGTCAAGTCGACGACGCGCCCACGCCTGGTATTCGGCTCGGATCGCCTTGCACACTTCCGAGACCGTGGATTTGGAGATCGCGGCCTGGTCGCCAAGTGTTTCGGCGAGGGTGGCCTGCACGTCGCGCACCGATAACCCGCGTACGAACGAGGCAATCACCAGCGTCTCCAAGGCGTTGGTTCTCGTCACGTGCTTGCCGAACAACCGCGACGCAAACGCTGCGGTGGTGCCACGCAGCTTCGGCCGCTCCAACGTAACCGGCCCAGTGGTGGTTTTCACCGTCACCTGTCGATACCCGTTGCGCGAGCCGCCGTTAGCGTCGGGACAGGCAGCAGCGCGTTGGTAGCGTTCGCGACCGAGGAACTCGGTGACCTCAGCCTCCAGGGCCGCCTGCATCAACAGTTGAGCGCCCAGCCGGGCAACCTCTTCAAGGATCTCCGAAAGCTCCCGATCCTCGGCAAATAGGGCATCGATTCTGGTGCGGATGCGATCGACGGCTGATACTCGAACAGGCACGGGCGTGACTCCTTCTTCGCAGACTTGCAGGTCGTGAAGCGGAACCTACGCCCGTGCTCCGTATTTACACCGCGTCCCGGACACGACCGTGCAGCCAGATCGTGTCGCGGTCGGCGATCCAGCACAGTGCTGCGTGGGCGGAGTAGTACGGGTCGGCGACGGGGGTGGCCGGTGCGGGTTTGATGCGTGCGGTTCCGACGATGCGGGGGCGGGTGGTGCGTTCGGTGAGGCGGACCAGCTGGAAGGTGGTGCCGGTTTCATGGTCATCGCTATCGACGTGCAGATAGAGGTCTTTTGCGATGACGTGGGACAGCAGCTGTTGGTGAGCGGTCTCGAAGTCGTTGTAGGGGTGGTGCTGGTGGTGTCGTCGAGTTCGATGGTCAGCTGGTGCATATGAGTGGTCCTGTCAGCTGTTGGCGGTGATCGGTGGTGTGCCAATGGCGGCGAGTGCGTCGCTCAGGCTGGCGAAGCGGCCGTAGTTGCCGCCTGCGAAGGTTGTTCGCCCGCCGAGCCAGATGCCGACAACGCGCACGGATCCGTCGGTGGCGGTGGTCCATACCGGTCCGCCGGAGTCACCACCGATGGTGGGTGTCATGCCGATTGTCAGGTACTGGTGATGGCCGAAAGCGCGGGTGATGGTTCCGCACTGGGTGCCGGTCGCGATGCCGTAGCGGCATACGGTCTGGTCGGGTTGCAGGTCGCGCCGGTTGCCGGCGGTGGCCGGCTGGTCGTTGATGAAGCGGGCCGGAAGCGGTTTGATCCCGAAGTCGATGAGCCCGTAGTCCGCTCCACCAATGGCTGGCGGGTCGACGCTGGTATTGATGAACCGGCCTGTGGCGTCGCTGGCGACATCGCGCACGGTTTGGTTGGGGGAGGTGGCACAGTGACCGGCGGTGAGGGCGTAGGTGTGTTTGTCGGCGCCGATGTAGACCCATCCGAGTGTGCATGCGCTGCTGGCAGTTTCGATTCGGTCGCCGGGCTCGACGAGTTGCACGGCGGCCTCTGCCGGTGCTGTGGGGGTGCCGATGAGGATGCCGAGTGTGGTGGTGATCGCGGCTGCGATACGTGCGGGGTTCATGAGTGGCGGATCGGGTCGGTGGGCCGCCGGCGGCGGCACAGGTGGCGCTCGGCGTACCGTTGGGCGCGGACCCCGAGGGTTTCGATCCAGGTGCCGGCCGCTGTGGCGGCCGCGCGGTGACGGTGGGTGACTGCAACGGCGGCCGCGGTGTGGCGGACAACGGCATCGGTGAGGGGTGTGGTCATGGTGTGTCCCATCCGGGTTTGGCGGCAGCCTCGGCGCGGCGCCAGAGGTCGGCGAGCTCTTGGCGGGTCTCGGTGAACAGCTTGGTGAGCAATTCGGGTTCGACGTCGGTGGCGGCGAGTTGCTGCATTCGGATTGCGTTGTCGCGGAATGCCCGTCGATAGGCGGCGTCGAGTACTTCGCGCGCGTGTTGTCCGGCGGTGCGATGGGGGTCGGTCGCGCTCTGGTAGGCGTCGAACAGGTACATAGACAGTCCTTTGAGCTGGTGTGCGGTGGGTGGCCGGCCTGGCTGCACAGTGATGGTGCTGGGCTGCGAGCGTGCGGCGGCGAGCACGGCGACCGGGTCGGGATCCTGTCCGGCGTCCACTACCAGTGTGCGGATGATTTGGTAGGCCCACCGAGTTCGCGGGCGCCAGATCACGGTGTCGGGGACGAGCTGGAGGATGGCGCGGGCGTGGGTGGCGGGCAGCCACAGCAGCGCACCGATCAGCTGGTGTTCGGCTTCGCAGTCTTGCGCGAGGGCATGTGTGGGGGAGTCGCTTTCGTCCTGGGTGGGGTGCTGCTCGTCGAGCTCGGGCGCGGCCAGCCAGGAGTCGTTGCCGGCCACAGGCAGACGTTCGAGGGTTGCCGCGGTACTGGGGCTCATCGTGGGATCTCCTTGTCGATGATGGTGTGCACCACGGCGTAGGCGGCGCGGCCGATCCGGATGCCGTCATCGAGGAAGCGGGCGACGTCGCGGCCGTCGCGGCCGTCGACGAACTCGGCGTCTTCGACGGGGCCGCGTAGTTGCGCGAGTTGTTCGTAGGCGCGTTGGAATGAGGAGATGCCGTCGGCGATCTCGGTGAGGAGCTGGTCGCGGGTGTGGCCGATCTGTTCGGTGTGCTCGTCGTAGGTAGCTGCGGTGGGTAGTGGGTGAATTGTCATGTCGTTATGGTCCTTTCGCGGGATTGGCCATCTAGCCGTCAGGCGGGGTGGCCGGGGTAGGTGTGTCCGTAGGTTCGGTGACTGCTGGCGCCGGTGAGGTCGTCCCAGGCCATCTGCATGGCGTCGCGTTCGTAGGCGTCGACGAGCGGGTTGCCGGTATCGGCGGCGGTCGCGACGTCGCGTAGCTGCTTGAGCTCGGCGAAACGGGCGGTGCGGGCAGGACTGCTAAGGTCGTGCTCGATGGTGGCGGTGACGTAGGCCTTGCCGGTGGTCAGGCTTGTCAGCTCGAAACTCGAGGATTCATTGCCGGCCTGGGTGGTGGTGACGGTGCAGTCGGCGCTGTCGGCGTAGCTGTGTAGGGCCGCGGTGGCGTCACCGTGGTCGGGGTGCACGCTGACGGTGGTACTGTTAGCGTGGTCGATACTTAGCTGGTACATGATCAGACTGCCTGCCGCGCAAGCGATTTCACGCGGTCTGGGCGGAACCCACTCCAGTGCTGATCGCCGGCGACGATGACCGGGGCTTGCAGGTATCCCAGTGCCATCACATAGTCGCGTGCTTCGCTGTCGATGGTGATGTCGACTTTCTCGAACTCGATGCCCTGCTTTTCCAGCGCCTTGTAGGTGGCGTTGCACTGTACACATGAGGGCTTGGTATAAACGGTGATGTGAGACATTTGTGACCTCTAAACAATTCGGTGTGCGGATGGGATATTAATTTATTCTACTGTCGGTAATGCCGTTATGCCATATCTAAAGAAATCTTCTTATTGATATTTTTGTTGCAATCAGAACGTGTTGCCAATCCGCCCGTTAAGGTATGCCTTACCGCTGCACGAAGCATGTCTTGCCCACCTTTCTTTCGCCGTTTCTGGCAGGTTCTTCACTATTGATTGGTAGAGGTAGCGCAAGGTTTCGGGCGGAAAGTTTTCCGTGAGCGGAGCGAGCAGGTGGGAAAAGTTTCCGAGCTGTAAGCCGCCCGCATATGCGGCGCCGAAGACCTTGCGCTACCGGCTGGCAATCAATGCATAATCCAATGCCCAGAAACGGTGGTAGTTGTCTTTTTCAGTGCTTAGTGCTGTACGTGTTCTAACTGGCCGCAAGTAATGCGGCGGTGGTAAGGAGAATAGGGAGTAGCGCCGGAGGCGTTTCCGCTTGGAGTTATGGGCCGGGCCCGCCGGCGGGGGAGTGCGCGGCGGGCCCGGTGTGCGGGTAGATGGTCAGAGGGTTTGCAGCATCCGGAAGGCGTCGACTTTGAGGGATTCGACGGTGCTGCCGGGGGTAACGGCGCGCAGGGCGCGGGTGTCGGCTGCGGCGCGGGTGGTGCGGGCACCTCGGACGGGCTGGAAGTGGTCGAGGTATTCCGTCACGGCGTTGTAGGCGCCCCAGCGGGTTTCGCCGATCGGGGCGACGGTCGGCGACGACGTCCACAGTTTGACGATGCTGTTGGCCTGCTGTTGGCGGCCACGGCGGGCGGTGGCGCTGGCGCTCTTGTCGTCGGCCTTGACCAGCTTGGCGGCGAACTGACGTACCTCGTCGATGTCCATCGGGGTGGCGTAGAGCGCGGCGGCTTCGGCTTCGAAGGCGTCGATGTAGTGCCACGCCAGGCCAAGTGCCGTTCGGGCCTCCTGGATCGCGATGCGGGCTCCGTTGGTGTGGCGGATCCCGAATGTCGACTTCGCGCCAGCGATAGCGGCGGCCTGAGTGTTGGCGCACACGATGCGTACCGATGTCAGCAGCAGGCGGAACTTGCTGCTGCCATCGTGGCTGTTGAGGGCTGCCAGATACCAGTCTGTGCGGTCTTTCGACCCGTCGGGTCCCTCGAAGGTCATCGTTTTCGGAAGCTTCATGGTCACGAAGGTTTCGCGGCCACCGCGTAGCGCTCCGGCGGTCTCGAAGTGCGCGCCGGACTCGTCGGTGAGCGCGTCAAGGATCGCGCATGACGCTTCGTTCTGCACCGGCTCGTATTTGGTGCCGACCACACCGAGGTAGTCGACCTGTCCGGCAAGGATCGGATTGTCGCGCACGGTGGCGAACATGTCCGGTACCTGAATCGGTGGCGGTGTGGTGACTCCGTCAGCGTTGATGATCGCCTCGCGGGGGATCATCAGCGGCATTTTGCGAACGTTCCAATTGGCCAGATGGGCTGACTCCATCGCTTCGTGTCCGGTCATGGCGTGGCCGACCGGTTGGCCGAGCCGGTGCCATGCGTCGGTCTGGGAATCGGCGAACGAGTAGATGCCGCGGGTCGAGTCAAGTTCGTGGGCCATGATGTGGGTTCCTTCCGTAGGAGGGTGGTGGGTGACCTTGTGGCCGCCCGTTCTTTTTGCCTTCCGGCACCGAGATCAAGAACCGGCATAGGGCCGGTAAAGCAGCAAGTGTTCGGCGGGGCCGGTTTCCAGGGAGCGCAGCGACCGGCAAAGAAACCGGTGCCGAGCCGCAGGCCGCAGCGGGCACTTGCGCAGCCGGACCGCCGGTTATGATCGATGGCCGGAAAGGCAAACGAACTCTGATCACTCCGTCAGGAGTGATCGAATTCAGTAGCGCCGCAGGCGCTTCCATTCATCTGGAAACCGAGTCGGGCTGCGGAGGGTGGTGGCCTCCGCAGCCCGACTCGGCAGTTAGTCGGCGGCCTCGCCGGGTTCGGCTTCGGCCTCATCGGTCTGCCGGCTGTCGTCGTAGACCTCGTCTGCGGTCCGCTCACCGACGATGACCTGTTCGACCGGGGTCAGTTCGTAGGAATTGGTGGCCAGGAAGCGCAGGTAGTCGATGGGCTTGACGACGTCGTAGCCGCCGTAGCGCCAGGAGTCCTTCGGTGTGCGGGCTTCGAGCGCACCTAGTACCAGCCCGAGGGTGACGACCTGGGCACGGCCATCAGCGGTCGGTGCAAGCTCGCTGACCAGCTTCTTCACCGCAGCGGTCGAGTCCGTGCCGAGCAGCTTGGCCGCCTGCGTTGCCCCGTGGAACTCCTTGATGAGTCCGGGGTCGCGGACCAGGCAATCTGCGATGAAGATCGCCGCACCCTTCGGAGGGGTCTTGCGGGACAGCAGCTTGGTCACGAACTCCTGGCGCACATGTGCGGCGGCCTCGGCCATTCGGTTGAGGGCGATGACCTTGCGGCGTTCACGCCGCAACTCAGCTGCTCGCTGGGCCTCTTCGGCAGCGGCGTCGTCGCGGGCCTGCTGCGCGTCGGTGTCGGTGATGTCGGCCTCGTCCTGGACGGTGGTGTCACGCGCTCCGCGTGCCGAGACCTGGTGGCCGAGCTGCAGGCCAGCGGCTTGGTAGTCCAGGCAGTACCAGTCAGGCGAGTAGATCGTCGTCTGGACCACGCTGTTGAGGTGACGCATGCCTTCTTCCGGGGTGGCCTCGTCGTCGTCGCGGGTGGTCCAGTCGATGGAGTCCTCGTCCACGATCTCGCCGGTTTTGGCGTCGGCGTAGCCGTCCTCTTCGTAGAGCATGGCTGCCCAGTGCGCGGGTTCGGTGACAGCAGCGGTGGTGCACGGTTCTCCGTCTGCGGTGAGCAGGTATTCGATTGCCAAGCAGGTCGTGTCGTCCCACATGGGTGCTTCGTCGTGCTCGATCACGCGGTAGCCGCGTTCGGTGTAGTCCTGCACGGCGGCGGCATATGCGCGGTCACGGTCGCGGGCCTGGCGCAGCTCTTCGACGCGGAAGGCGAACCTGGTGGTCCCGGCAACGGCGATGAGCTTTTCGATTGCGTCGTCGTCGCCGTCGAACTCGCTGAGTGCGGCGGCTTCTTCCAGGCTGAGCTGGCCGGTGTCGAGCGCCTGCATGGCCGCGTTCGACTTGGCCGCTGCGGCAGCGGCTTTGACCGTGTCGCGCTTCACCGAGAGCTTCTTGGCGACCTTGGTCTGTGAGACTCCGGCGTTGAGCATCTGCTGGATGCCGCGTGCCCGCTGGGCCTCGGTGATGGCCTTCGCGTGATCGTTGGTGACGATCTGGTGCACGATGCGCTCGATGGTTTCTTCGCTAGCGTCGGCTGCGCTGGACGGCAGCACGTACACCGGCACGCTGGCCAGGCCAAGTTCGCGGGCTGCAAGGGTACGCATCTGGCCGTTGCGGACCCGGATCACGTCGGGGTCCTCAGCGCTGCGAACGGCGGTGATCGGCGTCAGGACGCCGTTCTCGGCGATACTGGCCAGGAACGACTTGTCTAGCGTCGCCTCGTCGCGGACGTTCTCACCTATTTCCAACGTTGCGGGATCGAGGTGTTCGAGCGTCCCGAACTGTGCGGTCTCAACAACGTCCTGCTGGGTGGTGTCGGTCATCTCAGTACCTTTCAGAGGGAGCGACCCGGAGGCCGCCCGTTCTTTTTGCCTTTTGGCACTGGAGATTTGGGCGGGTGTGGGGGAGCCGGAGTGCAAGACCCGGGCGCAAAGTCTTTCCCCAGCGAAGCCATCGGGAGCGCCAGCGACCGCAGCGAGCGCAGGGAAAGAGTTTGCGAGCCCGCAGGGCCCGGAGCGTCGCGCAGCAGCGGAGGCCGGCGTCTTGGCGCGTAGGCGAGCCACCCGCCACAATCGGAAAGTGCAAAAGGCACAAAAACATCACGTCACCAGCGCGACGCAACCCACTCCCACCACTACGACAAATTGTGCCGCCGTCTATGGCCGCGTCGCGGATTGAGGCGGGTGCCGTTCGTGAGATATCGCGTGCGATATCTCACGAACTATCTCCTGCGTCGCACATCCGCCGTCGGATCTCTCAGATCCCGTATGAGGCCGAGTTGGCACCACACGTGGGGCGCGCCGAGCTAACTCGACGCTCTCAGCGAAAATGGTGAGCGCCGTCGCTAATGCTGAATAACGCGAATTCGACCGCCGACCACGTTGCCGGATCTCAACGCGTTCTCCACAGCTGATTGGGTGTGTTCTGGTGGGGTTCCGGCGATTCCGAGCTTGCCAGTGATGACTGTGAGCCAGCCGGTCGATCGCACAGTGGAGTACCACATTCCGGCGGGGTCGTCGTCGTCGAAATGCTCCAGGAACCGGCCGGGCCTACCGGGCACGTGGTCGATATAGCCGGTACGGTCCGGATTAATGTGCGCGGTGTAGTCAGCAACCTCTGGAAATTGCTGATCGATTGCTAGCGCGAGGCCGAACCCCTCACTGAGGAAGAACTGCGTATCAAGGGCAGTTGGTTCACCAGAGGCAGTAACGGCGTTCAAACCACGACGTTGATCAATGAGCAGCATGGCTTGAACACCACGTCGAGTGTCACCGCCTGGTTGGAAGGCGACTTTCATGAAAGTGACCTCGTCCTCCGGGAACTCGCTCGGGTCAACAGCTTTACCATCCACCACATGGGAAGGTACGCAGTCGACGTGCGCGAATCGCATCACTGGCGGGAAGTTCGGTGACTTGATGACAAGGACACTGGCGAGCTCGGTTCGGGCATGCCCGGATCTACCGCAAGCGACACAGGTGTATACGTCGATGGTTGCGCGGGCTTCCTCGATCACCTGTTGAGTGAGCACTTTGCGGACCTCAGGAGCAAACACAAGTCGAGCACGGTCGGTCATAGTTGAAACCGTACTAACTAACCTGGTTCTGTGGGGCGCCGCGCCGTGGCATGTCGGCCGCCCTTGGGTGTGTGGATGAGCTGTCAGGTAACAAGGGCGGTGACCGTCGCGGTCTCAGTGTGAGTGCTGTGCGCCCGATCGCAC